>CAYPZK010000006.1:0-97435 GCA_964415385.1 uncultured Bacteroidaceae bacterium
AGAATGTTTTCTTTCGAAAAATCGCTAATTTTGCACTTGCCAGTTGAGAGTAGGCAACGACACAATAATCGCCGGAATGTGCAATATTTTTCCCCCGCATAGTTGGAATACCAAAAGTTTTGAGTAACTTTGCACGCTGAAACATGCAGTGGGTGGATTTTGCAAAGTCGTCAGAGACTTGTTCTGAGGGCGTGTCGGCGTAGAGAGAATGCATGTTTCCGCCGGTCTCAGCCCGATAGAGATTCTGAGAAAAAAGAACCAATCATAACACACACTTTTTTATGAGTTTGAAAATCATTGTACTCGCCAAGCAGGTGCCAGACACACGCAACGTGGGCCCTGACGCGATGACTCCTGAAGGAACGGTGAACCGTGCCGCACTGCCGGCCGTGTTCAATCCCGAGGATTTGAACGCCTTGGAACAGGCACTGAGATTGAAGGATGCGAATCCGGGTTCGACCATCACGATGCTCACGATGGGTCTGCCAAAGGCCACGGAAGTGCTGCGCGAAGGTCTCTTCCGCGGAGCCGATGCCGGCGTATTGCTGACCGACCGTGCACTGGGCGGAGCCGACACGCTGGCCACCAGCTATTCGCTGGCGCAGGCCATCCGCAAAATCGGCGGCTACGACATCATCCTCTGTGGCCGTCAGGCCATCGACGGCGACACGGCACAGGTGGGACCGCAGGTAGCTGAAAAGCTCGGCTTGACACAGATTACCTACACGGAAGAAATCCTGGAGTGCGATGCCAAGCACATCGTGGCCCGCCGCCACATCGACGGAGGCGTGGAAACCGTGGAAGCCCCGATGCCCATCGTGGTGACGGTGAACGGCAGCGCTGCCCCATGCCGCAGCCGCAACGCCAAGCTCGTGATGAAGTACAAGAAAGCCGCCACGGCGCAGGAAATCGCCGCCCTGCCGGAAGAGCAGAAAGCCTTCTTCGCGGAGCGCCCTTACCTCACTATCCAGTCGTGGGGAGCCGCCGACATCGACGCCGACCCTGCCCAAATCGGCAAGGCCGGATCGCCAACCAACGTGAAAGCCGTGAAGAGCATTGTCTTCAAGGCCAAGGAAAACAAGGTGCTCACGTCGAGCGATGCCGACGTGGAAGGCCTGATTCAGGAACTGATTGCAAACAACACCATTGGTTAACGGACGTCAGAACGTTCCAAGTGAAAGAAAAAAATGAACAACGTTTTTGTATATTGTGAACTTGAAGGCAACAAGGTTGCTGACGTAAGTTTGGAACTCCTCACCAAGGGCCGCAAGCTCGCCAACACACTGGGCGTGCAGCTCGAAGCCATCGCCATCGGCTCGGGACTTGAGGGAGTCGAGAAACAAATCATGCCGTTTGGTGTTGACAAGCTCCATGTGTTCGATGCCGAAGGGCTGTTTCCCTACACATCGCTGCCCCATACCAGTGCCGTGGTGAACCTCTTCAAGGAGGAGAAACCGCAGATTTGCCTGCTCGGCGCCACCGTCATCGGCCGTGACCTCGGTCCGCGCGTATCGTCCGCCCTGCACAGCGGACTCACCGCCGACTGCACCCAGCTGGAAATCGGCGACTTCGACATGAAAGTAAAGCAAGCCGACGGCACCTTCGCCAACAAGCACTATGAGCAGCAGCTCTACCAGATCCGTCCTGCCTTCGGAGGCAGCATCATCGCCACCATCGTCAATCCCGAGCACCGTCCTCAGATGGCCACCGTGCGCGACGGCGTGATGAAGAAAGAAATTCTCGACGAGAACTATCAGGGCGAAGTGGTGCGCCATGACGTGGCCAAGTACGTGCCGACCACCGACTATGTGGTGAAAGTGCTCGACCGCCACGTGGAAGCCGCGAAAAACAACCTGAAGGGTGCCAATATCATCGTGGCCGGCGGCTACGGAGTCGGCTCGAAGGAAGGCTTCGACCTCCTCTATGAATTCGCCCATGAAATCCACGCCGAGGTGGGCGCAAGCCGCGCAGCCGTCGATGCCGGATGGATTGACCACGACCGCCAGATTGGACAGACCGGCGTCACCGTCCGCCCGAAGGTTTACATCGCCTGCGGCATCTCGGGAGCCATCCAGCACATCGCCGGCATGAAGGAATCGGGCATCATCATCTCCATCAACTCCGACGAGAACGCTCCCATCAACCAGATTGCCGACTACATCATCAACGGCACCATCGAGGAGGTTCTTCCGAAGCTCATCAAGTACTACAAGAAAAATTCGAAGTAGCCCCTGCCACACAGGATCAGTTGGAAGTAAAGAACGAATTAAACACAACAAACCATGTCAAATTTCTATACGGATCATCCCGAAATCAAGTTCCACATGCAGCACGAGCTGATGAAGAAAATCGTGGAACTCAAGGAACGCAATTTCGCCGACAAGGACGACTTCGACTATGCTCCCCAAGACTTCGAAGACGCTATGGACTCCTACGACCGCACGCTCGACATCGTGGGCGACGTGACGGCCAATGTCGTGGCTCCCAACGCCGAGGAGGTCGATGCCGAAGGTCCTCACTGCGAGAACGGACGCGTGCGCTACGCCGCCAAGACCTACGAGAACCTCGACGCCACCATCAAGGCGGGCATGAACGGCATGACCATGCCGCGCCGCTACGAGGGTCTCAACCTCCCCATCACCGTCTATACGGCCGCCAACGAAATCGTGAGCGCGGGCGATGCCGGTTTCGAGAACATCTGGTCGCTGCAAGACTGCATCGAGACCCTCTATGAGTTCGGCGACGAAGACCAACGTCAGCGCTACATCCCCCGCGTGTGCCACGGCGAGACCATGTCGATGGACCTCACTGAGCCTGATGCCGGTTCCGACCTCCAGTCCGTGATGCTCAAGGCCACCTACAGCGAAAAAGACGGCTGCTGGCTGCTCAACGGCGTGAAACGCTTCATCACCAACGGCGACTCCGACATCCATCTCGTACTCGCACGCTCCGAAGAGGGCACGCGCGACGGCCGCGGACTCTCCATGTTCATCTACGATAAAAACCAGGGCGGTGTCAACGTGCGCCGCATCGAGAACAAACTGGGCATCCACGGCAGCCCTACCTGCGAGCTGGTTTACAAAAACGCTCACGCAGAGCTGTGCGGCGAACGCAAACTCGGCCTCATCAAATATGTGATGGCACTCATGAACGGCGCGCGCCTCGGAATCGCCGCCCAGTCGGTGGGCATCGAGCAGAGTGCCTACGACGAGGCTCTGGCCTACGCCAAGGACCGCCGTCAGTTCGGCAAGGAAATCATCCACTTCCCTGCCGTCTATGACATGCTCGCCACCATGAAGGCCAAGCTCGACGCCGGCCGCTCGCTCCTCTACATGACGAGCCGCTACGTGGACATCTACAAAGCCTACGAAGACATAGCCCGCGACCGCAAGCTCACACCCGAAGAGCGTCAGGAGTCGAAGCGCTACAGCCGTCTGGCCGATGCCTTCACCCCGCTGGCCAAGGGCATGAACTCCGAGTTCGCCAACCAAAATGCCTACGACGCCATCCAGGTGCACGGCGGTTCCGGCTTCATGCTGGAGTACAAGTGCCAGCAGCTCTACCGCGATGCCCGCATCACCAGCATCTACGAAGGCACGACGCAGCTCCAGACCGTAGCCGCCATCCGCTACGTCACCAACGGCACCTACCTGAACATCATCCGTGAGTACGAAGCACAACCTGTCGCAGCAGACTACGCCGCCTACGCCGGACGCATCCACGAGATGGCTGCCAAACTCGAGTCCGCTACCGATGCCGTCAAGGCAGCCGGCGACCAGGAGCTCCACGACTTCTGCGCCCGCAAGCTCTACGAGATGACGGCCTACACCATCATGTGCCAGCTCCTTCTGCAAGACGCACAGAAGGCACCCGAGCTCTTTGCCCGTTCGCTCGACGTCTTCATGAACCACGCCGAGAGCGAGGTCGAGAAGCACTACAGCTACGTGCGCCGCATGGTGGAAGCCCCTGCCAGTCTCGCCAATTACCGCCAGAGCCCTGCGGAGCAGCCGCAAGACTAAGCTCATGCCTTCTCTGCCCTTTGCGGCCGGAGAGACAAAGACATCATCTATCCTACTGACAACCAGCGTGCCATTCACCGACCGTGTGAGTGGCACGCTGCTGTTTTCTCCCGCCTTCACCTGCCAGGCATGCCCGAGCGGAACGTTTGCAACTCTGCGGAGAGAGTTTGCAAGTCAGGTGGAAAAAATTCCCCGGACCGGCCTCAAGAAACTCCATATCAGTCTGAGTTTTTCTGAAACGAACGCGTTCGTTTTGGAAAACAAACGTATTCATTCCGCGAAACGAACGCGTTCGACGGACAGCACCTTCAGGGAGTACGTTCACACAATGGCACGAAGACGGAACACAAAATGCCGCTGTTGCGGACGGAAATCGGCCGCATCCGGCCGCCACCAGCTTCGGAAAACCATATAGGCAACGTCCATCGGACGTCTCTCCTAAACCCCGCCCCACTTTTCTCCACAACGCACAAATAACTGAAATACAGGAAAATCCGAACGATATAAACAGGCTGTTGAAAACTTTTTTGAAAATATTTTTGGAAAAGTGTGGGGAATTGTGGGGAATTTGCTATTTTTGCATCGGAATTCCAAAGTTCATGATTTAACGATTTTCCTGAAAGCCATGAGATTCATTGGCGACTATCCGGCCAAGACCGATGCCAAGGGGCGTGTATTCCTGCCCGCCGCATTTCGCAAGCAGTTGGAGACTGCGGGCGGAACCCGCTTGATTTTGCGCCCCGATCTCTTCCAGAAATGCTTAGTGCTCTATCCCGAGAGCCTGTGGAACGAGATGCTGGACACGATGCGCACGCGGCTCAACCGCTGGAACGGTGAGCATCAGAGCATTGTGCGCCGTTTCGTGGCCGAGGCCGAGGTGGTAGAGCTGGACAGCAACGGCCGCTTCCTGATCACGAAGCGCAAGATGCAGTTCGCGGGCATCCGGCAGGAGGTGCGTTTCTTGGCAGTGGACGACCACATCGAAGTGTGGGACAGGGAGACGTGCGACCATCAGCTTGAGGATCAGGCCGGCTTGGGCGATGCATTGCAGGAGGTGATGGCGGCAAGCCCGCAGCCCCGGCGTGATGAATGACTGGATTCCACCGCTCCATACAGTATTTTCCCTTTCCCCGGCAAACGGGAATGACACATCATAGCAGTTTGAAGAAAGGACATGAGGCTGAAGAATCATACGGATTACGATGTTGCGGAAGAGGCTTCCGCCCCCTTGGGGTCTGTTCCCTACCACACGCCCGTGCTGCTCAACGAGAGCGTGGACGGACTACACGTGCATCCCGACGGCATCTACGTGGACGTCACCTTTGGCGGCGGCGGACACAGCCGCGAGATTCTGCGCCGTCTGACGGGCAGCGGTCATCTCTACAGCTTCGACCAAGACTTAGATGCCATCAAGAATGTGGACGAATCGTTCGCCCCCGGGCACTTCACCTTCATCCGGGGAAACTTCCGCTACCTGCGGAATTACCTGCGCTATGAAGGTGTGGAGCAAGTGGACGGCGTGCTGGCCGACCTGGGGGTGTCCTCGCACCATTTCGACGACAGCTCACGCGGATTCTCGTTCCGCTTCGACGGAGCACTCGACATGCGGATGAACCAGCAGGCACGGCGGACAGCTGCCGACATCGTGAACGACAGCGACGAGGAGCGGCTGGCCGACATTTTCTACCTGTACGGCGAACTGAAGCAGAGCCGTCAAATAGCCGCGGCATTGGTGAAAGCACGGCAGGAGAAGAGAATCGAGACGGTGGGCGACTTTCTGCAAGTGGTGGAACCGTTGCTCGGACGCAGGTCAAGGGGTGACAAGGGAGATGCCGCGAAGAAAGAGCTGGCCAAGGCATTCCAGGCATTGCGCATTGAGGTGAACGGCGAGCTGACCGCACTGCACGAGATGCTGCGGCAGGCCACGGAACTACTCCGCCCGGGCGGACGTCTCTCCGTCATCACCTACCACTCGCTCGAAGACAGAATGGTGAAGAACCTGATGAAGACGGGCAACTGCGAGGGGCGAGAGAACAAGGATTTCTTCGGCCGCGTGAATTCGCCGTTCCGACCAGTCAACAGCAAGGTAATCAGACCGGACGCGGACGAGCAGGTACGGAATCCGCGCAGCCGCAGCGCCAAGCTCAGGGTGGCCGAAAAAACCGGAGACTGAGAACCGGACGAAGAGTATGAAACGGAAAAACGAAGACGACAGCATGGCGAAAAAAGAAGACATCGGGCAGCAGGCACTCCAAGACGGCACACAGGCCGGCATGGAGCAACCGGACGACGCAGCCACGACGGGCGGCGAGAGCGATGTCGTGCAACGCTACGTGGACGATGAGGACGTGGACGAGTTCGGCAGCATCTCGTTCAAGACCATCATGGGCGGCGACATCCTGCAGAGCAAGTTCTTTCAGCGACAGGTGATGTTCATCGTCTTTGTGGCCGTCCTGATGCTGGTCTATACGGGCAACCGCTACAGCAGTCAGCAAGACATCATCTTCATCGACTCGCTCAAGGTGCAGCTGCAGAAGGAACGCTACAACGTGCTCACGCAGTCGAGCGAACTGCTCAACCTGAGCCGGCAGTCGAACATCGAGAAGGCACTCATCGCCAATGGCGACTCGGACATCGTGAATCCGACCACGCCACCCTACGAAATCATCGCCGACAAATAAAAACAGCGCAGACAGACACCCCGGACGGAGGCTCCGCACGCAGCCGGATCCACTGATGTCCACACGCAAGAGAGAGGAGACGCGAAAATGGTCAAAGACAAGAATAAGAAACCCGAAAAAATCGCATCGAACAAATTTCCGTTCGTGATTGTTCCCGTTGTGCTGGTGTGCATCGGAATCATCTACTGCATGGTGAAGACCATGACGGTGGAACGTGGCGAATGGGTGAAGCTGCGCATGGAGAAGTTCGAGAAGGACAGTCTGCTGCTGCCGCCGTCACGCGGCAACATTCTCTCGGCGGATGGCGAGTTGATGGCCAGTAGCCTGCCCGACTACAAGGTGCGCTTTGACTTCCTGGCCGGCATTCCGCGCGACACGACCGATGCAAAGCTACACGAGGCCCGCGAACAGGCCATCGCCATGCGCGACTCGCTCATCCGGGCCAATATGCCTGCGATGGCGGGTGGACTGGCACGCATCTGTCCCGCACTCGATTCCGCAGGCTACTACGAACATCTGGAGAAGGGGCTGGAGGCACACGCCCGCTACTTCGATGTCTGTCCGGGGTGGATTCTGAACTACATCCAATATAATCAGCTGCGGGAGCTGCCCATCTTCAATATCCGCAACAAATATCAGAGCGGTGTCATCGTGGAAGAGCGCAACAACCGCAAGAAACCGTTCGGCTCGCTCGCCCGCCGCACCCTCGGCGAGATGTTCGGAGCCAAGGACTCCGCCCGCTCGGGTCTGGAACTCGCCTACGACTCACTGCTGCGCGGCAAGCCGGGACTCATCCACACACGCCGCATCCGCTCGAGGAACGTGAGCATCGTGGACAAAGAGCCGGAAGACGGCTACGACCTGGTCTCGACCATCAACGTGAGCATGCAGGACATCTGCGAGAGTGCCTTGCGTGAAAAGCTGAAGGAGCTGAAGGCCGCCTTCGGCGTGGTGATTCTGATGGAGGTGAAGACGGGCGACGTGAAAGCCATCGTAAACCTGGCCTGCGACACCATCGGCGGCGAATACTATGAATCGCGCAATTATGCTCTGGCCTCGCTCATGGAGCCAGGGTCGGTGTTCAAGACGGCCTCCATCATGGTGGCGCTCGACGATGGGGAAATCCAGCTGGGCGACCAGGTGGACACGGGCTGTGGCATCTACAACATGTATGGTGCCAAGATGAAAGACTCCAACTGGTCGCGTGGCGGCTGCGGTGTGCTTGACGTGACCTATGCGATGGTGCGCTCGTCGAACATCGGTGTGAGCCGCCTCATCGACGAACATTATCACGACAATCCACGCAAGTTCATCGAGGGGTTGAAGCGCGTGGGCATCGCCCAGCCACTCGGCCTCCCGTTCAAGGGCATGGCCAATCCGCGCATCATCGGCCCCGATGACAAATACACATACTGGTCGAAAACTTCCCTGCCGTGGATGTCCATTGGCTACGGCACGCAGATTCCGCCCATCTCGACCGTCACTTTCTACAATGCCATTGCCAACAACGGCAAGATGGTGCGCCCGCGCTTTGTGAAGGGTATTTCGAAAAACGGCGAGCTGGTGGAGGAATTTCCCGTGGAAGTCATCAAGGATCACATCTGCAAGCCGCAGACGCTGAAGGACATTCAAGGCATCCTGTACAAGGTGGTGAACGACAAGAGCTACGGCACGGGAAAGCGGGCACGCAGCAAGCATTTCGGCGTGGCGGGAAAGACGGGCACGGCGCAGGTGGCCACCGGCGGCAGCTACCACGGCAAACGGATGGAACATCTCGTGAGCTTCGTGGGATATTACCCGTTCGACAATCCGCAATACTCCTGCATCGTGGCCATCCGGACAGCGGCTCCCGGAGCCTCGGGCGGCAACATGTCGGGACCCGTGTTCGCCAAGATTGCCGAACGCGTTTACTCCAAGCAGGTGTCCACCGACATCTCGCTGGCCCGCGACTCACTGTCGGTGTTCGTGCCGCAGGTGAAGGCGGGCGAGACCAAGGCGGCTCAGAAACTGCTCTCCTGGATGAAGATTCCGTTCGAGAATGCTCCGGAAGCGGGCGACTGGAGCCGCAGTGCGGACGAAGGTCACGAGGTGGCGTTCGAGACGTGTGAGGTGGAAGACGGCCGTGTACCGGATCTGACAGGCATGGGGGCGCGTGATGCCGTCTTTGCCATCGAGAGCCGGGGAATGAAAGCCCGCGTGCGCGGATTCGGAAAGGTGAAGAGTCAAAGTCTGGCCGCCGGAGCACCTGTAGTACAGGGGCGGACCGTGACATTGGAACTGGGTTAAGCAAAACATAGATATCAAGATATGAAACTCTCAGAATTGGTAAGCCGACTGAAGCTCTTAGACGTACAGGGCAGTCTGGATCGGGAAATCGAAGGCATTGACATCGACTCGCGCCATGTAAAGGCCGGCCATCTCTTCATTGCCGTGAAAGGAACGGTGACGGACGGCCACAAGTTCATTCCCAAAGCCGTGGAACAAGGTGCCGCAGCCGTGCTGTGCGAGGACATGCCGGAGGAACGCGCGGAGGGTGTCACGTATGTGCGGGTGGCGGACACGGAACAGGTGACAGGCGAGGTGGCCACCAGCTTTTACGGCCGCCCAAGCGAAAAACTGAAACTCATCGGCGTGACCGGAACGAACGGCAAGACAACCATCGCCACCACCCTGTATAACATTTTCCGACGGTTAGGCTACAAAGCCGGCCTGCTCTCCACCGTGTGCAACTACGTGGACGGCGAGGCCATTCCAACGGAACACACGACCCCCGACCCCGTCACGCTCAATCAGTTGCTGGCCCAGATGGCCGAAGCGGGGTGTCAGTATGTGTTTATGGAGGTGAGCTCGCACGCTATCGTGCAAAACCGCATCGGCGGACTGCACTTCGTGGGTGGCATCTTTACCAATATCACGCGCGACCATCTCGATTATCACAAAACGTTCGAGAACTACATCAAGGCCAAAAAGCTGTTCTTCGACCGACTGCCCAAAGATGCCTTCGCCATCACCAACGTGGATGACAAGAACGGCATGGTGATGGTGCAGAACACACGCGCCAAGGTGAAGACCTACAGCGTGCAGCAGGTAGCAGACTTCAAGGCGAAGATTCTGGAATGCCATTTCGAGGGCATGTATCTCGAAATCAACGGTCGCGAAGTGGGTGTGCAGTTCATCGGCAAGTTCAACGTGAGCAATCTGCTGGCTGTGTATGGAACAGCCGTAATGCTGGGTGAAGAACCGCTGGACGTGTTGGTGGCCATGAGCGAGATGAAACCGGTCAGCGGCCGCTTTGAGTCACTCCGCTCGCCTTCAGGCTATACCGCCATCGTGGACTATGCGCACACGCCGGATGCGCTCGCCAATGTGCTGACGGCCATCCACGGCGTGCTCAACGGCAAGGGACATGTCATCACGGTGTGTGGAGCCGGTGGCAACCGCGACAAGGGGAAACGGCCGCTCATGGCGCAAGAGGCCGTCAGACAGAGCGACAAGGTCATCATTACCAGCGACAATCCTCGTTTCGAGGAACCGCAGGACATCATCAACGACATGCTGGCCGGCCTGAACAAAGCGCAGATGCGCAAGGTGGTGTCAATCGTTGACCGCCGCGAGGCCATCAAGACGGCCTGCATGATGGCCGAACCGGGCGATGTGATTCTCATTGCCGGAAAGGGGCATGAGGACTATCAGGAAGTGAAGGGGGTGAAACATCATTTCGACGACAAGGAAGAGGTGCGCAAATGCTTCGCTGAATGATCCGTACACACATGCTGACACGAATTCTCAAATTCTGAAAAACGATGCTGTATCATCTCACACAATATCTCGAACAATGGAACGTACCGGGTGCCGGCATGTGGGCCTACGTGTCGTTCCGTTCCCTGATGGCGCTGATTCTCTCCTTGATTATTTCCATGTGGATGGGCAAGGGGTTCATTACCTATATGAAGCGCAAGCGACACATCGAGCAGGCACGTGATGCGGAAATCGATCCGTTCGGCGTGAAGAAGATAGGCGTTCCATCGATGGGCGGAATCGTCATCGTCACATCGGTCGTCGTTCCCGTCCTGCTGCTGGGAAAACTCACCAACGTCTATATGCTCCTGTTGCTCGTCACCATACTCTGGTTCGGGTTGCTGGGCTTTCTGGACGACAAAATCAAACTTGACGGGAACAAAGACGGCATGAAGCCGCGCTACAAGTTGCTCGGCCAGTTGCTGCTCGGCATTGTCATCGGGGTCACGCTGTGGCTGAGCCCGCAGTCTGTGGTGCGTGAGAATGTAACTACAGAGATAGAGAACGCCAATGTGGTCTATCATAAAAGTGAGGCGAAAAAATCGACGGTCACTACCGTGCCTTTCTTCAAGAACAACAACTTGGATTATCTCGAGGCCTTTTCCTGGATTCACAACGGGAAGGTGAAGCGGGCGTGCGGCTGGATTTTCTTCGTGCTGGTCACGACTTTCGTCATCATGGCGGTGTCGAACGGCGCCAACCTCAACGACGGCATGGATGGCATGTGCGCGGGAAATTCCGCCATCATCGGCACGGCTCTCGGCATCCTCGCCTACGTGTCGGGGCATATTCAATTTGCCAGCTACTTGAACGTGATGTACCTGCCCGGAACGGAAGAAATCGTGGTGTTCATCTGTGCCTTTGTCGGTGCCCTCATCGGTTTCCTGTGGTACAACGCCTATCCGGCCAAGGTCTTCATGGGCGACACGGGTAGTCTGGCCATCGGCGGTGTCATTGCCGTCACAGCCGTCATCATCCATAAGGAGCTGATGCTGCCCATCCTCTGCGGCATCTTTCTCGTGGAAAGCGTCTCGGTGCTCGCCCAAGTGGGCTATGCCAAGTACGGCAACAAGCGGGGAAAGAAACTACGCGTATTGAAGCGCGCTCCGTTCCACGACCATTTCCGCGTGCAGCAGAGCGACCTCAATCCCGACACAAAGTATCTGATTCGGAAACCGGTCACGGTGTTGCAGGAGAACATGATAACCATCCGCTTCTGGATCATTACCATCCTGCTGGCAGCTCTGACCATCATCACATTGAAGATCAGATAATCTGATAGAGAAGGATATTCATAATAAACAGCGAAGAGATGAAAAGAATCGTAGTTTTAGGTGCGGCCGAGAGTGGAGCAGGCGCTGCCGTCCTGGCCAAGAAAGAGGGGTTCGACGTGTTCGTGTCGGACACCGGCATCATCAAGGATAAATACAAGAAAGAGCTGAACGACCACGACATTGCATGGGAAGAAGGGCATCACACCGAAGACTTCATTCTCAACGCTGACGAAATCATCAAGAGCCCCGGCATCCCGGAGAATGCGCCGATGATTCTGAAGATAAAAGAGAAGGGCATTCACATCATCAGCGAAATTGAGTTTGCCGGACGCTACACGAATGCCAAGATGATATGCATCACGGGGTCGAACGGCAAGACTACGACCACTTCGCTCATCTACCACATCCTGAAACAAGCCGGCTACAATGTAGGGCTTGCCGGCAATATCGGACGCTCGCTGGCACTGCAGGTGGCCGAGGAGCATTTCGACTACTATGTCATCGAACTGTCTTCTTTCCAGCTCGACAACATGTATGACTTCCGTGCCGACATCGCCATACTGATGAACATCACGCCTGACCATCTCGACCGCTACGACTATAAGATGCAAAACTATGTGGATGCCAAGATGCGCATCACACGAAACCAGACCGAAGAGGATGCCTTCATCTTCTGGAACGACGATCCCATCGTAAAGAAAGAGCTTGAAAAATATCACCTCAAAGCCAAACTCTATCCGTTCTCCGAGTTTCATGAGAGCGATGCCATCGCCTACACCGAAGAGCAGGAATACGTGATAGAAAAACCGACTCCGTTCAACATGGAACAGGAGGAACTGGCTCTGACGGGCAAGCACAATCTCTACAACTCGCTCGCAGCGGGCATCACGGCAGACATCGCCGGCGTGTCGAAGGAGCAAATCCGCAAGGGGCTGAGCGATTTTGCCGGCGTGGAACACCGGCTGGAAAAATGTCCGCGCGTGCGTGGGATAGACTTCATCAACGACTCCAAAGCCACCAACGTGGATGCCTGTTGGTATGCCCTCGAAAGCATGAAACAGCCTACCATCCTGATTCTTGGCGGAAAAGACAAAGGCAATGACTACAGCCACATCTTCGACCTCGTCCACGAGAAATGCAAAGGGCTCGTCTTTCTGGGGGCAGACAACAGCAAGTTGCACACAGTCTTCGACTCCTTCCATCTGCCGATTGTCGATACGCACAATATGAAAGACTGCGTGGAGGCCTGCTACCGCATGGCTTCGCCGGGAGATTGTGTGCTGCTCAGCCCTTGCTGTGCCAGCTTCGACCTCTTCAAGAACATGGAGGACCGCGGCGAGCAGTTCAAGGAATGTGTAAGGAATCTTTGACAGCTTATTCTTAAAAAAATCACAGGACTATGGGCAAACGAATCACAGACTATCTGAAGCTCAACCTTTTCAAAGGCGACATGGGCATCTGGATGATTTATTTCCTGCTCTGCATCATTTCCCTCGTCGAAATCTACAGTGCGGCGAGCAACCTCACTTTCAAATCCGGCAACCATTGGGATCCAGTACTCAATCAAGCGTTCTTCCTTTTCCTCGGCTTGCTGGTCATCCTCGCCATGATTCGCATCCCGTGCAAATTCTTCAAGCTCATCCCCATCATCGGACTCCCTATCGCGCTGCTCATGCTCCTCTATGTGTTGGTGATGCAGCGTGGGCTCAACGATGCGGCACGTTGGATTGACATCTTCGGCATCCGCTTCCAACCGTCAGAATTTGCCAAGTCCATGCTCATTCTCGAAGTGGCCGTGATTCTGTCGAAAGTGAACCGCAAGCGCAAGAAGCAGACGGCACAAACACAAGCCGACAAATATGCAGAGCTGAAGAAGGCTTTTTACATGATTGTTTTCTGTGCGGGTCTCACCTGCGGTCTGATTGCGCCGGAGAACTTCTCCACAGCGGCGATGCTCGCTCTCGTCATTGCCGTCATGATGTACGTAGGCAACATTCCCAAACGGCTCTTGGGAAAAACTTTCCTCTTCTTACTGGCTGTGGGAGCCATCGGCATCACATTTGTCATCATTACGCCAGATGCCAAACTCGGGCACTACCGCCGGGCACTGACGTGGAAACACCGTATCACAGACAAAATCTCCAGCGCACAGGCGGAGAACAAGACCTCCGTCTATCACATGGACGACAATTGGCAAGAATGTGCCTCACACATCGCCATCGCCAATTCAAATATCATCGGACTGGGTGTCGGCAACAGCATCGAACGCGATTTCCTGCCACATGCGGAATCCGACTTCATCTACTCCATCATCGTTGAGGAAACAGGTGTCGTAGGCGGCATAATCGTCATGATGCTGTATATCACATTGCTCGTGCGTGTTTGGCGCATCGCACAGCGTAGTGACAAATACTTCCCTGCCTACCTCGTCATCGGACTCGGACTGATGCTGGTGGTCCAAGCATTGGTCAACATGGCGGTAGCTGTAGGACTGGCACCTGTCACGGGACAGACCTTGCCACTCATCAGTCACGGCGGAACTTCCATTCTCGTCACCAGCTTCAACATCGGCATGATTCTCAGCGTGAGCCGCTATGTGGAACGGGTGAATGCAAGCCGTGCAGCAGCGGTAGAAACTACCACAACCCACGAGACGGAGGAATATGCCAGTGGTGAAGGCATGGTGTGATGAGAGAAGACGGAACGAAAGCTCCGCAAACACACAAAATTCTTCATTCAGAGTGAATTTGTGAGGAAAAATCAAAGATAAGTCGCAGAGATTTCGTATTTTTGTAAATTCATAATACAACCAGTCAAGCAATTAGGCGTATGGAACCCAAACAACCTTTGAGAATCATCGTGAGCGGAGGCGGCACAGGAGGACACATCTTCCCTGCCGTGTCTATCGCAAATGCCATCAAGGCAGTGCGTCCTGACGCTGACATCCTGTTTGTCGGAGCACAAGGGCGCATGGAGATGCAACGCGTGCCGGCCGCGGGCTACAAAATCATCGGCTTGCCTGTGGCCGGATTCGACCGCAAACATATCTGGAAAAACATAGCCGTCCTCTTCAAATTAGCCAAGAGTCAGCTCATGGCCCGCAAACTCGTGCGGAACTTCCGCCCTCAGGCCGTCGTCGGCGTGGGTGGCTATGCCAGCGGACCGACACTGAAGGCTGCCGCCCAGCAGGGCATCCCGACATTGATTCAAGAACAGAATTCGTATGCGGGCGTGACAAATAAATTGCTGG
Source organism: uncultured Bacteroidaceae bacterium (assembly GCA_964415385.1). Lineage (GTDB taxonomy): Bacteria > Bacteroidota > Bacteroidia > Bacteroidales > Bacteroidaceae > UBA3839. The sequence goes on from CAYPZK010000006.1 coordinate 15,023, forward strand.
CTAAGTCGGCGAAGAAAATCTGTGTAGCCTACGACGGCATGGAACGTTTCTTCCCCGCAGAGAAAATCATCAAGACGGGCAATCCTGTCCGCCAGAGCCTATTGGAATGCAAAATCACGAAAGCGGAGGCTGTCAAAAGTTTCGGTCTTGACCCACAGAAACGCACAGTGCTGATTCTCGGCGGAAGCCTCGGCGCACGTACAGTAAACGAAAGCGTGCTGCAACACTTGGAAGACATCCGCTCGTCGGACACGGTGCAGTTTATCTGGCAGACCGGCAAGTACTACAGCCAAGAAATCCATAAGGAATTGTCCAAGACGGATGATGTGCCAAACTTGAAGGTGACTGACTTCATCTCGGACATGGACTATGCCTATGCCGCTGCCGACCTCGTCATCTCCCGGGCCGGAGCCAGTTCCATTTCCGAGCTCTGCCTCCTACACAAAGCCTGCATTCTCGTGCCTTCGCCAAACGTGGCTGAGGACCACCAGACCAAGAATGCAATGGCATTGTCGTCCCAAGGCGCAGCCCTCTTCGTGAAAGACTCGGAGGCCAGGAACACACTCATACCGCTGGCGTTGGAAACCATCTCTGACGATGAAAAGCTGAAAGTACTGGGCGAGAACGCCGGCAAACTGGCCTATCCAGATTCGGCCCAAGTGATTGCCGCAGAAGTCTTGAAGTTGGCTGAGAACCATGACTGACCCGACACAGCAGTGACCGCAAAGAATGTAAGCATTTGAGAACTTCATGTTAGATATTCATAACATCCAATCCGTCTATTTCATCGGTGCCGGCGGCATCGGCATGAGCGCCATTCTGCGATATTTTCTCAGAAAAGGCTACCGTGTAGGCGGCTACGACAGAACCCCGAGCGAGCTGACAGAGCGACTCATTGCAGAAGGAGCACTCATCCATTATGAGGAGAGCGCAGACCTGATTCCAAGTTGCTTCAAGGACAAGGATACCACGCTGGTTGTCTATACGCCGGCCATCCCCGACAATCATAAAGAACTGATGTTCTTCCGCGAGGGAGGTTTCGAAATCGAAAAACGCGCCCAGGTGCTTGGCTTCCTCACACAGAAGCACAAGGGCTTGTGCGTGGCCGGAACACATGGAAAGACAACGACATCGACGATGTGCGCCCACATCCTGCATCAGTCACACGTGGACTGCAACGCATTCCTGGGCGGCATATCAAAGAATTATGGCACCAACTATATTCTGAGCGACACCAGCGACTTTGTGGTCATTGAAGCTGACGAATTCGACCGTTCCTTCCACTGGCTTCGTCCCTACATGAGCGTCATCACAGCCACCGACCCTGACCATCTCGACGTGTACGGGACGAAAGAGGCCTACTTGGACAGCTTCCGCAAATACACCTCTCTCATCCAACCAGGCGGCGCACTCATCATCCATCGCGGACTCGAAGTGAAGCCTGATGTGCAGGACGGCGTGAGGATTTACGAGTATGCCCGCACGGAGGGTGACTTCCATGCAGAGAATATCCGCATCGGCGGAGGCGAGATTGTCTTTGATTTCGTCAGTCCCCAGGGAGTCGTGAGAGACATCCAGCTCGGCGTACCGGTAAGTATCAACATCGAAAACGGCATCGCAGCCATGGCGTTGGCACAGCTGGCGGGAGTCACCGGCGACGAACTGCGCGAAGGCATGCGTACCTTTCAAGGTGTCGAACGTCGTTTCGATTTCAAGGTGAAAAACGACCACGTAGTGTTTCTCAGCGACTACGGACACCATCCCAAAGAAATCGAGCAGAGCGTGAAAAGCATCCGCGAACTCTACCCCGACAAGAAAATTGCGGCGATTTTCCAGCCGCACCTCTATACACGCACGCGTGACTTCTACACAGACTTCGCGCAAAGTCTCTCGTTGCTGGATGCCGTCTATCTGTGCGACATCTATCCGGCCCGCGAAGCTCCGATTCCGGGCATCACCAGCAAAATCATCTACGATCATCTGCGCCCCGGCATCGAACGCCACCTCATCCATAAGGAAGACATCCCCGAGGTTGCCAGACGGCGCGACTTCGACGTGCTCATCTCACTCGGCGCAGGTGACATAGAAGACTATGTGCCGCAAATTGCAGAAATTCTCTCCCGTTCTTAGAACACAAAACCTCCCGATTCCCTGTGACTGCAAAAAACATATTCCGGATTTTTCTCTTCCTCATCCTCTTCGTGGCGGTGACGGCCTACATCATCTATGCTGTGGTCGAGCTGCGTGAAGAGAACCCCAACGTGGTCTGCACGGTCGTAGATCTTGACGTGGAGAGCGAAGCCGGCGAAACGTTCTTGACCAAAGACAAGGTGAAGAAGATGTTGCAGGACGAACACATCTACCCGGAAGGACGGCTGATGAGCCAGGTGAACACCCAGCAAATCGAGAACGTACTGCGGGCCAACAACTTCATCGAAAATGTGGAATGCTACAAAGCCGCCAACAACAAGGATGTGGCTCAGGGAAAGGTGTGCATCCGCGTGCTGCTCCGCACGCCTGTGATTTTTGTCATGCCTGACAACCAAACGAGCTACTACGTGGATGCCGACGGCATGATCATTCCGAATTCGTCTTATACACGCAATATCGTGACGGCCACAGGCAATATCAATCAGGCATACGCGACGAAGGAACTGGCGGTGTTTGGCACGTTCATCCACGACAATGAATTTTGGGACAATCAGATAGAGCAGATTTATGTATCACTCGACTCCAAGCGACATCGGGTGGTGACATTGATTCCGCGCGTCGGTGACCAGATTATCTACATGGGCAGTCTCGACAACTTCGAGAAAAAGCTTCGCCGATTGAAGGTTTTCTACGAAAAAGGCATACCGGAGTTCGGCTGGAACAAATACAAGCGACTCGATTTGGAGTACGACAACCAAATTGTCTGCACCCGATAGAGACATGACTATAAGAAGAACGCATCAAGAGAAACATTCATCCGATAATCAGAATTTGACAGATATGGCAGAAAACGGATCAACCATCGTGGCAATCGAACTGGGAACTTCGGTCATCTCGGGCATTGCCGGAAAGAAAAAAGATGGAAACTTGCAAATCCTGGCTTACGCAGAAGAACCATCTACCAACTGCGTGAAGCGCGGCATCGTCTATAACATTGAGAAGACGACGCAAAACATCAAGACCGTCATCGCAAAATTGCAGGAGTCACTGAAACTCTCCATCTCGCAGGTCTATGTGGGCATCGGCGGTCAGTCCGTCCGGTCGGTCAAGAGCAAAGTGCGCCGCAACATGCTGACACAGACCTACATCACGGCCGACCACATAGACAGTATGCAGGCGGAAAGCTGCAATGTGACGATTCCCGACTGCGAACTGCTCGACAACTTCCAGCAGGGCTTCATCATCGACTCCAGCCAAGTGGACGACCCTGTCGGTGTGGTCGGCACAAACATCGAAGGCGACTACATCAACGTGATTGCACGCCGCCGTCTGAAAGGCAATATCGAGACCTGCTTCAACTCCACCAACGTGCGCATTGCCGACACGAAGCTCTCGGCCTACGAACTGGCAGAAAACGTGCTGACCGACCAGGAAAAGCGGGCAGGCAGCGTGCTGGTTGACCTCGGAGCCGGCACGACGACAGTCGTGGTCTATAAGAACAACATCCTGCGCTTCCTCGTGACACTCCCGATAGGCATGGCCAACATCACCCAAGACCTCACGAGCCTACAGATAGACGAGAAAGAGGCGGAGCAGCTGAAGTTGAAATACGGTAATGCCTATCTCGACGACACAGAAGAGAACATGCCTCAGACCTACACCACCTCCTACGACCGCACGGTGAAGTTGTCTGAAATTCAGCACCTCATCTATGCCCGTCTCAAAGAAATCCTTGTCAACGTCGAGAACCAAATCGCCAATTCCGGCTATGGAAACCAGCTGCTTGGTGGCATTGTGCTCACAGGCGGCGGCTCCAAAATGAAGAATATCGAAAAGGCTTTTGCCCACCTCGACCTCAATATCGACAAAATCCGCGTGGCCCGCTCCATCAATGTGCCTGTGCTGAAGAACAGCTCGGTGAGCAAGCTATCCCTTGACACGGGACAGGGACTTTCCGTCATTTCGCTCTTGATGTCGGGCGATGAGAACTGTGTCGGCGAAAACTACAACGGCCCGGATATCTTCGACGACAAAAAAGCCGCTCAGGAAGCCGCAGAACGAAAGGCGGCCGAAGACGCAAAGGAAAAGGCCGACAACGAAATGAGCAGCAGGCTGGAAGGCTACAAAAACGCCATCCGCCAGAAGATTACCGACCTGGACGCACTGAGTCTGAGTGTTGAGAAGGACGGAAGTGACAAGAAGATACGCAAGCACGCCGAAGATGTGGCCACCGGTGCGCTTGCCATCCTCGACGAGGAATACCGCAAGATTCTCGACGAACTGGAAGGGAAAGACAAGTTCAAGCAAACCTTGCACGAGACCTCAGAACTTGTGGACAAGCTCAAGAGCAGCACGGACCAGCTGGCCGGTCTCGTTGCCAAAGCCAAGAAAGACAACAGTTTCTTGAGCAAGCTGCGCGACGCGCTCAACGATATGGTGAACGACTGAGAAGAGAAGAAAAAAGAAAAGAACAGGTAAGATTAGAAATAAAAGGATACAAGATATGGCAGATGACAATTTCGCACCGTTTAATTTTCCCACAGGGAAGAAAAGCATCATCAAGGTTATCGGCGTAGGTGGCGGTGGCAGCAATGCCGTCAACCACATGTTCGACGAAGGCATTCATGATGTCACGTTCGTAGTCTGCAACACCGATGCCAAGGCACTCGGCGACTCGCGCGTGCCCGTGAAGCTCCAGCTGGGACGCGAAGGCCTGGGCGCCGGCAACCGTCCTGAGAAGGCGCGTGAAGCCACGATGGAATCAGCCGACGAGGTGAAGTCCATGCTGAGCGACGGGACCAAAATGGTGTTCATTACGGCCGGCATGGGCGGCGGCACGGGAACAGGAGCCGCACCCATCATTGCCAAGATTTCGAAGGACTTGGACATCCTCACGGTCGGCATCGTCACGATTCCGTTCCGCTGGGAAGGCAACAAGAAGATTGACCAGGCACTCGACGGCGTGGAGGAAATCAGCAAGAATGTAGATGCCCTGCTGGTCGTCAACAACGAACGCCTGCGCGAAATCTATCAAGACAAGACTGTGGACGAGGCCTTTGCCCGCGCCGACGACACACTTTGCAATGCAGCCAAGAGCATTTCGGAAATCATCACCATGCACGGCAAAATCAACCTCGACTTCCAGGACGTCAAGACCGTGCTGAAAGACGGCGGCGTGGCCATCATGAGCACAGGCTTCGGCACCGGCGAGGGCCGTGTGTCCAAGGCCATCGAAGATGCCCTCAATTCTCCCCTGCTCAACGACAACGACATCTACCATTCGAAGAAAGTACTGCTCCACATCATCGAGCCGGGTCCGGAAGGCGAAGTTCCGCTCATGATGGAAGAAATGAACGAAATCACCGAGTTCATGGAGCGCATGCAGAACGACCATCTGGAGACCAAGTGGGGATTGTCCTACGATCCGAGCCTGAAAGACCAGGTGAAGGTGACGATTCTGGCATCCGGCTTCGGCGTGAAAGACATCAACTCCTCCGAAATGGATGAACGCCTGGCCAAGCAGGATGAAGAGGAGCGCCGCCGCAAGGCCGAGGAGGCGGAGAAGGAAGACGAACGCCGCCAACGCCGTGAGAACATCTACGGCGGTTCGAAAGGCGGAATGGTTCACCACCCCGTTTACAGCTACATCTTCCGCGACGAAGACCTCGACAACGACGACATCATCAGCAGCGTGGAATCGTCGCCGACGGGCAAACGTTTCAAGAACACGCTCAACGCACTGACAAAGCGCGCCGTGGCTCAGGAAAAAGTGCCGGAAGAAGGCGGAACCATCTCGTTCAGTGAGGAATCGTGATTTTTTCAGAACATCTTATCATCCAAACTCATCATCCATTATGCTTTTCGAACAAGTAAGTAAAGATATTGTTGCGGCCATGAAGGCACATGATGCCGTCCGCCGCGACACCCTGCGCAACGTGAAGAAGTATTTTCTGGAAGCCAAGACGGCTCCGGGAGCCAACGACGAGCTGACCGACGATGCCGCCCTGAAGATTCTTCAGAAGCTGGCCAAGCAGGGACGTGAGTCCGCCGAAATCTATCAAGGGCAGAACCGCCCCGACCTGGCGGAAGAAGAACTGGCACAGGTGCGCGTCATCGAAGAATACCTGCCCAAGCAGTTGGGCGAAGCCGAATTAGAAGCCAAACTGAAGGACATCATTGCCGAAGTGGGAGCCTCATCGCCTCAAGAAATGGGGAAAGTCATGGGCGTGGCCACCAAACGGTTGGCCGGTCAGGCCGACGGACGCGCCATTTCCGCCTGCGTCAAGAAGCTGCTGGCTCAGTAGAACCACAGGGAAACAGCCAGCCGGCAGACTTCAGGCCAACTCTGTATCATGCGAGGAGGGGAAGCAACAACCGTTGTGTCGTTGCTTCCCCTCCTCACTTTTTTGAGACCGTCCGTTTGCCGAACGGGAGCGTTGTCTCTACGCGTCGATATTGGCGTAGGTGGCGTTACGCTCGATGAAGTCGCGCCGCGGCCCCACATCCTCACCCATCAGCATGGAGAACGTGTGGTCAGCCTCTGCCGCATCGCTGATGGTCACTTGCGTGAGCAGCCGCGTCTCGGGATTCATGGTGGTTTCCCACAGCTGTTCCGGATTCATCTCACCCAGACCTTTGTATCGCTGGATGTGGATGCCGCCGCCCGTCTCCGTGCCGTCGCCATATTTGTCGAGGAAACGTTGCTTGGCCACGTCATCGTAGCAGTATTCCGTGATTTTGCCCTTCGTACATTTGTAGAGGGGCGCATTGGCGATGTAGAGACGTCCGTCGCGGATGAGCTGCGGCATGAAACGGAAGAAAAGCGTCATGATGAGCGTCGCGATATGTGCGCCGTCCACATCGGCATCGGCCATGATGATGGTCTTGTAGTAGCGCAGCTTCTCGTAGTTGGCCTCTTTCGTGTCTTCATCGTTCAGTCCGAAGCGCACGCCGAGTGCCTGGATGATGTTGTTCACCTCCTCGTGTTCGAACGCCTTGTGCCACATCACGCGCTCCACGTTGAAAATCTTTCCCCTGATAGGCAGGATGGCCTGGAAGTGGCGGTCACGTCCCTGCTTGGCAGAACCGCCGGCGGAGTCTCCCTCGACAATGAACATCTCACAGTTGGCAGGGTCGCGGTCGGAGCAGTCGGCCAGTTTGCCGGGCAGTCCGCCGCCCGTCATCGGGTTCTTGCGCTGCACGCTTTCCCGCGCCTTGCGGGCAGCCACGCGTGCCGTTGCGGCCAGCACCACCTTGTCCACAATCATCTTGGCCTCTTTCGGGTGTTCCTCCAGATAGTTGCTGAGAGCCTCGCCCACGGCGGAGTTCACAGCTCCGGCCACTTCGCTGTTGCCGAGTTTCGTCTTGGTCTGCCCTTCGAACTGTGGCTCCGCCACCTTCACCGAGATAACAGCCGTGAGGCCTTCACGGAAGTCTTCGCCCGAGATCTCGATGTGCTGCTTTTCGAGCTTCTCCGTGATTTTGTTGTCGTCCGCATATTTCTTCAGCACGCGGGTGAGTGCCGTGCGGAAGCCCGTCAGATGGGTTCCACCCTCAATCGTATTGATGTTGTTGACATACGAATGCAGGTTCTCGCTGAATCCCGTGTTGTACATGATGGCCACCTCAATCGGACAGGCACCACGCTCCGTGTTCAGATAGATGACATCGTCGAAGAGGTGCGTGCGGTTGCTGTCCAGATAGCGCACGAAGTCGCGCAGTCCGCCAACGGAGTAGAATTTTTCCTGACGCACGCCCTCAATGCCCTGCTCGGCGTTGATGTCGAGACGCTTGTCGGTGAGGGTGATGGTGATGCCTGCGTTCAGATAGGCCAGCTCACGCATGCGGTTGGCCAGAATGTCGTATTTATAAGTCGTGGTGATGAAAATGCTCTTGTCAGGCCAGAACTGCTGGCGCGTGCCCCGCAGCTCCGTCTCGCCCACCACCTTCACGTCGTAGAGCGGCTTGCCGCAGGCGTATTCCTGCTGGTAGATTTTTCCATCGCGGAACACCTGCGAAACCATCTTCGAGCTCAAGGCATTCACGCAACTCACGCCCACACCGTGGAGACCGCCGCTGACCTTGTAGGAGCCTTTGTCGAACTTGCCCCCCGCATGCAGCACCGTCATCACCACTTCGAGCGCGGAGCGGTGCTCCTTCTTGTGCATGTCCACAGGGATACCGCGTCCGTTGTCCTGCACGGTGATGGAGTTGTCCTCGTTGATGGTCACCTCGATGTGCGTGCAGAATCCCGCCAGGGCCTCGTCGATGGAGTTGTCCACCACCTCATACACCAAGTGGTGCAGACCCTTCTCGCTGATGTCGCCGATATACATGGCAGGCCGCTTGCGCACGGCCTCCAATCCCTCCAGCACTTGGATGTTACTTGCGGAGTAATTCGCTCCGCCCGCAATGTTTTCTTCTTCCATTGGTTTGCTTGTTGATTTACGCTACAAAGTTACGAAAAAATCTCGGGAAAGCGAAATCTTTCAGCCAACAAAAAGAGGGCTCTCCACCCCGCTCTGGAAGAACTTCCGGAGAAGGGAAGTTTTCTGCCGCAAGCTCCGGCGTAAAAAGTTCCGGAATCCTTCTCGAAAAAGTGAAAAACAGCCTGATTTGAAAGAAAACGATGGCCTTCGTCAGACGGAACGATGGCCTTCGCTTGACGGAACGAAGGCCATCGCCGGACACCAAATCCGAACAGTTTGTGAACGGAATCGGTCTTTCTCATGAATTTTGTCAGCGCAGGTGGCAGACAAACTCTGCCGCGTCACCGGATCCAGTTCTCGGGGTTGAGGCGCTGCGATTCCTGCCGCAGCTGGAAGTGGAGCACGTAGTTGCCGTCGTCGTTCTTGCCCACGCTGCCGATGGTCTGGCGTGTGGAGACTTTCTGACCTTGACCGACACTGACGGCACTGAGCCCTGAATAGACGGAAATATAGCTGCCGTGGCGGACCATCACGATGTACTGTCCGGCGTAGTGATAGACGCGGCTGACTTCGCCGTCGAACACGGCACGCGCCATCGCGCCGGCCTGTCCACGGATGTCAATGCCCTTGTTGTCGAGCGTGACACCCGAAAGCCCCGGCACGTTGTAGCGTCCATAGTGTCCGACGACGCTGTAACTGCCGGTAATCGGCATCGGCAGACGTCCTTTGTTGGCAGCAAAGCCGGACGACAGGCGCAAGTCCGACTCATCCCCTTTCCATGCCGTCTCCGTGGAGGCGTGCGCGGCCTCGCGTTTCAGGGCGCGTTCCAGCTCCTTGGAAGCCGCCTTTTCCTCAATCTTGGCACTCTTGAGGTCGGCATCGGCAACTTTCACTTCTTCTTTGGCGGCCTTTTTTGCAGCTTCGTCCGAGGCTGCCTTGGCGCGTTTCTCCGCCTCACGTTTGGCGGCTTCGGCGCGTTCACGCGCGGCTTTGGCCTCGGCCAGCCGCTTCTTCTCGGCGGCAGCCCGCCGGGCCTCCAGCTCGGCTTTGCGCTTGCGTTCAGCCTCGGCCTTGCGCCGTGCTTCCGCTATTTCCTCCTGGATGATGCGTTCAATCTGGGCATTGAGCGCGGTTTCCTTGGCCTGGTATTGCTTGATCTGCTTCTGAACCGTGGAGAGGTTGTTGTTGAGGAATTTCACCTGTCGCTGGCAGCTCTGTTTCGAGTTCTGCAACTGCCGGCGTTTCTCTTCCATCGCCACGCGGTGGGTCTCGAGCTTTGTCTTGGCATCGAGCAGGTCGTTTTTTTTGCGGTTCACCTCGGCTTGTTGCTTGCGGATGATTTGTCCCTGGGCACGCTGGAAAGCCGAATACTCGCGGACGTAGCGCAGGCGCCGGAGAATCTGCTCCAGATTCTTGGCGGAGAAGATGAACATCAGCTTCTGCTGCACGGAGCGGTTGCGCTGCATATAGACCATCGCGCGGGCATATTTTTGTTTTTTGTCGGCCAGCTCTTTCTGGAGCTTGTCGAGTTCTTCTTCCAGTTTGGAGATGCGCGTCTGGAGCTGCCGGATGTCGGCGTTGAGCGAGTCGATGGACTTCTGCTGCCTGCCAATCTGGTGGTCGAGGATGAGTACGGAGTCAAGCGTCGTTTTGATGTCGCGGTTGAGCTTGGCGGCCTGTTGCTGTGATTTCTTGCGGGCGGCGACGGCGGCGGCGGCTTCTTTCTGCAACTGAGCCTTCGAGGCCTTCGGCTTCTGCGGAGTCTTTGAGGCTGTTTTCGTGGTGGTTTTCTTCCGGGTGGTCGTCTTTTTCCTCGAAGTCGTGGTGGTAGTACGGCGCGTGGACGACTGCTTGGGCCGCTGTGCGCTGATGTTGACGGCAAAGATGAGGGTGAGGAATAGGAGGTAGAGACGTTTCATCAATCTGGAAGAATGAGGGTTTATTTCACGAGTGAACGGAATATTTTCTCAAGGTCGGCTTTGGTGTATCTCGACGGAGCAGGCGTGCGGGTTGACCAGTTGGTGTTGTTGCGCAGGGAGCTGAGCTTGAATGTGAGCGAGGCGTTTTTCTTGCCCATGACGAACGACATGACGAGGCTGTGGGGGAACGGCCGGCCGGAGAAGTTCGAGAAGTCGGCATAGTTGCACTGGAATTCGGCTGTCTGGTCTTTAGGACTGCTGATGGTGGTGCATTCGAGCGTTCCCTCCGGTTGCTGCGTCAGAAAAACGTAGTCGAGCAGCGGCCCGTGGAATCCGATGTTGACGATGCTGTCGGACGGTGTGGCAGCGGTGCCGTAGGTGTTGGTGTAGGTGTAAGCGGAAGCGACGGGCTCTGCCTTGCCCGGCTGGAATACTTCGTTCCAGAAGAGCGACTGGAGTGAGTTGAAGTCGATGTTGGCACGCTTGAGAAAGGAGACGGAATCGTAGGGCACATTGATGTACTGCTTGTTGAAGCGGTCGATAATGAGCACGTTGGTCGGGGTGAATTCCATCCGTCCCAGCTCGGCGATGCCGACCACGGGATCCACAACGGAGAGCTGGATGACATCATCTTTCTTCATGCGCAGCGTGCCGGTGCTGGAGACGGACTTCTGTCCCACCTGAATCTTGACCTTCACTTTCGACGTGAGGGCTTTCTCGTCCGACTCGTTGCTGCGCACGGTAGCCAAATAGGCTGCGGGGGAGAATGCGGCAGTCTTGCCGGACGAGGCGGACGATGTGGCCGTGCCGTCAGTCTGCCGGCCCAGATTCTTAGACATGCCACAGGCCGTGAGCGTCAGCGCCACGGCAAGGGAGAGAATGGCAAAAGGGTGTTTCTGAGTCATCATTGTAGTCATTCCACGTATTTCCGTTTCTTGATTTTTGTTTGCAGGCGAGGCAGCGCGGCAGCCTTTTCCTCATCGTCCGACAGCAAATAGAGCTGTTCGGCCTGCCGCCAGAGCTCCAACGCACGTTGCTCCTGCCCCAGTCGCGAATATACGTCGCCGGCATGCTCCACGAGATTGGCGTCGGACGGCTGGATGGAGTCGGCCAGCACCGTCAGGACGGAGTCGGCATAAATCCGGGCCTCGGCGTAGTTTTTCTGCTGGAAAAGCACCCATTCGTAGGTGTCGAGATAAGTGGCGTTGAGGGGTTCTTGCCGGATGGCGCGGCGCGACATTTCCTCGGCCCGTTCCAGATCGCGCTTCTGCAACGAGAGATAGTAAGCGTAGTTGTTGAGCACGAGGGCATCGTCCGGCCGGTAAAGCAGGCAACTGTCGTAGGCCTCGAAGGCATGGCGGTCGTCGCCTATGATATGGTAGAGGTCGCCGCTGATGGCATACATGTTCGTCACGAGCGCGAGATCGGTGCTCTGACCGGTCTTTGTCAGTCCTTTCCGGATGGCGTCGAGGGCTGTTTCCTTGTTGCCCTGCTGATAAGACGCTATGCCTAAATAATAATAATAAACAGGGTCGGAGGAATTGTAGTCCACGGCGGTACGGCACAGACGCACGATTTCGTTGGTGTCCTCCTCCTGAATGGCGTAAGCCAACAACTGCCCTCTGGCCAGCTCGGCTTCGGGGTCGATTTGCAACATCTGGCGCAGCACGGGCTTCACAGAGGCGACCGGTGCCGAACTGGTAATCATGTAGCGTGCACAGAGTTCGGCCAACCGCGTGTCTTTCTGCGGCAAGGTCAGCAGCTGCCGGAAGAGCGGCATGAGCACGGCGGTGTCACCGTTCTGCTGCACACTCTGCATGGTGATTCCCTGCACGAGCTGCACACGGGTGTCGTCGTCCAGTTGCTCGTTCAGCACCAACCGCTCCAACGCCTGCCGATAAAGCGAGTCGTTGTCTGTGCGCTGATAGTAGCGGGCGAGTGAGAGTTGCAGGTTGACGTTGTCGGGATGGTCGCGCCCAATTTCGTCGTATGTATTCTTGGCCTCGCTCAGTTTGCCATTGTCGAGATAAAGGTCACCGATGAGCACGCGGTAGCGCACATCGTTGGGATATTCTTCGGCCAGCGAGCGCATTTCCGCGAACGCCCGCTTTTCGTCCTTCATCTGCACGTAGGCACGGAACTTCTGCAGCGAGAGCTGCTCGCTTTTGCCCTCAAGAAGTTCCACACGGTCGAGTGCCGAAATCATGCTTTTATAGTCTTCCTTCTGTCCGTACATCTGGACAAGCGTCAGCAGCACGCTACTCTTGTCGGGATATTGCCGCGCCATCTGCTCCAGCTCTTGGATGGCCTCGTCCTGACGGTTCTGCGACAAGTAGGACGACACGAGAGCCTGCTTCAGATAATAATTGTCGGAATCGATGTCGGCCGCCTGCTTCAGCTGTTCGAACGCCAACGAGTCGTCGCGCATGTAGTGCGTGTAGCCCGAAAGCTCATAGAGCGCTCCCACCAGCTGCGGATTGAGGTCGAGTGCATGGCAGAAGAGCTCGTAGGCATCGTCATGATTGCCATTCAGCTGTTGCCGCAGCCCTTCCAGATAGAAGGCATTGGCCCGCTCCTCCGCAGTGGTCGGCAGCAACGTGTCGGTGGTCTCAATCTGCGCATGAGCCGCACTGACCGTCAGCAGCAACAGCAATGTCAGAAATGTCGTGGGAAATCTCATGTTTCAGGAAGCATTTCGGATGATGAAAAGGCGTGCGGCGCGACAAAAATCCGCAGAAATCATTCAGACTCCAGTATGGCCAAAGCCGCCGGCTCCGCGCTCCGTATCGTCGAGTGTCTCTACCGCCTGCCACTCCACCTGTTCGAAACGCGACACCACCATCTGGGCGATGCGCTCGCCGTCGTGGATGACAAACGGCTCCTGTCCGAGGTTGACGAGCACTACGCAGATTTCTCCACGATAGTCTGCGTCAATGGTTCCGGGCGAGTTGAGCACGGTGATTCCGCACCTCACGGCCAGTCCGCTTCGGGGCCGCACCTGAGCCTCGTAGCCTTCGGGAAGGGCGATGAAAAGACCCGTCGGCACCAAGCAGCGCCCAAGCGACTGGAGCGTGACAGGTTCGGTCAGATTGGCACGAAGGTCGAGTCCGGCCGACTGGCGGGTCTCGTATTTCGGAAGCGCGTGATGCGACTTGTTGATGATTCTCACATTCATGGAAAGGTCTGATGCTGCGCGGCCGGGCAATGGGGAGCGCAAATTCACTGCAAATGTACGAATTTTCTCCGGGATAAAGGATGAATATCGGGAATTTTCGTAAATTTGCATGAAAATCAAGACACAAGCTTTTCATGAACTGGCAACAACTGATTTCGAACAAACGGCTCGGACAGGAAGATCTGCACATCAAGCGGAAAGACGACCGCACGGAGTTCAAGCGCGACTACGACCGTCTGGTCTTCTCGGCTCCGTTCCGCCGCATGCAGAACAAGACGCAGGTGTTTCCGCTGCCAGGCAGCATTTTCGTCCACAACCGTCTCACGCATTCGCTCGAAGTGGCCAGTGTGGGACGTTCCATCGGCGATGATGTGGCACGGCAGCTTGTGGAGCGGCATCCCGAGCTGGCCGCCACGCACGTGTGGGAGTGTGGAAGCATCGTCAGTGCTGCCTGTCTGGCTCACGACATGGGGAACCCGCCCTTCGGCCACAGCGGCGAACGTGCCATCGCCGCCTACTTCCGCGAGGGGCCGGGCATGAAGTACAGAGACCGGATGTCGGACACGCAGTGGGCTGACCTCGTTCACTTCGACGGCAACGCCAATACCCTGCGGCTCCTCACGCACCAGTTCAAAGGGCGGCGGCCGGGCGGCTTCGTCCTCACTTATTCCACCATCGCCTCCATCGTGAAATACCCATTCGCCTCCTGCAATGCCAAGAAACAGAAATTCGGTTTTTTCCAAAGCGAAAGGGAGACTTATCTCAAGATTGCCTCCGATCTGGGCATCAAACAGTTGCCCTGCGACGACGGCACGGAACGGTGGGCACGCCACCCACTCGTGTTCCTCGTGGAGGCCGCTGACGACATCTGCTACGAAATCATGGACATCGAGGACGCCCACAAGCTGCGGCTCCTCACCACACGAGAGACGAAAGAACTGCTCATGGGATTCTGCGAACCCGAGCGCATAGAGCACGTCCGGCACGTGCTGGACAATGTGGACGACGTGAACGAACAGATTGTTTACCTGCGTTCGTCCGCCATCGGCGCTCTCGAACGTGCCTGCGTCGCAACATTCGTGGCGCACGAGGCCGACATCTTGGAAGGCCGTCTCACGGGCTCGCTCATCGACAACATCCCCGACCGCATCCGCGATGCCTACAAGCGGTGCGCCAACCTCTCCGTGCAGAAAATTTACCAAAGCAAGGACGTGGTGGACATCGAGCTGGCCGGCTACCGCATCATCTCCACGCTCATCGACCTCTTCACCGAGGCGGCCATGCACCCCGACCAGGCCTACAGTCGGCTGCTCCTGGCACGCGTGTCATCGCAGTACGAGGTGGACAGTCCAGACGACTACACACGCATCATGGCCGTGCTCGACTTCATTTCCGGCATGACCGATGTCTTCGCCCTTGACCTCTACCGCAAAATCAACGGCGAGAGCCTTCCGATGATTTAGAGAGCGTGCGACACCTTCATCTCACGCATTCTGAAGCGGCCTCCTATGTGATAACGATGACAGCCTGCCGTTTTTCATTGATTCCATATTCCTGTGGCTGTTCCATGAGACAATTTGTGGAACTGAATGATATTGATGATGGAACTGAAGGCTGTGGCCAGAATCAGTGAGACAATCAGTCCGTCCAGCCCAAAATGCTTACAGGCAAAATATTCGAGAGGAACGAAGACAAGCACCTGCAGGATGGTGTACACCATGATGAGGCGGATTTTCCCGATGCCAAACAGAATATAGGAATAGCAGTTGCTGACGACCAACAGGAAGACGTAGCCCGCCATCAGGCACGACGTGAGATATTCCACATCTACCTTATGCTGAGTCCAGATGCCATAGAAGACCTTTGAGACCAGCACCATCACGCACAGCACGCCAACGCTAAGCAGCAACAGCTGACGCATGCGCCGCATCACACCATTGATCCAGCCCCAGTCGCCCTGCGAATAGGCATCTGTGGTGGCTGCCCACAACGGAGCCGCCACGATGGCAAACAAGACGTACACGAGTGAGAAATAGCGGTAGGAAATTTGATAGGGAGTCACGTCGGCAGGAGAAAGAACGCTCGAAATGATGAAATTGGAGCACATGAAGAGAGCCAGACCCGTAATCTGGATGATGAAGAATGAACAGCCGAGCTTGAACAAATCCCGCATCGTCCGGGTGTCAACATATCGCCAGGACGGCGACAAAAACTTGTATTTTCCCATGAAGCTGACGGGATAAGCGATGAGGTAAACGACGAGAGGGGAGGCCGTGAAGATGACGGCCACCGTCATCAGCTGGCATTTGCCATTCAGCGATACGACGTAGAGCAGAAGCAGTGCCAAGGTCTGGCCGAGCACCACCAGCAGATTGTTGACGGCCGGCAACTGCAGCCCCAGATACATGTTGCCGATGAACTTGAATATAAAGGTGGAACCCATGATGGCTATTGACGCAACAAGAATCTCGGGCAGATTCTGCACCTGCGCAGGGTCGATGTTGAGCCAGCTGTATGGGTTGCCCCGCAGAACGGCCAAGATGGCGATGAGGATGACGGGAATGAGAATGACGGCCAACATGGCGAAGGTCGTGCTGACCTGGCGCCGCGCCAGCTCCTTGTTATCCATAGCCATCGCTTCGGCAAGGCGGTTGCGCAGCCCGTTTCCAAATCCCACATCTATCGAATCGATGCCTATCAGCACACTATTGATGATGAGCCAGATTCCATATTCATATTTTGTGAGGCATACCAAAGACAGCGGCACAATCAGGAACTGAATGATTGCGCTCCATCCCTTGATGAGCAGCGACCCCACAATATTTTTCTTCGCCAGCACAGTGCGCCTGCTGCCCGAAAACAGCCTCTGCCATATCTGATGTAAACTCTTCATGGCCGCAGCGGTTCAAGGTAAAGACTTTGGATGAATGCAGTTTCCATATCAGTTTCCGTTTCTTTGCGGCAAATGTACGAATATTATTTTGGAACCGCAACATCAGCCCAAGATTTCCCGAAGGGAATCTTGCACAATCGGAACTTTTGACTTACTTTTGCAGCGCAAACGATTGCCCACCAAACGAACATACCATGATCAACAAGACTTTACTGACCTTCGTCGTGACCGCCGTCGCAGCAGCCACGACACCTGCCTCCGCCGCACCGGACAAGCGGCAGCAAGAGCAATTTCCCGACGGCACACCCGTGGAAGCCTGGTTCCAAACCGCCGAACAGACACCGCTGGAGCAGATGGGCACGCCCTACCGCCTGACGGACTTCGGCGTGACAACCGACTCCACCGTGGTGCAGACCCAGGCCATCCAGCACGTCATCGACCTGGCCGCCGAGGAGTGCGCCACCACCGGCTCACCAATGGCCGAGGGTGTTGTCGTCGTGCCGCGCGGCACGTTTCTCACGGGAGCCTTGCAGATGCGGCAGGGCGTGAACCTCTATCTCGAAGCGGGAGCCAAGCTGAAGGGCAGCGACGACATCGCCGACTTTCCCGTGCTGACCACCCGCATCGAGGGGCAGACCTGCCCTTATTTCGCAGCCCTCATCAACGCTGACAGCATCAGCGGTCTGAAAATCAGCGGACAAGGAATCATCGACGGCAACGGTCTGCGCTACTGGCGGGCCTTCTGGCTCCGACGCGCTTGGAATCCGCAATGCACGAACAAGGACGAGCAACGGCCACGCCTCATCTTCCTGCAACACTGCCGAAACGTGGAACTCTCAGGGCTGTGGCTGAAAGATTCTCCGTTCTGGACCACACACCTTTACCAATGCGAATACGCACGACTGCTCAACCTCCGCATCACGTCACCCGCCGCCCCCGTGAAAGCTCCGAGCACCGATGCCATCGACATCGATGCCTGCCGTAACGTCCACGTGAAAGGATGCTTCATGGAGGTGAACGATGATGCCATCGCGCTCAAGGGCGGCAAGGGGCCGTATGCCGATCAAGACCCCACGAATGGCCCGAACGAACGCATCATCATTGAGGACTGCGAATACGGGTTCTGTCACGGATGTCTCACCTGCGGCAGCGAGTCCATCCACAACCGCAACATCATCCTGCGACGCATCCGCGTGACCCACGGCGCACGCCTGCTCTGGTTGAAGATGCGTCCCGACACACCGCAACAATACGAATACATCCTCGTGGACGGCATCACGGGGTCGGTGGACCACTTTCTCTACGTGCATCCGTGGACGCAGTTCTTCGACCTGCAGGGCCGCACCGACATGCCGCTCTCCTACGGCAACCACATCACGATGCGCAATTGTACGATGACATGCCGCACGTTCTTCAACGCCGAACGAAGTGACCAGTACCGCCTGTCGAACTTCCGTTTCGAGAATTTGAATATCCGGGCCGGACAGCCGGACATTGACGAGACCCAAATCGACAGTCTCGTCATTGTGAACTGCCGCGTGACAGCCCTATAATCCACAGGGCACGAAAATGGGGAAGTCGTACTTCACAGCAAAACTTCCCCGCCGAAAATAACATAATGTAAATAGTAATTGTTTTTTCTTTACCGTATAATAAACTCTATACATTCATCATACTCAAATATTCCTTACAAATCAATTATAGTCTTCTTCGAGTTCTCGTTGATGCAGACCTTCATGGTCTGTGTTCTTGTTTCGCCGGCAAAGATAAGCATTTTCACACACGCGAGCTTTGGAGAAACGAATAAAAAGCATAAGAAATCCGAAACATCCGTCCGTCGGCACCCGTGTTGAAAGTGACTTCACTACATCGTTAAACACCTGATTGACTGTAGAAAGAAAAGGTCTAATTCCACCCTTCATTTTTTTCTACAAGCAGATGGAATTTTTTCCAAAAGCAGATGGGAAAGCTCATTTTCTCAGCACTGCTTGCGATATTGCGACGGCGTGATATTGTACAGTCGCTTGAAGATGCGTGAGAAATAGGCCATATCCTCGAAGCCACACTGCCAGGCCACATTGTAGATGCTGAGCGAAGGATCGGAACGGAGCAGGCGACGGGCACGGTTCATGCGGATGCGCATGACGTAATTGGTTGTCGTGTCGCCAGTGATTTGCCGCACCTTACGGTTGAGCTGCACGCGCGACATACGTAGTTTGCCGGCCACATCGTCGAGCGAGATGTGCCCCGACTTCATCATTTCGATGGAGACGTTGGTCAGTTGGTCGAGAAACTGACGATAATCCGGGGAGAGAGCCTCCAGTTCCTCCACTTCCTTCTCGTCCTCTGCTTCGTCCGCCTGCGAAAAACGCTCGCGCAACACGCGGTTGCGCTGACAGAGCATGCTGACCCGCGCATTGAGCACGCCGGCATTGAACGGTTTCACGATGAAGTCGTCAGCCCCCGCCTCCAGACAGCGGATGCGGTCGTCGTCCTGTGACCGGACGGTCAGCACGACGATGGGAATGTGCAGGGTGATTTCGGAACTGCGGAGGCGGCGGCACAATTCATAACCATCCATCACGGGCATGATCAAGTCGGTGATGATGAGGTCGGGCACGAGCTGTTCCGCTTTCTCGAAGCCATCCTGTCCATTGTGGGCGTAGGCAATCCGGCAAGTGGAGCTCAACTGCTGGCCGATGAGGTTCGCCGCATCTGTGTTTTCCTCGACAATCAACACGCGGAGCAAGTTGCCTTCGGCCGGTTCCGGCTTCATCAGCGCAGGGACGGCAGGCGGGAGGCAAGCCGGCACAGTGACGGGTACGTCAGCCGGCAACGTCTTCAGATTCAACTTCCGTTTCTGAACCAGCGGCAGGCGGACGGTGAATACCGTGCTTTCCGTTTCCCTGGCCACAGACAGGAAACCATGCATCGTCTCCACGCACTGCCGTGCGAGCACAAGCCCCGTGCCCATGCAGGCAGCGACAGTCGAATCACCGAGGTCACACATCACGGCCTGCGTCTGCGCGTCCGGTGCCGCACCATTGTCCGCAACGGTCAGCACGATTTGCTGCTTCTCCACCGCAACGGCCACGGCAATGCGGCCATGACGGGGCGTGACGCGGAACGCACGTAACAGGAGCAAGGTAAGTATGCGTTGCACGTAGTCGGGCACAAAGTCCATTTCCACCACGCGTTTGGCCGTCTGGAACGTGAAATCCACATTCTGCTCATGCGCCCGCTCATACAAGGAATCGACGATGGCACGCAGAAAGGGCACGACATCGTAGCGGCACCACTCCGGATTGTCCATACCGGAACTGATGCGGGTATAGTCGAGCCATTGACCGACAAGCTCCAGCAGATAGGCACTCTGACGGCTGACCACCTCGCCCAGACTGTGCACTTGCTGCACGTCTCTGCCGCCGGCCTCCTGCAACTGGCCGCCCACGCCGTTCATCACCGTGAGCGGCGTGCAGCATTCGTGGGCGAGGTCACGGAAAAGACGGTCACGCACGACCGACAGTTTCCGTTCGGCCATCCGGCCGCGTCCGCGCTGCCGCAGCCCCCAAACGAGCAGGCCTCCTGCCAGCAGAAGTAAAACAATGACGACAAACCAGCCGAGCATACCGCCCATGCCGTCGCAGAACAAACATATTGAAAGACAGAGTTTACCGGTCGGGATAAACATATACAAAAAACTCAATTAGTACGTATCACATCCATCATTGGCGAAGAGAACGCTCCTGCCCACACCCGGCTACATTAGAAAGAACAACACAGCCGGACTGGGAAATCTTTCCCTCGCACGCGTTGCAAATTTATGAAGTTTCCACGGAACTTTCAAACTTCTCCCGCTGAAAATGCGGAACATTCGCTAAAATACGTTAAAAACCAACGACACGAAAAGAAAATCTTTCAAAGAACGGACACAAAAAGAAAAGATTCCCTAAATTTGCAAGCAGAGTACATTTATTACTCAATATTCTTATACAAACCAATTAGTACGATTAGAAGGTTTTGCCTGTGAAGGTAGAACCTTTTTTTAGTGCCTTACGGACACGTGCATTTCAGTGCGGACACGTGAAGAGGAGAGTGCGGACATGTGCAGAGGAGGGCGCACGCACTCACGGCTGCGTGACGAAATCAATCACTTCGCCCACACAGGCGTTGGGCTGCTGGATGTTGAGCAACGCGGCCAGAGTGGGGGCAATATCGGTGATGTGGTGCGTGCGGTTATCCCAACCGTGCGGCACGCCGAACCCCATGAAGATGAGCGGAATGTGGGTATCGTCGGGGCTCCATACGCTGTGGGTGGTGCCCTTGCGGATGTGCCCCGCCGACCGCAACTGCTCCACAGAGCTGTAGTCCTCCATCACGCCCGGGCGGAAAATCAGCTGCACCTGACCACTGCGCTGCGGACAGTAGCCATTGACTGCATCGGAACGGACGGGTTCGGGAATGTTGGTCGGAATGGCCGACAGCGGAAAGGCGTAAGAAATCTCGGGCAACGTGGCCAGATAGTCGGCAGCCGCCTGCAACACGGCATCACGCTGCGGGCTTTGCAACACCTCGGAGGCGAAGTAGAGCTGCATGTTGTTCATCGTCTCCACAGGACGGACGAACTGCGGGAAGCGGTCTTGCAGGTAGGCATTGAGCTCCAGAATACGTCGGGCACCGCCCCACGTCGCGGCATAGAGCCGATGCTGGCGCAGGAATTCGGTGTTGTGCATACCGCCATGGTCTGCCGTGAGGAAGAACAGGTAGTTTCCCTGCCCCACCCGCTCGTCGAGAAACGAGAGGAAAGCAGCCACGTCGCGGTCGAGACGGAGGAAAAGGTCTTCCATCCAGATGGAATTGGGGCTGAGCAGATGGCCGAGCATGTCGGTGGTGGAAATGCTGACGGCGAGGAAGTCGGGCACGCCATCAGGATTGTGGCCGAGCTGTTCGGCCTCGACCGCAGCCTTGGCCATGTCGAACGTGAAGGTCATCCCCCAGGGCGAATACTTCAGGCTGCGCTTCACCTCGTCCTCCCACGCCTGATTGCGCGACGCGCTCTGCACGTATGTCTGCTCGTCGTAGAGCAACGGCCAGAGCCCCTGTGACCGGTCGGCCGGCATCTGACGCATGTACTGCTCGCCCAGCTTGCGTGCATTGAACCGCCTCACCCACTCCGGCAGTTCCTCCATGTAGTAGGAGCTGGAGATGAAATTCATGGAATTGGCATCCAACCAGTAGGCGGCATTGGCAGCATGGCCTGCGGGCAGGATGGCGGCACGGTCCTTGAGTGCCACGCCGATGACTTTCGACCGGAAGTTGGTGGCCATGCGCAACTCGTCGGTGATAGTGGTCACCATGAGGTTGCGCGGCGACTCCTGTCCCGCCCACGCGGCAGCGTCGGGAAGACCCTGTTCATCAAGTGTTCCGAGCGAGCGCACCGTCGTGTCGGCCGTGCAATAGACCGGTTTGCCGTCCACGTAGAAGTTATTCCCCACGATGCCGGTCAGGGCAGGCACGGAACCGGTATAGACGCTGGTGTGCCCCACGGCCGTGATGGCGGGAATATAATTGATGAGCGTGCGGTTGCAGTTGTAGCCGTCACGCATGAGCCGGCGGAAGCCTCCTTCGCCGAAGCGGTCGGCAAAGCGCACGAGATAGTCCCACCGCATCTGGTCCACCACCAGTCCGACCACGAGCCGGGGCTGTTGCAGTTCGGGAATGTCGGTCCGGCTCTGCGCATACACTCTATGCTGAAAGGCCATCCATATAAGCAGCAACGGAAGGAGAGAAAATCGCTTCATGGGAAAATAAAAATGGGATGAGAGAAAATGGATAGACGGAAAAGTTTATTTCAGCAACTCGCGGAGTGCCTCTTCGTTCATATTGTCACTATAGTAGGCCACGAACTCTTTCGGTGCCATTCCGAAGAATTCATGGAAATTGCTGGAGAAATAGCTCGGCGAGGAGAACCCCACACGGTAGGCCACATCGCTCACCGCCAACTTGTTGTTGACAAGCAGATAGGCGGCTTGCTTAAGCCGCACGCTGCGCATGTAGGCACTCGGTGTGATGCCATAGAGCTGCTTGAGGCGGCGGTTGAGATGGACGCGGCTGATGCCGACTTCGGCACTGAGCTGCTCCACCGAGAATTCGGACTCGTCGATGTGCTGCATGACGACATCGTGCACGCGCTTGATAAGCTTTTCCTCCCCCGACTCCACCGTCATGGCCGAATAGTTGTGGCCTATTTCCGTGCGCCGCATGCGGTTGCGGATGCTGTCGCGCACCTTCAGCACTTGTGTCAGCGCACTCTTCAGCATGAGGATGTTGAACGGCTTCGGCAAGAAATGCTCCACTTCGAGGTCGAGCGATTTCTGCCGGCTGTCCTCGCCTTGTTCCGACGTGAGCATGATGATGGCGATATGATCGGTTTCGGGATTTCCTTTGATGCGCCGGCAGAGACCGTAGCCGTCGCCGTCGGGCATGCGGATGTCGGTCACCACGACATCGGGACGGACCGCCAGCACTTCGGCCCAGGCTTTGTTGCCGCTCGTCGCCGTCGTGACATGATAGTCGTCCCGGAGCTGTGTCTTCAGGTAGTCGAGAAGTTCCTCGTCGTCATCCACCAGAAGAACGCTGGCGCGTTCTTTCAGTTCTTTCTGACCGTCCGTGTTGTTGTCTGCCACGAACGGCTCGACGCGTTCAGCGTTGCGGTCGGCCTCTGTCTCGAGGTCAGCTTCAGTCTGTGGCTGAGCCGCGTCGGAGCCGCCGCCCTCCGTCGTCACCGGCGCAGGTGCGGGTGCGGCTTCCTCATTCAGCTCAGCGGGAGTGAGGTGGGCGTTGCCCATCGGAATGCGGACGATGAATTCCACACCATCGGGCTCCACATTGTGCACTTCAATCGTGCCGTGATGAAGCCGCACCAGTTCGTAAGCCAGATTGAGACCGATGCCCGAACCGGTGGTTCCCTGGGCGGAACTGCTCTGGTAGAAACGCTCATAAATACGGGTGAGGTCGTGCTCGTCGATGTGCGAACCGCTGTTATAGACTTTCATCTCGAGACATTCCTCCACGCGTTGGTCGTCGAGGAAACGCTGTCCTTCGACTTCGTTCCGACGACAAATGGTGCGCACGATGATCCGTCCCCCTTTCGGTGTGAACTTGAAAGCGTTCGAAAGCAGGTTGGTCAGGATTTTCTCGAAATGCAACGGATCTATCCAGACTTTCACTTGCGTGTCTTCCCATTCCGACGTAAAAGCGATGTTCTTCACGACGGCCAGTCCCATGAACGACGACATGATGTCGTTGGCATACGGCAGGAAATCGGTCTCCTGGAAATGGAGGCGGAACTGTCCGTTGCTGATTTTCCGCACGTCGGTGATTTGGTTCACCACCTTGAGCAGACGGTTGCAGTTGCGCTCCATGATGTGGTAGTTGCTGAGCCTGGATTCGTCCGACACCCCGTTCATGAGCAGTTTCAGCGGTGAGAGAATCATCGTGAGCGGCGAGCGCAACTCGTGGGCGATGCTGGTGAAGAGCCGTAGCTGCGCCTCCTTCATCTGCTCCTTGTGCATGGATTCCCTAAGGCGGGCGCGGGCTCTCTGTCGTGCTTTCACATTTCTGAAAATGTAATAGCCAATGGCGATGGCCAGCAGTGCATAGAGCACGTAGGCCCACCACATGGCATACCACGGATGCGGCACGACGATACGAAGGGAAGTCTCGCTATAGCCCTGCTCCACCGCCCCATGCCGGTCGGTCGGCGCGTCCTCGAAGTGTGCCCTGACGCGGAAGGTGTAGGTGCCCGGGCTCAAGCGGGCATAGAAAGCCTGCGGGTTGCTGGCCGCCGTGGTGTGCCAGTTCTCCTCGTAGCCTTCGAGAATGTAAGTGTAGTTGACACGGTCGGGCTCCCCCATCTCAGGTGCGCTGAAATGGATACGGAACGCATTGTCGCCGCGCCTGAACCGTGCTTCCGTGGCGGTCAGAATCGAAGCGTCGAGCACATTGTCGGAGTCGCGGTCTGCCACATACGTCACTTCCGTATTCCCCACCTGCAGCCCCGTGAGACGCACGCGCTTCATCCGCGGCGACTGTTGGAGCACGGCCGCGGGCGAGAAAGTCACCATGCCGTTGTCACCGCCGAAGAGCAGACGGCCATCGGGCAGAGCCAGAGAAGCAGCACGGTGGAACTCACCCACGCTGTAGCCGTCGAAGGAATGGAACACCTTCTGCTTGCCCGTCTTGCTGTCCAGGCAGACGATGCCGCGGTCTGAAGCGAACCACACGAGGCCGCCGGCGGGCTGGATGGACTTCACCTGTTGTCCCCGGGCAGCCGACAGCCACGGCAGGTCAACGATTTTCTTTGTCCGACGATTCACGGCATGGAGGCCATAATTGTCGCCGAGCAGCATGTAGTTGCCGAACTGGGCGAAGGCTTGCGCCCGTTGCAGCATTCTGCTTCCTTTCCTCACCTGCACGGCCTTGCCCGTGCGGATGTCATAACAGAAATTATCGGCAGCATCGGAAATCCACAACTGATGGTCGGAGTCGAGTGCCAGACTGTTGACCCAGGCGAAGTCCGCCTCACCGTCAACGATGTGCCACACCTGCTGCCGGGCCGGGTCGATGCGGTAAACGCCATCGCCGTTCGTGCCTGCATAGATCACGTCGTCACGCCCATCATAGACGAGACACATCACGCTCTTTGTGGCCAGCTCACGCAGGAAGTCAGGCGTGGAGAACGAATGGTCGTCACCCACCTGCACGCCGCCGCGCCACATGCCGCACCACACCCGCCCCTGCCGGTCGGTGGCCACGGCTTGCACAAGCGGCGAGCTGAGTCCTGCGTACACACACTGAGGCTGTGAGCCGTCACGGCTGCGAAAGAGAGCACTGCCGTCCGTCCCCGTCCAAAGCATTCCGTCACGGGAACGGGCGAACGAAGTGACGCACGAGGCATTCTTGCCGTTCATCTCCGGCGAGAGCGCGGTGTAGGAAAAGCCTCCCACCTTCTGCGGCAGCACCAGCAGTCCGCGCTGATACAGACCCGCTATCACATTGCCGTCGGCATCCTCCACCAGCATGTGGACTTTGGCATAACGCATGTCCACATTCTCCACGCCCACTTCCACCGGAGTCAGTTGCTCGGTCTCCGGATCCATCTCGTAGAGACCCTGATTGTCCGTCCCGACCAACAGACGGCCGGCGCGAGTGCGCAACAGCGACATCACGAAGAGACCGGAACGGTTGCCCCGCGCCTCGCGCAGCGTGCGGGTGGCATCGTCATAGACGAGCACGCCGCCGCGCGACATGCCCATCAGAATCCTGCCTTTCGGCTTGTCCTCCAGGAAGCTCATCAGCATGCCGCTCCGCAGAATGTCCGCCGCTCCGGGCGTGACATGGAGGGGCAGGCGGACGTTCCGCCTCACATCCACCACCAGCAGCTGGTGATCCAGGCCGAACGACCAGATGCGGTTCTTCCAGTCCACCAGCATCTCGGCCACATAGGCGTTCTGAAGCAGGTTCTCCAGCTGCTGCGTCAGCTTTCTGTCCACCTTCAGCGTCCGTTCATTCAACACGTAGGTGCCATACCCTTCGCTCGGAACAATCATATATCCCGGCTTGGGATAACGGAGCAACTGCGTGACGGACAGGCTTGTCTGAGCCTCGTCCTCCCGCAGGGGAACCGGTTCAAACTCGCTGGTCTTGTTGTTGAAGATGAACAGCCCCGAGTTCGTCATCAGCCAATAGCGGTTCGCGTCCAACTGTTGAATCTGGTGCACTTCGTTGAAAAAAGGTGTCCCCACCTGACGGTTAGTGCAGTCGATGTTGTGGAAGCGGTAGCCGTCGAACAGCTCCAGAGCCTCCATCGTGGACACCCAGACGAAGTTGTCGCGGTCCACGAACATAGAGCTGATGTTGGAACTGCGCAATCCCTGTTCGAACGAATAGAGCCTCGGTGGCTGCGCGACCGCTCTCCCCGCAGCTGTCAACAGACAGACGCAGACCAGCCGCAGACACAGCCTGCACATCGTACCGTTCCACGCGGAAATGGCGATATTCTTCCTCTGATTCCAAAGAAGCATAGTTCGTTTCATACAGAAATGTCGGGTTATCTATTCGTCAGTTATTTTGAGTCGGTTAGTAATTCCGGTGCGTTGCAAAGATATACTTTTTTCATGAGATATGGAAAACATTGCGGAGGAAATTCATCAGACCGCGCGATTTCATCCGCCAACTCCGCCGGTACCGTTCCTGTCCCGCGCATGATTCATGCCGAACGGACGCGTTCGTTCGGCGGAATGAACACGTCCGTTTCGGAAAACGAACGCGTTCGTTTTTCCGGAAATCAATCTGAAGTGAAGTTTTTCAAGCCCTATTCCGGCTCTTTTCTCCACACATTCCATACGAGAAAATGCGGTATATCTTCCGATGGATTCGCCTTTTTCATCAAACCGACAGCGTCACTCCCGCGTGAAGCAAAACAGGGCACACAACGGCGATTGGGGCAAAAAAAATGAAAATGATACAAAATCGAAAGTTTTTCATCGAAATCTGAAAGTTTTCTTTCTGAAGTCACCGTAATTTTGCACCGTGAAAAGAAGGGAAAAGGCGACATCTTCCCGTCGCTCCACGCAATCCGACACCGGAAACAAGAAAATCGCATATTCCTTTTATATACTTTATACTCTTTTTATTATCTAACTTCAAAAAAAAAATTTTTCATCATGAAGAAATTGTTTACATCCATCACGCTGATGCTCGCCGCCTTGGTGGGCATGAACGCACAGGACACTTCGTCGTGGACGAAAGGGCAGGATGTAACTGCCGAACTGGAATGGCAGGACTATTCCGGTGAATCCGACAATGGGGTCTGGGTCTGCACCGGCAGCGATGCCTATGACTTCCAGGAGTGGGAGATGTTCAACAATGCCGAAGGTGCCGAGTTCTACCAGATCTTCTACCTGCCGGCGGGCGTTTACACCTTCACCTGCCAGGGTTTCTACCGTGGCAACTACCAGACCGCTTACTGGGACGGCACGGAGCAGATCAACGCCGTGCTCTTCGCCGAGAGCGTCACATTAGACGACGAGACGGGCGAGGTGAGTGAGGTGACACGCTCCCAGCAGTCGAACCTCTCCTCCATCGCATCGAGTGAGAACAACACGGGTCGTCTGTTCGAGACCACGGAATGGACGAACGACGTGTCCTACGACCACGACGGTGTCACCTACTACGTGCCGAACTGCATGGAAGGCACGCGCCTTTGGTTCAATGCCGGCTACTACAACACCAACTCCGTGCGCGTGATTCAGGAGAACGACGGCTACATCAAGGTCGGTATCCGCAAGACCGCCACGCTCGCCAGCGACTGGGTCATCTTCTCCAACTTCAAGGCCACCTACGTGAGCGATGCCAACGAAGGCATCAAGGCTGAACTGGCCAAGGAGGATTTCAACAACGCCATGGACGAGGCCGACGCACTCGAAAACAGCTTCGGCGACTATCCGGCTCTCAACGGCTACTACCAGGATGCCAAGGACGAAATCTACAACACGTATGACGCGCTCGACACCTACGAGGGCTACGTGGAAGGTCTGCAAGCCATCCAGAATCTCATGGCCCAGTACCGCTCCTACTATGCACAGGCCAAGACGCTCAGCCAGCTCATCGTGCTCTCCGAGGCCACTGCCTCCACCACGTCCTACGCCGGACTGGCCGACTTCCAGAGTGCCATCGCTGCCGCCAAGGCCATCGAGGCTGACGGCGAGGGTGAAACCAACATCACGACTTCGGCCGAAGACTATGCCACGGCTGTCTCCACACTCGGCAACGCCCGCGTGACCTACGAAATGTCGAAGGGCGCCAATGCCGACGGCTCCTACGACCTGCTCAACATCGTGGCCTATCCATTCTTCTGCCTGCCGCAGTACAACCCTGTATGGAACGAGGAGACTCAGCGCTTCGAGTCCACCGACCTCGTGCTCAATGGCGACGGAACTCTGCTGGGCTGGAGCGACCTCGGCGAGTCGGGCAGCGGCGACAACTGCACCTATCAGACCACAACGCGTGTGAAGATTGCCGACGGCCTCTCCATCGGCAGCGATACCACCTCGGTGTACAGCTGGTATCAGGTGAACACCAGCGGCTATGAGCCTTACTGGAACCACAAGCTCTCCAGTGCCAAGCAGTGGTCTGTGCCAGGCGACGTGCGCGAAATCTGCCAGAACCTCACGGGTCTGCCAAACGGCTACTATTCGCTGAAAGGCATGGGCATCACCTGGACGGGTGACTGGAGCAGCAGCAACCCTGCCGACCTCGGCATCTACATCCAGTCGTCCAATGGCAAGGTGTATTCCGAAGAAGAAGTTTATCAGTCCGGCTGGTGGGGCTACGACCGCAACGACTGGACAGACTTCACCACCGGCATGGTGCAGGTGACCGACGGACAGCTCCGCGTTGCCTTCCACGCCAACGGTTTCTCCTCCTTCACAGGCATGCAGCTCATCTACTACGGTGAGAGCCCTGACTTCACCGCTCTCGTGGCCGCCAAGATAGCCGCCGTGAACTCGGATGTTGCAGACAAGCTCATCCTCCAGGGCGACCAGGCAGCCGTGGCAGCCATCCTCGCCGAGATTCCTGACGATGTCGTGGGCTTCGACGCTTACAGCGATGCCCTCGCCAAGATTGACGAAGCCAACGCCTACATCACCACGGCTTCCAACTATCTGGCCAGCAACGACCCTACGCAGCTCTTCTCCGACCTGCAGACCTCTTATGTCGACACTGACGCCGAGAAGGCAGCCGCCCTCGACCCAGCCATCACCTACAGCATCGACGCATACGATGCCAGCACGACGACCTATCAGGACATCGAAGTCATCATCAATGACTACAATGCCTATGTGTCCTATTTCTCCACCGTTGACAGCTATGCTGCAAAGGCTGGTTCCGACGCACTCACAGCTCTCATCACTGAGCAGATGGCCGATCTGGCTGTCAACTATGCCGATGCCGACAAGCTCGAAAGCTACGTGAAGGCTCTGGCTGCCATCTACAACCAGAACGTGCTCAACAGCATCGAAGGCATTGAGAACGCCAGCGAGTCGAACCCTGTGGACGTGACGGCTCTCCTCACCAACCCATCGTTCACGGAGAACAACACGGGCTGGACAGGCGACATCACCGTTGACGAGACACTGGAGAACGCTGAACGCTACAACACGAACTTCAACATCTACCAGACACTCTACTCACTCCCAGCCGGAGCCTATGAGGTTCGCGTACAGGCTTACTACCGCGACGGCTACCTGGATGCAGCTTACAACCACGCTCAGTATGACGAGGACGGCGGCTATCAGGAGAACGTGACCTTCTACGCCAACGACCACGAAGTGCCGGTTGTCTCCATCGCCAACAGCGATGCCATCTTCACCGACCGCTCCTTCACGGAGTACACCTTCGAGGCCGAGAATCCGAACGCCGAGGAAGGCGCAACTCCTGAGACACTGAGAGCCTGGATGGAGGAAAACTCCGAGACTGACGAAGAGACCGGCGAGGTGACCTATACCGTGACCAGCTGGAAGCAGGAATTCGACCTCGACGGAAACATCAGCGAGGTGGATGCCAACGAGGCTTGGATCTACGACGCTTGGGTGACCGAAGGCGAAGACCGCTTCTTCTTCCCGAACTCCATGCGCGGCGCAGCCAACCGCTTCCCGAACGACAACGGCGCTTACCTGAACTCCGTACAGGTGATGGTGGAAGAAGGTGGTGACCTCACCATCGGAATCCGCAAGGATGTCACCATCGACGGCGACTGGTGCATGTTCGACAACTTCCAGCTCTTCTACCTCGGCACAGATACTCCGACCGGTATCAACGCCGCCGGCTCCACGAAGGCAGCTGCCCGTCAGTACTACACCGTTGACGGCCGCCAGACCTCCGTTCCTCAGAAGGGCATCAACATTGTGAAGATGAGCGACGGCAGCGTCCGCAAGGTCTTCATCAAGTAAGCCACAATCATTCCGACACCTGCACACCGCAGCCGGCCCGGGAGACCGACTGCGGTGCTTTTTTTGTCAAAGCCGGAGCACAGGAAGAAACTTACGCCATTGTCCCCCGAAAAACGTTTGATGTATCAATTTTGATAGTTTTCGTTTCATTTCCTAATGCATAGCTTTGCAAAATCCATTATCTTTGCAACGAACATCGGACAAATGTCCTATCGGACTGAGGAAAATCAAACGTATCACACAACTAATACCTACTCGAAAATGAAAAGAATCTACAAGAACTTTCTGATGGTCGTGGCACTGGCACTCCCAAGTATCGTCATGGCCCAGTACGGCAACACTCCGCCGCTGCATGTGGACGGCAACCAGCTGAAAGACCCGCACGGCAACACGGTGGTGCTCCACGGCGTGATGGACACACCGAACCCGTACTTCAACTCCTACCGTTGGGGAAGCAGCTGCACGAGCAGCACCATCACCCCGTGCATCAACTACTTCAACAAGCTCTTCACGGCCATGACCGACACGGCCAGCGGAGCCTACTGCAATCTGTTCCGACTCCATCTCGACCCATGCTGGACAAACGACCCGAGCAAGTCCGTCACCGGTGAGGACGACATCAGTGCCTTCTCCTCCACCCGGCTGCGCACCTATCTGCGCTCGCTCTATTTCCGCATCGCCAAAAACGCCATCAACCACGGACTCTACGTCATCATGCGGCCACCTGGCGTATTCCCGGCCACGGTGCAGGTGGGTGATGAGTACAACGAATACCTGACCACCGTGTGGGACATCGTTTCCTCCAACGACTCCATCAAGAAATACAGCGGACAGATTTCCCTGGAACTCGGCAACGAGCCTGTGACGGTGCTGAATGCCGACGGCGAAGAGGACGTGAACGCGCTCCATGACTTCTTCCAGCCCATCGTGGACAAAATCCGCGCCAACGGCTTCACCGGCATCATCTGGGTGCCCGGCACGGGCTGGCAGTCGAACTATGCCAACTATGCCTACGTGCCCATCGAAGGCTACAACATCGGCTATGCCGTCCACAACTATGTGGGATGGTACGGTGCGGACGATACGAAAACCCTGGCCGATTCCACCACCTACATCAACACGTTCCACAACTCCGTGCCAGTAGTCGACACCAATCCGATTGTCATCACCGAGGTGGACTGGAGCCCTGAGCAGGAAGGCACGGGACACTACAACGAGCATGGCGAATACGTGCTGAGCAACTACGGAACGTGGGCCACGGGCTCGACCTCCCACTGGGGCAACCTCTACAAGGCACTGCTCGACCACTTCGGAAACATCTCGATGACACTCTCGGGCACAGCCTGCTATCTGGACATCGACGAATACATCAATAACGGCAACGTTGTGCCTGCCTTCCAGGGCGTGGAGGAAGCCTGCGGCGAGACCTGCTTCGACTGGTACAAGGAGTACGCGCAGGTGAACGAGCCACATCCTGACTTCACCCGCAAGTACACCAGCGACACCGGCATGGGCACCTTCGTCAATCCGCTCATCAACGCCGACTTCCCAGACCCCGACATCATCCTCGTGGGCGACACCTACTATCTCGCCACAACGACCATGCACAACTTCCCGGGCGTGACGATTCTCAAATCGAAAGACCTCGTAAACTGGGAATACTGCGCCAACCCGCTTCTGAAAATCAGCGACGAAGACCCTTACAACTTAGCCAACGGCAAGAATGCCTACGCAGGCGGGCAGTGGGCTCCTTCCCTCTCCTACCACAACGGCAAGTTCATCGTCAACTTCATCGCCTTCGGACATGACGGCTACGACGACGGTGGCGACTGGATTCTGACAGCCACCGACCCGGAGGGAACTTGGGAGATGACCAAGCTCGAAGGCTTCTACTACGATTCGGGATTCCTCTTCGACGACAACCGCGACCACCTGCACGGCCTCGCAGCCGACGGCACGGAGAACGGCGACGGCTATCTCTACGTGGCTGCCGGCATCGGCAACATCACGGTGAGCCAGCTCAACGCCTCGACCTTCAAGGAAATCAAGAGCCAGCAAGTGCTCTCCGTGGGGAACGGGCTCGAAGGCAGCCACATGTACCACATCGGCGACTACTATTACATCTATGCGACATACGGCGGCACGGAAGGCAGCCAGACCATCTTCCGCTCCACCAGTCCTTTCGGCCCTTATGAGGAACACGACGGACGTATCTTCGCCAACCAGCACATCCATCAAGGTGGTCTCGTCGAGACGCAGACCGGCGAATGGTGGACGATTCTCTTCAAAGATGCCGGAGCCATCGGCCGCATCCCTTATCTGGAGCCTGTCACCTGGGCAGACGGCTGGCCGACGCTTGGCAACAGCGGTACCGATGTCAGCAAGAACGGAGCAAAATACAAGAAACCGGACGTT
Organism: uncultured Bacteroidaceae bacterium; assembly: GCA_964415385.1. GTDB lineage: Bacteria > Bacteroidota > Bacteroidia > Bacteroidales > Bacteroidaceae > UBA3839. The sequence goes on from CAYPZK010000006.1 coordinate 48,019, forward strand.
GGCAACACCTATCCGAAGACTTATCTGCCGACGAACGATACCTTCACCGACCCTACGCTCGGACTGCAGTGGGAATGGAACCACAATCCAGACGACACGGCGTGGTCGCTCCTGGAGAGCCCCGGGAATCTCCGCCTGCACACGGCAAGCGTGACCGACAGCCTGAACGGCGCACGCAACATGCTCACACAACGCATCTTCGGCTACAACCCTGAAGGAACGGCTTCGGGCAGCTACACCGACAGCTACGGCACCATCTCGCTCGACACCTACGGCATGCAGGACGGCGACGTGGCCGGACTGGCCATCTTCCAAGACCCTTACGCCTACATCGGCGTGAAAGTGGTGAACGGCAAGAAATACTTCGTACAATACCGCAGCAGCTATGACACGACCAGTCCTGTCGAGGTGACGGGCGACGAGGTGACTGCCGACCGCATCTATCTGCGTGCCGTGGCCAACTTCGGCACCAGCAAGGCCAACTTCTACTACAGCTACGACAATGAGACATGGACGAAGTTCGGCAACGAGATGGACATGCGCTACACGCTCAAAGTGTTTGTCGGCAACCGCTTCGGCATCTTCAACTACGCCACCCGCTCGCTCGGCGGCTACGTTGACATTGACTGGTTCTCCACCGAGCCTGTCTTCACCGAAGACCGATACTACGGCACAGGCGTGCTGAAGACCTACACGAAGGAAGACCTCACGCTGGAGACGCTCTCCATCGATGCCGACAGCTACACCATCACACCGGGATCAACCAAGACCATCGGCGTGACGGCCACCTACCAGTCGGGGCTCACCGCCAACGTAGCAGCCTCCTGCACCTACACCGTCAGCAATCCGAACGTCATCACCATCGTCGGCGGCAGTATCAAGGGCCTTCTGGAAGGCACGAGCGACGTGACGGCAACCTACACCGACATCAACGGTGCGACGCAGTCCGTCAGCTTCAGCGTCACCGTCTCCTACTTCCCGCTCACAGCCGACGGCATCAACCCGAGTATCTACGGCACAGGCTCCTTCAACGAGCGGACGGGCGCACTCACCACAAGTCAGTATGGCTTCGGAGGCTGGGAGTACGGTGCCGGCATCGACCTGTCCGGCTACAACTACATCGTCGTGGAACTGCGCCGCGGTGCCTCCTGCTCGCCGTCCTTCCGCCTGTACGATGCCAACAACTACTGGTCAACAGCCTACGCCGTGGACATGGGAACGCAGAAGAGCATCACAGTCGACCTGCACAACATGACAAAGGAGGACGGAACGACCTGCGACCCCTCCCACCTCTACCTTATCGGCTTCTGGAGCTACGGCGGCAGTGCCATCTACATCAAGAATGTGTATCTGTCGAACGACGGTACCACGCCGGTCGGCATTCTCGACATCACCACGGGCAGCGTCGTCCAGAAGCGCGACTACTACACGCCAGACGGCCGCCGTCAGTCCGCGCTGCAAAGAGGCATCAACATCGTCCGTTCCACACACGCCGACGGCACCGTCACGACCGAGAAAGTACTTATGAGATAGCTGAGAGACAAACAGAAAATCCCCATATTTGAGTATTTCGCAATTGAGAAAATCCACGTACCTTTGCCGCCGGAAACATTCTTAACCATCACATTAAAGACAAAAGAGAAATGAACGCAACAGTTGTAGTTTATGGTTCCTCGACGGGAACCTGCGAGGCTATCGCAGAGAAAATAGCTTCCAAACTGGGCGTAGAGGCAGTCAATGTGCAGAACCTCACCGCCGACATCGTGACGAACAACCAGAACCTCATTCTCGGCACCTCCACCTGGGGTTCCGGCGAGTTGCAGGACGACTGGTACGACGGTCTGAAAGTGCTGCAGGACGCTGACCTCAACGGCAAAACCATCGCTCTCTTCGGATGCGGCGACTCCGCCTCCTACAGCGACACCTTCGTCGGCGGCATCGGCGAGCTGTACAACGGCATCAAGGACAGCGGTGCCCGCTTCATCGGTGCTGTGGCCACGGATGGCTATACCTTCGACGACTCTGAGGCCGTGGTAGACGGCAAGTTCATCGGACTGCCGCTCGACGACGTGAACGAGGACGACAAGACCGACGAGCGCATTGACGCTTGGATTGCAGCCATCACACCTGAACTTTAAGACGCAGATGCAAATGATACGGCAGGCGACAGAAGACAGAGCCACCCAGACCATGCTTTTCTCGGAGATGAAGGTGCTGATGAACCACATCTACGAATACAAGAAAGGCGTGCGTCGGATGGTACTCTTCACCTGCGACCGCCGGTACGAGCCATTCGCCACCCGCAGACTGAGCAACCAGTCGATTGACTACGTGGTTCAGCCGGCCGGAAAAGAGAACGTGAATGTCTATTTCGGCCGGCCGGAATGCCTTGATGCCATCCGGCTCTTCGTCACCCGCCCGCTCAACGAGCTTTCGCCGGAAGAAGACTTCATCCTCGGTGCCATGCTCGGCTACGACATCTGCGTGCAGTGCCGCCGCTATTGCGAACGCTGCAAGAAACGAAAGGCTTAAACACCACCTCTCTCCACCGCGCCAATTCACTCCATGAATTGGCGCGGTTTCTGTATATTCCTCTTCCTTCCGACAACTCAAAACGGCGTTTCCGATTTCCATAGAGCGGACGCAGGCGGTTGACCGCTTGCACGAACGAGACAGCCCATGCGGGAAATCTTCCGATGGATTCGTCTGTTTTCCGGGAATCATCATACGGCTGATGCCTCCTTGACGCTGCAACAAAAAAAATGATGCAGGTTTCAAATTCGAAAACATTTGTTTCTTATCTGAAAGGATACGGCCAAGTGATTGAGTAATTTTGCAGCGAGAAAATCTGGAAAATCCAATAATCACCTAATAGTATATGAGCAACAAGATGAAAAAGCATTTCTTGACACTGACAGTCGGCTTGATGCTGACAGCAGCCACGACATTGGCGCAGACAACAGCCACAGACAAAATCTACATCGATACGGGCAACAAAGGCCACGATATTCCGTCGAGCATGTATGGGATTTTCTTCGAGGAAATCAACCATGCGGGCGATGGCGGACTATATGCCGAACTGATCCAGAACCGCGCTTTCGAGGAGCATGTCATTCCGAGCGGCTCCACCTATCAAGACGGAAAGGTGTATTTCCCCTACAGCCTGAATTATTACGGCATGGACATGACGCAGGAGGTGGATAACTGGGATTTGGAAAGCAAGAAGATGCAGGCCTGGAGTGTGACTGGCACGGGCTGCACCGTGAGCTACGACGTGAAGGAAATGGCGGAGCCGCTCGACAGCGTGACACCGCATGCCCTTGAACTCACCATCAGCAACTCGACAGCCAGCGGCAAGGCCATTGTACAGAACGCCGGCTATTGGGGCGTGCCGTCGGTGAAGAATGCCACATACAAAGTGCGTTTCTACTTGCGCACGGCCGACTATACGGGCAACGTTCGCGCGTACATTTACGACAATCAGACGAAGAAAGACCTGGGAGGCGAGGACTTCACCGTGACCACCAACGGCGAATGGACTGAATATACAGCCATCATTACGGCCTCGCAGACACAGGACGACGACGGAGTATTCCGCCTTGAGTTCTCGGGAAACGGAACCGTCGACATTGATTATGTGAGCCTGTTCCCGACCGACACCTACAAAGGACGCGAGAACGGCATCCGCCGCGACCTGGCTGAGATTCTGGAAGGCATGCACCCTGCCTTCATGCGCTGGCCGGGCGGTTGCATCGTGGAGGGTATCACGTTGGAGAACCGGGTGAGGTGGAAGGAGACCATCGACCCCGACCCGATGAAGCGCCGTGGCGAATACGTGCTGTGGGGCTACCGCTCGACATGGGGCTTGGGCTACCATGAATTCTTGCAGTTCTGCGAAGACATGGGCATGGCCGGCATGTTCGTGGACAATGCCGGATTGTCGTGCTGCCTGCGCAACGGCGACTTCACGGTGAACGAAGACAGCGTGGAACTCTTCTATCAAGACATGCGCGACGCCATCGAATATGCCATCGGCGACCCGCTGACCAACGAATGGGCAGCCATGCGTGCGGCACGCGGCCACTACGAGCCGTTCCCGCTCAAGTATGTGGAAATCGGAAATGAGAATGGAACAGCACGTTACATCCACAATTTCAACTACATCTACCAAAAGCTGAAAGCCGACTATCCACAAATCACATTCATCAACACGCTCACGCAGGACATCTACGACATTGTGGGCAACGGAACGGAAACGGAATACACGAACGGCGACAAGGTACGTGCCACCGACATGGTGGACCCACACTGGTACGTGGATCCTGACTATTTCTTCAACAACGTGGACATCTTCGACTCGTCGAAGGTGACACGCGGCAAGTACACCGTCTATGTGGGCGAGTACGCCACCAACAACGGTGTAGGGCAAGGCACGCTGGAGGCCGCGCTGAGCGAATCGGCCTTCATGATGAACATGGAGCGCAACAGCGACCTCGTGACGATGGCTTCCTACGCACCGCTCATCACAAACGTAAACCAGCCAAACTGGGCATGCAATCTCATCTGGCAGAAAAACGGACAGGTGATGGGCCGCGCATCCTACTATCTGCAAAAAATGTTTGCGGAGAACCGTCCAGACTACAATGTGAACTCACAGCTCTACAGCAATCTGCTCTCACAGCCTTTCCAGGGCCGCATCGGCGTGGGCACGTGGCTCACATCCGCCAAATTCCGCAAAGTGAAAGTGAGCAGCGTTGACGGTGACACCATTTACTACGAGTCAGACTTCACGAACAAGGAGAACGAGTGGTCGCCAATCTACGGCACGTGGAGCGTCAGCGGTGGCACTTACAACCAGACGAGCACCAGCGAGACGGGAGCCGTGTCCATCATGAACACGCGTTCCTTCCCGTCGGGTGTCATCGAGGTGGAGGCCATGAAGACGGGCGGCGCAGAAGGATTCCTCATCGACTTTGCCTGCGCCACGGGCGACCTCTCCAGCCACTACCGCCTGAATCTCGGCGGATGGGGCAACACGAAAGCCGCCATTGAGAAGTGCAGCGACAAAGGAGGCAGCGTGGTGAGCGACATGGTAAACTACACACTGAAGAACAACCAATGGTATGCCATCAAGGTTGTGGTGAACGGTAACAAAGTGACCTGCTACGTGGACGGCACGCAGATTCTCTCCTACGCCACCAGCACGCGTCTTCCAGGACGTTTGCAGAGCATCAGCGGCTACGACTCCACCAACGGCGAAATCGTGGTGAAAGTGGTGAACGGCACACGCAAGGCGTGGACTCCGGAGCTCTCGCTCAACGCCCAAGACATCGCCGGGACAGCCACAGCCATCACGCTCACCTCCGCTGGTCGCGAGGATGAGAACTCGATGGACAACCCGACGCTCATCACACCGCAGGAAACCACTGTCAGCAATATCAGTGACACATTCTCCTACACCTTCCCTGCCTACTCCTTCACCATTCTGCGCATCAAGGCTTCACCGGCCGATGCAGCCATTGAGATTCCTACATTCAACTACACGACTGAGCCACTTGACCTGACGAATCTCGATGAGGTCGTGACCTATACCGTCGAGAACTCCGCAACGAAATGGACGACCTACACGCTCCAACCGGCCATCAGCACAAAAGACAGCCTCCTCATCGGCTATTACGGCCTGGTGAGCAACGACGCGCAGGGCATCCTCTACTTCCACAGCGGCCAGGATTCCTACAAAGGACTCATCGAAGAACGGTTCAACGCAGAGAACGCTTTCCGCTGCAAATTCCGCTACATCGCCGCCAAGAAAGCCTACAGCATCGAGACCACCTATGGCGACGGAACGGCCTACACGCAGGGTATCGGCGGCGGCCACTACATCAATACAGCACCGGGCGGCATCGTCTTCATGGGCAGCTGCGCCGCCACACAGTACGGCACGGACGCTCAAGACCACGCACTCTGGTACGTCACCTACGATGCTGACCACAAAGGCTTCCTCATCGAGTCGAAAGGACGCGAGGGATATTATCTCAACTACGATGCAGATGCCAGCCACGTTTACACTTCCAGCACGAAGTATTATTGGCGGCTGCGCCCCATTACATCGGCAAGCTACGACCCCACAGGCATCGCCGACATCCACACCGATGAGCAGGCCGCTTCCGACGACCTCGCTTACTACACATTAGACGGCATCGCCCATCAGCTGCCCGTCAGAGGCATCAACATCCATCAAGGGAAAAAAATGATTGTCAAATAAACGGAATATCATATAACACTATGAAATACCTTCCATCAGCAATCGGCATTCTGCTGGCCGCCACGACCTCCGCGCAGAATCCCGTCATCACAGCCAACTATTCAGCAGATCCGGCACCGATGGTGCACGACGGCACTTTCTATATCTATTATGACAAAGACGTGGGAGTGAACCCCAACACGGGCGAGGTGTACTATTGGATGGACGAATGGCGGGTGGCTTCGTCGAAGGATTTGGTCAATTGGACAGACCACGGCACCGCCCTGCCGCTCTCAGCCTTCGCGTGGGCAGGTGAAGGAACCGCGTGGGCCAGCCAGTGCATCGAGCGCAACGGCAAGTTCTACTGGTATGTCTGCGCCGAATACCCCGGCAAATGGCACACCATAGGGGTCGCCGTGGCCGACTCGCCGACGGGGCCGTTCAAAGACGCATTGGGCAAACCGCTCTTTTCCACCGGCGAAATGGGCGACATCGACCCGACGGTGTTCATCGACGACAACGGTCAGGCCTATCTCTACTACGGCAACAACAAGCTCCGTTATCTGATGCTGAACGAGGACATGATTTCTTATAAAAAAAGTGTGGGGAATCAGGGTATCGTCACCGTCAACCTCACGGAGTCGGCTTTCGGCGGCGTGAAAGTGGACGGTGAAGTGCAGGGAGAGAACTGCTTCGAGGAAGGGCCGTGGCTTCAGAAGCACGGAGGTCTCTACTACCTCATCTATGCCGCCGGAGGCGTGCCTGAGAACATTGCCTACAGCACGAGCACATCGCCACGTGGACCTTGGACTTACCGCGGAAAAGTGATGGATGTGGAAAACACCGCTTCGTTCACGAACCACTCCGGCTGCGTGGAATTTGAAGGAAAGAATTACTTCGTCTACCATACCGGATGGCTCAACGAGGGCAACGGCGGAGGCGGATTCAACCGCTCCGTGGCTATCGACTATCTGAACTACAACGAAGACGGCACGATTCAGCAAATCACTCCGACCCGCGAAGGTGTGGATCCCGTAGCCACGCTCAATCCGCTGGAGCAAGTGGAGGCAGAGACTTTCAACAACTGCAAATGGGGTGTCACGACCGAGGGAAATGACAGCATCGGAGTTTATGTATGCATGGCCTCCACCCAGGATTCCATCGCATTGCGCAACGTGGACTTCGGCGAGACTTCGCCCAAAAGTATCACGCTGCGCGTTGCAACGGTGGCAGACAATACCCGTCTTTACGTGCGCATTGACAAAACAAACGGCACACGGCTGGCATCCATCACGCTGCCCAACACCGGCGGTTTAGACAACTATCAAGACGTGACCGTTGACCTTTCGCACGAAGTGACAGGCATCCACCGCCTCATCTTCCAGTACGTGGGGCGCAGCGAACTGCGGTTCGACAACTGGCAATTCCATCTGGATGATGCAGCCACGGTCGGCATCAACGACATAGAATCTGACGATTCTGCCATGCCAGCCGACGGCCTCTTCTACACGCTTGACGGCATAGCACACCGCGAACCCGTGAAGGGCATCAACATTCATCATGGAAAAAAGATTCTAATCAAATAAATGCGCAAGACTTGTTGCGGAAAAGCTCAGAAAATGGCATTCTGCAACAAGTCTCCCACCACTTTCGAAGGGCCGACAGCCGTGCGTATGTTCGACCAGCAAGAGACAAGCATCACCTTGCCCGACCGCAACTGATAGAGCAAGGTAAATTCCCAATACATGTTGCCATAGTCAGCCGACTCATACTTCAAATACGCATACCACCCACAGCGGTCGGCGTATTTGATTTTCTTTTTCTCCAACAACCGTTCACGGTATCCCTCCAAATCATCGTCGCGCCAACCGCTCAGGTAATCGTCGAAGTTGGTCTCAGTCGTATCGCTGTCCCAAGCCGAGCAGACGGAGACACTGCGCATGTCATTATCGAAAGTGAAAACCGGCACGTCTGAAGTCAGATAGACGGTGTCGGGAACAGACCAGCCGCCACCGGCCGGCCGTGTATAGATGATTCGTCCGTCAGTCATCTGGTCCGGCGCACAATCGGAAGGCGCATAGACGGTTTCCACCGTTCCTCCGGCAACCAGTGCCGTACCTTGCAGCCGCTGCGTGAGTTTGCCCACGAAAAAGCTCACGATAGGCAGAATCATCACTGCGAGCACCAGCACCCAACTGCCCATCCCCACATGGCGACCCGCAGGCGGATAGAGCCGTCGCACTTGGTGTGAAAGGCAAAGATAGGCGAACCATACAGCACACCAGATCACGGAGAAAAGCATCTGAAGCAGTGTGGCATGATGAAGACCGCCGAACAGCAACATGACCGTCAACGCAAAAAGATTGCTCACAAGCAGAGCCACCTCAAAACTCTTGCCGAGAAATACGGCTGTCCGCTCGTGTTTCAAGAAGGCATAAACCGTGAAGACAGCCAAAGTGAAGATGCCGGCCTTCGACAATGCGTCGGTACCCAACAGCCACCAGTTGCCGCCATAGTTTTCCACGCGGAGACCGTCGATATTGACTGCCAGGGTGGCAAATCCACCCAGCGCAACGAGCAACAGGAACACCAGCAGCCAACCGCGCGGATGTTCCTGTTGTCGCAATTCTTCCGATGAGACCGGCGTTTTCAGTTGTTCCTTACGTTCCAATTTCCAGGTGTCAGATTCTCACTTTCTCACCACCAACAATGTAGATGCCATGTGGCAGGCCCTGCAATCCGTTGGCACGATGGTGCAGACGGCGGAGCAACTGCCCTTGGAGGTTATACACATCCACAACGCCGTCCTGTGGGTCTTGGATCAGGTTTTCTATTCCCACAGCCTCAAGAAAATCCTCGACAGAATCCACAAAGCCGATGTAGCTGATGACAGACGTGCCTGTGGTGGAAGTCAGACCAAAGATGGTCTGCCCCGTGGAGAAGTTCCATGTGTCGCCTTGACAATTGGCATCCAGTCCCGACTGGGTAATATCCCAAGCGATGACCCGCTCTTTGTCTGCGGCAATCCGCGCATAAGTGGGCAGCACGGAAGACCCCTTGTTGATGCCGTTCAACCACCAGAGGTAGCTTTTGCCGCTGGCCAGGCTGAGGTTCGTGCCTTTCACGAGCAGGTATTTCTGGTCAGCGGTCACGTTGTAGTCCGTGTTCTCATAGTCCATCATGAGGCAGACATTGTTGCTGCCCGTTCCGGCCTGGAGGGTGATGGTGTTGGCGGCAGCGTCGTAGGTGATGTCGCCCTGAGCCACACGACCTGCATCTCCCGTGCTCCAATCGGTAGCCACGAACTGATACATGCCGCTGTCGTATCCCGAAAGCAGACGGAGGTAATAGAGACCCGGCGTGGCCGTAGTGCCGGTGGCTTCGAGGCGGAACACGATGGATGGTTTCACCTGTCCGTTTTCATCAACCAGCAGCTCGGCGGGGATGCCATACTCGATGTTGTAGAAACCGTTGCCGTCAGCCGTCTTATAAGAAGAAGGAATGGTAATGTCAGTCAGTTTCGTACCGTCAATGCTGATGGTAGCCGTGCGCCCGTGGTCGGCTGTGGTGAAACGGCACATGATGGAAATGCTGTCGGTTTTGCCGGCAGTGTTCTGCAACGTATATTCCATGTAACCGCCTGAGCGGGCATCGCGATAGGATTCATTCTGATAAGTACCGCTGGTGGAGTTCGAAGAGTAAGAAGCGTCATGGCCGGCCTCGCTCTGCTGTTCGCCTGTGGCCACGAAGTCGAGCGTGCGTGCTGTCAGAGCCGCCTCGATGGCATCGGCGCGTCCCATGTCGCTGGCAGCATAATTGTCAGCCGTCTGTTGATACCAATAGCACTGGTAGCGGGCATGATGAATCGTGTAGAACGGCACGAGCCTGAGTGTGGTCCAGTTGCCCTTGCTCTGGGAGCTGCCGGCATCAATGTCGAAGGTCAGACTTTCGTCTGTCGGCGTGATGCGGTTGAGTACCTCACTGCGCTCTCCAATCAGAAGCGGAGAAGCGGAGAGAGCGACCGACTTGGCCATTGCGCCCGGCGAATGATCCATACGTCCCTCGCCGGCATACTCGTTTTGCAGTTCTTCATATTCCAGCCCTGTTTCTTCCGCATTGGCCGGCGACGTGGCCGTGGTCTGAGCGGCGAGCAGAATCGGGCCGTACTTGAAGGCAATATAGTCCGTATAGTTCGGGCACACCTCATAGCGCAGTTCCATCGGCAGCGTGATTTCCACGACATCGCCTGCTGCCCACGTGCGGTTGATGCTGACATAGCTGGCTGTTCCCTTGGTTACTTCCGCAGCCACAGGGTCGCCATTCACCGTGATGGCATAGCCGTCGGCCGCCCATGCCGGATGGCGCACGGCCAGGGTGAACGTGCCGCCCGCGTCTATGGTAATCCTCGAAGTGTCTTCATAAGGGAAAGAGGTCTCCTGCGTGAGTTGGAACACATCGGAGCGCAGGACAGACGCGGTGAAGAGGTTGACGTAAAGCGTTGCGTTGTCGGCAGAGTGGGTATAGATGAAATGTCCATACTTGCCGTGGTTCTCCATGCCTGTTCCGACACAACACCACATGCCTTGATTCACCTGCGAGTAGATGCGGTAGCCCTGCGGACGGAGCGTCGTGAAATAAACATATCCTCCCGTCTGCGGATCTTGTGTGGACAAGATGTGGTTCCACATCGTGGCTTCGTAGAAGTCAGCATATCGCGCGTCGTGGGTCTCGTCGAAGAGATCTTCGGAGAGCTTGAGCATGTTGTTCGAGTTGCAACTCTCAGGACCTTCGAGGTTGTCGATGTACTGTGAGCCCCGTGAGGCTGCGAGGAAATGCTCGCTCACGCTGTTGCCGCCGATGCAGACGGTGCGGTTGTTGGCCACGTCGTCCCAGAAGTTGTGGACAGCCGTTTGATAAGTGGCAACCGCAGTTCCCGACCCATCCAAAGCCAGTTCTTGGTAAATCCGCTCGAATCCGATGTACTTCGGCACCTGCGTGTTGGCATGCATTCCGTCGAGAAAAGTCGTGTTGAGCGTCTGCATGCCGCTGACCATTGTCTGATGACTGTACTTCTTCGCGGCCGCGAGATATTTGGCTTCGCCGAAAAGACGATAGGCATCAGCCAGCGGTTCGTTCATGCCGCCATGCTCCCAGCCCAGAATATCCTGCATCTGGCTGTCGGAGAGGTTGGAGACGACCAGGATTGCCCAGTCACACAGGTTGCGGAACAGTGTCTTGGCCACTTCGCTGCCCGTATAGATCCACGCGTCACGCAATCCGGCCAGCACCTTGTGCTCGCAATAGAACGGCACCCAACCGCCATATTGCTTGAACGGAGCCAGATCGCCCTTGTAGAGCCCTGTCCAGATCTGGTTGATGGGTTGCCCGCCGATAAAGCCTTTCATGCCGGAGGTATCGTCGTCGAACGCCGCCTGACAGTCCTTCAGGATGTCGAGACACTCATCAAGCCGGGCCTGCAACCGGCCTTTCATGTCCGCATCATGACAGGAAGCGACGGCCAGCGCCAACGCCGTGAGATAGTGTCCGCCGACATGACCTTCGAGCGACCACGACGAAAGACCCCAGTTGGTGAACGACGGATGAGCGGTCGTCCAACCATAGTATTTGGAAGCGGCATCGTCGCTGAGTCCTGCCTGACGGACGAACGGTGTCATCAGGCGGTCGGCATCATACACCAGCAGGAGCGAGTCGTTCAGGTTCATGGCCGTTTTGAACGGGCCGTCGAGCAGCGTCACTTCATCCAGATCGAAGTGCTGCGGATAGATGGCACTCTGCGCCGTGACTTTCCCTTCAGTCATGGCGAGCGACAACGTCAGCAGAGCCGCCAGAGTTTGCTTTTTACACATCATAGCTGTAATGTTTAGATGATGAATGATTTCTGAGGTTCGCCGGCAAAGTTAGGAACTTGTCCCGAATCAAACATTCAACTATCAATCATTTTCTGTCAATTATCAATCATGGAGGAGTCTCAAGGGCACAATTTGCGAGTGACGCGCCCGCATCAGCATCCGGAGACCTATTTCACCAGAAACGTCTGACTGCGCTGTCCTGTGGATGCCACATAGACACCCGCAGGAAGCTGTACCGAGAGCTGGCCGGAAGCGTCGGTGTGTGCAGACGTGACCAATGTGCCCGAGGCAGCATAAATCCGCAGCGGCATGCCGGATTCCGCCGCAAGGATGGTTCGTGTGCCGTCGGAACCGACAGCGATGTGCCCCTGCGCAGGATTCCAGACGGCAGCGATTCCCGTCGCCACACTGAACGTGATGGTTTCTGACGTACTTCCGGCAGACTCCACCGTGCCGCCATAGGCGGCGTAGGCGGTGTGCTCGCCGTCACCAAGCCCCTGTGCCAGATAAGCCACGCTGCCGCCGTCAGCCTTCACGCTGCCCACAGGCTTGCCGTCGATGTAGAACTGCACATAGCTCTGTGCATCGGTGCCGCCCGTGATGTCGGCCGTGATGAGCCAGACAGAGTCGTTCTGCGCAGTCGCCGACACACTGACGGATGTACTGCCCGTGCGCTGCGGCGTGAGGCGGTAGAGGCGTGCACCGTGCGACGGCACTTCGGTCGAGAATTCCGAACCCTGCCAAGTGCCTGCGTCCGTCTGATTCCAAATATCATAGAAGGCAACCTTCTGGTCAGCTTGATAGCCGAAGTCCTCCAGATTCACGCCGAACGCGTTCGACGTGTTGTCGGCACTGACGAGAAACTGAATCGTACTGCCGCTGTCCGAGGAGTTGTCAGCAATCACGCTGTCGTCCAAACCGCAGAGAGCGCGGAACTTCACGAACTGCTTGGCGGCAGGGAGGTCATAGACGAGTGTGCAGGCAGCATTCAGGCCGAGTCCCGTGGCATACGTCGTGCCGGCCATGACAAGTGGCCCGCCCTCCACGTTCACGTTCTTGTGGAGCGTGCTCCAATCGCTGGTATAGCTTTTCTCCGTGAGGCCGAGCAGCGAAGTCTCGTTGCCGTCGGCATCAATGAGCACCGGATTCACCATGTCGGCACGGTCATAGCTGAAGCCGTCGCCGCAGGCATCCACCACGATGGTGAGCGTAGAAGCTCCGGTAATGTCAGCCTCCAGCTCCACAGGCTGGTTGTTGCTGCGCGTGATGCGTCCCGTATGCGCAACCGCCGTGTACGCACTGTTCGTCAGGCTCACGCGTGGGTCCGAGTCGAAGACGTAGAAGCGCATCGTAGTCGTCGAGTTGGTCTGTCCGATGCCCGTATCGTCCAGCGCCACCGTAGCCTTGAAGCCTACGATAGAGTCCGGCACCATCACTTGCAGGATGGCGTTGGCATCGGCCGAGAAGCCGCGGTCGTAGGTCGTGCCGAGCACCTTCATCTTGCCCGTATTGAGCACGTTCACATTCTCGCGGATTACATTATAATAGGAGTTGGTGTAACGCGAATAGACGAAACTGCCCGTCACCGGCACCTCATAGCCGTTTTCCGAGATGAAAGTCGGATTGAGCCAGTCGCCGTGGTCATAGTTATAGTTGTCGCCGCCATCGTCCCACACGAGTGCCAGTGACTTGATGCCCTTCGGAAACGTGATGTCCACATCCTCTTTGTGGCCGTCCGTGGTGTAGGCCAGCACCTGCGAGGTGTAGAGCGCACCGTCGTCATAAATCCATCCGTTGCCCGCATCCGACTGGAAGAGTGCCAGATAGCGGTCTCCCGTGGCGGGGTCGATGCTCGTCCAGACGATTTGCCCGTTCTCGTTCTTCGCCTGATGGGCATCCACGCCGTAGGCATGCATCCGGAGATATTCCTCGTTCGTCAGCAGCGAATGGGTGAACTCGTCGTTCTCTGTCAGTTCCCCGCCGAAGAAGAGGGGCGAATGGCAGATTCCCCACAACGTCATCAGCAGTGTCTGCTCATTGTGAGTCAAGGCCGTGTAGCGTCCGCCGTCCGCATTGGCGTAGCCCGCGTCGGCCACCGTCATCGAGATGCGTCCCAACGGCAGCATGTCACAGTCGGCATAGTTGCCCGGACGGTAATACGGCTGCCAGGCATTGGCTTCGTTGAACACGGCTTTCACGCTCGACCAGTTGTCCCAGAGATCGTCCATCATGCGCCACATGTTGGCGTTTTCCAGACAGCTCTCCGCATAGCTGTACTGCGTCTTTCCGGGGCTGAGACTGAGCACAATCGGCCGTCCGCACTGGTCGATGGCGTTGCGCAGCATCTTGATTTCATCCGTATAGAACGGACGGCTCATGTCGTCCACCTTGATGAAATCGACACCCCACGAAGCATAGAGGTCCACGATGGAGTTGTAGTAGAGCTGGCCGTAGGTGTTGTTGCGCACGGTGAGGTTGTCCTTCAGCCACGTGCAAGCCGGCGTGGCACTCGAATAGACCTGACTCCACCGCGTCCCCGTGATGCTCTCGTCGCCCTTCAGCCGATAGGCTGTCCGGTCGTTGAGAATGTACTTGGGCAGGCCGCGCATGATATGGATGCCGAACTTCAGCCCCATAGCGTGGATGCTGTCGGCCAGAGCCTTGAAGCCCTCATTCTTTCCGTTCACCATCGCCGACGGGAAGCGTGTCGGCGACGGCACATAACGTCCGTACTCATCCAGCTGGCAGTCCTGCGTGCCCTGCTGGTTGTAGTTGCCACCGCCCAACGACGGATGGTTGGCATACCAGCGGATGTCCACCACCACATATTCCCATCCGTACTGCTTCAGATGGTCGCGCAGATAGCGGGCGTTCTGCAAGGTCAGCTCCTCGTTCACCGTACTGTAGTAGCAATCCCATGAGTTCCAGCCCATCGGCGGCGTAAGTGCCCACCGGCGGAATGCGGCTTCCGTGCCGTCTTGAGCACGCACGGAGGTCATTGTCAACAAGCCCATGAGTACCACGAGCCAGCATCTTGATTTCATCATGGCAAGAAAATGATTTACAAAAAACAAATCGCGTAAATTAGATGTCAAATTCTTGGCAAAGTTAGCAGAAATTCACCAACTATCCTAAGAAAAACACAGTAAATCCCCGAAAAAAAGTAACAAGTCGAGCATTTTTTTTGCTCTCCTCCGCAGAGAAAAGTCGGGAGATGCGACGATTTGCCGTTGATCGAACGCGTTCGTTCGGCGGAACGAAGACGTTCATTTTGCAAAACGAACGCGTTCGTTTCATGAAAAGTCAGGCTGATTCGGAAATTTTCCGGGCAGATTTCGGAACTTTTCTCCGCAGAGTCCGACTTTCCATTTGCCCGTGGTGAAGAAAAAGATTGCAAGACACGACAATTGCAAAAACTGCAACCGTCGTAATCACTGCTCCCCAAGCCGGGGAGAAAATACAATGTGACAAAACATGGAAATGAAGAAATAATATGAGATAGTGGAGATGATTCCTGGCTATGCGTTTAAGTCAAAAGATTTACTTCAACAGCTATAGGATTCAAGGAAATCAGGGGAAGGAGGAACGGATTCCAAACTTTTTTCGTAACTTTGTGGCCGTTATATCCAAACACCATTCATCTTTTAACTCTTTTGTACGTCATGAATCAAGTACTGTACGTTTACAATTCATTGACCCGCAGAAAGGAAGTTTTCAAGCCGCTGCATGCTCCTTTCGTGGGTATGTATGTCTGCGGCCCCACTGTATATGGCGACGCGCATCTGGGGCACGCCCGCCCTGCCATCACGTTCGACATCGTGTTCCGCTATCTGAAGCATCTGGGCTACAAGGTGCGCTACGTGCGCAACATCACGGACGTGGGACATCTGGAGCACGACGCTGATGACGGCGAGGACAAAATTGCCAAGAAAGCACGGTTGGAGCAGCTGGAGCCGATGGAGGTGGCGCAATACTATGCGAACCGCTACCACGAGGCGATGGCCGCGCTCAACGTGCTGCCGCCGAGCATCGAACCGCTGGCCACAGGACACATCATCGAGCAGATTCAGCTGACGCAGGAGATTCTCGACAACGGCTATGCCTACGTGAGCAACGGCTCCGTCTATTTCGACGTGGAGAAATACAACCGGAAGTATCACTACGGCATTCTCAGCGGCCGCAACCTGGAGGACATCAAGGACAACTCGCGCGAGCTGGCCGGCGTGGGAGAGAAGCACAGCCAGGCGGACTTCGCGCTCTGGAAGAAGGCGCAGCCGGAACACATCATGCACTGGCCGAGCCCGTGGAGCGAAGGATTTCCCGGCTGGCACTGCGAGTGCACGGCCATGGGGCGCAAATACTTAGGGCAGCACTTCGACATCCACGGAGGCGGAATGGACTTGATTTTCCCTCATCATGAATGTGAAATCGCACAGGCCGTGGCCAGCCAGGGTGACCAGATGGTGCACTATTGGATTCACAACAACATGATCACCATCAATGGCCAGAAAATGGGGAAGTCGCTTGGCAACTTCATCACGTTGCCGGAATTCTTCGCCGGCACCCACGAGAAGCTCGACCGCGCCTACTCACCGATGACCATCCGCTTCTTCATCCTGCAAGCGCACTACCGCTCCACCGTGGATTTCAGCAACGAGGCGTTGCAGGCGGCGGAGAAAGGGCTGGAGCGGCTGCTCGATGCCTACCAGACGCTGAAGAGCCTCCGTCCGTCGGACACGGGCAGTGTGACGATGCAGTTCGTGGACGACCTGCGTCAGAAATGCTACGACGCGCTGAACGACGACTTCGCCACACCGGCCGTCATCAGCAACCTCTTCGAGGCAGCCAAGACCATCAATTCCATCGCCGACAAAAAGGAGACCGTCACCACCGACGCACTGGAGGCACTGACACAGGTGTTCGAGCTCTTCGCCTTCGACCTGCTCGGGCTGAAGAAATCGGCCACGGGAGCGGGCGACACCGACAGCTCCGCCCGCGAGGAGGCCTACGGAAAAGTCGTGGACATGCTACTGGAACAGCGCATGAAGGCCAAGGCCAACAAGGATTGGGTCACCAGCGACCTCATCCGCGACCGTCTGGCCGAGCTCGGATTCGAAGTGAAGGACACAAAGGACGGCTTCAGCTGGAAACTGAACAAGTGACCGGCCGCCGCCCGACAATTCCCGACAACCATGAACCCTATACACCGCATCCTCCTCACCGTCTCATTGGTGTTCTGCCTGATTTGCCTCGGAGCGTGCATCTGGATTGCATCCGTGCTGCGCGACACGACTTCCTACTGCATGGCCGGCTTCCTGCTGCTGGCCGTCATCTGGATAGCAGTCAACCTGCTACGCTCACGCCCGAAAAACGAGGAATGAGGAACGGAACCCTCCGTCGCCATGAAACGTTCACTGGCCTTTCTCTTTTGCCTGTGCTGCTGGCCGGTGGCCAACGCACAAAGGCTGCGCAGTCAGTTCCTGCCCAACCAGTCGCAACTGCCTGTAGCCAACATTCACCGCATCTTCCAAGACCGTGAAGGCTACATGTGGTATGCCACGGAGGGCGGCGGACTCTGCCGCGATGACGGCTACCACGTGACCGTGTTCCGCAGCGACCGCAACCACCCGGATCTGATGGCGAGCAACGACGTGACCTCCATCGCCGAGGACGGGAAAGGACAAATCTGGTTCGGCACGCCCAAAGGGTGCTACATCTTAGACAAAAGCGATTACAGCGTCCGGCCGGTGGCCGGCACAGAGGGCAAGCATGTGGACAACCTGTTAGTGCGCCGAAACGGTGACATCTGCATGGGAATAGGCTCCCGCTTGTTGATTTTCAGTCCACAAGAGCAACAAAAGCAGAGCATTCCACTGACACAGGACACCCGGGACACCTGGGTGAGCAGCATGACCGAGGATGCCGGTGACGGAAGTCTCTACGCCACGTTCGGACGAAGCGGATTGTTCCGGTTAGACGAGCGGCGGCAAGCGTTCGTGTCCGCTCATTGGCCCTACAGCTGCTCGGCGAGTTTCGTCACGTCCGACTCTGTCAACGGCGGCCTGTGGTTGGGGTCGTGGGGCGAAGGAGCCGTGCGCTACCTGTGGGGCAACTATCAATTAGTGGAAAATCTGCAAGGGGAGCAGCAGGCGGAAGGTTTCAAGGGTCAAGTGCTCAACGTCGTCGTGGATCATGTGCGCCAACTGCTGTGGGTCACGACGATGGAAGATGTTTATGCCTACACCATCCGCAACGGCCAGTTCCGCCCCTACCCTGTGGCATCGGCGTTGCCCAAGGGCAAGAAAATCATTGATTCCGCAATCCTGGACTTCCGGGGAAACCTCTGGGTTCCCGGCTTTTCACCCCACACCTTTATCATCTCGTCGGGCGACGGACAAATCTCACGTGATGCTGTTCTGCCCATGTCACAGAAGACCGGTTACCGCGTGATGGTGGACCGCATCTGGCACGAAGACAGCACGTACTACTGGATTTGGCAGGGGCGCACCGGACTCTCGCTCTACCATCAACAGACTCAACGCATGGTGGACTGCGAGGAACTGTCTCCGCCTGACGGACATTGGTTCGACAAGATGCTGGAGCCTTGCCGGGGACAAAAAGGAATCTGGACACGGCGGGACAAGCAGCTCTTCCACGTTTGGCACGACGGCATGCAGGTGAGGTGCGAAGCTGTGGCCGACCTGCCACACACCATCCGCTGCATCACGGACAACGGACAGCGGCAATGGGTTGGAACATCCGATGAAATCGTACAAATCACGCACGGAAGGACGGACGGAACCATCGCAATGGAGACCATCGCCAAGAACGTGGGCAATGTGACGGAAATTCTCGAATTCAACGGAAGAAATCTGCTTTTCATCTCCGAAAAACAAGGACTGCTGCTGCGCGAGCCGACGGGACGAATCCGAACACTGAAGGACGGCGTGCCGTTCACATCGCTCACAAAGATGTCGGACACGGATGCCTGGGCCGCCACCTCCACCGGCAATGTTTACCGCATCCGGGCAGGCAAGACCTACGAAGTGCGCTTGGACACCGCCGCCTGCAACGTCAACGGCGATGCCGTCAAGTTCGTGGAAGCCGACAGCGGAGGACATCTGTGGATTCTGAGCGACCAGTACCTGCGCGAATACAACCCGCAGAATCATGCCAGCCGCGTCATCCGCAACACCGACAAGGACATCGACATGGACTATTTCCACACCATCCGTGTGGAGGGAGACAGCATCTGTCTGGGCGGCATCGGAGCCTTCTGCTACATTCCCCACTCGCTCCGCCTCGACGAAGATGCCGTGGAACGGCAACCGCGAGTGACAGAAATCAGCATCGACGGCCACACCACGCCAGTGGGCACTGCCGCCGAAATAGACATACCGGCAGACAGCAGGGATGTGTGGCTGGCGCTGTCGAGCTTCGACTTTCTCCATACCAAAAGCATCCAGCTGGCCTTCCGGTTCGACAATGACGATGCGTGGGTGACTATTGATGCAGGCACCAACCGTTTCCTGCTACACGACAAGCGGCCGGGCACCTATCGGCTGCAAGTGCGGGTCACCGACGGATTCGGCCGATGGTTGCCGGGGAGCGAAGTCGCCGTCATCCACATCCACGGATTCTGGTGGGCCTCGTGGTGGTTCCTGACACTCCTGTTTGTCATTGTCACCGCTATCTGCGTCTGGCTCATCGTCCACTATCTCAACGCATTGAAGCGGTTGCGCGACCGGCTTATGCCCCACCAGCTGCGCCTCCTGCTCTCTCCGCGAACTGAAATAAAACGGCTGAAAGCCAAACAAATGGAGAAGGAGGCCGCCAATCGCCGGTTCGTGGAAAAAGTACGCACACTGATTGCCTCGCACATCGACGATTCCCATTATGGCGTGGAGCAACTCAGCAGCGACCTCGGCCTCACCCGCCAGCACCTGAGCAAGAAGTTGCAGGAGACGGCAGGTGAGAAACCTACTGAAGTCATCCGCCGCGTGCGCCTCGAAAAAGCGGCCTCGCTGCTGACCGACACCGACATGAGCATTGCCGAAATCGCCGACATCACCGGTTTCGGCACCGCACGCTACTTCAGCAAATGCTTCAAAGAGCATTTCAATCTGCTGCCACGTGAATATCGCCAACGGAGCAAAAAGGAATGATCTTTTGCTCCGTTGGCGACTTGAATATGTTGTAAAAGGAAGATTTTCTACGTTCTCTTCCAAATTTTGACGAACATTCCACCGAATGAGCGCATCGACGGCCTGTCAAGTCGCTACCTTTGCCGCCGAAAAGATTCCATTTACGACTTATTCATCTCACCAACAACATGCAAACTAACTACACCATCAGGCCGAAGCATTTATTCGCCATCGCCCTCACGACCATGCTCTTGGCGGCGAATCCATCGGAAGTTTCAGCACAGAGTACGCAACTGAAAGCCCTGCAAATCTCCTCCACCATTGACAATGTGTGGAACGTGCAGCCCGCAACGGTCTCATCCACCGTCGTCGGCACGCCTCAGGCCACGTTCACGTCCGACAACGTGATGTCCACCTTCCGCGCCTGGGGCACCTGCTTCAACGAGCTGGACTGGCACGCGCTTTCGTACATCAGCGACGAAGCCCGCGCCCGGTTCTTCCACAATCTGTTCTCGCCGAACGGCGACCTCCATTTCTCCATCGGGCGCATCCCCATCGGCGCCAGCGACTATTCCTGCCCTGACGACTTCTACAGCGACTCGAAATACACGGAATCCAACGTCGGCATCGACCTCGCCAACGCCTGGTACAGCTGCGACGAAATGCCCACCGGAGAGACGGACTTCGACATGGAGCACTTCACCATCGAGCGCGACCAGAAGAACATCATCCCCTACATCAAGGCAGCTCAGGCCGAGAATCCCGACATGCAGTTCTGGGCATCGCCGTGGAGCCCGCCTCAATGGATGAAGAAAAACAACCACTACAGCAACCGCCCCGGTTATGGCAACGGACTTGCCGAAGACCAAGCCTATCCGACCTACACCTCCACGCAGTTCATCATGGAGGACGACTACCTGCAAGCTTACGCCAAATACTTCAGCAAGTTCATCGACGCCTACGGTGAAGAAGGCATTCCTGTGAAAGGTATCTGCTATCAGAACGAGGCATACACCTATAATTATTACCCGAACACCTCGTGGATGCCCGAGGCCACGGCACGTTTCAACGCCGACTATCTCATTCCTTACCTGCGGGAGCACAATCCCGGCGTAAAGGTATGGCTCGGCACGATGAACACAAGCCATGTCAACGATGTCTTCCTGCCCATTCTCAACTACGAAAGCAAGAGCACGGACAGCCGGTACACGGGGAAAAAACTGAGCGAACTCTTCGATGGAATCGCCTTCCAGTGGGAAGGTCGCGATGCCATCAGCGAAATGCGCAGCCTCTACCCCGACCTCGAGTTCATCATGTCGGAAGCTGAATGCGGCAATGGCACGTTCGACTGGGCTGCCGGCACACATCAGTTCGAGCTGATTCACCACTACCTCAACAACGGTTGCGTGACCTACAGCAACTGGAACGCCATCCTCGCCGGCGACGGCCGCGGCCCTTTCATGAACTGGCATCAGAACGGTCTGCTCCACCTCGACCGCGCGAAGAAAGTAGCATACTATACGGCTGAATACTACGCCTACAAGCACTACAGCCATTTCATCGGAAAAGACACGAAAATCCTGCGTAAGTCCGGCAGCCAGCCACTCGTTCTGGCCGCCGAACGTCCCGACGGCACGTATGTCATCGTGGTCGGCAACGAAGGTTCGGACACGCGCCATCTCACCCTCTCCATCGACTCCGACAAATACCTTTCTGTCGATGTGCCCGCCAAATCCTACAACACCTTCCTCATCGGCAGTGCCGAAGCCATCGATGAAATCGCCGCTGCAGAGGGCATGACCACCGATTCTACAGCTGTGACCGACTGCACGTCCTTCATCCAGAATCCCACCTTTGCCTCCACCACCGGCTGGAGCCAGAGCAACAACCCTTCGAGCGTATCATGGGGAAGGCTGACCGTACTCAATCATAGTGCGCTCAACAGTTTCTCGACAAGCTTCACCTCCATGGACACGCATCAGGACATCCAAGGTCTGCCTGCCGGCACCTATTATCTGACGTGTCGCTCCGTCTGCGGCGAAGGTCTCATCACCGACCAGCACGCCTATATCTCTACGTTGGAGAACGGCACAGCGACGGCCACCGCCACCTCGCCCGTCAAGCAGAACGACTCGTGGGACGAACTCAGCTATGAGCTGCAGCAGACCGATACCCTCGTGGTTGGCGAGGGGCAGACCGTCCGCATCGGATATGCATCGACCAGCAACGGCGGCCAGACCGGCTGGTTTGCCGTCACCGACTTCCGCCTCTACCGCTTGGGCGAGGACACCGAAGGTGAGGCAGCGGCAGCCGAGGTCTTGGCCAGGCAAATAGCCGAAGCCAAGGAGAGATACGACCAAGTGGCAGCTGAGGCACAAGCCATCATCGACGACCCGACAGACCAGTACGATGCCACGGCCGTTGCCGGACTCAGCGACCTGCTCGCCGCCCATGCCGTCATCATCTCCACGCTGCAAGACCCGGCAGGTTTCGACGACCTGACAACCCAGCTCACAGCCGCCATCAATCAAGTGAAGATGACGGCCCGCGCCACGACCGACTGGACAGGCAGCGAGGCCGCAGCAGGCGACTTCTACCTCTACAATGTCGGAGCCGGACGCTTCCTCGACCACGGCGGCTACTGGGGCACACAGGCCGTCCTGCTGAATCCGGGCGTGGAAATGACGCTCGTCGGCAGTGACAACGCCTATGCCATCGACACGAAACTCATGAAGACTTCCACCAACCACTTCCTCTATTTCGAGAGCGGTACCATTGCCTCGCTTCTCAACAAAGCCTTCAGCGACGGTGCCCAGACCGCCTGGACTTTCACCGAAGTGGATGCCGACCGGCATATCTATACCATCTCGAAACAAGTGAACGGCACGACCAAGTATCTCGGAACCACCGCCGACGAAGAATATCTCGGATTGAAGCAAATCGACGACGTGACGGCCTACGCACAATGGCAACTCATCACCCGCGCCCAGCGCGATGCCGCCCTGGCCGATGCCAGTGCCGACGCTCCGGCCGATGCCTCCTACCTGCTGGCCAACCCGAACTTCTCCTGGAACTACTATTCCGCACAGAAGAGTGGCTGGACCAACGGCAGTGCCATCAACACCGCACAGGACACAGGCGTGGGTCAGGAGTCGGGCGTGATGAACCAGTGCGCCGAAATCGCCAATAAAGACGCGGACATCTGTCAAGAGCTCACCGACCTGCCCGACGGAGTCTATGAACTGAGCGTACAGGGCTTCTACGATGGTGGCGGTGACAAGGTCTATACCCAGCACGCCGACGGCACCGAGGTCATCCATGCCACGCTCTATGCCGGAGCCGACTCCGTGCAGCTCATGTCCACCGCCGATGATGCCGTAGCCACCAACATCTACGGTGGCAAGCAAATGGCCGAAGGCGTGTACTACCCGAACGGGCTTTCCTCTGCCATGCAGTACTTCCACGCCGGACTCTACACCGACAACAAGGTGCTGACCGTCGTTGAGAACGGCACGCTGAAAGTCGGTCTCCGCGTGGCCGACCATATCCAGTACGACTGGACTGTCTTCGATGCCTTCCGTCTCTCCTACCTCGGCCCGAAGGATGAGAACGGCGAGATAGTGGCCATTTACAGCGCACAGAACGCCGATGCCCGCGTGCAGGGTGTCTATGCCCCCGACGGCCGCCGGCTGCCACAGCTGCAACGAGGCATCAACATCGTCCGCATGAGCGACGGAAGCGTGCAGAAGGTGCTGCTTCGCTGATTACCGCCCCATATTTTTTTGAAACAGATTCATTCACATCCTTTTATCATCAACTTGATTTCAATAACCATACATCAAAACAACACATCATGCAAACAAAAACACTGCTGACCGCAAGCAGCTTCCTGCTGCTCACCGCCACAGCGACAGCCCAGCGCGTGCAGTGCTGGCAGACCACAGAACAGACCGTCTGGCAACCGTCGAGAACCTCGCTCCAGTCCCAGTCGCACGGCCAGCTCTTGGCCACAGTCAGCGGCTCTGAGCCGGGCGTGGAATGGAAAGCCTGGGGCACGTGCTTCAACGAGCTCGACTGGGATGCCTTCAATCTGCTCCAGCGCAGTGAGCAGGATGAGATTATGCACAACCTCTTCGCCCCCGACGGTGACATCCGTTACACGCGCGGCCGTCTCACGATGAACGCCAACGACTACAGCCGCGCCTGGTACAGTTGCGATGACGTGGACGGCGACCTCGACCTGAAATACTTCAACATCGAGCACGACAAGCAGAACGTCATTCCCCTCATCCGCGCCGCCCAGCACTATCAGCCCCAGCTCGAGTTCTGGATGTCGCCGTGGTGCCCTCCGGTATGGATGAAAATCAACCACGACTACCCCGTGCTCTCCTCGCAGTACAACCAGCTCGACCCCCGGAAGGACTACCTGCTCTACAGCAGCATCGAGACCGTCAATCCCGACGAGATGAAGCTGCTCGGCGACCGCCACGGCGTGTTTCCCCGCAAGCTCGCCACGAAGAACTATTTCATCCAGGATTCCGCCTACCTGCAGAGCTACGCCAACCAGTTCTGCCGCTTCATCGACCTCTATGCAGAGCAAGGCATTCCCATCAAGATGGTGATGTACCAGAACGAGGCATACAGCTACACGCCCTACCCGGGTTGCGCGTGGACAGCTGAAGGCACCATCCGCTTCAACCGCGACTATCTGGCCCCGACCCTCCGGGCACAGCATCCCGACGTGAAGCTCTACCTCGGCACGTTCAACACCAACCGTCAGGACTACATCGAGAAGATTCTCAGCGACAGCGGCCTGCGCTCCTGCGTGGACGGCCTCGGATTCCAGTGGGAAGGCCGACAGGTGCTGCCCGCCATCCGCAGCCAATACCCCGACTTCCATTACATTTGCTCGGAGAGCGAATGCGGCAACGGCTCGATGGACTGGAAGGCAGGCGAACACACTTTCTTCCTCATCAGCGACAACGTGGGACAAGGCTGCAACGAATACTACACCTGGAACTTCCTGCTCTGCGACAACGGCATCAGCCCGTGGGGCTGGACGCAGAACGCACTCATCCAAGTGAACTCCCGGACACGCACCTTCCGCTACACGGCCGAATACTACGCCCTCAAGCATTTCAGCCATTTCGTCCGCCCCGGCGACCGTATGGTGGCCTATCACGCCCAGGATGCCGATGCCCTCTCCGCCGTCGTCTTCCGCACCACCTCCGGCGGTTACGTGACCGTCTGCGGCAACGTGTCCGACACAGCCCACGACATCTCCGTCCGGATAGGAGGCAAGTTTCTCAACGCCACACTGCCCGCCCATTCCTTCAGCAGCTTCGTGTTGTAAGCACTACCGATTCTTCAGATTTTCTCTGAAAAAAAAATAAAAAACTTCCGATGAATTCATGCGAATCCATCGGGAGTTTTCGTTTTTTCAACAGGGCTTATCAACACCACACCATATTGTCTCGGCTAAGTACGGATCTATAAACTGTTCCATTTGCATCAATATCTTCTACTATCGTATACTTTTTTTTAACGCGCAAGCACGAGCCGCAAATTCTGTCGGATTGGTAGGTAAAGTATCCTTAGGAACTGTTACTAATATTTGATTTTCACACGCTCCCATTGCCCATGCATCATTCCACTTTGAAATGGAACTCCTTTCCGTATTCGCGGAGAATGGCCAAACGGACAGACTTTTCCGTGAGGTCATAGAGTGCCGACCACTGGGTGAAGGACGTAGGGTCATCCTCAGCAGGTTCTTGCGACACCAGACTGAGCAAAGACATCGCACCGCTGCTGCTGAGCTTATAGTTGTTGTCCAGCAGAGCAGTTCTCATGTTGAAATAACGTGTCTTGCCGTGTTCGGATCCCCAACCGTCGTTGGTGCCCGCCATCGTAGGAGAAACATAGAAGTTCGTCACGCAGCGCAGGGTATCATTACCGCTGAGAGATTCCATCACAGTAGGATATATCTGTGTCGTGTCCTGCGGGTTGCGCGTATATTCCACAATCGCATAATCGCCAGTAGAGTCCGCCATCAGGAAATGGTAGTTGTGCGCGTCGTCGGTGTTCTTCATCCTCATATTATATTGCTCCAGCATCGCAAGTGCCTCTTTGACCGTCGAAGCCCTGTCCAGCAACATGCGTATGGCGACAGTCGTGTTGATGTTTTTCTTTGCAGCATCCGTCTGCGTCGTCGGAGCCTCGTTGAGTGAAAGTACGCCTATGGCGAAACCATCCTCGTTGATACCGTCGAGAGCAGTGTATGGCAAGCCTATCAGCAGCGAGAGGTCAGTAGTTCCGTCAGTATAAGAGCGTTGGCCATAACCGAGATTTAAGCCATCGACAAATGATATGGACTTTTTTCCGTCTGCGGGTGCCGTATGTACAACGAAAGCGGCTATCGGCACGTACGTCTTGACACCATTTACGGTCGTCGTATGGCAGAAATCGTAGTTGCGCCCCATCAGACTGTTGCCGTTCGATGCGTCAGGCACAGCGAATGCGCTACAACCCGGCAAGAACGACATGGGGTTGCCTAAAGCAGCTGCGGGAATACTGTCGTAGAGATTCTGCTGCACGAAACGGAGCAAGTCCAACGTGCTCGAGATGTCGGCGTTCAGAGCATCATCCAGTTTGTAGTCGGCAGTGTAGTGTACCTCATAGAGGCGGCCACTGCCGTCAATGTCCTCGATGCCATAGAGTGTGGCTATCTTCGTGCTGTCTTTGATGAATTCAGCCGTGTTCTGAGTACGGGCTGGGGTTGAATCAGGGTCACCATAATCCGATTTATCGTCACTGTCGCAGGCGGTAAACAATGTCGTCCATCCGATGCAACACAGCATGGCTGCAAACACAATCACTCTTTTTCCCATTTTCGTGATTTTTAATGAATAAAATGAAGAATTGGCAATAAAGATACGCAGTTCTGGTCACTCGGAAGGGGAAGGGAAATGACAAAATGCAGGATTATTACACCATCCCATTCATTGAATTTATGAGAAAAGAAACCTGCGGAGGACTTGGGAAAGCACACTGAAGCCGTTCTATTAGCGGTATCCACGGTGGTCAAAAGTGCGAATGTGTCACGACGTAAAAAAAAATGCGGTGAGGCAAGGCTGCTCATGAGGCATCCGGCGCGAGCGGCCAGCACTTCCATGGCCACGGATTACGCGAGCCTCACCGATCATTCAGTACTTGCGAAGAAGTACTCAACTATTTGCGCAAAAGTACTGGAATTTTTGATTCTCCGATTTTCCCGATGGATTCGCACGATTTCATCGGAAGATTTCGTTTTTTCAACATCTGTGAAACGAGAAATCAACATTTGTGGTTGGAGGCTTTCGGAAAGAAAAAGGTAAATTTGCAGCAGGAATCCGAAAACATTCATCCATATTCAAATTTCTCATAACACCTATGAACACGAAAAGACAGACAAGAGTCGCTTGCGCAGCCCTGCTGCTGACGCTGGCATTGGCGACACAGCTCAGTGCACAGGAACACTATGTGTTCCACGCCACCGACATGGTATCCACCGACGACAGCCGCGCTCCTCAGTCGGCTTTCAGCTACGACGAGACAGCCAACACTTTCACCATCAAAGCCAGCGGCACGAACAACGTGGCCTTCAAGATGGACACGTCGAAGGACGGTGTCTATTACATTGACAGTGACCAGCAGTGGTTTGCCGTCTGCGGCCAGAACCTGAGTACGACGGACGGCGGCAGCCTCATCTGGTGGTTCAACGGCTACAACACCTACGGCACGCACCCGACGCTCACCTCGCAGGAGGCCGACGGACAGACACTGCTGCTCTGGGACATTGCCAACGCCAAGAACAACGACTACAACCTCGGAACCAACTTCGATTTCAGCTCGCCGCAGACGTTTCTCTCGGGCAACGGCACGGGATTCGTCTTCGCCATCGGACTGACTTCCACATCGACCGCCTCCACCATCTCGCGCGTGGATTACCTTTCCGCCGCCGAAGTGAGTGCCGTCTGGCCATCACAGATGGAACAGATGGGCTACACGGCCGCCACGCTGACCACGCATTTCCAAGAGAAAGCCACGACACTGTGTGACTCTGCTGACGCGATACTCGCCGGCGAGTCGGAGGCTGAAAGCACGGAACTCTACGCCACCACCCAATCCACACGGCAGACGCTCAATACGCTCGGCAGCGAGGACTATGCCACGGCCTACAGCCTCTGTCAGCAGATGCAGGAGGCCATCACGGCTTTCCGTACCTCAACACTGAACGTCAGCTACGAGCAGACCACGGACGGGTTCGATGCCGTGCGCAACGGGCTTCACACGCGCGTACTGATTTATAAGGACGACATCATCCGCGTGTTCAAGTCGTACACGGGCGACCTGACGCAGAAGGAGAGCCTGAATGTACTGCTCACACCGTCGGCCACGGTGAGCCGCAACTTCAGCGTGGTGCAGGACACGGAGGGGACGGACTCGCTGCTCGTGCTCGCCACAGCCAAGTTGCGCGTGGAATACACACTCCGCACAGGACAGGTGCGTCTGCAGCGTGCCGACGGCACACCGTTGCTGGCCGAGCAAGAGGGCGGCACGATGTTCATGGCCAAGAAAGACGGCATTTTCGACAGCTACACCCTGCGCCAGACCTTCACGCTTGACACAGACGAAGACCTCTTCGGATTGGGACAAATCCAGAACGCCAGCCTCAGCCAGCGCGGCCGCACGGAGACGCTTGAGCAGGGCAACACGAAGGTGTGCATTCCATACGTGACCTCGACCAAGGGCTACGGTCTCTACTGGGACAACTATTCACCGACAACGTTCAGCGACACGGAGAGCCAGACCTATTTCCAATCGACGGGCACGGAAATCGACTACTACGTGATGGCGGGCGAGAATAGTGCTGACGTGCTCTCCAACCTCCGCACGCTGACAGGCGAATGCCCGATGCCGGCCCTCTGGAACCTCGGACTCTATCAGAGCAAGGAACGCTACCAGAGTGGTTCGGAGGTGATGCAGGTGCTGCGCCGCTACCGCCAGCTGCAAGTGCCTATCGACTGCATCGTGCAGGACTGGCAGTACTGGGGCGACAACGACTATTGGAACGCGCTGGCATTCCTCAACCCTGACTACAGCAACTATCAGACGATGATCAACTATCTCCACACGAACAATGCCCATCTGATGATTTCCATTTGGGAGAACTTCGGCCCTTCGACCGATGCCTTCAAGGAACTCGACGCGCTGGGCCGTCTCATCCCTGTGGAGACCTATCCTTCGGGCTGCGGTGTGCATCCATACGATGTATATGATGCCAACAGCCGTGACATCTACTGGAAATATCTCTACAACGGTCTGGTGAGCAAGGGCATCGATGCCTACTGGATGGACTCCACCGAACCGGATTACTATCCGGCCTCATCGAGCGAGCTGGACTATCTGAGCGGCTACGGCAAGACGTGGCGTTCCCTGCGCAATGCCTTCCCATTCTGTGCCACGAAAGGCATCTATGACCACCACCGCAACATCGACGGCATTGCCGACGAACTGACGGACACCACCGTACAGCAGAAGCGCGTGAGCATCATGACCCGTTCGGGATTCCTCGGACAGCAGCACTACGGTGTCAACACCTGGAGCGGCGACATCACGTCGAGCTGGACTACGCTGGCCAACCAGATTCCGGCCGCCCTCAATTTCTCGGCCTGCGGCATCCCGATGTGGAACAGCGACACGGGTGGTTTCTTCACGGGCAGCTATGGCGGCGTGAGCGACGATGCCTGGTGCCGTCTCTACTGCCGCTGGGTGCAGTTCTCCACCTTCTGCCCGATGCTCCGTTTCCACGGCACCAACACGCCGCGCGAAATCTGGCAGTTCGGCTCGGCCGGCGACTCGAAAGGTTACTACGACCAGATTCTGAAATACATTAAAATCCGCTATCGTCTCCTGCCGTACATCTACAGCACGAGCCATCAGGTGAGCGTGGCCAACCGGCCGCTGATGAACGCTCTTGCCCTCTCGTTTGAGGAAGATGCGGATGCCCGCAGCGTGAAGGATGCCTACATGTTCGGAGACCAGTTGCTCGTAGCTCCGGTGCTGAGCGACAACACGACACAACGCTCGGTCTATCTGCCGCAGGGAAGACTTTCCCAACCGGTCGGCTCGGCTGCTGCCGCTCTCGAAGACGGCACTCAGCTTTGGACAAATTTCTGGACAGGTATCACGGGTCTGGGCGGCCGCACGGTGAAGTTCCAAAGCGATGACGTGGACGAGATTCCGCTCTACGTCCGTGCCGGCACCATCCTGCCTTGGGGACCCGACGTGCAGTACGCCACCGAGCAGCCGTGGGACAGCCTCGAACTGCGTGTCTATCCGGGACACAACGGACGCTTCGTGCTCTACGAGGACGAGAACGACAACTACAACTATGAGCAGGGTCAGTACACGGAGATTCCGATGACCTGGGACGACGCCACCCGCACGCTCACCATCGGTGCCCGCATCGGATCGTTCGACGGCATGCTCTCCACGCGCGTGTTCCGCATCGTCAGCGTGAGCACGGAGAAAGGCACGGGCGACGCCCACAGCACGACGTTCGATGCCATCGTCACCTACACGGGCGAGGAAATCCAAGTGCAGCTGCCGTCCGACATTGCCTACGACACCACGCCTGAGGACGTGACCTCGCGCTACATCGTGAACCCGAGCTTCGAGGACGACGGACAGGCACTCACCCAAGTGGCTCCGACGGGATGGACCGTGGAAAGCACGACGGCCTGGTGGGGCGTGAACAAAATTACAGGAACCACCAGTGGCGACCCGCAGCCGACGGACGGCAACTACATCTTCGGCGTGTGGGACGGCAGCAACACACTCTCGCCATCCATCAGCCAGACGCTCACGGAACTCCCCGCCGGAAACTATCAGCTCACGGTTGACATGCAGGCTTCCAACCGCTCCAACGTCACCCGCGTGGGCCGTCAGCGCCTCTTCGCCAACGAGGTGGAGGCTCTCTTTGCCGACCAGGTGACCGACGCGGGCATCGGCGATGACGTGGCCATGCAGACCATTTCGCTGACGTTTACACAGGCAGACAACAACGACCCCGTCACCATCGGAGTGACAACCGACAGCGCACCTGCCGAGACGTGGTTCAAGATAGACAACTTCCGTCTCTACGCCCTCGGCAACGAGGCTGTCACGATTGAGACTCCCGTTGCCATGCCGGACACGTCCAGTCCTTATTACTATACGCTCAGCGGTCTGCGCACGCTCCATCCGACCCACGGCATCTATATTCAGAACGGACGGAAAATCTACATCAAATGAGACTCTTGAAACTCTATACACTGACACTGACACTGACACTGCTCACAGGCTCCGCGCTGACTGCCCAGCAACGGCCTGTGGTGCAGACCAAGTTCACGGCCGACCCGGCTCCATTAGTCATCGGCGACACCGTTTTTCTCTATTCCTCCCACGACGAGGACGACGCACCCGAAGGCTATGGCACGTTCAAAATGGTGGACTGGGTGCTCTACACCTCCACCGACTTGGTGAACTGGACGGAGCGCGGCACGATTGCCGACCTCTCGCTGTTCCACTGGCTCACACCTGAAGAACAGAAAAACGGTGCTTGGGCCGTACAGGTGGTGGAGCGCAGAGGCAAATACTACATGTACTGCCCCATCCACATGCATGGCATCGGGGTGCTTGTCAGCGACTCGCCCTATGGCCCTTTCCACGACCCATTGGGCCGGCCGCTCATCGGTAAGGAGTTCGACTCCATCGACCCGACCGCTCTGCAGGACGACGACGGGACGGTTTACCTCTACTGGGGCAACCCGAACCTGTGGTGGGTGCGCCTCAACGACGACATGATTTCCTTCGAAGGCGAGCCACACAAAGATGCACGCATCCGCAAGGTAGAAGGCGAGACCGACCCATTCCACTATCAGGAAGGCCCCTGGGCCTACAAGCGCAACGGCAAATACTATATGGCTTATGCCTCCACCTGCTGTCCCGAAGGTATCGGGTGGGCATGGAGCGACCATCCGACCGACCACTGGCAGTTCGGTGGACACATCATGCAGGGCGACGACCGCTCGTCGGGCAACCATCCGGGCATTTTCGACTTCAAGGGAAAAACCTACACCTTCGGCTTCAACTACTACCTCAATAACCGGCTTACGCAGAAACACCACGAGCGTCGCTCCAACTGCCTCGCGGAACTGACGTTCAATGCCGACGGCAGCATCCGTCAGCTTCCGTGGTGGGAAGAGGGCGAGGCCGTGACACCCGTCGCCACCCTCAATCCTTATCAAGAAACCTCAGCCGCTACGATGGCCTGGAGCGAAGGACTCAAGACCGCCCTCAGTCACCGTGCCGACGGCACCACCGACTCGCTGAGCGTTTATGTGGACAGTATCGGCGAGGGTGACTGGCTGGAGCTGCGCAACGTGGACTTCGGCTCAAAGGGAACGCAGACGTTTACCGCTACCTTTGCCTCCGAACGTTCCAAAGCCAGCATCGAAGTGAGGCTCGACGACCGCGAAAACGGCTCCACCATCGCACGTCTCCCCATCCGGCCGACAGGTGGCGCAGAGCGATGGCAGACACGACAGACCAAGGTAGAAGGCTCTGTGAGCGGCATCCATTCGGTCTTTTTCATCTTCCACGGCAATGCCTCGTCAGACCTTTTCCACTTCAGAAGTTGGACGTTCGCACAATAAGGCCGCAGCATCTCACGTACTCATCCACACTTTAATTTCTCATCCAACATGAAATCATTCAGAAAATACCTCGCCATGCTGGCCACCACCCTGCTGGTAGTGCCAGCGACCACCACCGCCCAGCTTCACGTGCAAGTGGACACGACGGAGTGCCAACACGTAACAGGTTTCGGAGCAGCTGCCCTCTATGGAGCCATGCAGGCCATTCAGGATACCAGCATCATCGCCTATCTCTATGGCGACGACTCCCCTGTGGGGCTCAACATCATGCGTGTGGAGATTTCACCCAGCACCACCCCCGACGTGGCCGGCACTGACTACGACTGGCATGGCTACCTGCCAGCCGTAAAAGCCGCCAAACAGCGTGGAGCCATCGTCTTCGGCACACCGTGGTCTCCGCCACCCGCCTATAAGACCAACAACAGTGCAAGCGGCGGAGAAGGCGAAGCCAACGGCAACGTGAAAGGCAAGCTCAAAGACGGCTATGGCGCACGGTTCTTCACGTGGCTCAACTCCTACCTGAGCTACATGAAACGTCAGGGTGCACCCATTGACATCGTCAGCATTCAGAACGAACCCGACTGGTGGGTGGACTATTCCGGATGCCTCTATACCCCGGAGGAAATGCACGACTTGGTGGCGAATCACGGAAGCGTGCTGAAAAAGGAACAATACAATGTGCGGCTCATGGGAGGCGAGAGCTACTATTTCAATCCCGAATACGCCACGGCTCTGCTCGAAGACTCGCTCAGCGAGCAGTACATCGACATCATCGGTGGACACATCTACGGTTCGAAACCGTTGGGCAATATGGCCAAAACAGCGAGAATCGCCGCAGCCCACGGTAAGGAGACATGGATGACGGAGCATGGATACGACGTGACGGAAGGCGATTTCCTGCCTACCTGGCACGAGCAGTTGGGATTTGCACAAGAGCTCAATGAGGCCATGCTGGCCGGCGGAAACGCCTACGTCTATTGGTACATGCTGGGGCGGGGCAACCTGCTGGGTGACGGAGAAAACGCCGACTCCGTTCCCGAAAACGCGTTCGGCAATCCCCTTCCGCGCTCGCTCATCATGGCACATTTTGCCAAAAATTTGAAAGGCAGCACGCGTCTGAGAACCACTCCCGATGTTCCAGCCGACGGCAATCCGACGGAGTTCAGTGCCTACATCAAGGGAGACTCACTCATCGTCATTGCCATCGACACCCTGCCCAAGGCTTACGGCATCACGCTCTCCCTCCCTTATGCCGTGAAGAGCGGACAGCGAATCGTCAGCACCGAAGGCAATCTCTACCAGAGTGAGGAGATCGAGGTGGACAGCCCTACGTTCGACCTCTCACTCAATCTGTCAGAGCGCAGCCTCACAACCTTCATTTTCGAAATCGACCGCGAGGCCACAGTCACGATGGGCGGGCCACGAGGCATCGATGAAAGCGAGGAGGCCAGCACAGCGGCTTACACCACGGCCGAAGAGCTGTCCAACAACTATTTCGTCATGGTCAACACACAAGGTTCGTCCGACTATAGCCTCTACTTCACCGACTCGGGCAGCAGCCAAGACGCAAAGTACATGCTCACGTCAACCCTGACGGAGCAGGGCACAGATTATTACTATCTGTTCCGCGCCACAGAGACCATCGTAGATGGAGAAACGCACTACACGCTGTCGGCCTACAACACTGACTACGACCTCTACAGCACCTGGCTCGGCTCCAAGCTCAATATGGCTTCGGGCAGCGTCAACTTCACGGGCAGTTGCGAGGCCACTCAGTTCGGTACGGATATACAAAACGGCGGACTCTGGGACATTGACTATGTGGACGGCAAAGGCTTCACGTTCCGCTGCGTAGCAGTGAAGAACAACTACCATTATTACCTCGGCACCCGCACACTCAACCAAAGCCTGCGCCCAGTTTACTGGAACTGCTACCCTGCCCGCCGATTCGCTCAGGAGGAAGCCGATGCCATCAGCGTGCCGACACTTGCCTCTGATGCCGACGACGGACTCTTCTACACGCTCGACGGCATTGCACACCAACAACCGCTGAAAGGCATCAACATCCACAACGGACGGAAAATACTCGTGAAATAAAAGACATAGATTCTCAACATTTCCCTCAAAAACACCATTTCAAGCAACATGAACAGACGAACCATCATCAGTCTCCTGACACTCGGTATCCCGGTGTGGATGTCAGCACAGAACGTGACCCAAACTACAAACGGTGTGCGCGTGAATCCCGCACAGGACGGGAATGCCACCGAAGTGACATTCTACACGCCTTCAGCCGTGCGCGTCGTGAAGTATCCGAAACCGCTGGCAGCAGCACCGGCTCACAAGAGCTACAGCGTGATAGCCAAGCCACAGACACTGGCGGCCGACGAATTGAAAACTACAGAAACGGCCAACAGCGTAACCGTCAGTTCCAACTGCCTCCGTCTGACCATCGACCGGCAGACAGGACGCGTGGATTTCGCCACGACCGACCAACAGCCGCTGCTCAGCGAGAAAACCGCGAGCATCACGCCCATCACATCGGGTGTTGACAAAGGCAACTATCAGGTCGTGCAGACCTGGCTGCTCGACAAGGACGAGGTCATCATCGGTCTCGGACAGCTCAACAGCCCACAGATGAACCAGCGCGGACAGCAGATTGACATCTGGGTTCACAACACCTACGACTGCATGCCCTACTTCGCCAGCGAGAAAGGCTATGGTCTCTACTGGGACAACGCAGGCGAGAGCCGCTTCGAGGACACAGACGCAGGTACCACCTTCCGCTCCAGCGTGGCAGCCCTCGAAGACTACTACTTCATGTATCGCGACGGCACGCAGGACGGCGTGATTGCCGCCATCCGCACGCTCACGGGTCAGGCCACCATGATGCCGCTCTGGGCCACCGGCTACTGGCAGTGCCGCGAACGCTACAAGACCAGCGACGAACTCGTCTATGTGCTCGACAAATACCGCGAATTGCAGGTGCCGCTCGACGGCATCGTACAGGACTGGCAGTACTGGGGATGCGACAGCAACTGGAACGCTATGGACTTCATGAACCCATACTATATCAACAAGGTGGGCGACGCGAAGTGGGCAAAATATCTGCCGAACGACCTGAAGCCGCTGGCCGAGAAATACGTGAAAGAAGGCAAGCAGCCACGCATCAAGTCGCCACAGGAAATGGTGAACTACGTGCACGACCACCACGCACACCTCATGATTTCCATCTGGGCCAACTTCGGGCCTTGGACGAAGCAGTTCAGCGACCTGAAGAAAATCAACGCTCTCCTGCCCTTCGACACATGGCCGCGCAACAACGGCGTGCAGCCCTACGACCCGTGGAACCCGAAAGCCCGCGACATCTACTGGCAGTATCTGAAGAACCTCTACGACATGGGATTCGATGCCTGGTGGACAGACTCCACCGAGCCGGACCACTTCGAGCAAGACGGCGACCGCGACTACCAGACCCACGACGGCTCGTTCCGTTCGGTGAAGAATGCGTTCGCCTTGATGACCAACGAAGGCATCTACCAGCACCAGCGCAAGGAAAAGAAGTTCAACAAACGCTCGCTCCAGATGACGCGCGGCACTACTTTCGGCATGCAGCGTGCCGCCACCTTCTCCTGGAGCGGCGACATCCTGAGCGATTGGCAGACCATGAAGAACCAGGTGCCGACGGGACTCAACTACATCGCCTGCGGCATTCCGTACTGGAACACCGACCTCGGCGGCTTCTTCGGCTGGGAATTCAACAACGACCCGCACTCGCCGGCCATGCAGGAACTGCAAGTGCGCTGGATGCAATGGGGCACGTTCATGCCGCTCATGCGCAACCACTGCTCCTCGCCGATGGTGAGCGAGATCTACGAGTTCGGCAAGCCGGGCGAATGGGCCTACGACGTGCAGAAGCAATACATCGAGCTGCGCTACCGCCTCCTGCCTTACATCTACAGCAATGTGGGCGACGTGGTGCTCAATTCCGGCTCGATGATGCGCCCGCTCCTCTTCGACTACGCCAAAGACCCTGTGGCCATCCGGCGCAACGACGAGTATCTCTTCGGCCGCAACCTGCTCGTGAAACCGGTGACCGACCCGCTTTACACCTACAGGGACGAGAACAAGAACGGACATGCCATCTATCCCGACGTGACAAAAGCCGCCGCACCCGTAGAGGTCTATCTGCCGAAGGGTAACGACTGGTACGATTTCTGGACGGGCGAGCGCAAGCAAGGCGGCAAGACCATCCGGTGCCTGGCTCCGATTGACATCATCCCCGTATTCGTGAAAGCCGGCACCATCCTCCCTTGGGGACCCGCCGTGCAATACAGCGACGAAAAGCCGTGGGACGACCTCGAGCTCCGCGTCTATCCGGGACAGGACGGCGACTTCACGCTCTACGAGGACGAGGGCGACAAGTACAACTACGAGAAAGGCCAGTACACCCTCATCCCGATGCACTGGAATGAAGCCACACGCACACTCACCATCGGAGCCCGCAAGGGTTCCTACAAGGGCATGCTCCTGCAGCGCACCTTCCGCGTCAGCCTCATCGGCACCGATGGAACCCGCTCCGTCAGCTACGACGGAAACGCCGTGGACATCAAATTATAAAAACCACACATCCGGCAACTACATGCAGGACTACTGCGGCCTCCCTCAGCCGTGGTAGTCCTGTGGTTTTACTCCGAATGCCTCCTGGAACAGACGGCTGAAGTAGGCCACCGAGGAAAAACCGACCTCGCCTGCCACGTCCGCCACGCTGTGTCCGCCCGCACGTAGCAAGCGGGCCGCATGCTCCAGACGGATACGCCGGATGAAGAGGTTGGGAGATTGGTCGAGCAGCGCCTTCAGCTTCTTGTAGAGCCCCGTCCGTTCCATGCACAAGTCGGCGGCCAACCGCTCCACCGTATAGTTCGGTGTGGACAAATGCCGTTCCACCTCCGCCACCGCCCGGGCGATGAATTCGTTCTGCTGCCCGGCCGCCTCACCGGCGATTCCATCGGATGACTCCGGCATGTCCACTTCGTTCTCAGGCGAATCCATCGGAAGCGTCCCACCGCCATCGTCTGCTCCGTCCTGCTCCTGCACAGGTGAGGAAGAGAGAATCAGCTCGTGCAGCCGCTTCATCAGATGTCGTTCGCGCCGTCGCTGCCGCAGGGTGATTCGCCAGAAGAGCAACGCCAGCACAGCCGCCACAAGTGCCAACAGACCCACGAGTATATATAAGGTATAGGAAGGAGCCGCATAGAGCGAGGAGGCGCGGAGGATGCCGCTGCCATACGTGCCCAACCAGAGTCCGCCATCGCGGTCGCGGACGATGGCGTTGATGCCCGTCTGCAACGTCTGTCCGTCCGCCGTCTCGAAAT
Organism: uncultured Bacteroidaceae bacterium; assembly: GCA_964415385.1. GTDB lineage: Bacteria > Bacteroidota > Bacteroidia > Bacteroidales > Bacteroidaceae > UBA3839. Next base: position 86,389 of record CAYPZK010000006.1, read on the forward strand.
CCGTGTGGAGCGTCATCTCGCCCGTTGCCAGCCGGATGATCCAGATGCCTTTGGGGCAGCCGATCCACGCCTGCGACGTATCGGGCACACAGAGCGAGTGGAAGCTGCCCGTCGCCGTGTCGAAGATGGTGGTCCACTGACGGTTGCGGGGATTGAACCGCAAGAAGATGTTGCGCCGCCCCGTGCGCAGCTGGTAGAAATCGCCCTCCGCACCCCGTACCACCAACGAGGTGGCCGCATAGTCGTCCGCCACCTCGGAGCTGTAGGCAGCAGCGACATAGAGACACCGGCCGTCGTGCAGGTCGAAGCAAGCCAGCCGGCCATCGGCAAAGAACAGATACAGCCGGAGCGAGTCCGCGTCCATGTCCTGCAACGCCGCGTTCATGCCGCCCGCAGGCACCTCCACCCGTCGTCCGTCCACCGTGGCGCCTATCATCGAGTCGGCCACCACCCACAGGCGGTGACGCGAATCGACGAACAGGTCGTCCATCCGCCGGTGGCTCAAATCCACATAGCGGCCCGTGTTCAAATCCATGCACCACACGTTGCCCCATTCCTTCACCCACAGCCGGTCGTCGCTGTCCACATACGTGTGGTAGGCACCGCGATAGTTGGCGATGCGGTACACCTCGTGCGGCGTGACGGCATACGACCGGTACGTCACGCCGTCACACAACGTCACGCACGAGTCGCTCGTCACCACCATCCGCCCGTCGGCCAGTGGCAGGATATGCAGTATCGCATCGTCCCGCAACCCGTCGGCCGTCGTCAGCCGTGAAAACACGGGCAACGTACCGCCATCCTTCCCCACAGCCGCGCACGGAGGCAGCGACAGCAGGAGGGACAACACCAGACCAAGGATTTTCGCGTGCAGATTCATGAGTCCGTGCAAACTTACGCATTTTTTTCGAGATTCGCCCCGACTGCATAGAAAAAATCGCCAACTTTGCAGCTGACTGACGGTTGAGACACAAGTACGCTCCGCACCGGGCTTTCTGATATTTGCATAATTTTTCTGTTATCAAACGTTAAAGTTCTCCGTCATCAATCACTTTTCTTTCTTGGGGGGGTAGGTGTGAAGGGAACTTTTTCGTACATTTGCACCCGAGACACGGGTGGAGGCACCTCGCAACTGTTGTGCGCCCCCGTCTCCCTACGACAACTTCTTGAAAGACAATCTTTCTAATTCTTATCAACTTAACTAACAAGTAAATGAAACGACAACTACTCTTGGCGGCACTCTTTGTCGCCGGTGCGCTCGGAATGAGGGCGCAAACGGATGTCACCGACACCTACATCCAGAATGCTGGATTTGACACAGCTGGTGATTTTTTGACCAGCAATATTAGCAACACAGCTGCTACAAGTGCTGGTAGTGTTTCGGAGTGGACATCTGAAGGAAGTTCATCTTGGTGCTATGGTGGATGCATCGAATTTGGTAGTACTAGTGGAAAAATCAATAATGCTACCATCCCTTCTACTAATTCTGACGGTGAAGCTTCCGGCGGTGCGCTGTGTATCTCTGGTGCATGGGATGATGGGAGCGGCTACCTTGACTATTACCAGAACGTGACGTTGCCGGCAGGCAACTACACGCTCACCATGCCGGTGAACAACGTTGGACAAAACAGCAATTTCCGTCTGTCCTATTTTGGTTTCACCACCGATGACAACACCTATGCAGGCACTGTGACTTCTTTCCCTGCCAACACATGGACCACCAACACCATCTACTTCTCGCTGGCCGAAGAGACCACCGGCAAGTTGACCATTGGCTTCGGATGGAATAATGTAGGCTCTGGGAATACACCGAAATTAGTTGTGGACTATGTGAAGGCGATGTACACCAACTACACCTCCACCCTTCAGTCCACCATCGACCGCGCCAACTTGCTCTACACGCGTGTCAATACGGAAGATACGGATGCTGCGAGCACGTTGAAGTCCGCCATTAACGATGCGCAGGATGTGCTGGACGCTGCGGACAATACGGTCAGCTACCAGACCACCATCGACGATGCCGTCACTACCTTGCAAAGTGCCATCAGCACGGCTCAAAGTGCCATCACCCTGCTTTCGGGCGAAGACATCACCTTCATGCTGGAGAATGCCGACTTCGAGAGCAGTACAGCTGTCACAGGCGGCATCACGACCTACGATTATGATGCTGCGAAGAATGGGACATCCTTCAGCCGCATGCAGGTCGTGGAAGGCTGGACAATCGCATCGAACGCTAACGGCAAGTCTGCCGGTGTCTTCGAATTTGGCAGTTCGGCCTTCTTGGGCAGTACGGGAACTACCTACACGCTGGCCAGTGTCAGCAGTTCCGCCAGTGAAGAGAAAGCCTTAGGTATCGTTGCCGTGTGGTCAGGTACTGCACAATACAAGCAATCCGTCACGCTTCCTGCAGGTCGCTATGTCGTGACCGTTCCAGTCTACAACACAGCAGGCGCCACCGCCTTCTCGAAGAACCTGATTGGCTTTGTGGAGGACGGTGGTACGGAGCACCTTGCCACCGCTACGACCTACTCTGTAGGGTCTTGGACGACAGAGACCGTCACATTCGACCTCAACGCCGAGACTTCGGGTTATATGTCGTTAGGATACACGGCAGCTAATGCGGGTTCTGGTAACATGCCGCACCTGTTCATCGACAACGTGACCGTGACCTATACCTCAGCTGCGAACGCATACACACAGACCGTTGCCTCAGCCAAAGAGACCATCAACTCCAGTACGTATGCCAATGTCACAGGCACAGAGGAGACAGCTCTTCAGTCCCTTATCGATGCTGACGCTTCGGCATACACCGTAGAACAATACTTCACCGCCATTGACAACATCAATGCCGCCGTGGCCACTTTCACCGCCGCCAAGGCATCCTACGATGAATATGCCGCAGAGAATGCAACGGCAACGCTGCTCAGCACAGATGTTTCGAGCGTTACTACCGTTACCTCAGCCGAGACGGCTCTGACGACAGCCCACGAAATCAATGTGCTGAACTACACTCAGGTGAACAGCTTGAACTATACTGATGCAGCCACAACGGCATCCGATTTGTTTGGCGACTGGACGGACAACAATGTGAACAGCTCACAAAAGGAACAGCACTGGGACGGTACGAGCACGACAACCTACTTTGAGCAGAGCGATGGCTACTCGTCGTCTGATGCTTGGACGATGTCTCGCTCTCAGACGCTCACCCTGCCTGCCGGCAGCTACGTGTTGAAGGTTGCCACTCGTGCCTCAGCTTCTGCCGATGCCACCATCAGCGTGGCTGTGGACGGAGGTTCTACCATTACCACTCAGAGTGGCCATCACGGCGATACAGGCCTTGGCATTACCACTGCCGGCGTGGCCGACTACACCGCCAATACGGGCGAAGAAGATACAGAGAACGTCTATGCCAACAGCAACGCCGGCCGCGGCTGGGAATGGAGATACATTCCATTCACGCTCTCTGCCGAAGGCAATGTGACACTGACCTTCTCCGGCTCTTGCGACGGTGTGCTGTATCAATACATCGGTTTTGCTGATGTGACCCTGCTCGCCGACGCAACGGCAACAGCCTCCCTCCCTCTGACCGTGGCCAAGACCACCTTGAAGGCAGCCATTGCCAGTGCCCAGGCCATCGTCACTGCTGCCGCCAACGTGGGTGATGACGCTTTCCAGATTCCAACATCGGCTCAGACCACGCTTTCGGAGGCAATTGCCACTGCGCAGAACACATACGACAATTCCACGGCAACAGCAGACGAACTGACATCTGCCACCAGTACGCTGAACACCGCCATCACGACCTACAACAACGCAGAGCTGAATGACCCGGGCACCGGCACGAAGTACTACATCAAGGTAGCTACGACAGGCCATGCCAAGGAAGGCAACGCGGTGGTGGCTGAGTTAGGTTCGACAGGTACCAACAACCCGACGGGCTATAGTTTCAAAGCCTCGGCCGCACCTGCCGACTATCTGGCTCAGGCATGGACATTCACGAAGGTGAGCGGCAACAACTACTACATCAGCATCACCATGCCGGCCGGTGAGGTCTATCTGACCAACGGAACGAACAACGGCAGTGCTGCCGGTTGGGCAGATTCTCAGATTCAGGGCATTCTGGATGCCGACAAGGCTATGGCCTTCACCATCGCCTCATCTGGTGTGGATGGCAAGTACAACATTTACAACACGACGACCAACAGCACGATTGCCTGCCAGTCTGGTGGTGCCCTCTATACAGAAAGTGGCAATGCCGACTTCGCATTCGCTGTGGCCTCTCAGGCTACGGTAGGGGTTGCCGTGGGAGCAGGTAAGTACGCCACCCGTATCTTCCCGTTCAAGCCGACATTGGGCGATGGCATCAAGGCATACACCTGCGACGCAGTTGATGGAACAACCTTGACGCTCACGGAAGCAACGGAACCGGCAGCCAACACGCCGTACATTCTGGAGAACACGGGGAGCGACGACTACAGCGCAACACTCACTGCTTATGGTACCGCCTCCACGACTACTTACACGAGCGGTCTGCTGACCGGCACGCTCGTATCATCGGGTGAGGTTCCGACCTCTGACACCAGCAACAGCTACTACGTGCTTCAGACCCAGAATGAGAAGCAGGCCTTCTACATCGTCAAGGACGAAGCCATCGATTTGGTGGCATACCGCGCATACCTGACAGTCCCAGCCTCCACGGAGGTGAAGGCCTTCTTCTTCGGCAATGACGAGGCAGATGCCATCAACGGAGTCTCGACGGATGCGAGTGCCAATGCCACCCTTGAGGGTGTCTATAGTGTGAACGGTGTCCGCCAGAACTCGCTCCAGAAGGGCGTGAACATTCTCCGCATGAGCGACGGCACAACCCGCAAAGTTATCGTTAAGTAAATCATCTCAAAAAAATCATTATAGCAATATGAGAATCAATTATCAAAAACCCGTGACCAAGGTCGCCGTTTTGAAGACAGAAGTATATATGCTGAGCACGTCAGGCGAAACGTCTGCCACCTCAGGCGGTGGCATGGAAATCAAAGGCCGCGACCAGTTCGCGGACGACGAGGACGACATCGCCGCCGCGCTGGCCGAGCAGGACAACAAGGTGGACGACTACGGCAATCTCTGGTGAGGATGCCTCTCTGCCCCTTGTGCGGGGAAGAACCCGCACAAGGAGCAGAAGAAATCTGAACGAAAGTGGACTTCGAGGATGTGACCATGTCACATCCTCCTTTTTTTTCGTGGCGCAGGAGCAATTACATCCGTCCAACGCGCCGATGGCGGGTTCATCGAACACGTTCGTTTTGCGGAACGGACACATTCGCTTCAAAAAACGAACGCGTTCGTTTTGCCGGAAACCAGCCTGGAAAAGTATTTGATAAGCCACATTTCGGACATCTTTCACGAAGAACCTTCATGACGACACTGCCTCGTTTTTGTACTTTTTATTTTTCCACGTCACGGAAATGATGTATCTTTGCATCGTTTTCCACCGTCTGTCCGAAACGGCGGCGGAAGACGCGACAAGCAACCGGACTCATTTTTCCATCCCAACTAAAACCAAGGAGATCAAGAATATGGAAATTACGCAAGACAATTTCAAGAGTGTATTGGCACAGGACAAGCCTGTCGTGCTGGACTTCTGGGCCACATGGTGCGGCCCGTGCAAGCGCATCGCCCCGATGATTCAGGAACTGAGCGAGCAGTATCAGGACCAGGTGGTCGTGGGCAAGGTGGACGTGGAGGAGAACGACGACCTGGCTCTCAAATACGGCATCCACAGCATCCCGACCGTGCTGTTCCTGAAGAACGGCGAGGTGGTGGACAAAATCGTGGGAGCCACGGTGAAGTCCGCCTACGAGGACAAAATCAAGGCGCTCCTCTGAGAACGCTCCCGACAACGCTCATACGGAAGCAACATGTCAACATTAGACGACGAACTGCTGAAAGACGCGGAGGATGACGCGCGGGAAATCGCGTTCATCCACAACTACCTGCCGCAGGAACTGAAGGACAAGTTCACGGAGGACGAGCTGTACTACTTCATGGATGTCATCTTCGACTACTACTCCACGTCGGACATCTTCGACGCGACGCCCGACAAGGACGGCTACGTGGAAATCGACCTGGAGGAGGTGGCCGGCTATGTGGTGAAGAAGGCGAAGAAGGAAGGCATGGGCAGCTACAGTGCCGACGACCTGCTCTTCGTGGTGCAGGCGGAAATGGAGTATTCGAACGCGGAGACGCAGGACGACTAACCGACGATTCAAACAGTGCCAGGCCAAGGTCAGATCATCCGTCAGGTGGAGGAGCAGCGGCAGACCATGTCGCTGACGCCTCAGCAGTATCTGACGGTGAAGCTCGTGGAGCTGCCCATCACGGATTTGGAGAACCGGGTGCGCGACGAGCTCTACGAGAACGTGGCCCTGGAAGAGGGACACGACGACGCGGACGACACCGCGCCGGACGACCTCGCCACCGAGACAACGGACTTGGCGGACGAGGGCGGAACGGCAGACGACGAGGGCGCAGACAACGGCGAACTGCCCGACGACTACAACGACGATGACGACCTCCCCACCTACACGACCCGCACGGGCAACACGGACGGAGAGGCGGAGATTCCCATCGGCGACACGCGGAGCTTCATCGAGGACTTGCAGGCGCAGATTGCGGAATATGACGTGGACGACAAGCAGCGCGAGCTGATTGACTACCTCATCGGTTCGCTGGACGACCGCGGATTCATCGACCGCCCGTTGCGCAGCATCTCCGACGACTTGCTCTTCAACCACAACATCGAGGCTTCGGAAGAAGAGCTGGAACAGGCACTCCACACGCTCCAGCAGTTTGAGCCGTGCGGCATTGGTGCCCGCGACCTGCGCGAATGCCTGCTGCTGCAAATCGACCGTCAGATTGACGAGTTGCCGGACGAGAGCCAGATTCAGGGCGACGGCGAAATCCAGACGAGGCTCCGCCGCAAGTCTGAGCTGCTGCGGCTGGAACGCCGCATCATCGCCGACCACTTCAACCTCTTCGAGCGCAACGAGCCGGAACGTCTGGCCGCCACGCTCGGCATCAGCCCGGAACAGCTGCGCACGGCCATCGCCGCCATCGGCAAGCTCAACCCCCACCCGGGACGCTCGCTGCACGAGGCCGCCGACGACCGCGTGCAGACCGTAACACCCGACTTCATCGTGGAGACCGACCACGAAAGCACCATCAGCTTTTCGCTCAACATGGGAGAGGTGCCGCCCCTGCACGTCAGCCGCGACTACCTCAACCAGCTGAAGGCATACCAGAAGGCGGACAAGAAGCTCAGCCACTCGCAACGCGAGGCATACGTCTATACCAAACAGAAGGTGGAGTCGGCGCAGATGTTCATCCAAGCCATCCGCCAACGGCAGCAGACGCTCACCGACACGATGAAGGCCATCATCGCCCTGCAACGTGACTTCATCCTCACGCAGGACGAGTCGCAGCTGCACCCGATGCGGCTGGCCGACGTGCAACTCCGCACGGGGCTGCACATCTCCACCATCTCGCGCGTGGTGAACAGCAAGTATGTGTTGCTGGACGGCACGCTCTATTCGCTCAAATACTTTTTCCTCCGAACGAAGCAGAACGCGGAAGGGCAGGAAATCGTGAAAACCAAAATCTATCCGCTGCTCTCGGAAATCGTGGAGAACGAGGACAAGCGCAACCCGCTCTCCGACGAGCGCATCTCGGAAATGATGAAGGAACGTGGCGAGGCCATCAGCCGTCGCACGGTGGCCAAATACAGGGCGGAACTGAAGATTCCGCCGGCCAGTCTCCGCAAAAGGCTTTAAGCAGAAAAGATGTTAGACAAGCGAATCATTCAGATTTCGAAACTCCTTTCGACGATTTTCTCGCCGTTCTACGCCCCCGTTCTCGCGTTCCTCTGGCTGTTTTTCTTCAGCTATCTCCGGCTGCTGCCGCTGGAGTACAAGCTCTTCATCCTGTGCATCGTGTTCATGTTCACCATCTTCATCCCGCGCATGAGCATCGGCATCTTCCGGCGGCTGAACAAATGGTCGCACTGGCAGCTCAGCCACCGCGAGCACCGTCACATGCCCTACGTGCTGGCACTGCTGAGCTACACGGCCTGCCTCTTCGTGTTCAACAAAATCAATACGGCCATCTTCTTCCGAGGCATCATCATGGCCTCATTGGTGGCGCAGATCATCTGCGTCATCGTCAACACCAAATGGAAAATCAGCACGCACATGGTGGGCATGGGCGGACTGCTGGGCATGGTGATTGCCTTCAGCAATATCTTCCTCTACAACCCCGTGTGGCCTACCTGCGGCCTGCTCATCCTCTCGGGCATGCTCGGCACCAGCCGCATGGTGCTCCGCCAGCACAGCCTGGCGCAAGTGTTCGCCGGCTTTGCCGTCGGTTTCTTCTGCGCCATGCTCTTCCTGCTCTACGTCTGGCTGCCGTTCCTCTGATGTCACTCCGGAATTTCCAAACCCTTACCATAATCATCTTGCTATGACCCCAACCGTCAGTATCATCATGGGCAGCACCTCCGACCTCCCGGTGATGGAGAAAGCCGCCCAATTCCTCGACGAGATGGAAGTCCCGTTCGAAATCAATGCCCTCTCGGCCCACCGCACGCCGGAAGCCGTGGAATCATTTGCACGAGATGCCGCCGCACGCGGTCTCAAAGTCATCATCGCCGGAGCCGGCATGGCCGCCGCCCTGCCGGGCGTGATTGCCGCCGGCACCACCCTGCCCGTCATCGGCGTTCCCGTGAAAGGCTCCGCGCTCGACGGCATGGATGCCGTGCTCTCGATGCTCCAGATGCCGCCGGGCATACCGGTGGCCACGGTAGCCATCAACGGTGCGCTGAACGCGGCCATCCTGGCCGTGCAGATGCTGGCTCTCGGCGACGCGGCACTGGCAACCAGACTGGCAGCCTACAAGGCAGGGCTGAAGCAGAAAATCGAGAAGGCCAACGCCGAGCTGGCCGCCGTGCACTACACATTCAAGACCAACTGAATCTTTCGGGCGAATGAAGAATTTCATGCGAGCGGGCAACTGGAATGCCCTGTTCAACTATCAGCGGCGCGAAACCACGGAAGTACACATCGGCCGGACACCGTTGGGCGGCGCGAACCCGATCCGCGTTCAGTCGATGACCAACACCTCGACGATGGACACGGCGGGCAGCGTGGCGCAGGCGGAGCGCATCGTGGCGGCAGGCGGCGAATATGTGCGCCTCACCACGCAGGGCATCCGCGAGGCCAGGAACCTGCAACTCATCAGCGATGCCCTGCGCCGCGACGGCTGCATGGTGCCGCTGGTGGCCGACGTGCATTTCAACGCGAATGTGGCTGACGAGGCCGCGCTCCATGCCGAGAAGGTGCGCATCAACCCGGGCAACTACGTGGATCCGGCCCGCACCTTCAAGCATCTGGAATACACGGATGAAGAATATGCCGCCGAACTGGAGAAGATAGAAGCCAAGTTCGTGCCTTTCCTCCGTATCTGCAAAGAGCACCACACCGCCATCCGCATCGGCGTGAATCACGGTTCGCTGAGCGACCGTATCATGTCACGCTACGGCGACACGCCCGCCGGCATGGTGGAGTCGTGCATGGAGTTTCTGCGCATCTGCGTGCGCGAAAAGTTCTTTGATGTCGTCATCTCCATCAAGGCAAGCAATACTGTCATCATGGTACGCACCGTGCGTCTGCTGGTGGACACGATGGAGCGCGAGCACATACACTTTCCGCTCCACCTCGGCGTAACGGAAGCCGGAGAGGGTGAAGACGGACGCGTGAAATCGGCCGTTGGCATCGGAGCCCTGTTGAGCGACGGCTACGGCGACACCATCCGCGTGTCGCTGAGCGAGGCACCCGAGGCCGAGATTCCCGTGGCCATCGCCTTGCGCGACTACGTCACGGCACGAGCCGGCCACACCTTGATTCCAGGCATTTCTTCCGATGAATTCGACTTTTTCTGCCCGCAACGCCGTCCGACGCAAGCCGTGCGGAACATCGGCGGCGGACAGGTGCCCGTCGTGGTGGCCGACAACGACGAAGCCGCCACTGACGCAACGCCCGATTACGTGTACTGCGGCCACGAAGTTCCGACACCGGCAACGCTGGAGCAGGCCGCACGGCGCGGCTACGGCCTTATCGTTGACGCCGACGTACTGATGCGGCAACCCGCCTTGCAGACGGCCGGTTTCGTCTTCCCCGCCTTCGGCCCGGATGTCCTGCCGTTTGTCGGCATGAGCAACGCCCCGCTCAAGTTCCTCTTTCTCTCCTACGGAGCACTGAACGAGGAGTCGCGGGCTTGCCTCAGACTCCATCCCGAAGTGGTGGTCATCGCGCAGTCGAACCATCAGAACCGCACTGGCGAGCTGCGTGCCCTGGTTCACGAACTCTGGACAGAACATCTGACGAATCCCGTCATCATCTTCCAGCACTACGCCGAACAGGACAAGGACACGTTGCAGCTGAAAGCCGCGACCGACATGAGTGCGCTCTGCATCGACCGGCTCATCGACGGCATCTATCTCCACAACCGGCGCGTCGTCGGGACGAAAGTGGCGAAGGGCGAGACCGTGCGCATTGCCTTCAACATCCTGCAAGCCGCACGTCTGCGCACCACCAAGACGGAATTCATCTCCTGCCCCGGCTGCGGCCGCACGCTCTATGCCTTAGAGGACACCATCGCCCGCATCAAGACTGCCGTCGCTGCCAAGGCTGCCGTCAACCCCCGGTTCCGCACGCTCAAGATCGGCATCATGGGCTGCATCGTGAACGGCCCCGGGGAGATGGCCGATGCGGATTACGGCTACGTGGGGGCTGGCATCGGCAAAGTCAGCCTCTACAAACAGAAGACGTGCATCGAGAAGAACATCCCCGAAGCCGAAGCCGTCGACCGCCTCATCACGTTCATCGAGAACGACCTGAAGTCATAAGGTCTCGAAACGGTTTCACTACACGAAGTACAACATCAAACAGAAGCCCGCGACAACGAATGCCGCGGGCTTCTTCTGTTATGAAGAGGGTCTGCT
>CAYPZK010000007.1:0-94078 GCA_964415385.1 uncultured Bacteroidaceae bacterium
ATGCCCCAGAAGGAGGCAAAGTCGTTGCCGATGCCGATGGGAACGACTCCGAAAGCAAAGTCGTCGGGAAGCTGGGAGACGGACATGATGCCGTTGACGGCATCGTTGAGCGAGCCATCGCCCCCGACGATGACGAGCGTGCGGTAACCGTTCTCGCAGAGCATACGGGTGAGACGCTCCACGGAACCGTCGCCGTCGGACTGCACGAAGTCGTAAGCCACGTTCCGGGATTCCATGTACTGCCGCATCTGCACCCAGCGTTTGTGGGCGCGGATGGAATGTGCGGGACTGCTGAAGATGATGCCCCAGCGGTTGGAGTCGGTCATGCGCGCAGTCGGTTAAATCGAGAGTTCATCGAGCACCTTAATCAAACTCGGGTCCAGCGGTTTATCGCTGCGGATAGCATCGGAGAAAGGCACGTAAACCACCTCATCATTGCGGATGCCGACCATGACGTTGCGCTGGCCGTCGAGGATAGCGTCGATGGCACCGGCACCGAGACGGGTGGCCAGGATGCGGTCGCGTGCCGAAGGGGAACCGCCACGCTGCAGGTGTCCGAGGATGGAGACGCGGACATCATACTGCGGGTATTCCTTCTTGACACGGTCGGCATAGAACATGGCACCGCACTTCGGACTTTCGCTCACGATGACGATGCTGGAGTTCTTGCTCTTGCGGATGCCGCGGCCGATGAAATGCTCGAGCTGGTCGGCGTCGGTGTTGTCCTCGGGGATGATGGCGGCCTCCGCCCCGCTGGCAATGGCACTGTTCTGGGCCAGGAAACCGGCATCGCGCCCCATGACTTCGACGAAGAAGATACGCTCGTGGCTCGTGGCCGTGTCGCGGATTTTGTCCACACACTCCACGATGGTGTTGAGCGTGGTGTCGTAGCCGATGGTGGAGTCCGTGCCGTAGAGGTCGTTGTCAATCGTGCCGGGCAGGCCGATGCACGGGAGGTTGTACTCCTGGGCGAACTGGCGTGCACCCGTGAGCGAGCCGTTGCCGCCGATGACGATGAGCGCGTCTATTTTCTCCTTCTTGATGGTCTCGTAGGCTTGTGCCTTGCCCTCCGGAGTCATGAAGTCCTTGCTGCGGGCACTGCGCAGAATCGTACCGCCCCGGGCGATGATGTTGCTCACGCTCTCGGTGGTGAAATCCTGGACCTCGTCGTGAATCAAGCCCTCATAACCTCGGTAGATGCCCTTCACTCTGAATCCCTTGCAGATGGCCGTGCGCGTGACGGCACGGATGGCAGCGTTCATGCCGGGCGAGTCACCGCCCGATGTCAACACTCCGATACAATTGATTTTCGACATATTCTGTGAGTTGTAGGATGATGCGATATACTAATGTGTGAGCCAGAAAACGCCCATGCCGGCACCCCACGCCACGAGCATGCGCCAAATAATGTGGCGGCAATACCACGACAGACGTATCTTCTCGATTTCGACGGCAGCGTGACCGGCCAGCGTGCTCACGTAGAGCAGGCAGCCGCCGACGGCACTGCAATAGCTGAGCATCTGCCAGTAGGCTCCGTCCTGCACGAAGACAGAGGTGGATGCGGCTGCCGTGTCGAGGTCGAACATGTTCATGCCCGCCATCACCATCGGCACATTGTCCACGAAGGAGGAGAGCACGCCGACGATGGCTCCGTAGGCATAGACATTGTGGACATACTGTGTGAGCCAGCCGCAGGCAGCGTCGAGCGCGCCACATTCCTTCAGTGCGCCGATGCCCAGCGAGATGCCGAGATAGTAGAGGATGATCTGCATGCCGATGAACTCGGTATTACGCAAATCGTTGCGGCGGACGAAGAGCTGGTTGCCGTTGACGCGGAAGGTGAAGATGCCCTCGGCCACCCAGATGACGGCCAGCACGCAGAGGGCTCCGATGAACGGAGGGAAATGGGTGACGGCACTGAAGGTCGGGATAGACCAGAGGCCGACGATGCCGAGCACCAGCATGACCGATTTCTGCCACGGGCTCAGCAACGAGTCATCGCCCCGATACATGCTGAGGTAGCTGTTCACCTCCACATGGCCGTAGAGCAGCCTGGAGATGAGCAGGTTGAACACGCACAGGGAGACGAAGCAGGGCAGAAAGAGGCCGGAGGCGAAGGCCGAAGCCGTCACCACGCCGCGCACCCAGAGCATCAGCGATGTCATGTCGCCAATCACCGTGAACGCACCGCCCAGATTGGCCGCCACCAGGATGGCGCAGGCATAGATGACCTTCTGCCGGTGAGACGACACGATGCGGCTCATGATGGACATCATCAGCACCACGGTGGTCAGATTGTCCACATTGGCTGAAATGACAAAGGTGAGGAGGGTGAGAATCCACAGGAAACGCCTGCTGTTGCGCATGCGGAGCCAGTGGATGAGGGAGTCGAACACGCCGTTGTTGCTCATCACCTCCAGAATGGTGTTGGTGGCGATGAGGAAGAGAATGACGGAACAGGCCTCGGCGATGTAGTGCGAAATGACATTCTGTGAGACAAAGCCCGACACCGTCATGCCCAGCGTGCGGTGCTCACTGAGATAGGCCGCATACTCGTCGGGGTGCATGAGACGCAGGTAGTCACCGCCGTGCAACATATAGACCAGCCATACGGTGACACCGCAGAACATGGCGACGGCCGCACGGTTGATGTGGTTGACCCGAGCCGTGCTCATCAACAGATAACCGGCCAGAAGCACCGCCACAATGATAAGCGTCATCATCAGCATAAGTCAGGTATTCTCAAGAGGGAAAAGATATTCTCAAAAAGAAGGAAAATAAAAGGCCGACCGTGGAGCGGCAAGCGGGACTCGAACCCGTGACCCTCGGCTTGGGAAGCCGATGCTCTACCAACTGAGCTACTGCCGCGAAATCGACTGCAAAAATAGAAAGAATTTCGCAAAGCAAAAAGGATTTCAAAGATTTTTTGTACTTTTGCAGGCAAATTCAACCCTGCGGGATGCCGCTCCGGCATTTCCCCACCACCATCCGCATGATTCTCCAGTCGCTTTCCATCATCAACTATAAGAATATCGCGCAGGCCGACCTGCGCTTTTCTCCAAAAATCAACTGCTTCGTGGGCAACAACGGCGAGGGAAAGACCAACGTGCTCGACGCCATCCATTTCCTTTCCTTCACCCGCAGCGCCACCAATGCCATCGACTCGCTCAACATCCGACACGGCGAAAACATGATGATGCTCAGCGGACACTACGATCTCAACGGAACGCCCGAGGACATCACCTGCGGGCTACGCCTCCACCAGAAAAAGACGTTCCGCCGCAACCAGAAGGCCTACAAACGCATGTCGGAGCACATCGGACTGCTTCCCCTCATCCTCGTGTCGCCCGGCGACAACGGTCTGATTCTGGGCGGAAGCGAGGAGCGGCGCCGCTTCATCGACATTGTCATCTCGCAATACAGCCCCACCTATCTCGCGCTCCTCAGCCGCCACAACAAAGCCCTGCAGCAACGCAATGTACTGCTTCGCCAATGCAGCCTCCCCGACCGGCCCGAAGCGCAGCCGGGGAACCTCGGCGACATGTTGGCCATCTATGAAGAAATCATGGCGCAGACAGGCGAAGCCATCTTCGCCGAGCGCAGCCGCTTCATCACCGAGCTCGTGCCCGTGTTCCAGCGCTACTACGACCGCATTTCCGACAGCCATGAGACCGTGGGGCTCGAATACGTGAGCCACTGCCAGCGCGGCCCCCTGCTCGACATCATCCGTCGCGACCGCGCCCGCGACATCGCCGTCGGCTACTCGCTCCACGGCATCCAGAAAGACGACCTCGTGATGACGCTCAACGGATTCCCTATCAAGAAAGAAGGCTCGCAGGGGCAGAACAAGACCTATCTCATCAGTCTCAAGCTCGCCCAGTTCGACTTTCTCCGCCAGACCGGCAGCCACACCCTCCCCCTGCTCCTGCTCGACGACATCTTCGACAAGCTCGACGCACGCCGCGTGGAGCAAATCATCGGTCTGGTGGCACAGGAGCAGTTCGGCCAGATTTTCATCACCGACACCAACCGCAGCCATCTGGACCGCATCCTCCAGCACGCCTCGGGCGACTACAAAATCTTCACCGTGCACGGGGGCGACATCCAAGACTCCCCCATCTCATCCTGACCTGTCCGCATGCGCCGCACCAACACCGAAAAACTCAGTGACGTGATTCGTCAATACCTGCGCGAAGAGGGGCTCGAAACGCCCCTCAACCAGCACCGGCTGATGGCGGCGTGGCCCGAAGTGATGGGACAGGCCATCAACCGCTACACAGGCAATATCTTCATCAAAAACCAGACGCTCCACGTGCAAATCCGCTCCTCCGTACTCAAGCAGGAGCTCATGATGAGTCGCACCATACTCATCCGCCGGCTCAACGAGCATGTCGGTGCCCAGGTCATCACCGACATCGTTTTCCACTGACTTCACCGCACCTCTGCGGTGACCGCTCCCCGACTCCCGCAATTCTTTTCCCCGCACCGCCACACAAAAGTCCGCCTATGCGCGGATTCCGTATCGGACGAACGCGTTCGTTCGGCGGAACGAGCACATTCGTTTCGGAAAACGAACGCGTTCGTTTTTCCAAAACTCAGACTGGAAAAAGAAATTTCCACGCTGCATTCCGGAAATTTTCACGCAGAGTCCGACAAGACAAACCGCGGCGGGCGGAACGGACGAGGGAACACGGACAACGGACGGTACGGCAGAAGAAAAAAAGAAAAGACACTCCAAAGCAAGAACGACTAAAAAAGCGGGGAAGAATTTTGCCAAGCGCAGGAGAATGATTAACTTTGCAGGAATTTCAGCAGACAACGACCTTTTCAATATCATTCAGACAAATGGAAAAAAGCTATTTGCAAATCGCACGCGCGGCCTATCAGCCGAAACTTCCGAAGGCCCTGCAAGGCCCGGTGAAGGCCAAAGAGGGTGCCCCGACCCAGTCGGTGGGCAACCAGGAAGAAATCAAGCAGTTGTTCCCCAACACCTACGGCATGCCCGTCATCGAATTTGAGGCAGGCGAGGCTCAGAAGCTGGAGCCGTTCAACGTGGGCGTAATCCTCTCCGGCGGCCAGGCTCCGGGCGGACACAACGTCATTTCGGGTCTGTTCGACGGCATCAAGTCGCTCAACCCCGACAGCCGCCTCTACGGCTTCATCCTCGGCCCCGGTGGCCTCGTGGACCACAAATACATGGAGCTGACGGACGACATCATCGATGAATACCGCAACACGGGCGGATTTGACATCATCGGCTCGGGACGCACGAAGCTGGAGGAAGTGGATCAGTTCGAGAAAGGCATCCAGATTATCCGCGAGCTGGGCATCAAGGCCATCGTCATCATCGGCGGCGACGACTCGAACACGAACGCCTGCGTGCTGGCCGAATACTATGCGGCCAAGCAGTATGGCGTGCAGGTCATCGGCTGTCCGAAAACCATCGACGGCGACCTGAAGAACGAGCAAATCGAGACCTCGTTCGGCTTCGACACGGCCTGCAAGACCTATTCGGAGCTGATCGGCAACATCCAGCGCGACTGCAACTCAGCCCGCAAATACTGGCACTTCATCAAGCTCATGGGACGCTCGGCCAGCCACATCGCCCTGGAGTGCGCCCTGCAGTGCCAGCCGAACATCTGCCTCATCTCCGAGGAGGTGGAGAAGAAGGAAATGTCGCTCGACGACGTGGTGACCTACATCGCCACGGCCGTGGCCCGACGCGCCGAGGACGGCAACAACTTCGGCACCGTGCTCATTCCTGAAGGCCTCATTGAGTTCATCCCGGCCATCAAGAAGCTCATCGCTGAGCTCAACGACGTGCTCGCCACCGACGAAGCCAAGGAAGTGCAGCGCAGCGAGCAGATTGACTACGTGAAGCGGCACATCTCGAAGGAGAACCTCGCCATCTTCAACAGCCTGCCGCACGACGTGGCTTCGCAGCTGGCACTCGACCGCGACCCACACGGCAACGTGCAGGTGAGCCTCATCGAGACGGAGAAACTGCTCTCGAAGATGGTAGGCGACAAGCTCGCACAGTGGAAGAAGGAAGGAAAATACAACGGCAAGTTCGCCACCCAGCACCATTTCTTCGGCTACGAGGGACGTTGCGCAGCTCCGTCGAACTACGATGCAGACTACTGCTACTCGCTCGGATTCAACGCCTCGCGCCTCATAGCCAACGGCAAGACGGGCTACATGTCCATCATCAAGAACACGACAGCTCCGGCTGCCGAATGGATTGCCGGCGGAGTGCCTATCACCATGATGATGAACCTGGAGCGCAGAAACGGCAAGATGAAGCCGGTCATCCGCAAGGCTCTCGTCGAGCTCGACGGCGCACCATTCAAATACTTTGCCGCCCATCGCGACGAATGGGCCCGCCAGACCCGCTACGTCTATCCAGGCCCGATTCAGTACTTCGGCCCGACAGAGGTCTGCGACCAGCCTACGTGCACGCTGAAGCTCGAGCAGCAGAAGGCATAAGACCGAACGGGTACTGGCAAATCCAGCATGCCACAACAGAGAACCATCCACAAACGACGCTCCACCAGCGCCGGAAAACGCAGCAGACGGCGGAAGGGCCACAACCCCTTTCGCCGCCTTCCTTCGCGCCTGTTCTGGACGTTGCTGGCCGTCATCGTGGTGGTTTACATTTTCTTTCTCTACAAAACCTTCGTCGGACCTTTTTCTTTCCGCTGGAAAGCACTCTACGGGCAGGTGACCTACCCGAAGGGGGAGGTGCGTGGCATCGACATTTCCCACTACCAGCAGGACATAGACTGGAACCGGCTGCGCAACGCCGACATCCAAGGTTCGCCCGTGCGCTTCGTCTTCATCAAGGCCACGGAAGGCACGGATGAGTTCGACGACAACTTCAACCGCAATTTCTTCAATGCCCGCAAGAACGGCATCATCCGCGGAGCATACCACTTCTTCAGCACCTCCAGCAGTGCACGCAAGCAGGCCGAGTTCTTCTGCCGCATGGTGCAACTCGAAGACGGCGACCTGCCTCCCGTGCTCGACGTGGAGACCGACGTGCGACACCTGGACAACTATTCGGGGAAGAAACTGCGAAAGGAGGTGCTGGAATGGCTGAACATCGTGGAGAAACACTACGGCGTTACTCCTATCTTATATACGTCGTACAAATTCCGCCTGCACTATCTGAACGACAAGGACTTCGAGAAATATCCGTTCTGGATAGCGCACTACTACGTGGACAGCCTTGCCTACAAGGGGCCGTGGTCCTTCTGGCAGCACACGGACGCGGGACGCATCGACGGTATCAACGGCTACGTGGATGTCAACCTCTTCAATGGCAAGTTCTCCGACTTGGAGAACTTGTGCATCCACGCCGATGACTGACCCTTGATTACCGGAACCGGAAAAATCCCTTTCTGCTCCCGGCAGCTCTGTCTTTTCTCAAAGGTTCATGAGCCGGTGGGTGCGTGCCAGCTCCTGAGCGAGGAACTGAGCCGTGAAGCCCTTGCCCTGCTGCACAATCTCGCGCGGAGAGCCCGCGGCAACCACCTCGCCGCCCCGACGGCCGCCGTCGGGACCGATGTCAATGATATAGTCAGAATTGGCAATCACGTCCATGTTGTGCTCTATCACTATCACCGTATTGCCCTTCTCCACCAAGCGGCGGAGCACGTTCATCAACGCCTGAATGTCGGCAAAGTGAAGACCCGTGGTCGGCTCGTCGAGAATGAACACCGTGCGCCCCGTGTCGCGCCGCGCCAGCTCTGTGGCCAGCTTCACACGCTGGCTCTCGCCGCCCGACAGCGTGGTGGACGGCTGTCCGAGCTTGATGTAACCGAGCCCCACGTCCTGCAATACACGGATTTTGTTGAGAATATTCGGCTGATTCTCAAAGAATTCAACCGCTTCGTTGATGGTCATGTCGAGCACATCGGCGATGGACTTTCCCTTGAACCGCACTTCCAAGGTGGCACGGTTGTACCGCTGCCCGTGACACTCCTCGCAAGGCACCTGAATGTCCGGCAGAAAATTCATCACAATCGTTTTATAGCCGTTGCCGCCACAGGCCTCACAGCGGCCACCCTTCACGTTGAAGGAGAAACGCCCCGGCTTGTAGCCGCGCATCTTGGCCTCCGGCATTTCCACAAAGAGCGAGCGGATGTCGGAGAACACACCGGTGTAAGTGGCCGGATTGGAGCGCGGCGTGCGTCCCAGCGGCGACTGATCCACGCTGACCACTTTGTCCACTAATTCCAGCCCTTCGATGGAGTCATACGGCAGCGGCTCGCGCAGGGAACGGTAGAAACGTTGCGAAAGGACGGGCTGGAGCGTGTCGTTGACAAGCGTCGATTTGCCGCTGCCGCTCACGCCCGTCACGCAGATGAGCTTTCCGAGCGGAAAGGCCACATCAATATTCTTGAGATTGTTGCCACGGCAACCGTGCAGCACCAATTTCCGGTTGTCCTCATAGCTCCACTTCCCGCTCCGCGTGTCCGCCATGCGCACGTCGTCGCGCAGCCAGCGGGCCGTGATGGTGTCGGTCTTGAGCAAGTCGGCGGGCCTGCCCTGGAAGAGCACCTCGCCGCCATAGCGTCCGGCGTTCGGGCCGATGTCCACGATGTAGTCCGCCGCCATCATCATGTCGCGGTCGTGCTCCACCACCACCACCGTATTTCCCAAGTCGCGCAGATCCTTGAGCGACTGGATGAGGCGCACGTTGTCGCGCTGGTGAAGCCCGATGCTCGGCTCATCGAGGATGTAGAGCACATTGACGAGCTGCGAACCAATCTGGGTGGCCAGACGGATGCGCTGGCTCTCTCCACCCGAGAGCGAGGCTGTAGGACGGCTGAGACTCAGATAGTCCAGACCGACGTTGAGCAGGAAGCGCAGCCGCTTGTTGATTTCCTTCAGGATTTCAGAGGCAATCTCCGCCTGCCGTTTGGTCACGTGGTCCTTGAGCTGCATCGTCCAGTCGTAGAGCTCACTCAGTTCCATGCGGGAGACATCGGCGATGTTCTTGTCGTCAAGACGATAGAAGAGTGATTCTTTCTTCAGCCGTGCGCCGTGACATTCCGGACACTCGCACACGCGGTCGAAACTCTCCGCCCATCGTTGCGCCTGCGCCGACTGCTCCACGTCGGCCAATTGCCGGATGAATTTTGCCATGCCTTCGTATTCGCAGAAATAATCGCTGCCCGTGTGGATTTTGTCTTTCTTGATGCACACGCGGTTCGGGCTTCCATAGATGACATCATGGAGCGCATCGTCGGACAATTGTCCGATGGGAGTATCGAGTGTAAAGCCATAGGAGTCAAGCACGGCTTCTATCTGGAAGAAAATCATGGTTTTCCTCGCCTTTCCAAGCGGTGCGAGTCCGCCGGCCGCAACCGAGAGCGAGCGGTCGGGCACGATTTTGTTCTCGTCAATGAGACTGACGATGCCCAGCCCCTTGCAACGCGGACAGGCACCTTCGGGCGAGTTGAACGAGAAATTGTTCGGCGCTGGGTCGCTGTAACTGATGCCCGAAGTAGGGCACATGAGCCGCTTGCTGTAGTACTTCGGATTTCCGCCGCCCCGTTCGAGCAACATCACCAGGCCGTCTCCCAGGTTCATCGCGATGCCGATGCTTTTCTTCAGCCGCTCCACGTCTTTCGCGCTCACGACAATTTTATCCACCACGACCTCGATGTTGTGGTTCTTGTACCGATCCACGCGCATGTCGGGCACGAGGTTCATCATCACACCGTCCACGCGGATGTTGAGATAGCCCTTACGCCGCATCGTCTCGAAGAGTTCACGGTAGTGCCCCTTGCGGCTGCGCACCAGCGGCGCGAGGATATAGATGGGCTGGCCGTTGTAGTCGCGCAGGATGAGGTCAAGAATCTGCTCTTCCGTGTATTTCACCATTTTCTCACCCGTCACATAGCTGTAGGCAGTGGCGGCGCGGGCATAGAGCAGACGCAGGTAGTCATACACTTCCGTCACCGTGCCCACCGTAGAGCGCGGATTCTTGTTCGTCGTTTTCTGTTCGATGCTGATGACAGGGCTCAAACCTGTGATTTTGTCCACGTCAGGCCGTTCCATGCCGCCCAGAAAGTTCCGGGCATAGGCCGAGAACGTCTCGATATAACGTCGCTGACCTTCGGCATAGAGTGTGTCGAAGGCCAGGCTCGACTTGCCGCTCCCGCTCACACCGGTGATGACCGTGAGACTTTTGCGCGGAATCCTGACGTTGATGTTCTTCAGGTTGTGCACACGTGCGCCCAACACTTCTATTTCGTTCTGCATGTATCGTCCGCTATTCGTCGGTTGACGTGCTGCTGTCGGTTTCGTTGTATCCCTTCAGCACGTTGATGGCTTTCTTGATTTTGTAGTGAAGTCCGTCGCTGCCGTAGGCATCCAGATTGATGAAATAGACACCGTCCTTCACGTATTTTCCACCCTGCATGCCGTCCCAGCCATCGGCCAGATTGGCCATCGTGAAACGGTGGAGCACCTTGCCCCAGCGGTTGAAGATGACGCCGCTGCACTTCACGATGCTCTCAAACGTGATGTTGTATGTGTCATTGATGCCGTCGCCGTTGGGCGAGAAACCGTCCGGGCACGTAAGTTTCGACTCACTGATGACGATGGAGAATGTCTCCGACTCGTATTCCACGGTATCGTTGTCGGCATCGACAAACGTGATGTAGAGCTTGGCTCCGTAGCCGCCGGAGCGGGTGAGCGTATAGGTGACTTCCTCATCAAAGCGCGTGAGGAGCGGCGAGTCCTCCCCTTCGTCAGAATCATAGATGCGCCATTCGCACGTATAGCTGTAATTGCCGCCATCGTCATCCACATTGGCCGTACAGGTAATGTCGCATGGCGCCTGCGTGGTCTGCGACTCGCCGGGAGACATCTCCACGTCTGATTCTTCCGTGGAGGAATAGAAAGAGATGACCGGTGATGCCGTCTGGGCATCCGCTGTCTGCTCCATACCGGCAGCCAGCAGGAGTGCAAACAGGATGTTCCGGGTCTTCATAAGCATTTCCCTCATATCAAACAAAAGGATTATAACATGCAAAAATACATAATCTTGCTGATAAAACAACGTAAAATCGAATGAAAATCGTCAAGGAAAAGGATTTAAGTTTTGTCATCTACATACTTTTTCTTAATTTTGCATCTTGAAAAATTGTCCATAAACATCTCCGACGAATGAAATTCATCCAAAAGGCCAGCCTGCTGCTGCTCTGTATGTGCTTCGGCATGGCCGCCGCCCAGAATCCCGCCCAGAAGAAGCATGAGGTACAAAGCGGCGAGACGCTTTTCTCCATCAGTCGCAGCTATGGTGTCACGGTAGATGCCATCCGTCAGGCCACCCCCCAACTCGGCGAGACGCTGCTGGCCGGACAAACCATCAACATTCCTGCCACACAACCGGCATCGTCTTCCACGGCCGCAGGCACCACACCCGCCACAGCTGTAGCGCAGACAGGAACTGTCCAACCGGCACCTCCCCAGAATCCCGACTGCAAACAGATGTATCTGGTCGAAAAGAAAGAGACGGTTTACAGCATTGCGCGGAAATTCGGAGTGACCGAAGATGATTTGCGCACCGCCAACCCCCAAATCAAGAAAAACAAGGTGAAGAAAGGCGAGTATCTCTGCATTCCCTACAATGCCGCCGAAAGGAAAGAGATACAGCAACGACGCGCCCAGGAGCAGCAACGCCTCGCCGAAGAGCTGCGCAAGGCTGAAGAAGCTGCCCGCCACGCACGCATCATCAGCCCCATCAACGTGGCCGTCATCCTCCCGTTCGACCTCGACAACGGCAGCCGCAGCAAGGAGGCACGGAAGATGCTCGACTTCTACGAAGGATTTCTGCTTTCTGTCGATGAGATGAAGCAAAAGGGAGTTTCCATCAACATCTACGCCTACGAGGAGAAAGGGAGCTACGCCTCCTCCATCGACAGCATCCTGAACAAACCGATGATGCGGCACATGCACCTCATCATCGGCCCCATGCGCATGGAACACATCCAGCCGCTGAGCCGCTTCGCCAAACAATACGGCATTCCACTGGTCATCCCGTTCAGCACCAAGGCGTCCGTTACCGCCGCGGCATCCACGGTTTTCCAAGTCAACACACTGCCTTCCACCCTCTACAACAACGTCTATCGTCAATTTCTGGAGCGCAATGCCAATGCCAACATCGTGTTCTGTCTGGCCGGCGACAAGGGAGCCAAGCCGGACTTCATCATCGGATTCAAAAATGCACTCAACGCCCAAGGGGTGGGCTACAAGACAGTCGACATCAACGCCCTTGCGGGACTGAAAGACGTGCTCGCCACAGACCGCAAGAACATCATCGTGCCGTCATCCGACAGCCAGACAGCGTTCGAGCGTCTGACGCAGCAGATGCACAGCGATGCCGCGCTTGCCAACTACAACATTTCGCTTTTCGGTCATCCCGAATGGCAGACCTTTTCTGCGGCAGACAAGCAGACCATGCGGAAATTCCATACGTCCATCTACACCACCTTCTACGCCAACACCGCATCCACGGAAGTGCAGAGCTTCAACGCCCGTTTCCTGAAGTGGTTTCATCGCAACCAGTACCAGTCCACCCCGCTCTTCGGACTGCTCGGCTACGATATTGGCCGCTATTTTCTGGCGGGACTGCAAGAATTCGGTACCGAACTCTTGCAAAACGTCTCCACCTTCAGCGCACCCGCCTTGCAGAATCCCATGCACTTCGAACAGACAGCCAACGGCATGGGCTTCGTCAATACGAATATGAACATCATCATCCTGTAAACAAACAGCAACGCCGGTTCAGCATCCATCATGCACACCAGACACCTCCCATCCATCCTCCTCGCGCTCGCCCTGTTCCTCCCCGCTGCCGCCCAGGCACAGGTGGGCGAGCGGCGCAACGACTTCGCCATCGGCGGCAATGCCGGATGGACTCTCATGCGCATGGACTTCACACCGACCATCAAGCAGACCTACAAACAAGCTCCCACCTTCGGCTTCAGCATGCGCTACATCACCGAGAAATATTTCACTGCCATCTGCGGCGTGCTGCTTGAATGCAACTACGTCAGCGCCGGCTGGAAGGAAGTCATTGAGGATGGGTCGAACAACGAATACACGCACAGCCTGCACTACGTGCAAGTGCCCATGCTCATGCAGATGGGCTGGGGCCGAGAGCGCAGAGGACTGAAATTCGTGTTCGAGGCCGGTCCGCAAATCGGCTATTGCCTCGGCACCAGCGAAACGCGTGGCGGAACCGGCGCGTGGGATCCCACCAACCGTCCGAACAACGTGGTCTATCAGTACAGCCACGACATCGACCACCACTTCGACTATGGCATCACCGCCGGGCTCGGTCTGGAGCTCTCCACCGCAGCCGGACATTTCATCCTCGAGAGCCGCTACTACTATGGTCTGGCCGACGTTTACGACAACTCCAAAAAGGGTTATTTCGACCGTTCGGCCAACCACGGCATCACCGTCAAGCTCAACTATCTCTTCGACCTGAAACGCACGAACAACAATACCATCAAATAACATGACGACCACCAGCCTCTCCCACACATCCACCTTCATGGTCCACGACACCGACACAGCGCTGGCACAAGGTTCTGGCGACATGCCCGTCTTGTCCACACCCCGGCTCTCAGCCCTGATGGAAAACGCGGCCATGCTGACCGTGGCCGGCACGCTGGAAACCGGACAGACCACCGTGGGCGGCCAAATCTCACTCACCCACCTCGCTCCCTCGCCTGTCGGAGCCGAAGTGGCCGCCACCGCCACACTCACCGCACAAGACGGCAAAAAACTCACCTTCAGCATCGAGGCATACGAAGGCGGCAAACTCATCGGCCAGGCCACTCACCTGCGCTTCATCGTGAACCGCGAACGCTTCCTGGACAAAATACATCAGCAATAACGGACTTTTATTCACCATTTATTCACCTCCTATGAAACGACTCCTCCTGTCAGCCATCATCTCGGCTGGCTTCACTATGGCCACAGCCCAGAACGAAGATTCCTACGTGGCCTATCTCTTCACCTATTTCACCGGCAACGCGCCCGAGCAGGAACAAATCTGCTACGCCCTGAGCGACAACGGCTACGACTTCACACCGCTCAACGGCGGCGCCCCTGTCATCCAAAGCGACACCATTGCCTTCACACAATGCGTGCGTGATCCCCACATCCTGCGCTGCGAGGACGGCAAGACCTTCTACATGGTAGCCACCGACATGCGATCCTCGCTCGGCTGGAGCAGCAACCGAGGCATCGTGCTGATGAAGAGCACCGACCTGATTCACTGGACACACTCCGTGGTGAATTTCCCGACCATCTATCCGAAACAATGGGGCAATGTCGTCCGCGTCTGGGCTCCCGAGACCATCTACGACCGGGCCGCCGGACGCTATATGGTGTTCTATTCGCTCCGCACCAGCGACTCCAACTCCTTCGACCGCATCTATTATTCCTACGCTAACGACGACTTCACCGGCCTCATCGGCGAGCCGCAGTTTCTCTTCGACAACGGCAGTGCCACCATCGACGGCGACATCGTTTACAACCCCGCCGACCAGCTCTACCACCTTTTCTATAAGAGCGAAGGCGGACGCGGCATCTTCCAAGCCACGGCCAGCACCCTCACCGCTGCGCCCGGGCAACGTGCCGGAAGCCAGTGGACCAAAATCGACGGACACGTTGACCAAACCAACGAGGCCGTGGAAGGCGTGGGCGTGTGCCGCAGCATCGACGGCCAATCGTGGATTGTGATGTACGACTGCTACGGCAACGGACACTACCAGTTCTGCAAGTCCACTGACCTGAAGACCTTCCAGTTCGTACAGAACACCGAGACCAAGGGCACCTTCACCCCGCGCCACGGCACCATCATCCCTATCACGCAGGCGGAGAAAGCACGGCTGCTCCGGGAATATGGCGATCACTTCAACCCTATCCTCCCCGGATTCCACGCCGACCCCGAGGTACTATACTCCCACCAGGCCCGTAAATACTACATCTATTCCACGACCGACGGCCTGCCGGGATGGGGCGGATGGACCTACAGCGTCTTCTCGTCCACCGATCTTGAGCACTGGACTGACGAAGGCGTGGTGCTCGATGCCAAGAGCGACCAGGTAAGCTGGGCCAAAGGCAACCTCTGGGCGCCGGCCATCGAGGAAGTCAAGCAGAAGAACGGAAGCTACAAATACTACCTCTACTTCAGTGCCGATGCCGGAGAGCGCAAGGAAATCGGAGTGGCCGTCAGCGACTCGCCGACAGGCCCTTTCACCGATGCCGGCCACCCCATCGTGAGCAACCGCCCCGAAGGCGTGCGCGGAGGACAGCAAATCGATGTCGATGTATTCTTCGACCCGAAGAGCAAGAAACACTACCTCTATTGGGGCAACGGCTACATGGCCGGAGCTGAGCTCAACAGCGACATGATGAGCATCAAGCCGGAAACCACCACCGTGCTCACCCCGCAGGGAGGCACCCTCCAGACCTGGGCCTACCGCGAGGCACCCTACGTGTTCTACCGCAAGGGCATCTACTACTTCCTCTGGTCGGTTGACGACACAGGATCGCCCAACTACCACGTCTGCTACGGCACGGCGTCTTCGCCGCTCGGCCCGATTCAGATAGCCCAGAATCCGTTCGTCATCCGCCAGCGTCCCGACCAGCAGATTTTCGGCACCGCCCACAATGCCGTACTGCAAATCCCGGGCAAAGACCAATGGTACATCGTCTATCATCGCATCAACAAGAACTTCATCGACCGCAGCAAAGGGCCGGGCTGGCACCGCGAAGTCTGCATCGACCGCCTCACCTTCGACAAGCAGGGCCACATCATCGAAGTCACGCCGACCCTCGACGGACCCGGCTCATTAAAATAACTTCCCGATGGAAACATTCATCTTCGACCTCGACGGAACACTCCTTGACACCCTCGATGATCTCGCGGCCAGCGTCAACCACGCGCTGGCCGCCTTTCGACTGCCACCACAAAGCCACGAAGCCGTCCGTCAGTTTCTCGGCAATGGATTCCTCGCGCTGATTTCCAAGTCCGTTCCTCCAGGCACGCCCGACGACCTCCGCGACCAGGTGCTGGCCGAGTTCCGCCGCTACTATCAGGCCCACAGCCTCGACTCCACACGCCCCTACCCCGGCATCACCCCCATGCTGCAAGCCCTCCGACAGCACGGCGTCTCCACAGCCATCGTCAGCAACAAAGGCGATGCGGTCGTCCAGGAACTCTTCCACCGTTTCTTTGCTGACCTCATTGACATCGCCATCGGCGAGCAACAACCACAGATCCGCCGCAAGCCCTGTCCCGACATGGTCATCGAAGCCATGCGCCGGCTCCATACCGATGCGGCACACACCATCTATGTGGGCGACAGCGAAGTCGATATTGCCACAGCCCGCAACGCCGGTATTCCCTGCCTGAGCGTCTGCTGGGGATTCCGTCCCCGCCAACTACTTCTCGACAGCGGCGCAACCCACCTCATCGACTCGCCGGACGAACTTCTCCGAATCCGTAGCGGAAACCTCTGATTTCACCCTCGGGAAAATGCCCTTCAGACTGATTTTCGGATAAACGAACGCGTTCGTTTCAGCAAACGGACGAATCCGTCCAACGGAACGAACGCGTTCGCCGGACACAGAATCCTCACGGCAATCGTTGCGGTCTGGCACAACAAGCAGGCAAAACGTGCGGAGTCTGGGGGAGAAAAAGAGGGGAACACTTGCTGATGTCGGATTTTCTTTCTAAATTTGCACGTCTTCACGCCGACAGAACCGGTGGAGGCACATTCCCTTGAGCATCGACACACTCATCAACGACCCCGGACAGCTCGACCGCAAGACCCTGCAAGAGCTGCGAGCACTGGTGGAGGAATTTCCTTTCTACCAGGCTGCCCGTCTGCTCTACGTGGCCAACCTCTATGCCGTGCATGACCGCACGTTCGGCGAAGAGCTGCGGCGCGGAAGTGTATTAGTGCCCGACCGCAGAGCTCTGTTTCAGCTGATTGAGGGGCGTCACTACACGGTGGACCGGTTGGCCGAAGCCGCAGAGCCCGAACAGCTCATCACGACAGAGGGTGACGACCGCACGACTACGCTCATCGACAATTTCCTGCAAGGGCTGCCGGCGGACAAGACTGACGGGCAGGAGCCACATAGCGTGCCGACCGTAGCCGATGTGACATCGGACTACGCCGCCTTTCTGGCCATGCAGGACGATCTGCCGGCTGCAAACAGCACGTCGGCTGAGACACCGGGGCTGAAGGGAGCCGACCTGATTGACAATTTCATCAACGAGACCAAAGGAAAGCAACGGTACGAGATGGTGGAACCGGACAGCGATGAAGCTCTCTACGACCCGTTGCGCGAACTGACGCAGGATACGGAAGAGGATGTTTACAACGAGAACATCGTCAACATGCTCATCAAGCAGGGGCAATATGAGCAGGGATTGGAAATATTGCGCAGGATTTGTTTGAATAATCCCGAAAAAAGCCGTACCTTTGCAACTCAGATGCACCTACTCGAGGTCATCGTAGAAAAAAACAAATCATAAAAATTCAATACAGACATGTTTACTTTAATCATCGTATTGGTACTGCTGGCATCTGTCCTGATGATTGGCATCGTACTCATCCAGGAGAGCAAGGGAGGCGGTCTCGCATCCAGTTTCTCCACCTCCAATCAGATTATGGGTGTGCGCAAGACCACCGACTTTTTGGAGAAAGCCACGTGGGGACTGGCCATCGCCATCGTTGTGCTCAGCGTCATATCCAGCTCGTTCGTGACGAAGACCGCACCTGAGGAAGCACCGGTCATCAACACCACCGCTCCGGCTACGGATGCCAACAACGTGCCATCGTTCCCAGCACAAAGCAATCAGTAAATTCTTTTTTTTCGGGGAAGGAAACTCTCCTTCCCCGCCCTTTCATTTCATGATGCCGCGCTCATTGAGAGCTTGAGTATAACGCCGTGCGTTGCGCTGGTGTTCCGCATAAGTGGAGGCGAAATTGTGAGAGCCTGAAAAGTCTTCCTTCGCGCACATGTAGAGATAGTCGTGCTGCTCGGGGGAGAGTACGGCATCGATACCTTGAGCCGTGGCGATGCGGACAGGCCCCGGCGGCAATCCCTCATTGAGATAAGTGTTATAAGGCGAAGGAAAGCGGGTTTGCTCCTTCACCACACGGCGAATGCCAAAATCCCCGATGGCAAAGATGACCGTCGGGTCGCTTTGCAATGGGATGTGAGCCTTCAGACGGTTGAGATACAGCCCGGCGATTCGCGGCTTCTCCGGTGCATAGTTGCTCTCGGCATCCACGATGCTGGCAAGCGTGGCCACCTGCTCGGGCGTCAGTCCGAGTTCGGAAGCCTTGGCAAGGCGCACGTCCGTCCAGAACACATCGTGTTCCCTTTTCATCCGCTGGAGGAACGTCTCGAGCGGGATGTCCCAATAGACTTCGTAGGTGTCCGGCACGAACAGCGCAGGCATGGTCGCGCGGCTCATCCCCACCGACCGGCAGACGGCAGAGTCGGCGAACGCCCGGGTCAGCGTGAGCGAGTCGAGCATCAACCGCGCGGAAAGCCTGCCGGCCAAATCGTCCAGCGTGCGCACCGTCGGAATCACCAGCCGCACCGGCTCCTGAACGTGTCCACGCAGGTTGCGGAACAGCCGCAGGATGGACATGCCGGGCGTGATGGCATAACGCCCCGTGCGGATATGGTCTTTGTAGCCCGCAAGTTCCGACAGTATGCGCATCCCCGCCAACGTGCACGGACGGGCTGCCTCTTTCACCTTGGCACAGACGGAGTCGATGTCATCGTCGGCATCGACATACACATACGTTTTCTCTTCATTCCGCAACGTGCGGCCGAAAAAAAGATTGGCCGTGATGGCAAGAATTGCCACCACAGCCAACGAAATATAGAGTGTTCTTTTCAAGGCACCGTGGGTTTAGGAGTTCACACTGAACAGGACTTTATCTTTGCCGTCGCTGAGTCGGGCAACGATGGTGCTGCCCTGCGCGACATCGCCCTCTACGAGGAGCTCCGAAATGCCGTCTTCGAGATGTGTCTGAATGGCGCGGCGCAGAGGACGTGCGCCAAATTGCTTGTCATACCCTTTTGCGGCGATGAATTTCTTCGTTTCGGCATCAATGTCCAAATGATAGCCCAAATTCTCGATGCGTTGCTGCAGCGGAGCTATCTCCTGCTCGATGATGCGGATGATGGCATCGAGATCGAGCTGGTCGAACGTGATGATTTCGTCGATTCGGTTCAGGAACTCAGGCGAGAATTGCTTGTTGAGTGCTTTCCGCACCACGCTGCGCGAGATTTCCTTGTCGTCCATCCCCTGCATGGCGGCGAAGCCCACGCCACGTCCGAACTCCTTGAGCTGACGTGTGCCGACATTCGACGTCATGATGACCACGGTGTTGCGGAAATCCACGGTACGTCCGTTGCTGTCGGTCAGCCGTCCGTCGTCCATCACCTGAAGCAGGATGTTGAACACGTCGGGATGTGCCTTCTCAATTTCGTCGAGCAGCACGATGCTGTACGGTTTGCGACGCACCCGCTCGGTGAGCATACCGCCTTCCTCATAGCCAACATAGCCCGGAGGCGCGCCGACGAGGCGGCTGACGGTGAATTTTTCCATGTACTCCGACATGTCGATGCGCACCAGGGCATCAGTTGTCCCGAACAACTGCTCGGCCAGTTTCTTGGCCAGATAGGTTTTGCCCACGCCTGTCGGGCCGAGGAACATGAAGGTACCAATCGGCCGGTTGGGGTCGTTGAGTCCGACGCGGCTACGCTGAATGGCTGCCACAAGTTTGTCGATGGCCGGATCCTGTCCGATGACTTTCGACTTCAGTTCGGCACGCATGCCCTTCAGACGGACACCCTCGGCCGCGGCCATGCGCTGCACGGGAATGCCGGTCATCAGCGCGACGGTCTCCGCCACCTTTCCGGCATCCACGGTCTCGCGGTTGTCCACCAGCGTGGCTTCCCATTCGGCCCGCATGTCCTCCAGTTCCTTTTCCAGCTGCCGCGTGCGGTCGCGGTAGCCGGCCGCCAGCTCGTAGTTCTGATTCTTGACGGCCTGCTCCTTGTTGGCCGTAGCCTCGGCGATGGCCTTTTCCTGGTTCACGATCTTCTCAGGCACGTCCACATTATGAATATGTACGCGCGAGCCGGCTTCATCGAGTGCGTCAATGGCCTTGTCAGGGAAGTTGCGGTCGGTCACGTATCGTTCCGTAAGTTTGGCACAAGCCTCCAAAGCATCGTCGGTGTAAGTCACGTTGTGATGCTCTTCGTAGCGGTCTTTGATGTTATGGAGAATCTCAATGGTCTCGTCCACGGTCGTCGGCTCCACGATAATCTTCTGGAAGCGTCGTTCGAGTGCCCCGTCCTTCTCAATACTTTTGCGGTATTCATCGAGCGTGGTGGCGCCTATGCACTGCAGCTCCCCGCGCGAGAGTGCCGGCTTCATCATATTGGCCGCGTCCATCTGTCCGGCTTGATTGCCGGCTCCGACAAGCGTATGGATTTCGTCGATGAAGACAATGATGTCCGGGTTGGCTTTGAGTTCGGCGATGATGGTCTTCATGCGCTCTTCAAACTGGCCACGGTATTTCGTTCCGGCCACGATGCCTGTCATATCAAGCGTCACGAGCCGCTTGTTGAACAACGTGCGCGGCACTTTGTGCTCGTTGATGCGCTGCGCCAGACCTTCCACGATGGCACTTTTCCCCACTCCCGGCTCACCGATAAGCACGGGATTGTTCTTCTTGCGACGACTGAGAATCTGCGCCAGCCGTTCGATTTCCCTTTCACGGCCCACCACGGGGTCGAGTTTGCCCTCGCGGGCAGCCTTCGTCAAGTCGAAACCGAACGAGTCGATGGCCGGCGTGTCGGTGCCCTTGCCGCTCTTCTTCTCCGTCCGCGTCTGGACATGCTGCCCATCACCGCGTCCCTGCGGCGGCAGATCCACGTCATCATCGTCATCGCCCTCGAAACCGACATTGTTCTTCGGCTTCAACTCTGTCTTCGAGAAGTAGGCAAACAGCTGGTCGTAGTGCACGTTGCAGTCTTCCAGCATCTTGGCCGGCAAATTGTCTTTCTGCTTCATGATGGCGAGCAACAGGTGCTCCACATCGGCCACATTGCTGCGCATGAGACGCGACTCCAGAATGCAGAGACGCAGGATGCCGCTCGACTTGGTGTTGAGAGCGATGTCCGAAGCTCCGTAGTCCAGCGATGTCTCATCGTTGCGCAGACGTGCCTCCAACTGCTGCTTGAACATCGGAATGTCCACACGGCACTTGTCACGAAGCACGCTCAAGGCCCTGCTTTCGCCATCGCGGATGATTCCGAGCATGATGTGCTCGGGGCCAATATAGTCGTTGTTGAGGCGGATGGCCTCTTCCTTACTGTATTGAATGATTTGTGATACTTTTTGCGAATAGTTGCTGTTCATGCTGGCTCCTTCAGTTAAGGTTCTCCGTATTTTTCCGCGCTGCCGTTGCGTGACAGCCTGCGGAAAACGCGTGTAAGGCACAAAGCAAAGTCCATGCCAAGCGGCGGCTGTCCCCTACTCCGACAGCCATTCTGTCAGCCGTGACAGAATCTGCTGCTTGAGCTCGTCGGGCATGTTGCCGATGCGGGAGCGATGGCTGCCGCGCGGCTGCACATAGACGCGCATGTTCTGCTTCTTCGAGCAGTCGAGCCATCCCGCCACGCCGCTGGCCGACCACGGGTCAATCTCTCCGTAGATGAAGATGTGCTTCGGGTCGTTCCGTTTCAGATACTTCACCGTCCGCCGGTAGAGCGACTTGCTGAACTTGTAATGGCGCAGGTCCGGGGTCAACATCAACTGGGGCAGATAGCCCTTCGTAGACTTGATGCTCTGCCATTTTTTCAGTCCTTTGCGCGAATAGCCGTAGTAGCCCAGCTCGCGCACGGCCTGCACGTCGAACGGCATGAAGCGGTTCGGGCAAGAAAAATAATCGGGGTCAGCCAGTTCAATCAGCGCATGGAACCACGTCGCATCGTCGGCATCGAGCGACGGCAGCGCGCTCACCGGCGTACCCCATTGCCACAGTGCGAACGGCAGCTCCATGACGCAGTAGTCGTAGATATCCTCCGTCGCAACGTTGTACGTGTAGCCTTTCTCTTCAGAATAGGCACGGAAAAGCGGCAAGAGACGCTCCTTGCGCATCATGAGTTCCTGCTCAGCCCGCAGGATGGAGTCGCGCTCGGCCTTTGTCCCCACCTGCTTGGCCAGGAACTTCTCGTGGCGGCCGTCCTCCATCGCACGGTTGAGCGGAGCCACATAGCTCACGCTCACGTCCATATCCTGCGGATAGACAGAGCGGTAGAACATGGTGGTCTGTCCGCCCTTGCTGATGCCCGTGGCAATCCATTTGCCCCGGAACACGCCGTCGAACGCCTGACGCACATGATGGTAGTCGTGCAGCGAATTGTCCACCGTCATATAGTCCCAGTTGCACGGCTCCGGCACGGATTCGGCAAAATAGCGGTATTCACACACGATGACATTGGCATCGAACAGGCGGCACAGTTCTTCCTCGTAGCCCGCCTGGAGCGCATAGTCGGCAAAGTAACCTTCCGTCACCAGTACGGTCGGGCGGTCCAACCCCTTCAGTCCCACGACAATCCTTTCATCGAACGTTCCTTTCGACGGGTCTTCGCCCGCCACATTCTGACGGATTTTCATCACATACTTTTCTTGATACTTGTCCGATTCCAGCCGCCGCACGCCGCTCACGCCGTCCACCGCCAGGAGCCGGCGCATGAAAGCCGTCGTGTCCGTCTGTGCATTCACACCGGCTGTCGTCAGGGCGACGAGCAACCACAATGTCCATCGTTTCATCTGATTCCGTTCTCCTTGATTAAAACATTTCATCATTTCTTTCTGCCGAAAATAACATTCATGTCTTGAGAATGTTCACGTTGCAAAGATACAACATTTCCATGAGAAACAAACCATCTCCCCACCGGATTTTTCCGGCCCTGCCCATTCAGCCGCACGACATCACCGCAGCAGCATCGCTGTCCCTGCACATTCCGCGCCGGACGAACACGTTCGTTCTGCTGAGAGAATGCGTTTGTTTTGGAAAACGAACGCGTTCGTTTTTCCAGAATTCAACTGAGAAGATATGTTTTTCAGTGTGAATTTGGCAAATTTTCCGTTCGGAGCCTGCAAATTTCCGAGAGGCAGCCGAGATGAGACGCACAAAAACGGACGATTCCTTTGCGGGTATGGACGAAATTTGCTAAATTTGCAACTTAAAAAAACGAACCTAAAACGTTCAAGAACGCATCATGACGATTTCAGACCTCATCACAAAAGACGGGGAACGGACAGGCTTCTCGTTTGAAGTACTTCCACCCTTGAAGGGCAACGGCACGGAGGGTCTGTTCCGCACCATCGACACACTCCGGGAGTTTGAGCCGAGATACATCAACATCACGACCCACCGCTCCGAGTACGTCTATCAGGAGCAGCCCGACGGCACGTTCGTGCGTCACAGCCTGCGCCGACGTCCGGGCACCGTGGCCGTGGCCAGCGCCATCATGCAGAAATACGACGTCAAGGTAGTTCCCCACGTGGTGTGCAGCGGATTCACGGAAGAGGACATCGAATACATGCTTCTCGACCTACAGTTCCTCGGCATCAGGGACCTGCTATTGTTGCGCGGCGACAAGGCCAAAGACGAGGCACGTTTCACGCCTGTGACGGGCGGACATGCCCACACCACGGAACTCATCGAGCAGGTGAACCGCTTCAACGAAGGATTCTTCGCCGACGGCTCGTCCATCCGCCATCCCGGCGAGAAATTCTCGTTCGGAGTGGCGTGCTATCCCGAGAAGCACGAAGAGGCGCCGAATATGGAGTTCGACCTGAAAGTGCTGAAACGGAAGCAGGAACTGGGAGCAGACTACGCCATCACCCAAATCTTCTACGACAATCAGAAGTTCTTCCGCTTCGAGGAAGCGGCGCGCCGGGCGGGCATCACGATACCGCTCATCCCCGGCATCAAGCCGATGGCCAAACGCTCGCAATTCTCCGTGCTGCCCAAGACCTTCCACATCGACCTGCCCGTAGAGCTAAGCCGCGAGATGGAAATCTGCAAGACGGATGAAGAAATCAAGCAGCTCGGTATCGAATGGGGCACGGCACAATGTCAGGAACTCATCCGTCACGGCGTGCCTTCCATCCATTTCTACACCGTCAGCGCGGTAGACAGCATCCGTCAGATTGCCGGGAAAATCTATTGACACAAACGAAAACAACCGACACATGCAGTTTGCAGACATCATCGGACAGGAACCTCTGAAACAACAACTCGTCGCCGACTACCAGTCGGGGCGGGTGCCGCATGCGCTGATGTTGTGCGGCCAAGAGGGCTGCGGCACCCTGCCGACCGCCATCGCCTTTGCGCAGTATCTGCTCTGCGGCCCCGAGAGCCTCCTCCAGGAACGCTTGATGGCCGACAAGCTGCAACACCCCGACCTTCACTTCGTCTTTCCGATTTACAAAAAATACAAGTCGCCCAAAGTGACAGTCTGCGATGACTTCTTGCCGGAATTCCGCGAGATGATTCTGCAAAACCCTTACGCCGGCTACCCCGAATGGATGAAAGCCAGCGGTGCCACGAACCAGCAGCTGATGATTTACGTGGAAGAAAGCGATGCCATCAGCCGCAAGCTCGCGCTCAAGTCCAGCCAGGGCGGCTACAAAGTGTGCATCATCTGGCTGCCGGAGAAAATGCACGAGAGTTGCGCCAACAAGCTGCTCAAGCTGCTGGAGGAGCCGCCCGCCTGGACGGTATTCCTGCTGGTGAGCGAGCGGCCCGACCTCGTGCTGCAGACCATCCGCAGCCGCACGCAGATGATGGAGGTGCCGCCACTCAGCCAGAACGACATCGAGCAGGCCCTCATCCGGCGGTACAATATCCTTGAGGCAGACGCCAAGCGCATTGCCCACAACGCCTCGGGCAATATGGCCGCCGCCCTGCGCCAGATAACCGACAACACCGACGAGGACACGTTCTTCTCCCTCTTCGTCACGCTCATGCGGCAGAGCTATGCCCGCCACGTGAAAGAGCTGAAGCAATGGAGCGAACAGGTGGCCGCGATGGGACGTGAGCCGCAGAAGAACTTTCTCAACTACTGCCAGCGCATGGTCCGCGAGAACTTCATCTATAACTTCCACCGGCCCGAGATGAACTACATGAACGGCCAGGAAGACGAGTTCGCCGTCAAATTCGCCCCCTTCATCAACGAGCGCAACGTCATTCCCATCATGAATGAGCTGCAACTCGCCCAGCGCGACATCGCCCAGAACGCGAACGCCAAGATACTTTTCTTCGACTTCGCACTGAAGATGATTGTGCTGATCAAGAACAGGTGAGGCCGGAGACTTCATCAATCATCAACATCGAACACCATATACCATATATATAATATCTCTATGTTAACGTTCAGAACCTGTTGCGGAGGTAATTGCAGCATCTGCGCCAAAGGATGCTCACGCCACCCCGACAAACTCAATACTTACGACTGGCTGGCCGATCTGCCCGACAACGCCAGATCCTGCAACATCGTAGAAGTGCAGTTCAAGCCACCGCGCAAGAGCTTCTACATCAATTCCAACAACCTCCCCTTGCAGAAGGGCGACATCGTGGCCGTGGAGGCCAGCCCTGGACACGACATCGGAACCGTGACCATGACGGGGAGGCTCGTTCCTCTGCAAATCAAGAAAGCGAACCTGAAGCCCGATTTCGAATTCAAGCGCATCTACCGTCTGGCCCGCAACGTCGATATGGACAAATACCGCGAGGCCAAGGCACACGAGCACGAAACGATGATTGAGTCACGCCAAATCGCCAAAGACCTCGGACTGAAAATGAAAATCGGCGACGTGGAATACCAGGGCGACGGCAACAAGGCCATCTTCTACTACATCGCCGACGAGCGCGTGGACTTCCGCCAGCTCATCCGCGTGCTGGCCGATCGCTTCCACGTGCGCATCGAAATGAAGCAAATCGGTGCCCGGCAGGAGGCCGGACGCATCGGCGGGCTCGGCCCCTGCGGCCGCGAACTCTGCTGTGCCACGTGGCTCACGAATTTCGTCAGCGTCAGCACCAGTTCCGCCCGCTTCCAGGATTTATCGCTCAATCCCCAGAAACTGGCGGGACAGTGCGCCAAGCTCAAATGCTGCCTGAACTACGAGGTGGACCAATACGTCGAGTCACTCAAACGCCTGCCGTCGCGCGAGATCACGCTCCAGACGCTCGACAGCGAGTACTTCTTCTTCAAGGCCGACATTCTCACCCACACGATCACCTACTCCACCGACAAGCACACGCTGGCCAACGAGCAGACCATCTCCGCCCGCCGCGCCTTCGAGGTCATCACGATGAACCGCGAGGGAAAGAAGCCGGCCTCGCTCACCGAAGCGGGAGCACAGGTGAAGGAAAAGTCGAAAGACCTGCTCGACCAGGAGAACATCAGCCGCTTCGACCGCAACAAGAACCGCAAAAAGAAAAAACGTCCGGCCGCACAACAGAAGAACAACCGCCCGGCCAATGCCGCCCGGCCCGACGGAAACAACGCCCCGCCTGCTCAGAATGCCGGCCGCAACAACCATGCGCAGCAGCAATAAACACCTCATCCTATGCCTGTGCCTCCTGTGTCTGACCTCCTGCCGGCGGCCGTGGCACATGAGCGACCCGAACCTCATCTACCACCAGTTCCGGGACATCGGACCACAAGGCTGGAATCAGACCGACACGCTCGTCTTCGAGCTGCCACAGGCCGATGCCGACGAATGGCTGGCATTGCAGGTACAGGTGCGCGTGGCACGAACCTATCCCTACACCAACCTGCAACTGCGCACCTGGATAGAGGAAACGCAAAACCATGCGACAAGCCTCGTCTGCTCCCGTCGCGTGGATTTCGACCTCTCCGCCCCCCCCGGCAGCCATCCCCGGCAGGGACTGACATTCGCCGACGATTCCCGGCCAATCGGCTCCATCCACATCCAGAAGGGACACCGTTGCCGCCTGCTCGTCACCCACAACATGCGCCGTCAGCCACTGACGGGCATCGCAGGCATCGGTGTGAAAGCCACCCGCTGCCACGGTGCTGAAAACGACACTAAAAACAAGGTCTCAGGAATTTTTTCCACGAAATAGTTTGCGGATTTGGAAAAAAGCCGTACCTTTGCACTCGCTTTCACGGGGACGACGGCACTTGTAGCCGCAGACAGAGCCGACGGTTCTCGTAAAGCACCTGGCGAGATAGCTCAGCTGGTTAGAGCGTCGGATTCATAATCCGAAGGTCAAGGGTTCAAGTCCCTTTCTCGCTACAGATAGCCCCTGTGAATCATTGATTTACAGGGTCTATTGTTT
Source organism: uncultured Bacteroidaceae bacterium (assembly GCA_964415385.1). Lineage (GTDB taxonomy): Bacteria > Bacteroidota > Bacteroidia > Bacteroidales > Bacteroidaceae > UBA3839. The sequence goes on from CAYPZK010000007.1 coordinate 27,462, forward strand.
TCTTGGGGAGCAAACGGGATGCAAAGTTCAACACAAAAATACTTTAAGGCCATGCCCAACTTCCAGGTTCGTCAAGCGTTCGCATTTTGAAAAAAATCGGGGCGCAAGTCGGGGGGAGGCTTGCAGGTACGGAGAGAAATCCGTACCTTTGCAGCGTCTTATTGCATTGCAGAGCCGGCCGGCTTTGCCGTGTGCTTGAACACCACGTAAAAAACAAGAATCATGGAATCATCAACAAAGGACTGTCCGATGCCCGTATCGGACACGTCGGAACAGACAGCCGAAAAGACTCAACGGCGCACGGTGAGCGTCACCTTCATGCTCATGGGCATCCTTTTCTGCGTCTGTCTCGTGGCCTCGAACCTGCTGGAGACGAAGGTCGTGCAGATTGGCTCGTTCTCCATGACCGCCGGCTTCATCGTCTTTCCCATCAGCTACATTCTCAACGACTGCATCGCCGAAGTGTGGGGATTCCGCAAGGCCCGCCTCATCATCTGGACCGGCTTTGCCATGAATTTCTTCGTCGTGGCTCTGGGCGGCATCGCCGTGGCCCTGCCCGCAGCACCATTCTGGCGAGGTGAAGAAGCCTTCGAGTTCATCTTCGGCCTCGCGCCGCGCATCGCCGTGGCCAGCCTCACGGCCTTCCTCGTGGGGTCGTTTCTGAACGCATGGGTCATGAGCCGCATGAAGTTGCGCGACAAGGAACGCCGCTTCGGTGTCCGCGCCATCGCCTCCACCATCGTGGGCGAGAGTGCCGACTCGCTCATTTTCTTTCCCTTCGCCTTCGGAGGTCTGATGCCGGCAGCCGACTTGCTGAAACTCATGGTGCTGCAAGTCACGGCCAAGACGCTCTACGAAGTGATTGCCCTGCCCCTCACCACGCACGTCGTGCGGTGCGTGAAGCGTTCCGAAGGCACCAGCGCCTACGACAAGAACATCTCCTATAACATTCTGAAAATACAAGACCTCTGACCATGTTGGATTCAACCAAAGCCTTAGTCGTGCTGTCGGGCGGACAAGACAGCACCACCTGTCTCTTCTGGGCCAGGCAGCAGTTCCGGGAAGTGCATGCCATCGGATTCCGCTACGGACAGCGGCATGCCAACGAGGTGGACTTCGCGGCCCGGACAGCCCGCAGGGCCGGTGTCAGCTACGAAGTGATGGACATGGATTTCATAGCCCGTCTCGCCACGGGCTGCTCGCTCACCGACACGTCCGTGACGATGGACAGCCGGCAGCCCGACAATTCCTATCCCAACACCTTCGTGCCCGGCCGCAACCTCTTCTTTCTCGCCACCGCCGCCACCTACGCCCGCTCCCACGACATCATGAACATCGTGACGGGTGTGTCGCAGACCGACTTCTCGGGTTATCCCGACTGCCGCGACACCTTCATCCGCAGTCTCAACGTGACGCTCAACCTCGCCCTCGACGAGCAGTTCGTCATCCACACGCCCCTCATGTGGCTGAGCAAGGCACAGACCTGGGCTCTCGCCGACCAGCTCGGCGTGTTCGACATCATCCGCCACGACACCCTCACCTGCTACAACGGCATCCCCGGCGACGGTTGCGACCACTGCCCCGCCTGCCGTCTCCGCCGCAAAGGACTGGAAGAATACCTGAATATCAAAAACCAAGCCCAATGACACACCCTGACCTTCCACAGCATCAGCCGGCGGCCGGAACCACCCTCCATGCCCTCGGCCACAAGACCGAGTACCGGCAAGACTACGCCCCCGAAGTGCTCGAAACCTTCGAGAACAAACACCCCGACAACGACTATTGGGTGCGGTTCAACTGCCCCGAATTCACGAGCCTCTGCCCTATCACCGGCCAGCCCGACTTCGCCGAAATCCGCATCAGCTACCTTCCCGACACACGCATGGTCGAGAGCAAGAGCCTCAAGCTCTATCTCTTCAGCTTCCGCAACCACGGAGCCTTCCACGAGGACTGCGTCAACATCATCCTGAAAGACCTCATCCGCCTCATGCAGCCGAAATACATCGAGGTCACCGGCCTCTTCCTCCCGCGCGGCGGCATCTCCATCCATCCCTACGCCAACTACGGACGTCCCGGCACGAAATACGCCGGGCTGGCCGACTTCCGTCTCCGCCACCACGACCTCTGACACATTCTGCACACATCGCCTCGTCTTTGTGCAATTTTCTGTTATCAAACGTTAAAGTTCACCTCCGTCAATCACATTTACTGCTCGGGGGGGGCACGGAAAACTTTTTCGTATATTTGCGCCCGAGAAGCAGGAAGAAAAAACGCTCCGCAACCGTTGTCCTGCATCCCTACGACAACTTTCGACAGCAACTTTTTTTCTTTTTAACAAATTAACAAACAATGATGAAGCAAAAACTACTATGGGCGACACTCTTTGTCGCCGGTGCGCTGGGTGTCAGTACAGCCCAAGCCTATGGTGGGTCTGACCTCATTACAGCAGGATGGACGAAAATCACCAGCATCTCACAAGATGACATCAGCGACAACTATTATGTATTCATGGCCAAAGGCCTGGACTTGATGGTTGGACAGGCTGCAAGCAGCGTGCAAAGCAATCGTGCGGCCTTCTTTCAGACAGCTGTGAACCCGACAACAGATTTGTCGAAGGTCTGGTATATAGAAGCCAATGGCACCAATTACGCTATGCGCAATATGGAATACTGCTATCTGCAGATGCAGACGGAATGGTCGAGTTCCTCCAGCGACCTCCGATGGAGAACAAACGATCAACCTTCTGCTGTTACATGGACTGGGTTAGGTCTATCCTATTCCTCCGAAGATGAGGCTTGGACATTGACAAGCACACAATATAGTCGGCCTCTCGGAATCTACAACAATGGTACAGGAACCCCAGCAGACGGAACGGAGATTGGTGCCAACGACACCGGCAATGGGCAACTTTTTGAGATCTATGCCATCGCAAAAAGTAAATTCTTTGCCCAGTATGTCAGTGAGGCAACTACTGATGACCCAACTGAAGTAACTTCCTTCATTTTTAATGCAGACTTCAACAACTCCACCAAAACTCAAGCCCTTGGCTGGACTTATCCCACCAAGACATCCGGCAACTTTAACTTCAATGGTGCTATTGAGCAATGGCACTATAATCCGGCATTTGACTTTAACCAGACACTCAGCTTCTTATCTAATGGTAAGTATAAACTGACAGCACAGGTTTCCGGAGCCACATCCGCCTACATTTATGCAGGAGACGAGAAAACGTATGCAACAACAACAGCTGCCACCAGTTTTGCCTCCGAGCAGTCAGCTATGGCCGCAGATGCTTCGTATCATCTTCTCAGTGTGGAAGCGACTGTTGTAGGCGGTTCCTTAACGATTGGCATAGCCGATCCTAGTAGTGCCAGCACATGGCTTGTATTCGACAACTTCAAGCTCTACTACTACCCGATTGACCTCTCCGAGTACGTGACAGCGTTGGCAACCGCTGTTTCAAATGCTGAGGCACTTAGCGGACAGATTCCGACGGCTGCATATGCAGCATTGAACAACGTCGTGACAGAAAACAACAATACTTATGATACAGCGGACGACTACACCACAGCCATTTCAAACATCAATACGGCAATAACTACATACTCTGCCCTCGTCTCCCCATACAGCAACTACCAGACTTGGAAAACCAACATACAGAGCATTGAGGCACAGAATGTTTACACAGGAGATGAGGCCAAGACTACGCTCGAGAGCAGCATTTCAACAGCCGACACAAACGTTGAAACGGCTACCACCGAAGATGAAATCCAGACCCAGACGAACGCTCTGATTTCTGCATTCCAGACATTCGTCACGTCCGTCACGATGAACGATGACTCCTACTTCGACTTTACTGCACTCATCACCAACAACTCCTTTGAGACAGGTGACGGTACGGGATGGACATACAACACGGCCAATGACACAGGCGTGAAAGCTAACTCCAATGGTACTTACACTGTCAACAACTGTGACGGAGCCTATCTCTTCAACACATGGGGCGGTACCAGCGAGAAATACATCAAGCAGACCTTGACGAATCTCCCTGCCGGTTCTTATTCTGTGTCTGCCCTCATCGCTTCAGACGCAGGAATCTCTGTCACCCTCTACGCAGGAACGGCAAGCACTTCGGTAGCTGCAAGCAGTGACGGAAATAAGGTTGGTGTGACTGGAACTGCCGGCTACGCAACTGTGAAGGAAAGCGGCGGTTCGCTGGAAATTGGAGCCACCTCAACGGATTGGTACAAAGTAGATAACTTCACTTTATCTTACACTTCCGATGCCTACAACAGCTATGCAAAGGCTCTGACTGCGGCGCAGGCTGTTGATCAAGATTCACCTATGAACGCAGATGTTCTCACTGCTCTACAGACGGCTCTGAATAATAATGGTTCATTGACGAGCGAATCAGAAGCAGACGATTTGCTAACAGCTGCGACAGCTCTGAATACTGCCACTGCCAATGCAACGACATCCATCACCTCTTACACCACTGCAGCCTCTGTACTCCCTCAGATGAAGGCACTGACAGAATCCACGAACGTGTACACGGAGAGTGCTTACAATACGTATTATAAAGATTACCAAGACAAATACGATGCCCGCACGCTGACAGACACCGAGGCTTCGGCACTGGAGAATCCATATACGGTTCGCGACTGGCATGCAGCCAACACCGTGGACGACCTGCTGCTCAGCGAATGGACTATCGGCGGCACGGCATGCTCCAACTACGACACGAGTCTCTATATCAACACATGGTCAATCGAAGGTGCCAGTGACGGCACCAACTTCGTAGTTCCGTTCTTCGAGTACTGGATTGGCGATGCCTATTCGCTCGGAGCCACTACGCTTCAGGCCACGCACACAGGCTTAGAGGCAGGACATTCCTACGCCGTGAGCGCATGGGTGCGCGTCCGCCAGACAAATGACCAAACAAAGGCCGACAACAGCATCACGCTGCAGGTGGGCAGCGGAACGGCTGTGGATGTGACGCAGGGCACGCAGATTGGCACCAGCCAATTCTACCACGACACTTTCACCGCCTATGGCACGGCTGACGAAGACGGCAAGCTCACCATCACTTTCACGGTAGCCGAAAACAGCAATATCAGTTGGCTCTCGTTCCAGAACGTGAAGATCAGCTCCAACGAAGAGACGGTGGAAGTCACCTCGGCGGGCTATGCTACACTCTACTATGGTGAGAAGAACCTGATTGTGCCTGAAGACGTGACAGCCTACACCTACAAGGTAGAAGACAACAAGCTTACGGTCAGCAAGACTTACGAAACAGGCGAAGTTATTCCGGCTGCAACGGGCGTTGTCATCAAGACGGGTTCCGGAACTCACTACTTCATCGTCTCGACAGAAACAGGAGAAGCTGATGAAGACAACCAGCTGAGAGGCTCTGATACGGAAGAAGAGACCACCGGTGGTGCACCTTACTATGCACTGAGTCTGAATGCCAGCGGCGATGATGATTCTGTCGGATTCTACTGGATGGCCGAAAATGGCGCAGCCTTCACCAACGGTGCCCACAAGGCTTATCTTGCGCTCAACAGCACAGAAGAAGTCAAGAGCGGCTACACATTCAAAGACGGTGAGGCTGTCAGCATCCAATCCATCGGCACGGCAGACTCCACAGAAGACGGCCCGACCTACAACCTTGCCGGCCAGCAGGTGGACAAGAGCTATAAGGGCATCGTCATCAAGAACGGCAAGAAATACCTCAACAAGTAATCACTCACAAAAAAAACAACAACAATCCATGAATATGAAGAAGCAATATATAGCTCCGTCTGCCGCCATCCGCGTGGTGGATATGGAAACCACGATCGCGTCAGTCTCTGATTTGAAAGATGAAGTGGGAAATGGCCAGCTTGTGAAGGGCCGCGACCAGTTCGCTGACGACGAGGAGGAAATTGCCGCCGCGCTCGCCGAGGACAACAAGGTCGACGACTACGGCAACCTCTGGTGAATCATCTGACGTGGCCATACATCCGCAAGACACGGTATTCTCAGTGAGAGAGTGTCATCATTGAACTGCACCCCAAAAGTTTGACAAGAACTTTTGGGGTGCTTTGGTTATGCGGCATGATTCAGGCAATCGTGATTTTACGGCGGAAAGTCAACACTTTGTGATTTTCCGCTTTTGTTTTTCTGAAAAAATATATAACTTTGCACCATAAACACCATCAAGAAACAGTTAAGGTAAAAAAAACATCAAGGAAAAGCCACTGAATGATAGAAAAGCATATTGTGCTGGACGACATTGACCTGCGTGTCTTTTACGGTGTGAACAACATCCATCTGCGAATGCTGAAGGCTCTGTACCCCAAGTTACGCATCATGGCGCGCGGCAACGTCATCAAGGTGTTGGGCGACGAGGAGGAGATGTGCTCGTTCGAGGACAATATCGAGAAGATGCGCGTCCACTGCGCGAAGTACAACTCGATAGACGAGGCTGCCATCCTGAGCATCGTGAAAGGTGACACGCCGGAGGCACGTCAGGGCGACTCCGACGCCATCTGCTACAGCGTGACGGGCAAGCCCATCACGGCCCGCAGCGAGAACCAGACGAAGCTCGTGGAGGCCTACGGGCGCGACGACATGATTTTCGCCGTGGGTCCGGCGGGATCGGGCAAGACCTACGTGAGCATCGCCTTGGCCGTCCGTGCGCTGAAGAACCGCGAAATCAGAAAGATCATCCTGTCGCGGCCGGCCGTGGAGGCCGGAGAGAAGTTAGGATTCCTGCCGGGCGACATGAAGGAGAAAATCGACCCGTACCTGCAACCGCTCTACGATGCGCTGCAGGACATGATTCCGGCTCAAAAGCTGACGGAATACATGGAGACAAACGTCATCCAGATAGCCCCGCTGGCCTTCATGCGCGGCCGCACGCTCAACGATGCCGTGGTCATCCTCGACGAGGCTCAGAACACCACGACACAGCAAATCAAAATGTTCCTCACCCGCATGGGGCAGAACACGAAGATGATCATCACGGGCGACCTGACGCAGATAGACCTGCCACGCGCCGTGCGCTCGGGGCTGAAAGAGGCACTTGAGGTGCTGCGGGACGTGCGGGGCATCTCGTTCATCGAGATGAATGAGCGGGACATCGTGCGCCACCGGCTCGTGACCCGCATCGTGAATGCTTATGAAGACTATGAACGGCGGAAGCGGGAAGCTGAGCCGACGCTGTTCCATGAATCATGATAAGACCAACCATCCAAAAAAACTTCTATTGAAATGAATGCGCTGACAAGAACCGATTTCAACTTCCCCGGTCAGGTGGAAGTGTATCACGGAAAAGTGCGTGACGTTTACAACATCAACGACGACATCATGGTGATGGTCGCCACCGACCGCATCTCGGCTTTCGACGTGGTGCTGCCGAAAGGCATTCCCTACAAGGGACAGGTGCTCAACCAGATTGCCGCCACTTTCCTCGACGCCTCCAAGGACATCGTGCCGAACTGGAAGCTGGCCACGCCCGACCCGATGGTGACGGTCGGACTGAAATGCGAGGGCTTCCGCGTGGAGATGATTATCCGTGGTTACCTCACGGGCTCGGCCTGGCGCGAATACAAAGCCGGCCGCCGCGTGCTCTGTGGCGTGACGCTGCCCGAGGGCATGAAGGAGAACGAGAAGTTCCCCCACCCCATCATCACGCCGACCACCAAGGCCGACGAAGGTCACGACGAGAACATCTCGAAGGAGGAAATCATCGAGCAAGGTCTGGTGAGCCGCGAGGACTATGAGAAGATGGAGGAATACACCTATGCGCTCTTCGACCTCGGCACGGAAATGGCCGCAGAGAAGGGTCTCATCCTCGTCGACACGAAATATGAATTCGGCAAGCGTGACGGACAGGTCTATCTCATCGACGAAATCCACACGCCCGACTCCAGCCGCTACTTCTATGCAGACGGCTACGAGGAGAAGTTCATGAAAGGCGAGCCGCAGCGGCAGCTGTCGAAGGAATTCGTGCGCCAGTGGCTCATCGACCACAACTTCATGAACCAGCCGGGGCAGACCATGCCGGAACTGCCCGACGACTTCATCCGGAGCGTGTCCGACCGCTACATCGAACTGTACGAGCACATCGTGGGCAAAAAGTTCGAAAAGGCCGAAGACACTGAGGATCTGGCCGCCCGCATCGAGCGCAATGTCCTTGCCTGCCTGGAAAAGCTCTGAAGCCGTGTACGGACAGGAGAAAGTCGTTCCCTATCGGGACGACACGAGCGGCAAGGGCACACAAGTGGAGCGGATGTTCAACCACATTGCCCACTCCTACGACCGCCTGAACCACATTCTTTCGCTCGGCATCGACCGCCGGTGGCGACGCACGGCCATCCGCCATCTGAAGCGGAACGCCAAGATTCCGCCACGGCAGCTGCTGGACATCGCCACGGGAACAGGCGACTTCGCCCTTCTGGCACAGCAGGAATTGTCGCCGACCCACATCACCGGCATCGACATCTCGGACGGCATGACAGCCATCGCACGCAGGAAGACCGAGCAAAGAGGTCTCTCCTCCATCATCAGTTTCCGGCACGAGGACTGCGCCCGGATGTCTTTTCCCGACAATTCCTTCGACGCCATCATCTCGGCTTTCGGTCTGCGGAACTTCCAGAATCTGGATCAGTGCCTCAGCGAGATGCTGCGCGTGCTCAAGCCCGGAGGCATGCTCGTGACCATCGATTTGGCCACGCCTGTCAGCTTCCCCATGCGGCAGCTCTTCTGGATCTACAAGAAATGCGTGATGCCTGTCATCGGGCGCTGCATCTCGCACGACAACAGCGCCTACACGTATCTGCCCGACACGATGGACGCCATTCCACAGGCCGGACAGATGGCCGACATCTTCCGCAAGGCCGGACTGCGGCACGTCTGCTACCGGCGGCTCGCCCCCGGCATGTGCATCCTCTATGCGGCAGAAAAAGACTAAACGCGCCCGTCCCGACGACGCGAAACCAACACAACAAGAACAGACATGGATACTTACGGACTCATCGGCTACCCGCTCGGGCATTCTTTCTCCCGGAATTTCTTCACCGACAAATTCCAAAGTGAAGGAATCGACGCGGAATATCTGAACTTCGAGATTCCTTCCATCGATGACTTCATGGAGATTATCGACGCGAATCCCAACCTCAAAGGACTGAACGTCACGATTCCCTACAAGCAGAAGGTGATACCTTTCCTTGACGAGGTGAGCAAAGAAGCCCGTGAGATTGGAGCCGTGAACGTGGTGCGGGTGGAGAAGAAAGGCACCGGACACCGCCTCATCGGCTACAACTCCGATGTCATCGGCTTTGCCGACTCCATCGGGCCACTGCTGAAGCCGCACCACAAGAAAGCCTTGATTCTCGGCACGGGCGGAGCCTCGAAAGCGGTTCACTATGCGCTGACCAAGAAACTCGGACTCTCCACGGTGTTCGTCTCCCGCTTCGAGCGTCCGGGTACGGTGACCTACGGGCACATCAACGCCGATGCCGTCCATGAGTACGAAGTCATCGTCAACTGCACGCCCGTCGGCATGTTTCCGCATGTGGACGAATGCCCTCGGCTGCCCTACGAGGCTCTGACTTCCGACAATCTGCTCTTCGACCTCATCTACAACCCCGACCGCACGCTCTTCATGACACGCGGTGCCAGCCAGGGGGCAGAAGTGAAAAACGGTCTGGAGATGCTGGTGCTGCAGGCCATCGCCTCATGGGATTTCTGGAATGCGTAAACACCTGCTCACATACGTTCTGCTGCTGTGCGCCGCTCTGCTGTCGGCCAAGCCCTACACGCCGGAGTCCCTGCCCGCCCTCACGCGCGACACCCGCGTGTCGAATCCCGACGGCATCCTCGCCACGGCCACCATCGACTCCATCAACAGCATGTTGCGCCCGCTCGACCGCCACAACGTGCAGGCATTCATTGTCTGCGTGAAAGACATCGAGGGTGACGACCCCTACGAGTTCGCCATCGGCCTCGGCCGGCGCTACGGCGTGGGCGGCAAGCAGAGCCTCGGCGTAGTCATGGTGCTCGCCACCGACGACCGTTCCTACCAAATCGTCACGGGTGACGGCATGGAGAAATACTTGCCCGACGCCATCTGCGCCCGCATCGAGAACCTCGGCATGCTGCCCTATCTGAAAAAGAGCGACTGGGACGGCGCACTGCTGGCGGGAGTCAGGATGATGAAAGGCTACCTCGAGCGCGAACCGGAAATCATGGAACAAATCCGGCAGGACGAGCAGGAGGACGAACTGGCCTCCATCATCATCGTGGCACTACTGCTCATCGGAGCAGGTGCCATCCTCGCGGGCGTGGCCATCACCCGCTACCGGGAAAAGAAATGCCCGCGCTGCGGCCGGCACCGGCTGAAGCTCACGCAGCGCAGCAGCCGCAAAGACACCAACGGCGACACGCATATCTACCGCACCTATGTCTGCCGGCATTGCTACCACACGCTCACGCGGGAATCCATCATCCATCGGGAGGATAGCGGCAGCGGAGGAGGTTTCATCTTCTTCGGCCCGGGGGGAGGCTCTTCCCGCGGGGGCTGGGGCTCACACGGCGGCGGAGGAGGCTTCGGCAGCTTCGGAGGCGGCCACTTCAGCGGTGGCGGAGCGGGCGGCCGGTTCTGACATTCACACATTCATTCACCTATTCATCAACAAACATGCAGAAAAAACGTATCAAATCAGTAGGCATCATCGTGCTGCTGGCCGTCATCATCGTGGGTTGGGGCATCAGCAAATACAACAAGCTCGTCAACCTGCAAGAGTCCGTCAACACGTCGTGGGCCAATGTCGAAACGCAGTATCAGCGCCGCGCCGACCTCATCCCCAATCTCGTCAACACCGTCAAGGGTTATGCCAAGCATGAGCAGGAGACCTTCGAAGCCGTGGTGAACGCACGTGCCAAGGCCACGCAGACCACCGTTGACATAGACAATCTGGACGAGGCGAGCCTCAAGAAATTCCAGGAAGCACAGGGCGAGGTGACCAGTGCCCTCTCCCGCCTCATCGCCGTGCAGGAAAACTATCCGGACCTGAAAGCCAACGAAAACTTCAAGGAGCTGCAAGCACAGCTGGAAGGCACCGAAAACCGCATCAACGAAGCCCGCAAGAGTTTCAACGGCACCACGCGGGAATACAACGTGGCCGTGCGTGTCTTCCCCGGCAACATCATCGCCGGCATCTTCGGCTTCCAGCAGAAGCCGCTGTTCCAGGCAGCCGAAGGAGCCGACAAAGCCCCGACGGTATCTTTCGACTGACACGTACACTCTTCCCCGCCCTCTCTTCCACAGGGCGGGGATTCACTCCAAACGCAACGTTTCCACTTTCTCCAAACGGCTGCGGAGCTGAGGCATGCAGTCGCGGCGGATGCGCAACGTCATGGAGCAGTCCATGTCATAGCTCTGCGACACAATCGTCGGCGACAGGTCTTTCACGATTCGCATCACGTCGTTCAGAAAAGGATATTCGAAAAGACAACGGACGGTCTCATCTATCGTCTTTTCCACGATGTCTGCGGACGCAATCGCTTCGGCTGCCGCCGCACGATACGCGACAGCCAGACCGCCCGTTCCCAATTTGATGCCGCCGAAATAACGCACCACCACAATCAGGATGTCGGTCAGCCCCACCCGATTGATTTGCCCGAGAATCGGTTTGCCAGCCGTGCCCGACGGCTCTCCGTTGTCATTGGCACGAAACTCGGTGCGCTCCGCACCGAGCATATAGGCATAGCACACGTGGCGGGCATCATAATATTTTTTCTGAAACTCCCCCACCCGCTCCTTCACTTCCTCCACCGACCCGACTGGCAGGGCAAATGCCAGGAACTTGCTCCGTTTCTCGGAGTAAGTTCCTGTGGCCAATTGGGTAATCGTCTTATAAGTGTCCACGCTGCTCAGCTACGTCCCGAATGCCTTCTTCCCTGTTTCACAGGCAATCCATCGGCATTCCTATTCCGTTTCTGCTGCAAAGATACTCAAAAGATTCCGTATGGGAAACTTTGCTTGCAGTTCAATTGGTTGTCGCGACAATTTTTGGGGCAATTTTTTAGGGTTTTGTCGCGATAAAATTTTATAGATAGCCTTGTTTAATCCAAAGAACATGCTTAACTTTGCGAAGTTATGGCATAACATCAAGAGACAATCCTATGAACGCTGAGAAAATTATTCTTTTCCTGATTGCAGCTATACCGTTCCTTGCATCATGCGGGAGCGACAGCGATGATGACAACGGCGGCGGTAAGACAACCATTTCGGGCACCATTGAAAAAGGCCCATTCGTGCAAGGCTCTAAGGTTATACTTTATGACCTTAACTCAAGCCTTGAACAGACAGGTAAAAACTACACGACGAATACGAAGAGCGACCTCGGTGCTTTCGATTTCGGCAACACCATTGAACTGAGCAGCCGGTACGGAGAGTTTGAGACAAGCGGCTATTTCTACAACGAATGTGACAGCAGCTTATCAGCTGCGCCTATCACATTAAAGGCAATAGCCGACTTGAACGGCAAGAACACCGCAAATGTCAATCTGCTTACGCATCTTGAATATGCACGCGTTAAATATCTTGTCACAAACGGAGCATCATTCGCCAATGCCAAGAAGCAGGCCGAACAGGAGCTTCTGAAGATATTTGCCATCACGAACACGATTAGCAGTCCTGAGGAGATTTCCATAACTGACAACAACGATCATGCAGCTATCTTGCTTGCCATCTCCTCGATTCTGCTATACAATCATTCCGAGGCAGAATTTTCAGAGCTTATTTCGAAGTTCTCTAATGACTTTGAAACCGATGGTCAAATTAGCGATGAGAACGTTCTCAACAGCATTCGGGAAGGACAGAAGAATTGTCACCCAGGCCAAATCGCCCATGCCATGACACGCTTCTATAGCGAGAAAGGCAGCACCATCACTGTACCCGACTTCTCAAAGTTTGTGGACTTCAACGGCGATGGCGTTATTGACGAAAACGATGAGGAATACTTAGACATTAACAATCCGACTGACGTATATACCGAAACTATATTCGAAGATGAAAACTCTGCAAATGCAGCCTTAGACGGAATCTATTCCAGGGTGGCAGAATTTACAATGGCGCAACTTTCATTAGAAAAGCTACGTGTAGAAGACAAAACTTCCATATCGGCAGACAACGCAAACGTCAGGGTTTGCTGGAACGCAGGTTATTCCACGATTTCATCTGCAAACCAAATACTGAATGTTTTAAGCACAGAAAGCACATCCTATGACAAAGAACCTTATATAAACGAGGCAAAGGCAATTCTCGCATACGTTTATTACAATATGGGAATGCTTTGGGAGAATATCTACATCATAAAACCTGGTGATGACATTATGAGTGGTAACTTCACCCAAACCAATGCTTCAAATGTTTACCAATACTGCTTAGAGCTTCTTAATAACCTTAATTCCTTCAAGAACGAGGATGGACATATTAACAGTAACTTTGTAAACGTCTTGAAAGCTGAGATACAACTTACACTTGGAAACAAATCCGGTGCAGGTTCTTTATTGCAGGCAGTTGACCACTCATATTCCTTCAGCTTCAATCCGACAAATATACATTCAACAGACTTCATTGATTTGCTGAAAGCTGAAGCAGACGGTACCGACAATAGCACAGAATGGCTAAACCGCGGAGCTGAATACGGGACTTGGGCTGCTCTGAAACGTCTTGGAAAAGCCACGAGCTTACTTAATCTGCAAGATTACGAATTACTGATGCCTATTCCTTCTACGGAACTTGCAATGAGCATGACTTTAGTACAGAATCCGGGCTATCAATAATCATCCCCCAATCCCCATAAAAAGAATTGGGAGATGATGTTTCATTGTTATATTATCATGCAATATATATAAGGGTCATTTTCCGAACGCGTCATATCGCACTCCGTCTTTACTCCACGACTGTCGGTAACGGTTCAGTTCCCAGTCCCATTCATTCTGGCGCACGGCACCGTGTAAGAGCGTGTAAGCAGGATAGCAGTAACCGTCGAGGGACAGTGTATATTCACTTGGATGGGAATCTGCCTGCAAGGCGCAGAGCAACATGTAGTATTCCTCATCCTGCAGAACTATCTGATGTTGGAAAACAGGAAGGCGCTTCGTGGCTTTCTTGAATTTTCGGACATCACACTTCCGGGCATTCAACACCGTAACGACCATCGCCACCGAATCCATATCATTGCGATAGGCTTGATAAGCCTCATTCATCTTCCGCATGGCTGCCGTATCCTGTTCAGCAAAGAGCAACAGCTTCACGAATTTCCCCGGATAGTCTTTCTGTATATTGCGGAGAACTTGGAAATCTGTATCCGCAGGAATGACATAGGCCAAACTCGCCGGACGATTCTTCCCTTGCCGACGTGCCTCGGCTACAGAACGGGAATACGGGTATTTTGATTGGGCAACCAGGGAACTGTAAGCCGAGTCACGTTGCTGAAAGGCTTCTTGGGAGAAACGTCCGAGTCCTTTTCTGAACTCGTAGCAACTTGCTCTGTAGCCATCCTCTGCTACCCATCTGTCCTCTCCCTGATAGTCCAGAAAGTCGAGGACATGTGCGAAAGCCATGCTGTCGGGAAAGGCATGGTTTCCCATGAAGTGTCTGTCTGTGGCCAAGCCATACAAGTATCCCAAGAACTGGCTGCCCAAAGCGGCGGCAAGCAGATTTGGATTGGCGAGTGGCACATTCTTGACACACGTGAAGTCAAGCGGAATGGAGTCTGCCTGAAGATTATCTATCGACACATCCGTGATTCCGGCTGTCTGCTCTTGACTCAGCCGCTGGTTGCGCCAGGAAATTTTGGAGCGTGCGATGTCGAGCAACGCACATGTCGCCACGTCTGATGATTCGGAGAGACGAAGGATGTCCGCCTCTGTCGGAGTGAGTTGGAACTTGCGAACCAGATACTCAACGATTTGCCGGTTCACGCTGTCGCGCCGATGAAGCCTTGTCCATGAATCTTCCGATGCCATGAAATTGCCGACAGCATGCTGGTCGTAAACCACATGATTCAAATAGGGAGCATGCAGCAGGAGACGGCTGTAATCCGGGAAATCACTCTGATAGCGGATTGCTTGATTCACCTGCCCCAACCTGTCCACCGAAATACGCAAATGGTCGCTGGGAATCAGCAGGACAGGAATGTCGCCGCCGGGGACCTGCAGCAACACCCAACTCACTCCTACGACGACCATCTTGAGATGGAAAGAACCGTCAGGATGCAATACGAATTTTTCGATGGAATTTCCTGGACGAAAGCCTCTGTTGGCATCTGCATGAAACAAATCCTTCGTCAGACACCATGGCACGAATTGATAGCGATTCCCCTGATAATGCGCTATTCTTCCGTCCACCCACACCGTATCCATCAAAGCGGCAGCGGCTGGCAGCGGATTGTCAGGAGCGGCAGTATGCGGGAACGCATCCCAGGATGCATCTTTCTCCCGAATCCCATAAAAACGGAAAACGGGCAGGGAGGTCGGACTTTCGATACAGTCGAACACGCGGCAGGTGTCGGGCAGCGGCTCGAACGAGATGGAGAAGTCCAACGTACCCTTCTTGCCGTATTGCTTCCATTCGCCCAATTGGATGCCCTTGCTGCCCGTTGCCTTGTAGCGGTTGTCCTGCTCATCGCTTAGGTACGTGGTCTTCAGAAAACGCATCCGTCCGCCTGGTTTCCCCTCCGCATGGAAGTACAGCGTCGTGGCCGCCCCGTCACTCTTCACCTCGGTAATCGTCACGCCGTCGGCGTACATGGAGAGATAGGCTGGGCGATGTATTTCTGTCGCTGTCAGATGCAGAGAACAGAGCAACAACGTGATAAAGAATAAACTTTTCTTGGAAATCATATAGTACGTAAGTTTGATGAATTCAAGTCAGTGGATGCCCCATTGCGGCCACTGAAGGATTCGCATCACGTCACCGTCTTGATAAAGGGCAGATTTGACGAGGAGCAGCCTGCTCAGCTCTCTTGCAAAAACCTCAGAGTCCGTAAAAAACAGCTCTGGCCACAACGGACGGTTGCCCCACCAGTCAAACTGAATCCCCGTACCTCTTCCATCGCCGAATTCCGAACGCAGCAGCAGGTAGTTCTCCAGACCAATGGGCTGAGCCGCAGCCATGAGGGAATTGCGGGCGCGTGCCGTGTCCAATTGCTCCTGCGTCCAATATTCCGCCGGATAATAGACTTGAAACCGCAGATTCGGATTGTCACGGTACTGGTCGTAAACTTGTGAAGCGGAATCTAACCATACAGAATCGGACGGTGTCAGCAGGAACATCACAGTATATCGCCCGCTGTCTGCGTCCAACAGCCGGGCAGCCAGACGGTGCCCGCGGCTCTCGTTCAGACGCACGGAAAAGATGTCGGGACTGTCCGAAACCGCAATTCTCTCCGCCGCTAACTGCCGGGACAGAGGCAGGCGCAAGAGGTTGCGGTAACGTACAGGAGTGTCTGCCATCGAAGGTCTGTTTTTGAAGTCCTTTCTGAGGCTGATGCCATACGGCGTTGACCTTTTCATCAAGTTCAGCGTCAACATCTCCAACAGATAGTTGACTGATGTGTCGCCGGACGGTTGCATCCGGTCGGCGAACTGACGGAGCTTCAGACTGTCGAGCAGGAAATACGCTTCGGGAAAACTTTCAGGTCCTTCCGGCAGGCTCAGATTGGTCATGTTCTCCACTGCCATCCGATTGGACACACTCACCAGAGACTCACATGTGAACGGAACAGAAGGCACGGCCCATGCCGCGACATCGCCTGCCGGAATCGCCGACAGATAAGTGAAGTCAGGCTCCATGCCGTAGCGGGCGAGGACTGCACGGCTCACGCACTGTGTGCCGTTGATTTCAGCCGCAGTGTGCGGCTGGTTCCACTCGGGCATCTGCGCCTGTGACAGCTTGTAGATCCGTTCCCAATATCTGCTATAGCGGAAAGCGCGGAACATCTCCATTTCCGTGGACAGCAGCTGTCTTTCCGACTCATCAAGCTGATATTTCCAGGAAACATAGTCCACCAACTCCTCTATCCGGTTGGTTTCCGTCGTCACCTCCTCCATAGAGATGGAATCTATCTGTCCCTGCCACCAAGTGTCATTGTGTTGCCTCCACCACGATTCACTCAGCGTGGAGAGGGCAGGCACGTTCATCAAGTTGCCGTAGGTCGCCACGTCACTCCGATAATCCACACGCTGGCTGCATTGTCCCAAGTCATGAATTTCCACATACGGATGGTCGCCGGGGATGAGTAGCACCGGTATATCGTACCTGCCCAATTGCAACGTCGTCCACCGGGGACCGTTGACAACATACGTACCGCTGAAAGTCGAGTCGGACTCGATATACAGAGCCGTTGGACTCATGCGACAGTTGTCGAGCCGGTTCTGCATAGGATTTGCGGACAATGGCGACATGCCATATCGTGTGTGCAGACGGTCGAAGCGGCTGTTGACGAAACGACCTGAAAGGTGGACGGTATCACGCCGCATCATCGTCGGTGTGAGGGGTACACCCTTCTCAGAGTTCCGGCTCTTCCACCGCAACGGCGTCCCTTTCTCCTGAATCTGAAACAGCTGCCATGCACCCAGTCCGTTGATGCTTTCGATGAAGTCGAACGTCTGCGTCCCTTCGGGCAGACGTGTAAAAGACAACATGAAACAATGCCGTCCGGTCGTGTCAACAGATACGCTTTTGTCCGTTGCAATCCCCACGGCACTGACTAATGGGTAACGTCTGTCCTGCTCGTCGCTCAGAAAAGCCGCAGAGGAGATTGTCAGCTGTGTTCCGGGCTTTCCCTCGTAGCAGAAATGTAGATGGGTCGTCGAATCGCCGTCCTCAACGCTCAACAAAGTCAGTCCTTCCGCGCAGATGCCGATATAGTCCGGTTGCCGGATGTTGATAGCCGACATCTGCAACGGCAGGCACAGATGGGTTGTCGCCACAATGGCCAATAAGAGAATCAGGTGTTTCATTGTTATAGAGTTATGAAAAGGGTTATGAAAAAGTAATGTTTTTTGCCAAATAAAAATTCACGGGCGTGACGGACGTTGAGGGGAGAGCTACTTCACGTTGTAGTGATACGATGCCGGCCAAAGCCGGGTTATCCATGCATAGTTGAAAGCTAAAGGAGAGAGGAAACGGCTGCCCATACGGCGAATCTCCTCCAATTCGACGGAATAGTCCTTGCCACCTTCCTTATATAAACGTGTAGAGCGGGACAGCAACTTTTGTGTCTCGACCAGATGAGCATCTTCCAGTGCATTGAGACCGACATGTTCCATCCATGCCTGCAGATTGGCATCCGCATCCGGACGGCGCACGGTCTGACCGTCTTCGGTGACGAAAGTCATCAGATGCAACACGTCGCGCAGGCGAATCATCAGTGCCCCATATTCCGGTGCAAGAGCCAGCCCCTCCCCTGCTCCGTGAAGAGCACTCAAGAACGACCAGTCCACATACATGGAGTCCTCCGCAAGGTCAGCTTCCGAAATGTGGTTTGAGAAATTGTACTTGTGATTCAGACCTGCGTTTTTGTCATACATCATGTTCACCAGACGTGTGTAAACCATCAGCACGGACGTGGTGGCCGATTCGCATTTCCGAGCAGTCTGCAGCAGTTCTGTCTCGGCAACGGTCAGATGGTATTTGGCGGCCACGTAGCGGCAGATGCTGTCGTAACGCACATCCCGGGCATGCAGAGCAGTCCATTCGTCTGTTGACAGCCGATAATCCTCAAATCCGGGACCTTTGTAGAATACATTGCCGAAGAAATAAGGAACATGGCTACAGAACTGCTGGAAGTCGACACCTTCCACAGTCCGGACTTGTATCGGTTCCGTAAAATTGTCAGCCGTGAGCTGAAGACGAGAGCCCGGAATCAGTATGAGTGACTTCCAGCGAGCCGTGTTGCCATTGGCTATTTGTACCACGCCCCAGCAGGGAGCCGTCAGCAGCAAGCCTGTCCGGAATGTTCCATCAGCGGAAACGGCTATGTCATGCAGGCTACCCGTAGATTTTTCCTCAAAAAGAAGATGGGCATGCAGTTTCACAGTCGGAGACTGAATGGCCTGCCCTATGTTCCCCTCAATCCACACCGTGTCCGGGCGGAAAGCCACCGCAGGCAAAACTCCATTTACTCCCTGTGGAAGAGAGAGGGCAGCAGTGTCCGATACGGAAAATACGCCCCCGTCCGAACCTGCCTCACGAATGGCATAGAAGCGGAAGTTGGAGAATGCCGCATCCCCCTCGATGCAGTCGAACACGCGGCAGGTGTCGGGCAGCGGCTCGAACGAGATGGAGAAGTCCAGCTTACCCTTCTTGCCGTATTTCTTCCATTCCCCCAATTGGATGCCTTTGCTGCCCGTTGCTTTGTAGCGGTCGTCCTGCTCATCGCTTAGGTACGTGGTCTTCAGAAAACGCAGCCGCTCGCCCGGTTTCCCCTCCGCATGAAAGTACAGCGTCGTGGCCGTCCCGTCGCTCTTCACCTCGGTAATCGTCACGCCGTCGGCGTACATGGAGAGATAATCCGGTTGCCGGATGTTGATAGCCGACATCTGCAACGGCGGGCACAGATTGGCTGTCGCCACAATGGCCAATAAGAAAATCAGGTGTTTCATTGTTCTAATAATAATTAATAGTTATAGAATAAGTTGCATTTTTAGACTCATTGTCCTGAATTGTATCATTCTGACCACTCGCATTAGGTACGACTCGAAAGTATTGTGTATATGAGAGTCCCAAATCAAGTTGTAAACTTGAAGAACCCACATATGAACTATTGATAGATTTACTAATGACTTCTGCATTACTATATCGCGAGTCATAACTTATAAAGGTTAAGTCTTCTATGAAATTATCCACAGCTACAAACTCTGGATCGAACGCACCCCATGTAACTGTACCATTGGACTGTCCAATGACTCCATTGTATATAATCTGCTCGATAGGTTCCTGCTTTCGCATATATACGGTCTGGATTATCTTCTCCACTTCCTGACCGGGTTTTCCGTGAGAGGGATAGAATTTCCTGTTCGTTCCATTCGTCCTCAATGTCTGAATCCTGGTCACATCCAGTGAACACGAATGTGGACATGAGCATCATGATACCGGCAACTGCGCCGAGCAGGGCTTTGAAGTTTACTTTCATTTTACGTGGATTTTAAGAATTGATAAATAGTTGATTGAATACTTATTTGTGACGTTGATTTAATGAATCCAACACTATTTTAGCTTCGTGCTTGATTCTGTATGTCATTGCTGATGGTATTTTTGCAGGTTTTTCGACTATCTCCGATGCTATGTTGCTTGCTACTCCATCGTTTCCTTCAAGAACCGCACATCGCAGCATTCCTTCTAAAGGTGCAAAACGAGACGGACACATGTGCAAGGCCCGCTGATAATGTTGCTCCGCAGTCAGATATTGGCCAGAATGCAAATCGATGTCGCCCGACAGCAGTTCCAAATCATAGCCGCTGACGTGCTCTCTACATTGTGATGCCACCACAGCTGCTTCGGACAGCTGTCCCGTCGTGAACAGCTCATGAGCTGCATCATACAGGAGATAGCCCTGTCGTTGACGGCACAGGAGGTTGTAAGGTATCCTATCTGACAGTATCAGCAATTCTCTGAACTTCGACAGGGCATGGTTGTGCTTATGAATCCGAGCATAAAACAGGGCAGAGCTGAAAGTTGCATCAAACCGAACCACAGGCACGGCACAGAGTATGGTCAGGAAGCATCCACACAGTACCACTGACGGAAATCGTGAGGACTGAAATAACTGACGACAAGACGGAATGTTGTACAGGCTGTGACACAAGACCGTGAATGCTGCCGCCCATGCCACAGGATAATGAAAAGGGTATGAGAAGCAAGAAAAAACGAAAAGAACGGATGTCAGACCTAACAGACGCAAGGAACGGCGGGAAAAGCTAAGGCAGACGACAAAGAATGCCACCAGACAGGCCAGTCCTGCCAGCCCATAGTCCAGCCATACCAGCAGGAATTCATTCATCGGATGATGAACTTCGTCAGCCAGCCGTGCCTCAGAACTGTCAGGATGGCCGGCGAAATACGCCCCTTGTTCCGCCATATACATCCGTTGGAAGCCTTCTGCACCCCATCCGCCTATAGGGCGGCGGGCCACCAGTTCGCAGGTGCGCTCTAAAACAAACCGGCGTCCGTGGGTGGAATCATGTTTCTGAGTAAAGATTATAACCGAAAGCAAAAGTGCCAGCATCCCTGAGAGAATGCCTTTCATGACGGCAGAGAGACTTATCTGCTTCCAGAATAGCCATGCAAGAAGTGTGGCAAAGGCCAAGATGCCTGTTCTCGAACAGGACAAGACAATCAAGACGAGACAGAACATCACTGCAATCCCGTTCCATGATATTCCTTTGTCTTTTCCAGGTAGATAAGCTGAGGCAAAGATACAGGCAGACAGAGCCAGACCACAGGCGTTGTCGTATGTACCGCGACAGCCGGAGGCCGGAATGGAAAATCTATGTTGCAACAGTTCATGGAATACGAAAAGGCATTCCATCACCAAGCCCGCTGTTGCAGCGGTTTGGAAACATTTGCTCCAATCCATTCTTATTTTGTTCCCGACCAAATTTCCTATAGCCCACGTCATGACCATCAGCAGGAGCACCGTTCCACCAGCATACCATTTCGGTAGCAGATTGGCATCCCAGCACCACGGCTGATACGACAACTGCATGGCAACGGCTGCTAAAGCTGACAATATGTAGAAGACGCGACTAATCATCTCTCCCAATGTTCTATATATTACCAAAAGATTTGTTCGCCATTTTCATATTCGAAGATTCGTTCATCCACCCCTCGACTGTAGTTTCGGAGCAGGAGCAACGCATTGAGTGGAACCGTATAGTTCAGAGAATCCGACTCAGCAATCTGCTGACCAGCCGAATGCCAATAACCATCCTGCATGAAGAAAAGTCCATACCTGTCTCCGTAGCGGATGAAATTGTCACGATTGCGAGGTGTAAATACGATTTTTGAGATTTTGCAAGGATGTTCTAAATCCAGCCCGGCCCATCCACCGTCTGCTCTCACGTAGTCGAAAGAAGTGTATGGATTTCCATCGAAAACATTTCTATAAGAATGGTCACCATCAGCACCGTCTGGCGGGCCAATGACGTTGCCAGACAATGGGGTTGGATTGTCTGAGACATAGAATGTGGCTTCAGAGATGTTGCAATAACTTTCTTTTGGGCCCACATAACGCACATAGCGGTACGATTTGTCATTCGATAGAAGGCACACGTTCAACAAACGAACAGGTTTCTTCCGAATCACGAGCAGGGTATCCGCTTCTGAGAAATCGGCGTGGTTGCTGCCTTCGAACACTCCGCCGACCATCCGTGTGATGAAGGGTTCTATGAATAGATTGAATTTATGGAATACGGTAATATCTCCTGTCTTCTGTTCTGGTGAAAACCATCGGATGGTGTCTTGTTCTCTCTCCAGCAGAAAGGGATCTGTAACGGTTTCAAGACGATTGTCTCGATAAGTTGCAAAAGTATAGACCACACCGCCTTCCGCATCTTTCACAACGACTGAATCACCTTCAGCCTTGCCCCATCCTACAGGCACCCATTGAAGTCGGCTTGACATGCATAGATATACCAATTCGCCATCCGCACAAGGCTTCAACAGTTTGTTTCGCGGAATATGTACACCCCAATTTTTCTTTGCAGCATAATGGGATGTAACATCCACCATCAGTGGATATTGAAATACAGCAGGTATGAGTTCCTGCTTCTGTCCCATCTCCTGCATCATGTTCTCATTCAGTGAATATGTCATCCGCCACACCTTTCCTTTCGGATTCCAATAAGTGGCAGGATCTTCCAGCTTGTGTACTGCATATAGTAAAGAGAAAAACCATTCATGACCATCACCGTCAATGACGGCATTCCAATAGTGTGCCACATTGTTGTCGCCCCGCATCAGCATGGTCTCCACCGTACAAGGAAGCCCCAAAGAACGGAACACATAAACCGTCATCACTGTCAAGTCGAGACAACTGCCCACACGCCAGTCCACAATTCGTGCTCCGGGATAGATGTCGGTCGAGAGCTGTTCCGTGAACTTTGATGGGAGAACCGTCAATGTGTCAAGCACCTGCTGAGCTGCAAATTTAATGTCACAGGCACGAGGGTCTTTCTTCAGCCGTGCAAACAGACCACGAAACTTGCTGAAAGTCTGTTCTCTCCAGTCAAACAGTTCTTCATTTCCCACCCTGTATGGCAGCACATATTCACAGAAATCATCAAAGGTGATGGAGGTTTTCCACGGACATTCGCGCCAGACTTGAAACGCAAAGTCTACATTTCGCCGCAATAGTTCAACATCAATTTTCACGTCACTGATGAAGTCCAAGGAACTTGTGCTCCAATTACCATACAGACGACGGACTGAATCCTTCACTTGCTCTGGGGGCAAGTTCGTCTGGCTATACATTTCATAGGTCTTGTACAATGGCTGAAGTCCATCGCATGTTGCGACACCGCCATGAAACGGCAGGTTGTCTATGAGAAAGAGTACAGCCTTCTGCTTGAGTGTGTCCGCCTTGTAACTGTCTATCAATGTCTGCAACTGTGGATTCATCTTCAGAATCTGCGCACGGGAAGGACGAAGACCAGCAGGAAGTGCAACTGTAGTTGAAATTCCCAATAGCAAGATGAAAATAAAATTTCTCATAATGGCTTGGAGCACATAATTATGTAGAGGAGATAGAGATTTCTTCAACGTCATCTCAATGCGATTCTATTTCAAATTGCCCAGCATAAATGTCACCACTGTCAAGCATAATGGATAGATTATAAACACCTGCTGAATAATGAGAAATATCAATAGAGGCTTCCATTTCTTCTCCATTAGCATGGAAGATAAGTGATTCTACAGTATCTTCTTCCTCTGTTGTTATTGTCAGAATTACTATTCCTCTGCATTCCGCCAAAGACACATAAAGGCTATCTTCATCAAACTCAGCAACGATATGTGGAATATTGTCCTCCACAAGGCTATGTGGACGAGGATTCTGTCCTCCACTTTTTACCAATTCTATTGGGGTTACATCATTTTGTGCATGGCCATTCACGGCAATACACAATGCAATTAAAAATACAGCCAATGACATTTTCATTTATTTACGGTTTTTACTTATGGCAATTTTTGTTTATATCATTTGTTGTGCTGCAAAGTTAGCAGCTAAATGTTTTTGCAACAAATTAACAGGGGTGGAAAATGGTGGAAAGGATGTACGAAATATTAAGTACTTAGTAATCAATTTTGTAAAAGGATAACGGCATCAAAATTAAGTGTTTTTAGGGGGTGGAAATATGCTTCACGACACCTCCCAATTAAGATTTATTAACTTTCAATGCTCCATTTTCACTTACATTCTCTCTATAATATCATCCAAGGTAACATTGGTTTCAGACATGCCAAAGCCTTGTTTTTTCAAATTTGACTTGCGCTTCTTCACCGCAGACAAGCCTATATTGTAGATTCTGCCGATTACTGCATTCGGAATTTTCATACGCATCAAAATGCACAGCTGAATGTCTTCTTCACTGAATTCTGGGTGGCTTGCCCGCAGATTCTGGACAAAATTCTCATCTGTATCATTCAGCAGATTTTCAACTTGTTTCCATTCTGCTTCAGACATATCATAAGTCATGTTGGCAATTTTTTGTGACTTCATCAGTTCCAGACTCTGCAAAAAATGCAATTGCATTAACGACAGTTTGAGATTTCTTTGATGCAACACTTGCTTCTGAAGTTCAAATTCCTTTTCATTTTCCTCAATGATGAGAGACTGTTCTTTTTGCTTTTGAAGTAACAAGTCGCGCTCATGCTGAGTTTGCAACGAAAAATTCAGATGACGCAGTTCTTCCAATTCCAATCGTTTTCTGTAGTAAAAGAAAACGAATAGTGCAATCATAATAATTACTGTAGCACCTCCCACCACAAGCCTACTCAGGCGTTGTCCTTTCTGTCTTTGAAGTTCATGAAGATGTTCTTTATGGAAACTTTCTTTGGCATAGGCGTCATGACTGGCCAATGACTCCATATACATCTGCTCTGAGAAATGAAATGCCGAATCATAGTATTCCATTGCCGAATCGACAGCATGGAGTTTCATGGAAATATGAGCCAGCCGTCGGGATATGATGCATTTCATTGTCACGTCTGAATCGCAGGGGATGCTTTCAAACAGTTGTTTAGCCATTCTCAAGGAATCGCACTGCATATAACAATAGGCCAGTGTAAGCATTGCAGATGACTGATGTGCAGAATCAGGTTCACTGCATCCGATTTTTGCATATCGCAGAGCCTCCGATGAACGGCCTGAAGACATGTATGCAACAGCCAAGGCCATGAATGTTTCTTTCTTCAAATCATACATATGTTGCTTTTCTGCCAAACGGAGTGCCTGACCCAGATACTTCTCTGAATTCGCTGTGTCCAATGCCGCAGTATAGATTTTCCCGATGTTGATGAGTAGTATGACTTCATTCCGAGGATTATCGCGTATCATATCATAGGTTTCCTTCGACTTCAAGGCCAGACGGATGGCCTCCGTTACATTATCCAGTCGCTTCTGTAACGCCAGATAGATGTATGCCAAATAACACAGATGCCAGTCATGGGTTGCGGTGGAAACGTGGATGGCAATCCGGCGCAAGCGTTCAGCTTGATTGAGACTATCAATATTCTCTGCATAATTGCTTAGATAGAAGCAGCTGCGTCCATAGCGTCGAAGCAGCAGAGAGTCGGAACTATAACCATCCTTGCTGACTGCCCGAAAATAATCGTAAGCTGTACGTATCAGTGAGTCATTAGACAAATCGCGCCCTTGCAAGTCATTCGTCATCGTGCGTATCAGACCATACAGGGCACGATCGCTCTTTTCCAGTTGATGCCAATTGCCAATTGAGTCGAGGTAACATTCTGCGCTGTCGGGGTTATTGAAAAGAAATTGCTCTGCTCGAAGCAATAACTGATGTTCCTTCCTGTGTCCGCATGAAACAGCCATCAGGAACAGACAAAAGAACATGAAGTATTTGACGGTCTTATACATAATCAGAGTCGTATAGATATGGCAAGCTTATATGATTAGGAAATAGTGCCGCCTTTCTCATATAGCTTCTCCGGCAATTTTCAACGCCAACTGCGCAGAGAAAAGTTGCCAACTGCGGCGATTTGGTGTCGGACGAAGGCGTTCGTTTCGCTGAACGAAGACGTTCGTTCCGGAAAACGAACGCGTTCGTTTTTTCAGAAATCAGTCTGAGTGAGAAATTTTCAAGCCCAAGGATGGACTTTTTTTCGCAGTAGTCTTGCAAAAAAAGTGCGGCTCACCGGGGCTTCGGTGAGCCGTACTTCATTTCGCCATGCCGTCGATGGTCTGAATGTGGCCTTCGGCATCGTAATGCAACTCACAGACTTTCAAGCTGCGGAGCCAAGTCCGTCCGCCGGACGGAACGGAGTCGTGGTGGAAGAGGTACCAACGGCCGTTGTGCCGGATGATGCAGTGGTGGGTGGTCCAGCCGACGACGGGCGTGAGGATGACACCCTGATAGGTGAACGGGCCGTAGGGGTTGTCGCCTGTGGCATAACAGAGCAGATGGGTGTCGCCCGTGGAGTAGGAGAAATAGTAGCGTCCCCCGTATTTGTGCATCCAGGAGGCTTCGAAGAAACGGCGGTCGTGGTCGCCCGCTGTGAGGGGCTGGCCGTGTTCGTCGAGGATAACGACTCCGCGGGGCGGCTCGGCGAACTGAAGCATGTCGTCGCTGAGCCGGGCAACACGCGGCGGAATGGCCGGTTCATCGTCGGCGGGGAAGGTGGCGGACTCGAGGGCATGATTGTCGCGGTAACGCTGGAGCTGGCCGCCCATCAGACCGCCAAAATACATGTAGAACTTGCCGTCGTCGTCGCGGAACACGCACTGGTCGATGGAATAGCTGCCCTGCATCGGGTCGGGCAGTGGCGTGAAAGGGCCTTCGGGGCGGTCGCTGACGGCAACTCCGATGCGGAAGATGTCCGTCTTGTCCTTGGCGGGGAAATAGAGGTAGTATTTGCCATCCTTCTCCTGGCAGTCGCAGTCCCACATCTGGCGTGTGGCCCAAGGCACGTCCTTGACATCGAGTGCCACGCCGTGGTCGACGACGGGAGCGGTCATGATGTCGCCGTCGATGGAGAACACGTGGTAGTCGCGCATGTCGAAATGGCTGCCCCAGTCGTCCTCGGGAATGCCAGACTCACGGTCGTGGGAAGGATAGATGTACACGCGTCCGTTGAAAACATGGACGGAAGGGTCGGCGAAATAATCGCCCGGAATCAAATAACGTTTCATGATACTGATTGTGTTGTCGGAGGAAAAAAGACTTTGTTTTAGTCCTTGACCATCTTGATGATGTCCTTGACGAAGGGTTTCGGACGGAGTTGGCGGTCGAAGGCCAGCGGATAGTCAGTGCGGCCGGGCACGGGCCAGCTGTTCTTCCACGAGTCGGCATCGGACACGCCCCAGAAGGTGACACGCTCCATCACGTCGGCATGACGGAGGTAGATGGCGAAGAGACGGTCGTAGAAATCCCGCTGCCGCTGCCGCACGTCTTTCGGCAGTCCGTCGGCGTAGGGGTTCAGCAGGGCATCGTAATCGAAGCGGGTGCTGATGGCAGCGCCGTTGTTGCCGCCCGGCCAAGGCAGCACGGAGAGGTCGAGCTCCGTGGCCATCACCTTGCATCCTGTCTGACCGAAGGCGACGATGCTCTTTTCATATTCGTCAAGCGGCGTGTCGAGCGACAAGTGGGACTGCATGCCGATGGCATCCACGCGACAGCCCTTGGCCTTCAGCCGTCCGACAAGGCGCACCACGGCCGCCCGCTTGCCGGGCCGGTCCATCGAGTAGTCGTTGTAATAGAGTTCGGCATCGGG
This sequence comes from uncultured Bacteroidaceae bacterium, assembly GCA_964415385.1. Lineage (GTDB taxonomy): Bacteria > Bacteroidota > Bacteroidia > Bacteroidales > Bacteroidaceae > UBA3839. The sequence goes on from CAYPZK010000007.1 coordinate 55,474, forward strand.
GTCGGCCTCGTGCGCGGCCTTGAAGGCAATCTCGAAGAAGTCCTCGCCGAGAATCTGATAGAGGGGCGACGGCCGGAAACTGCCATCGTCGAGGATGGCCTCGTTCACCACATCCCAGCCACGCACGCGCCCCCTGAAGTGGCCGACAACGGTCTGAATGTGGGCACGGATGCGGGCAGCGAGCACTTCGGGCGTGACCGGATGTCCCAGCGAGTCGGTATAGAACCAGTAGGGAGCCTGATCGTGCCAAATGAGGCAGTGGCCGATGACGGCTTGTCCGTTCCGCAGACCCAGTTCCACCAACTTGTCGGCATCAGCAAAGTCGAACGTTCCTTCTTCGGGCTGCAGGGCCTCGCCCTTCATGCAGTTTTCGGCCACGATGGAGGAGAACTGGTTGCGGATGAGCCGTTGCAGCCCGATGTCGGGGGAATTCACGTTGCGCACACTCAGAGCCGCACCGATGAGGAATTTGTCTTTGAACGCCTCGCGCAGGGAGTTCCGGGGGTACTGGGCAGCCGCACCGCACGCCATGATGCCGGCAACCAAGAGGAGAAATAACTTTTTCATGGGGTCAACAAAAATACTTTGGGGATGGTTTTCTTTCAAAATTCAATGTTCTTCGCCGCTCTGGCTCCGGGTCTCAATCTCATGATTGATCTTATCGATGACCTCGTCCGTCAGTTCATATTTCGAGATGATGTACATGGCGAGGAGCAGGAGCATGGCCGGAATGACGCACATCAGCCACAGGATGCCCTGCCACTGGAGCGCAGGCAGTGCCTCATTGAAACGTTCGGCCATGAAGTAAGCGCCGGCGGCATTGCCCACCGACATCATGGCGAAGGCCGTAATAAAGAAGAAGGCGAGGATGCGTAGCGGACGGTTGTGGGCAAACTCGCGCCACAGGTCGCTCACCCGCACGTTGGCCGTTTCCTTGACATCCATCACCACGCGTTCCTTGCATTGGCTGAAACAGAAGAAGAGCAAGAGCAGGGCCGTGAGACCGAAGATGAGCATCGTGAGAAACCAAGCGCGGGGGTCGGTGGTGCCGCTCTGACCGGCCTGGCCGGCCGGCTTGTAGGAGGTGAGCCAGAGCACGATGCCGGGCACCACGCCGCCCAAAGCCATGCCAGCCTTGAAGAAGATGCCCGTGAGGGCATTGACAATGCCTGAGATGCGTTTGCCCGACTTCCATTCGGAATAGGAGATGACCTCGGGCACGAGTGCCCACATATAGCCCGTGGCCACAATCACGCCGCTCGACTTGATGAACTGGCAGATGTTGATGGCGGCGTTGCTGTTCTTCAGCCCTGTCATGCCGACCACATAGAGCAGGGCCATGCCGACAATGGCTATGGTAAGAAAGATGTAGAACATGTTTTTCTTGCCCACCCTGCGCTTGATGGCCGGCACCATCGGCATGAAGATGAACGAAGGCAGGGAACCGAGACCCATGAATACGGCGGTATCGACCGCATGGCGGAACTCCGTCTGACCGGCCGAGGTGAGCAGACACACCAGCAGCGGAATGCCGGCGCTCACCAGCAGACCGCCGATATTGGCCATGAACATGCGGACGGAGGTGAGAATCGTGATTTCGTCCGTGTCACGCGTCAGCGAGGAATTCAGTGCGCCGTAAGGTACATTGATCAGCGTATAGAGCATCGACATACCCACATAGGTCACGTAGGCATAGATGAGCTTCACCGTGTCGTTCGCCCCGCTCAGTCCGTTCCAGAAGCAGAGGATGGCAAAACCGACAAGGGGAACGCCGGCGAACACGAGATAGGAACGGTACTTGCCCCATCGGGGATTGTGCTTATCGACGTAGGTGCCCACAATCGGATCCCAAATCACGTCGATGATCCGCACCACGAGAAACATGATGCCTGCCGCGCCGGCATCCAGCCCGAACACGTTCGTATAGAAGAACAGGAGCCAGATGCTGATGGTCTGGTAGATGAGGTTCTGGGCCATGTCGCCCGCGCCGAAGCCGATGCGTTGCAGCCAGCTGAGCTTGTAGAATCCGCGGGATTCCTGAGAGGTTACATTTGTCGTTGCCATGTATCTGAAAATTCTATCTTCTTCTGTTTTCCTGCTGCAAAGTAATCAAAAATCCGCGAATCATATTTATCAAATTCTTATCATATACATTCAATTTTGAAACATTTCAGGAAAAAATCGCCCCATGTTACATCATTGAAAGAAAATGTTACATCCAAAATACAAAACGATTCATATTTGAACATATTTGAACGATGATTGACATGGATCCGGGCGGGAAGTCCGTAACTTTGCAACGTAGAAAATCATAAAGAGTAAGTCATAAGGTTATCATGATTAGTTAGTTAAAAATAGTTATTAGATTAGGTTAGTATTTTTCTTCATGGCAGGGTCGCGAGATTCATGGCCTGAATTTCAGAAACGAGCGTGGAGTGGCGACTCCCCTCATTTGCAAAAAGTCCGACACCGAAGAAATCTTCCCCACAGGGACACTTTTTCTTCCGAAGTGTTGGATTTTTTGTGTGAAAGCCTTAACTTCGCGGCGGGAACCAACCGTCACTCTTTACACACTCACCTATTTATTATGGTACAAGCATTCATGAACTGGTTTTCGGCCTTCAGCCCACTCGAACAGGTGTTCTGGGCATGTGCCATCATCTCGTCCGTCATCTTCATCATCCAAATGGTGCTCACGCTCATCGGCATGGACAGCAGCGACGTGGACGTGGATTTCGACGTGGCTGACTTCGGCAGCGTGGATTCGGACACGATGGACCTGGGTGGAGGCATTTCCCTCTTCTCCATCCGCAACCTCATCAATTTTCTCCTCGGATTCGGTTGGGGAGGCGTCAGTTTCAGCAACGCCATCGAAAGCCCCTTCCTGCTCATTCTCGTCAGCATCGTCATCGGCATCCTGTTCGTGCTGATGTTCTTCTATGTGAAGAAGCAGACCAAGAGGTTCGAGGCCAACGGTGCCTTCAACATCCATCTCTGCGAGGGCAAGACCGCCAACGTCTATCTCCGCATCCCTGAAGGCGGAACGGGAAAAGGCAAAGTGCAGGTGAGTGTCAACGGTGCTGCCCACGAGATTGACGCAATCACCGACGGGGCGGCCATCAAGACGGGCGCACTCGTCCGCATCACGACAGTAATCGACGGCCAGACGCTCAAGGTGGAGCCCCTTTCCGAGCATTCCTGAAAATATTCATCACACATCATTCACTTTTTCCCTATGTTTCAACCGTATATCATCTTTGCAGCCGTCATTGTGGCGGTGTGCCTTTTCATCGCCATCGTGAACCGCTACCGCCGTTGTCCGTCCGACAAGATTCTCGTCATCTACGGCAGCCGGAGCAACAAGTCCAGTGCCCGATGCATCCACGGCGGAGGTGCCTTTGTCTGGCCGGTCATCGAGGATTACGCCTACCTCTCCCTCACGCCCATCAGCATTGATGCCAACCTCACCAACGCACTGTCGAAGCAGAACATCCGCGTCGACGTGCCGAGCCGCTTCACCGTCGGCATCTCCACCGACCCCGAATCGATGAACGCTGCTGCCGAGCGCCTGCTCGGCCTCACCCCAAGTCAGATTCAGGAGCTGGCCCGCGACATTCTCTTCGGACAGTTGCGTCTGGTCATCGCCACCATGAGCATCGAGGAGCTCAACAACGACCGTGACAAATTTCTGGAGAATATCTCCGCCAACGTCGAGGTGGAACTCAAGAAAATCGGACTGCGCCTCATCAATGTCAACGTGACGGACATCAAGGACGAGAGCGGCTACATCGAGGCCTTAGGACAGGAAGCCGCCGCCCGCGCCATCAACGAAGCCAAGGTGCGCGTGGCCGAACAGGAGAAAGTCGGCGAAATCGGCAAGGCCGTAGCCGTCCGGGAGACCCGCGTCCGCACCGCAGAGGCCAATGCCGATGCCGTGAAAGGCGAGAACACCGCCAAAGTGGAAATCGCCATGTCGGACGCTGACCGCCGCGAGAAGGAAGCCGAAGCCAACCGCTTGGCCACAGCCGCCGAACGCGTACAGCAGGCCAAGGCGCAACAGGAAGCCTATGCCGCCGAACGTGAGGCAGAGAACGTCCGTGCCGAACGTGAGGCTGCCACACAGAAAGCCAATATCATCGTGCCGCAGGAAATCGAGAAGCAGCGACTCGTCATCGAAGCCGAGGCCGAGGCCGAGAAGATCCGCGTGAACGCCAAAGGACAGGCCGATGCCATCTATGCCAAGATGGAAGCAGAAGCCAAAGGTTACTACGAGGTGCTGACCAAGCAGGCCGCCGGTTACGACAAGATGGTGCAGGCCGCCGGAGGCGATGCCAACAAAGCTTATATGCTTCTGCTGCTCGAAAAGCTTCCTGAACTCGTCAAGACTCAAGTGGAAGCCGTCAAGGGCATCAACATCGACCACGTCACCGTCTGGGACGGCGGCAACTCCGCTGACGGCAAAGGCTCTACTGCCAACTTCATCAGCGGTCTCATGAAGTCCGTGCCACCGCTCAACGAACTCTTCAACATGGCTGGTCTCAATCTGCCCGAATACTTGGCCAAACAACGCGCGGACACGTCACATGCCGATTCCACTGCTGAAGAGGCTCAGAAAAATTGAGAGCTCCAACAATCAAAAAAGGACGATGCCTGGCATTGCGGGCATCGTCCTTTTTTCTTGCTATGATGTCGTGATGATCACTTCACGACTTTCTTGCCGTTCACAACATACACGCCATGACGGCTCATGTCGGCAGCTTTCCGTCCGGAGACATCATAAATTTCTCCAGTCTTGCCATCCGCTTCAACACTGCGGATGCCGACGGGGTCGGCCACGATGCGGAGAATACCATCAGAAGCCAGCGATGAGTAGTCCCACACACAGCCTGCCACAGGTATCTCCGGCTCGAACGTCGGCGTGCCCGTGAGCGTGATGGTGCCCGTACCTGTGAAGACTTTATAATCCGTATCTGCCTTCCAGTCGGCCGACAGCCGCTCCATCACGAAGTGCGGACTGGTGAGCGTGACGCGTCCCGCCACGTCGAAAGCGTCCACACGGCTGGTGGCACGTCCCCGCACGCGGATGTTTGCGCCACTCCGTACAGTCAGATTTCCCGTGAGCGTGAGCGTACCGACGGTGAGCGATGCCGGCTTACCCGCACCGAGCGTGCCGCCCTGGTTCACCGTGACCGAAGCCGCCATGCCCGCACCCAGCACCGTGCCACCCGTATAGACGGTCACAAGTCCCGTCGTCGTAGCAGCGTCTGCGTTGTTCAGGCTCAGCACACCGGCATACACATTCACCGGAGCCGCACTGGCTCCCGAGAGCGCAAGCTGACCGTCTCCATATTTATTCAGCGTGGCAGAGGAGTTGAAGGTTCCGGCAAACTCCGTGTCGGTGCCGAGATAGCCCACATTCCAGATGCCCGTACCGAACGAGGCATCTGATGCCTGCCCCTGCAACGCACCGATTTTGTGCGTCATGCTCGTCTCGCTGCCGCTCTGACTCTTCACGCCGGCTGTATAGACACCGGCATCGGGCTGATACGTGCCCTGCTCCATGTTCATGGCCGATGTCAGACGCATCTGTCCGCTTGTGTTCTCCAGCAAACCGCTGAAGTCCGTCAAATTGGCGTAGAAATCGCCCCGCACGTAAGGGAAAGTAATTTTCACGGTTCCACCGCCGCTCAGACTGCCACCCACCTTGCAGCGCGAGCCGCCGTAGATGGTCAGCACCTTGCCGTCATCTACGGTGATGGCATTGTTCAGCACCGGAACGGCCGACGTAGAGTTGTTATCGAATATGCGGATGGCCGACGTGCCGGTGACATGAAGCGGGGAACCGGCCTTGCCGAATGTCGTGTTCCAGGCTCCCATCGCCAGCGTTCCGGCTTTCAGCGTCGTTCCACCGCTCCACGGATTCGCCCCGTAGGTCAGGCTCAGCTGGCCGCCTCCCGCTTTCGTCAGCATGCCCGTACCCTTCACGATGCCCTGCAACGTGAGCGAGCCGGACGCATTCTGAATCGTAGCCGAATCCGTCAGCGTCAGGCCACGGTCGGTGGCCGCACTGACGTTGTCCACCACCAAGACGGCCCGCCCGATTTGCAGGTTCGAGGCATCTGACGATGCCGCGCCGATGGAACTGGCGGTGCCGCCGTTGGCCAGCTCCTTCACCACCACCGTGCCACCGTTGATGACCGTTTCACCCGTATAGTCGCTCTTGGTCGTCTGGAGCACCAGCCGTCCGTCGCCTACCTTGGTGAGTCCACCCGCACCGCTCAGTCCGCCGTTGCCGCTGAGCGTGTAGGTGACAGTTTCATTGGAAAAAGTGACACCTCCCGTAGGCATCAGCTCCGGAACAGCAATCGACACGTTCACAGCCGAGTCGTCGAAAGCAATCGTGTCGTTGGCCACAAACTCCGTTGCCTCGCCGTCGAGCAGGAAGTTGGCCTGGCTGTAGTTCCATTCGCCACTCTCCGCTCCTGTCCAGCTCACGCCGTCGGCCGCTGCCCGTTGCTCGTTGACCTGCAGCCAGATGGCCTGATTCTGCTGAACCAAAGCATACGAGAGTCCCGTCAATCCCTTCACGGAGAAGTTGTCCATGCTGCCCTCGAACGTGCCTGTGTAACTGAGGAGCTTGTAACGTCCCGGCATCACACTGCCGTCGTCAGCCACAATGGTGAAGATGGCTGCCGCCTGCGCCTTCACATCGCCGTTCACTTGAATCAAGTCAGCCGCCGGCTCGCTCTGCGCCGTCACATCCATTTCCATGTACAGCCGATGCGCAATGTCGAGCGTGCCATTGAGCGTGATGACTCCGATGGAGCCGTTGCCTCCCCGGCCCGGTCGCAAACGGCCTCCTTCGTAGTTGAGTGCGCCCTCCAGCGTCAGCGGCCCGCTCAGCGTGGCATTGCCCTGCAGGGTGCCCCGGCTACGCAGCTCCACGGCTCCCGACACGCTGCCGTTCACTTCCAGCACTCCCTCGCTCACGTAGGTGGTGCCCGTCGAGGTAATATCGTTGTTCAGCGTCACGGTGCCCTGCTGCGACTTCCAGATTTCAGTTGTTCCGCCGATGGTGCCTGTTCCGCCGAACGTATAGTCATGTCCCAGCGGATTCATCCAGAACACGGTATCCGGCGCCACTGTGCCGTTGATGTCAATGGTGGCCGAGTTCTGCCCTTCGAGCGAGAACATCAACGACCGTCCGTCGGCCAAAGCCGAAGTCCAGCTGCCCGACGCATAGCTGACATCCGTCGTCATCATTGGCGGCAGCGGCGGCAGCGGCATGTCGCCGCCGAGATAGAATCCCGTGTTCGGGCTCTGGTAGTAGCCCCGCGTGGTGCAGTCGCCACGATAGTGCGGATCCTGTTGCAGGCAATAGAAACTGTAGTCCGTCTCCGCAGCCGTGCTGTAAACCACGAAGCCTGTGCTGGAGCTGTCGCTCTGCTTGGCCAGAATCACCTCCTCGCGCCAGTCGCCCATGATGTCGCCTACGAAGAGCGGCCGGTTGGCCGTGCAGGAATGGACGGCATAGTTGCTTTCCTTCGATATCTGAATCAGGCGATTGCCTCCATATTTGTTGATCATCACGTTCGTGTTCCAACCACTGCCGCCGTGGGAACCGAGCACCTCGCGGTCGAGCAACCCGTCCCACCAGATGCCCTCGAAGGGATAATCCGTATCACCTTCCTTGATGACATCACCCTCGCAGCTGTAGAGATTCGCCATCGTGGAATAGATTTCATATCCCTTGTGCGTCAGGTCCACGTCCATACACTCGCCCCGGCCCACATCGCCCGTCGAGGCGAGATACCACTCCTTGATGTGCTCGCCGGATGCCGCGTCGTAGAGCACCTGTCCCAACAACTGGTTCTGCTGGATGGCATACACCTCCATGCCCGGCCGCTCGGGGTTGATGTCGCTCACACGGAAACGGTCACCGTGCGCGATGCCCGAGCTCTGATACTTGCCGCTCAGCGGATTGAGCCAGTAGCCGCCCTGCACAAGCTCGTCGCGTCCGTCGCCGTCCATGTCCGCAATGCGTATCTGGTGGAACGTGGCTCCCTTGCCTGTCGCAGTGGCAGCATGATGCCAGTTCTGCGCCGTACCCCCATCGAAGTCATAGTTGAAGACGAACACATACGTGTGGTGATTGCCGTCCGTCGTGCGGTCCTGACACTCCATGAGTACGCTCGGATGGATGCCATCCAGATAACCGATACCGAAGTGCCCTTCCATGAACGAATATCCCTCGCCCATGTAGTCGCTGCGGTTCGTCCGCGTCCAGCTGTCCGTGCCGTCCGTCACCTCCTCATACTTCAGTTCCGCACTGCACTTCTCCGCACCCGTCAGTCCGTCGATGACGGAGGCGTAGAATGGTGCGTTGCGCGTCGTGCTGCTCCAATAGTCAGTCACTCCGTCACCATCGATGTCCGGCGTAGTCTTGCCGAACACATACGTGCCGAACGTGTCGTTCTCCTGATCCCAGAAGCGTGTGCCGTCCGAGGAGCGTATGATGACCTCCGCCCGTCCGTCGCAGTCGATGTCGTAGGCCACCACCATGTCGTTCTGTCCCGCGTCGATGTTCACGTTCGGTCCCAAATCCACCGTCCACAGACACGTACCGTTTCTGTCGTAAGCCTGCAGTTTGTGGGAGCGCGTACTGATGTCCGTCGTGCTCAGACGATCCACCACATACTCATACTCCCCATCGCCGTCCAAGTCGGCCGGCCACACGTATTTGACCCGATAGTCGTCGGGCGTGAGCACCTTTGTCTCGAACGGGATGTCGGCTACCACATTGTTCCACGACCATGCCTTCACCCTCCAGGGCTGGCTGAGCGCAGACTCCTGCCCGCCGCTCACCGCTGTCACGGCCACGCTCGCCCCCGTGGGCACCACAGCCGTCGTCGTGCGGAAATTCGTCTTCGTCAGCGGCGAAGCATTCACCTTCGTTCCGTTCACATACACGTTGTATGTGGCATCCTCCGGCTCCTGAGCCAGATGTCGCCACGACACCAGAACACCCTGCCCGTCGTTCGACGTCACTACTCCGCGCCCCAGCGGCTGGTACACACGTTGAGCCCACAAGCCCGTCACGGCCGTCATCGCCAGCATCGCCGCCAGTGCCGCCCGTCTCATTCGTTGATGCCTTCCCATACTTTCCATGTTTTTGATTAGGTATTAAAAAGAAAATGAAAGAGAGCGGTGATGCTCAATGGACATAGACCTTCACGCCACCCACGATATAGAGTCCGGCAGGGAGCGGAATGCGGACGGTGCCGGAGAGCGACGGGAGCTGACGCACAAGGGCACCGGACGGCGCATGGATGCTGACGCGCTGCGGAACGGCGGCGGACAGGATGATGCAGCCCGGACCGGCCTGCACAGAGAGCTGCGGACGGGCATCGGACGAGACTGCGACAATGGCCACGGGATCTTCTTCGGCCGTAAGAGAGCGAAGCCGCACGAGACGGAAGTCATCGGCCTTGTACCAGTGTCCGGCACGGATGCCGAGGGTGAGGGAATCGGCATCGGTGATGACGATGCTGTCAATGCTGGCCGTGGTGAGGTAGTATTGTCCGAAGGAGTGTGCGGAGACTGTGGCCGTCTCATCGTTGGCGAAGAGAGTGACGGAATCACCTTCCGACGTGCCGACACGAGCGGTGAGGGAATAGAGTCCGGACGGGAGACCATGAACGGTCTGACGGACAGAGCTGCCTTCGTCGGTGTCGGACTGGCGGCTGTAGAGCAGGTAGTTGCCGTCGGCTCCGACACCTCGGTAGGCGTTGGCTGTGGCTGAGCGGACGCTGACACCCGTACCGTCGGCGGTCCAGCCCATGAGGGAACCGGCCGTGGCAGTGGTGGAGGCAGACTCTTCGAACGATGGATTGACAATGTAGCCGGTGAGGTCAACGGCGACATCAAGATGATCCTGATAGGTGGCGGCGACGCGCTGTGCCAATGCGAGCAGGCTGTCACCATAGGCGTAAGCGAGCTTCGTGGAGGACAGAGTACGCAGGGCAAAGACATGCTGGGCGGCGGCAAGACTGTCGGCCAGAGTGGCGCGAGCCTGCTCCGTGGCGATGCCGGCGCAGGAGTCGTAGATGTCCCAGGCGGCCTGGATGTCCTGTGCCAAGGCGAGATAGCCCGGGTCTATGCTCCTGTTGGAGCTGGCTCCGAATTGGTTCGTGACATTCGAGGCGTAGAACCAGCCGCTGAAGGCTGCCACGCTGAAGTCAGCATCCTGTGGCACGAAATACTGAGTGTCGCCGGTCTCCAAGCGGAAGGCTCCGGCAGGGGCGGTGGCAGCGGTATAGGTGCCGATGACTGCCGTGTCGGCATTGACGACAGGGGCAGCGGCTACGGAAGTCTGTGTGGCGTGCAGCGTGAGTGTGCGGTCGGAAGCCGGCATGAGCAGATAGGTGCGTCCGGCGGTCAGCGTGCGCAGCGTGGTGGTCCTGTTGTTGATGCCCGCAGCGGAATGCGCATCGATTTCCTTGCCCACGATGCCGTCGGGCAGGTCGAGGTCGAACGGAACGGTCACGAGATTCCAGGCTGCCGGCGTGGTGCCGGCGAGGCTGAACGAGGCGGCACGGGCCGTGAACGGACGGGCCGGAATGAAGTCGGCACCAAAGGTGAGGCTGAGCGTATCGGCTACGTCGCCGCAGACAACGTTCACGCCCGTGGCTGAGGAACCAGCGGCGGCATAGAATATGGCATTCGGCTTGCCTTCAACCGACGGTACGTCGGCAACGGACGTCACGGCTGTGAGGTCGTAGGAGAGCGCACCGCTGTTGGCCGACCGTGCAGCCAGCGTGGAGAACTGGTAGGCGTCCCACGTGCCTGCGAAGGTGAGGGTGGTCGAGTCGAGCGTGGCTGTCAGCTCCTCATCGGGCGTGACCAGAATGAAACGGACAATGGAGTCGGCTGACAGAAAGCAGAGGCTGGCATCGGAACGCTTGGAAAGCGGCTGGCGCAGGCGGGCATAATAGGGTTTGCCCACTTCAACGGGGCAACTGGATGAACTCGGTGTGAAAAGGTAGGAGAATTCGCCTTCGAAGCCGACCGGCACATCGGCCGAGGTGCAGACACGGGTGCCGACCAACGCGAAGGTAGCCCCGTCGTCATCGCTGGCGTAGAGCTCAACATAGGGGTTGTCGTCGTAGGCGATGTCGCTGGTATTGGTGACATGGGCCACAACGGTGGCGCGACTTCCGTAAACGACTTGGTAGGTGTGTCCCTGGTGCTGCTCGGTGTCTGAACTGCCAAGTACGGAGAGGCGGTTGACATCAAGGCTGTAAGAGGCGGTGTCGGGCGTGGCGGTGGTTTGAGCCAGCACGTGCAGATTCTTGTCGGTCAAAGTGAGATACCACGTGCCTTTCTGCGCAGGTTTGAGAGAGAGGTCAATGCTAACGGATGTGCCGTCGTTGGGAAGAAGCGTGGCCGTGTTGCTTGCCTTCGCGCCGGAAAGGGCTGTCGGTGTGCTATTGGAGGTGGAGGCGAAGAGGTAGAGGCCGGAGTAGTCGAGCGTGCCGTTGTTGGTGAGGGTAAGGCGGACAGTGTTGGCATGGTTGTAGTGGAATCCCTCGGGTAGGGAAATCGCGGCCGAGAGGTTAGGCTGGAGCGGACGCACCTGATAGGTCATGCCCTGCCAGTAGATGAAGCCATTCATGCCCGTCTCGTCGTCCACGGTGAAGTAGCCATCGCCTTGTCCGCCCCAACCGAAATTGAAATGGAAGAGGTTGGAGGAGGCCTGGTAGCCGTCAATGAGGACGGCATGGCCGCCGCTCGACTCCACATAGCCGGTATAAATCAGCGGACAGCCCTCGGCCAGGTCGCCGTAGATCATGTTTTCCCACGTGGCCTGCGAGGAGACGGAGGACTTGTAGATGCAGGTGCTCGAAAGATTGAAGTACTTGTTGTAGGTGTTGACCACATCAGAAATCTGGCCTGAGGTGGAGGAACCGTAAGTGAGATAGGTGGCGGCTCCCATAGCGAACATGAAGTCGGCCACGGCATCCTCGTATTCCGACGGTTCCGATCCATAGCTGTCGAGCATGAGGTCGTACTTCATCGGGGTGCCTGCCGGCAGGCTCTCCGTGACGGGCGCATCGCCGTAGGAATAGGTAGGCGTAGCGGCGGGCAACGTGGCTGGCAGATCTTTGCGGAAATAGAAGGCTACCTGCGTGGCTGCGGTGGCCACACAGCCCGTGGCTGCGCGGTTGGTCGTGCCCGTGATGTATGGGCAGCGGTTGTTGTAGGGCCAGGACTGGTGCCAGTGCGTCGTGCAGAGCGGCGAGATGTCGGTCTTGGCCGATGTGGCAGCTGCAGCCGGGGCATTCGCGCGACTTGAGCTCTTCCGGCTCACGTTCTGTCCGGCAGCCTGTGCGGCCTCTACGGCGTTTCCGATGTTTTCGAGCCAGCCGAGCAGAGCAGGCGGGAGCAGGGCTTCGTCGTAGTCGCCATTCTCGGTGTAGCCGATGATGTCGGGCAGGCAATCGTCGCCACTGACAATGACGAAGCCGCATCCGGCACCACGGGAAAAGACATAATAAGGTGAGGTCTGTAAGACGGATGCAGGCAGACGTTTCGACTGGGTGGCACTACGCGAAGCACGCTTCACGAGCGCGGGCTCCGTATCGGCTACCATGAAGGAGCCGGCCAGCTGGGTGGCCCGGGTCAGCGTAATCGGGTCGGCCTTCAGAGTGAGAGCCGAGGCGAGCGCGAAAGTCACGGTGAGGAATTTTTTTTTCATGACAGATTAAAAGTATAAAAAGGTGTGTTATTCGGAATATGTGTTATTCGGAATAAGAATTGTAGTCAGTCTCCATCCAGCTTCAGCACGGCGAGGAAGGCTTTCTGGGGCACTTGCACGTTGCCGATTTGCTTCATGCGTTTCTTGCCCCGCTTCTGCTTCTCCAGCAGCTTGCGCTTACGGCTCACGTCGCCTCCGTAGCACTTGGCCGTCACGTCCTTGCGCACCTGCTTCACGGTTTCGCGGGCGATGATTTTGCCGCCGATAGCTGCCTGGATGGCGATGTCGAACTGCTGGCGGGGCAGGAGCTCCTTGAGCCGCTCGCACATCTTGCGCCCCAGCGTCGTGGCGTTGTCCACATGGGTCAGCGTGGACAGGGCGTCCACACTCTCGCCGTTGAGCAGGATGTCGAGCTTCACGAGACGCGAAGGGCGGAAGCCGGCGGAGTGATAGTCGAAGGAGGCATAGCCGCGGCTGATGGACTTGAGCTTGTCGTAGAAGTCGATGACGATTTCGCCCAGCGGCATGAGGAATTCGATTTCCACGCGGTTGCCGGTGATGAAATTTTGCTTTTGCAGCTCACCCCGCTTGCCCAGACACAGCGTCATGATGGGTCCGATATAGTTGGCCGTGGTGATGATGGTGGCGCGGATGTAAGGCTCTTCCACGTGCTCAATGCTGGTGGGGTCGGGCATGCCCGATGGGTTGTGCACCTCAATGGCTGTTCCGTGTTTGTCGTAAACCATATAGGAGACATTGGGCACGGTGGTGATGACATCCATGTTGAATTCTCTGTCAAGCCGCTCCTGCACGATTTCCATGTGGAGCAGACCGAGGAAGCCGCAGCGGAAACCGAAACCGAGGGCGGCCGACGACTCGTGCTGGAAGGTGAGCGAGGCATCGTTGAGTTGTAACTTCTCAAGTGATGCGCGCAGGTTCTCGTAGTCCTCCGGCTCAATGGGATAGACACCAGCGAACACCATCGGCTTCACTTCCTGGAAACCGGCAATGGCTGCGTCTGCGGGATTGGCCACCGACGTGATGGTGTCACCCACTTTCACTTCCGTAGCGTTCTTGATGCCACTCACGATGTAGCCAACGTCGCCCGTGCGCAATTCCTTGCGCGGAATCATGTCCATCTTGAGCACGCCGATTTCCTCTGCCTGATATTCCTTCTTCGTATTGATGAAGCGCACTTTCTCTCCCGCGTGGAGCACGCCGTTCTCAATCTTGAAATAGGCGATGATGCCACGGAAACTGTTGAACACGCTGTCAAAGATGAGTGCCTGGAGCGGAGCCTGCTCGTCGCCTTCGGGATGCGGAATGCGTTCTACCACCGCCTTCAGGATTTCCTCCACGCCCAGCCCCGTCTTGCCCGAGGCCAGAATCACGTCGGCAGGGTCGCAGCCGATGAGATCCACGATTTCGTCCCGCACCTCGTCGGGCATGGCATTCGGCATGTCGCATTTGTTGACGACAGGAATAATTTCCAGATTGTGATCGATGGCCATATAGAGATTGGAGATGGTCTGCGCCTGCACTCCCTGCGTGGCATCGACCACCAGCAGTGCTCCCTCGCAAGCGGCAATCGAGCGCGACACCTCATAGGAGAAATCGACGTGTCCCGGCGTGTCAATCAAGTTCAGAATGTAGTGTCCCCCCCCATATTCATATTCCATCTGGATGGCGTGGCTCTTGATGGTGATGCCACGCTCACGCTCCAAGTCCATATCATCCAGCATCTGTCCTTCGGTCACCTTGATAGTATGTGTGTACTCCAACAGACGGTCGGCCAACGTAGATTTTCCATGGTCGATGTGGGCAATAATGCAGAAGTTCCGGATATGATTCATTAGTGTGCTTTGAAAATCGTGTGAATGATAGAGGCTTTTTCAGCCGAAAAGTTGTCAAAGTTACGAATTTTCTTTCATATCCTCAAAAAAAATTTTACCTTTGTGGCAGAAGCATACCATGCACTCCACATTTTCATGAAAATACCCCATCAGATGCCATGATGACCACCGCGCAACTACATAGTGCCCGGCCGGCAGCAGCCGCAACCTGGAAGAGCACATGCGCCCTCTTGCTGCTGTCGCTGGTTTCGCTCACCGTCCACGCACAATCGCTGTCAGCAGACGAGGCTCGCGACCGCGCGTTGCAGTTTTTAGACAGCATCCGCAACACCCCCACCCACTTCCACGGCATGGATGTCCCGCCACGAAGGCAAAAGGGACATGACCTCCATCTGTGCTACGCCTCCGAAACACTCTACTCCTTCGACACATCCGACGGATTTCTCCTCTGCCCTGCCACGACCCTGTTGCCCGCCCTGCTGGGCTACTCTGACGGCAGCAGTTTTGAAGCAGCCTGCACCAACGCAGGATTCCGCTATCTCATCGAACAGTTCGAACAGGGTATCCTCCGCCTGACCGCACAAAGCAATCCGGGCCACATCTACAAACCCGCTTCCGTGAAAGAAAACGTGCCGCCTCTGCTCAGCGACCAATGGCATCAGATGGCACCCTACAACAGGCTCTGCCCCGTCACCGACGGCGACACGTGCGTCACAGGCTGCGTGGCCAATTCGATGGCGCAGACCATGCGGTTCTGGCAATATCCACGGCAGGGCACAGGTTTCCACACCTATACAGACTCCACCGGCTGCGGACAGACCCTCACAGCTGATTTCGCCTCCCACACCTACGACTGGAGCAACATGCTGGACAACTACGACCAGGCTGACTATTCCGACAGGCAAGTCATGGCTGTGGCACAACTGCTGAGCGACTGCGGCATCGCCGTTGACATGAGATACACGCCCACAGCCAGCGGTGCACAGCCCATCTATCAATGCACGGCTCTGGTGAACTATTTCGGCTACGACCCGGGACTGCAACTCTACTACCATAATTTCTTCCCACAGCAGGAATGGGACTCCCTGATGTTCACCGAGCTGTCCGCTGGCCGCCCCATCATCGTGAACGCCTGGTCACCCACACTCGGACACAGTTTTTCCTGCGACGGCTACGACACTGACGGCTACTTCCACATCCGATTTGGCAATCCCGAAGGGGATGCAGACGGATACTATTATTTCACGTGGCTCACTCCCGACCAGCCACTCTGGTACGACAAAGACAATCCCGAACGAGGGCTGAATCTGCTGCAGAGCATCACCATCGGCATCCAGCCGCCTGCCGCGACCACTGTCTCCCCGCAACGCTACTTCTTCGGATTCTCCCACATTGACGCACTGGGTAATGACCAAGTGGCCATCTATCACTTGGGCAATATCGGATGGAACGTGCACACGGGACGGGTGGCTCTGGCTCTCAAGGCTTCGGACGCTCCTGCCGTCACAGACACGGCTTCCACCACCCTTCTCTACACCTATTCGCGCACCTTTGCGCTGGAAGAGATTGACGACACCACCTACAGCGACACGCTCTCCCTGCGCCTCCCCACCTCTCTGGCCGATGGCATCTACCGCATCTGTCCTGTCTATGAGCAAGACGGCCAGTTTTTTGAGGCACGCACTATGGTCGGAACTCCCAACTTTCTGCGCTGCCAAGTGGACCACGGACAGGCTGTCCTGTCCACAGCCACGGAAGCGCAGGCGCAGCTCAGCATCAGCGATGTCATCTTCCCTGATTCCGTCGAACTCAACCTCGCGCCCTCTTTCTCCATCCGTGTCACCAACAACGGCGCAGAATATTCGGGACGGCTCTACTTCGCACTCGTGCCATCGCCACAGGCCGACACCCGCCTGAACATCTTCAATGAAGAAGGCCTCTCACTGGAACCGGGAGAAACCGCCTGCCGCACCTTTGCCCGCACCCCCCTGCGGAACGTCCGTCAGGGCACGTATTTTCTGCGTATCATGGCCGACTGCAATCTCTTCACAGACTCGCTCTCCATCCTCTACCAAGATTCCAGCCATGCCGTCACCGTGCTGCCCGCGGGCTACACCGCCATCCAATATCCAACCTCGGACACGGCCGCACCCCTTAGCGTGTTCGACCTGCAAGGGCGTCCCGTGTCCGACTGGCCATCTGCTCCACGTGGCATTTATCTCATCCAAGAAAAGACAGGCTTCAGGAAAGTCTTGAAAGAATCCAAATGAGCAATGCCTACTACATGGGCACACAAAAAAAAGCGGTCCGGACTGCAACCATGCAATCCGGACCGCAAACCGTTTGTAGAAACAAGGGCTGAGAATTAGCCGTTGTGCTTCTTCATGATCTTGATGAGGTCAACTACCTTGTGGCTGTAACCAATCTCGTTGTCATACCAGCTCACAACCTTCACGAACTTGTCTGTGAGGTAAACGCCGGCGTCGGCATCGAAGATGGAAGTGAGTGGGCAACCGAGGAAGTCGGAAGAAACGACCTTATCCTCTGTGTAGCCCAGGATGCCCTTCAGTTCGCCTTCAGAAGCCTCCTTCATAGCCTTGCAGATGTCTTCCTTCGTTGCAGGATTCTTGAGGTTGACAGTGAGGTCAACAACAGAAACGTCGAGCGTAGGAACACGCATGGAGATACCCGTGAGCTTGCCGTTGAGTTCAGGAATCACCTTGCCCACAGCCTTGGCAGCACCCGTAGAAGACGGAATGATATTGCCAGAAGCAGCACGGCCACCACGCCAGTCCTTCATCGACGGACCGTCAACAGTGCGCTGAGTGGCAGTAGTAGAGTGAACCGTAGTCATCAGACCCGTCTCAATGCCGAACTTATCGTTGAGCACTTTGGCGATAGGAGCCAAGCAGTTCGTTGTGCAAGAAGCGTTGGAAACCACCTTCTGGCCGGCATACTTGTCGGTGTTCACGCCACATACGAACATGTCAGCCTGACGACCGTCCTCGCCCTTCTTAGAAGGAGCAGAAAGCACTACGTACTTGGCACCGGCCTGGAGGTGCTTCTCAGCACGATCCATCGTGAGGTAGAGACCCGTGGACTCTACGATGTACTCAGCACCAATCTCGTCCCATTTCAGGTTGGCTGCGTCCTTCTCTGCAGTGATGCGGATGTGGTTGCCGTTCACGATGAGCTCGTTCTTTTCAACGTCAGCCTCAATCTGTCCGTCGAACTGTCCGTGCATCGTATCATACTTGAGCATGTAAGCCATGTAGTCAACCGGAAGCAGGTCGTTGATACCGACAACTACAACATCCTTGGCATTGGCAGCCTCGAGCGTGGAACGGAACACAAAGCGGCCGATACGGCCAAATCCGTTAATACCGATTTTAATCATTTTTGTTTGGATTTAGATGGGTTAATAAAACACTATTTTTTGAATCACTGATGTTCTGTCATCTAAGACCTTTTTGTTTTCTCCTGTTTCCACATTCTGACAGAAGAGGAGGGAAAAACGTGGTGTGAAAGATATTTATAACGAGGAGGTTTTGTCAACCACAATTGCACCTGTCAACCGTGGAGCACGCCACAAGGAGCAAGGCCATTGCCAAGAGGAACACCAAATTCCCCACTTTCAGTTTTTTGATACCGCAGTTGCTCATTTTTTTCTTCTTTCGAATTGCAAAGTTACAAATATTTCCGCTAACTTTGCAAGTGAAAGACATTTTTTATCATTAAATAGCAATTAAAAACGCATTTTTCATGAGTAATTTTCTGAACGAGTTCAAGAAGTTTGCCATGCGCGGCAACGTTCTTGACATGGCCGTCGGTGTCATCATCGGCGGAGCTTTTGGCAAAATCGTATCGTCACTGGTCGATGACCTCATCATGCCTCTCGTCGGGAAACTGACAGGTGGCATTGATTTCACCAATCTCTACCTGCCGCTCTCCGACAAGATTGAGACTGGCCTGCCGCTGGAGAAAGCCAAGGAGCTCGGTGCCGTTTTCGCCTACGGACAGTTCATCCAGAACATCGTTGACTTTCTCATCGTCGCCTTCTGCATCTTCATCCTCATCAAGGGCATCAACAAGCTCTCCACCAAAAAGGAAGAACCGGCTCCTGCAGCTCCTGCCGAACCATCGAACGAGGAAAAGCTGCTGACCGAAATCCGCGACCTGCTGAAGAATAAATAAATCTCAGCAGATTGCTCAGATGTTCGTCTGTGGGGAAAAGTCCCACGGAGTGGCTTCCAACTCAGCTCACCTGCTCTGCAAGGTGAGCTGAGTTGTTTTGATGCCTTTGCCGCTGACACGGACACGGATGCGCCCTGCGGACGTTGTCGTCATTACTCCAACGGAAAGCATTCCCTTGAAAGCCTTCATCGTCGGCTCTGTGAACACTTCGGTGGAGGTGGCGTCGCCGTTGCAAATGCCCTTGAACGCACCCGCCCCGCTGACGCTGACAGAAAGTCGATTGTCGGCATCTGGACAGAGATTTCCGTCCTTGTCCACCACACGCACCGTGATGAAAGCCATGTCCTCGCCATCAGCCCGCAGTGTTGTCCTGTCGGCTTCCAAAACGAGGTGATGAGGCACACCGGCCGTGCGGACGATTTGCTCGCCCTGTCGGTTGCCTTGTCGGTCGTAAACGACCACACGGAGTTCTCCCGGCTCATATTTCACATGGTTCCAACGCAGGCGATAGCGGTCAAGCAGGCGGTCATCCTGCGGACTCACGTTGCGGGCCGTGCAGGTGTCGTTCTTCGAGATGCGCCCTTGGCTCACGCCATTGACAAACAACTCGGCGGAAGGCCAATCGGTGTAGCAATAGACAGGCGTGACCTGCCCCTCGCGCCCCGGCCACGTCCAGTGTGGCAGGAGGTGAACGGTGTGCACCTGTCGGTTCCAATGTGAGCGGTAGAGGTAATAGCGGTCTTTCGGCAGTCCGGCCAAGTCAAAGATTCCGAAATAGGAGCTGCGGCTCGGCCAGTAGGTGTCGTAAGGAGTCGGTTCGCCGAGATAGTCAAAGCCTGTCCATACAAACTCGCCGATGACCCACGGACAGTCGTCCTGCCGAACCCAGTCCTCGTCGGGCAGGTTGCTCCACGAGCAGGCTTCGACATCGTAACCGGAACACTGACCGTCAGCATAGGCATAACTCTTGCGCGGTACGACAGGGAACTTATAAACACCTCGCGAGGATACGGTGGAGGCTGTCTCACTGCCCAGCACAAAACCCTGACGCAGACGTTCAAACGCAGCCTCATAGCGCGGCAGACGGTAGTTGATACCTGGAACATCGAGTACCTGTGCATAGCCTGACTGGATGGCGTTGTCAATGTGATTCATACCTGCCGTCACGGGGCGCGTGTCGTCAAGCCTGTGGATGATATTCTGCATCTGACGTGTCAAGGCCGCTCCGTTGGAACTGCCCTGTTCGGAAATTTCGTTGCCGATGCTCCACATCACGATGGAAGGATGAAGCCGGTTGGCCAACACGAGGTTTGTCAAATCGCGCTCCACCCACTCTTGATAGAAGCGGTTGTAGCCGTTCTTCACTTTCGGTGCCTGCCATGCGTCGAAGCTCTCGGCCATCACCATCAGTCCCAACGAATCGCAAAGCTCCATTTGCAGCTGTGACGGCATGTTATGGCTCGTGCGGATGGCATCACAGCCCATCCCTTTGAGCAGCACAAGCTGATGAGCCAGCGCGGCCTTGTTGACCGCCGTACCAATCATACCAAGATCGTGGTGCAAGCAAACACCCTTCAGTTTTCTGGAAACACCATTGAGACGGAATCCATTCTCATCGTCCACCTGCACCGTGCGGATGCCGAAGCGGACGGACTTCTCGTCCAAGATGCCTCCACTGCCTCCATCGGCCACGAGTTGCACGTGCAACGTGTAGAGTTGCGGTGTCTCCGGTGTCCAGGCGACAATGTCGTTCAGTGTCGCTGCCACAGAGAAAATGCTGTCGTCTTGTGTCTCCAAGCGGCCGGACGCGATTTCCGTTGTGCCATCCATGATGCGATACAGCAAGCCACAGCCGCGCACAATCTTTCCGCCAGTCGTCGCCACATCCATCTGGATTCCAGCTTGATGAGCATCATTATCTAAACTTATGGTTCGGATGTTGATTCCCCATTCGGCGATGGCCTGCCGTCCCGTTGTAACGAGCTTTACAGGACGGTAGAGCCCGGCACCCGGATACCAGCGGCTACTCTCAGGCAGATTCTGAAGTCGGACGGCCAGCACATTCTCGCGGCCATCCTTATATATATAAGGAGTAATGTCCACGTTGAAAGCACTATATCCATATTTCCATTCGCCTGCCTGTTGTCCATTCACATATACCACCGGTTCCGACATCGCACCGTCGAAGTTGAGCAGAGCACGCTCCGTGCCTTGCGTCACGCGGAAATACGTGCGATACCAGCCCGTTCCTACCCACGGCAACGAACCCGAACGTCCTGTCTTTTCCGTGGCCTGCTTCTCGCCGTTCTGCGTGATGGCCACGGTTTGTTTGTCAATATCCTTGTCGAAAGGCCCTGCAATGGCCCAGTCATGCGGCACGGTGACCGTCTCCCATTTACTGTCATCGAAGGAAACGGAAGCCTGCTCCGGCGCGTCTGTATGGGCAAATTTCCATCCGTCACGCAGATAGATTTCCTGACGCTGTGCGTAGCTGAAAGTAGTGGCAATCATCAGCCAGGCAACGAGGCCTGCCCGACATACCGTGTGTCGTGTCTTCATGATTTTCAGAGTTACGAGAAATCTTCCCCTGTCTCCTCCATCGGAGAGTGGTGGAAAAGTTCTCTGAGATTTTACATTTTCCTTTTGGCCTCAGCCATCAAATAGTCAGCATAGTCCTTGAGCTCCAACGAAGCGGGCACATGACCTGCAAACAGCCGTTTCACTTCCTCCGGCACTTTTTCACAGGCAATCTCCAGATTTTCACACATTTCTTCATACTGTTCCAATGCATAGTCCGCCAATGCAAGTTCGGCGTAAACCACATCGTGCTCAGGAAATGTCTCCGACTGATATTGTTCGGCGAGCAAAGCGCGCAACATGCCGGCGGCCATGACTACGTAACCGGCCCGGAGCAGGCGGTCAGCGGCCCAGAATGTGCCTGTCTGCCGGCTGGGAGCTTTCTGAATGACCAGTTGGAGGTACGCCAGTCCGTCCGACAGCTTCTCTTTCTCCAGCAGCAACGTGGCCTCGTTGAGCAGATAGTCGGTGTTGTGAGGACAGAGATCTAAGGCACGGTGATTGGCACGTGTTGCCTTGCCAAGTTCATGGAAGTGACGGTAACCCTCGCTGATGTCGGAAAAGGCAGAAGCCTGCTGCTCAGGGTCGTCCGCCTTACGCCGCGTCTCATAGCGCATCGCGCTGTCCAAATAGCGGAGCGCGTTCTCCTTGTCTTTTGCCACGGAATAGCAATAGGCGATAAGCAAGTCCTCCGAATGGCCGTGACGCTCACGATAAGACAAGAACAACGGCAGTGCCTGTGCGTAGTTTCCCAAGGCGTAGAGGCAATGCGCCTTCGAGAGCAGTGCGGAGTCGTCGTTCGGCTTCACAGCCAGTGCGAAGTTGAGCGACTCGAGTGCCTCTTCCAGTTTGCCCTGCACCTGCTGCACAGCCGCCAGCACCGCCCATCCGTTTTCCATATACGGGTCGTTGTCGAGTAGCCGCTGGTAGATGACTTCCACGAATTCCATCAATTCCTCGTTGCGGCACAGGTCGGCCAACGTATAGTCGGCATCGTATTGTCCCATGTCGGGACAGCGATCGATATAACGTGCAATCCAAAGTTTGATATGCCCGTACTGACCGTCCTTGGAGAACTCGGCATAGGTCATGATGACGTGGAGGTAAGCGTTTCTCACCTCCTCCTCTGCCTCCTCTTCGCTTGTAGCATCCTCGTCGTCCGGATCTTTCTTACCCTGTGCCACACTGCTGAGCCAGTCATCTTCCAGCCGTTCGAGCCAGACAGAGAACAGGCGGTCGGCCTCATCCGCATCCTGCCGCTTGGCATAAGCCAACTGTCCTTGCAGATAATAGACATCATAGTTGTCGTCCGGATTCAGTGTTTTAACAATCTCCTCTGCCTCGTCCAGCCGCCGCTGATACATCAGCACGCCTGCCCTCACGCATGGCAACAACTCGTCGTCGGGATGCTGGCGCAATCCTTCGTCGGCAGCCTTCAGCGCATCATCCGTGCGCTCACGGTCGAGGTAATAATCCGAGATGTCAACGAAATCATCGGCATCCAGATAGCATGACGTTCCGGCCCGTTGACATTTCTCGTAGCGGGACAGCACATGTTTGAATTCGTCTGAATCGAAATAGTTCTTCAATGTTCACGTATTTTTAACGGCCTTGGCCCAGTTGTCGCGCAGGCCGACGGTGCGGTTGAAAACGAGGTGGTCTGGCTTTGAGTCATAGTCGAGCGTAAAGTACCCAATTCTCTGAAACTGAAGATAATCCTTTGGATGGAACTCAGTAAGATATTTCTCCACATAGCAGTTTGTACGAACCTCCAGTGATTGCGGATTGAGCAACTCGCGGAAGTCACGTTCGTCGGCCGCCGGATTCTCCACCATGAAGAGCCGGTCGTAGAGTCTCACTTCGGCCGGCAGGCAGTGAGCGCAACTCAACCAGTGAAGCGTGGCCTTTACCTTGCGGTTGGCATCCGGCATGCCGCTCTTCGTGTTCGGATCGTATTCGCAGTAGATTTCCTCAACATTGCCGTCAGCATCCTTTTTGAGTCCCGTGCACTTGACGATATAGGCGTTCTTGAGCCGCACCTCACGTCCCACGCTCAGCCGGAAGAACTTCTTCGGAGCTTCCTCCATGAAGTCCTCACGCTCTATCCACAGCTCTCGGCTGAACTCAATCGTGTGGTGCTTGCTCTCCGGGTCTTCCGGATTGTCGATAGCATCCATCTTCTCCACTTGTCCCTCGGGATAATTGGTGATAATGAGCTTCACGGGGTTGATGACGGCACTCACGCGGGTGGCTCGTGCGTTCAAGTCCTCACGCACGGCAGCCTCAAGCATGGCAAAGTCGTTCAGCGCGTCATATTTGGTGTAACCAATCATCTTTATGAACTTGCGAATACTCTCAGGACTGTAGCCACGACGGCGGAAGCCGCAGAGGGTCGGCATGCGCGGGTCATCCCAACCATTCACCAGCCCCTCTTTGGCGAGTGCGAGCAGCTTGCGCTTCGACATCACCGTATAGGTCAAGTTCAGGCGGTTGAATTCAATCTGTCGCGGGCGGTTGTCATTCAAGTCCTTTCCCTCCTTCAGCTCATCGATGAAATAGTTATAGAGCGGACGGTGCACCTCGAACTCCAACGTGCAGATGCTGTGCGTCACGCCCTCGAAGAAATCACTCTGACCATGGGCGAAGTCGTACATCGGATACACCTGCCAAGTGGTGCCTGTGCGGTGATGCGGTGTCTTGAGAATGCGGTAGATGATAGGGTCGCGGAAGTGCATGTTCGGGTTGGACATATCAATTTTGGCGCGGAGCACCATTGAGCCTTCGTCAAATTCGCCTTGATTCATGCGCTTGAAGAGGTTCAAGCTCTCCTCCACGGGGCGGTTGCGGAACGGGCTCTCCGTGCCCGGCTGCTGCGGCGTTCCCTTCTGCGCGTCGATGACTTCCTTGCTCTGCTCATCCACGTAGGCCTTGCCTTCCCTGATGAGCCGCACGGCGAAGTCCCACAGTTGCTGGAAGTAGTCGCTGGCATAGTAGATATGGCTCCAATGAAAGCCCAGCCAACGGATATCCTCCTCGATGGCCTCCACATATTCCGTGTCTTCCCGTGTGGGATTCGTGTCGTCGAAGCGCAGGTTGCATGTGCCGCCGAACTTCTCCGCCACACCGAAGTCCATGCAAATGGCCTTCGCATGGCCAATGTGCAGATATCCATTCGGTTCCGGCGGAAAACGTGTTTGCAGACGTCCCCCGTTTTTGCCGGCCGCCAGGTCTTTCTTCACCGCTTCCTCCACGAAACTGAGCGGCTCATATTGGGTTTCTTCCGTCTTCTTCACATCCATAAGTCATTCACTTTTTTAGAAAAATCATTCAATTCGTTCAATTTTCTTGCAAAGATACGTCAACTTGCTCAAATACGCAAGACCTCCGCCACCATTTTCCCTCAGCTTTTCCGTAAATTCCTCCAGCCTTTTCACCCCCCGGAAAAAAGACTGAGCTGACAGAACTCTGAAAAACGAGCGCATTCGGCATCTCGGCTACGAAGGGAGCTGGCTGAAACGGCGGCGACAGCGGAAGTAATATTGCCAGAGGAGGCAGAAAGAGTGACGTTCGTCCACGTCCGGCACGACGGCTCGGGCGAGCAACTGCTGGCGGTCAGCCGCGAATTCAGGGCGCAGGCGGCGGTAGGCACGTCGGGCACGGAATACGGCACGGAAGTCGCCCCAGTCAGCGCGGAGCAGGAACTGAAAGGCGGCGACCCAGTCGAGCAGACGGCGCACACACATCACGTGGCGCAACTCATGTTCGGGCAGGTTTTTGTAGAGCATGAGGAGGTTGTTGCGGAAGTTGAGGAAGGTCTTGCGCGGATTGCGGGGGCTGAGTGTCGCACCGCCGAGATGATAGGCGACGGACTGGGAAACACAGACAATCTGGTGTCCCAACGTGCGCAACCGCCAACAGAGGTCGATTTCCTCCATGTGGGCAAAGAAACGGGCATCGAGCCCGCCGGCTGCCCAGTAGTCGACGGCTCTCACCATGAGAGCCGCTCCCGTAGCCCAGAGCAGGGGACGGATGTCGTCATACTGGCCTGTGTCACGCTCTATCGTACCGAGCAGACGCCCCCTGCAGAAAGGGTAACCATAGCGGTCAAGATAGCCGCCGGCAGCTCCCGCATACTCGAACTGCTCCGGCTGGCGGAGGGAACGGAGCTTCGGCTGACAGGCGGCACACTCGGGATGTGTCTCCATGTAGTGGAGTAAGGGGTCGAGCCAGCGGGGCTGGCGGATTTCCACATCGCTGTTGAGCAGCAGATAGTAGTCGGCCTCCAGCTGTCGCAGGGCACGGTTGTAGCCCTCGGCAAAGCCGTAGTTGCGGTCAAGGCGTATGACGGGTACGGAAGGGAACTCGCTGGCGAGCAAAGACAGTGAATGGTCGGTACTGGCATTGTCGGCCACGATGACCTGCGCATCGGTTCCGCGGGAACAGCTGATGACGGTGGGCAGATAGCGGCGCAGAAGTTCCGCACCGTTCCAGTTGAGAATGACGACTGCGATTTTCATGTTGACTCCAAAGTAGCTTTGAGAGCATCGCCACGGCCATTGAAGCCGTCGAGTCTGACACACACGATGTGGTTGTCGAGCTCGGGGTGTCCGACCAGTTCGATGCGGATGTAGTTGTCGGTGAATCCATGCATAGGGCGCGGAGCAGGCGCGTGCTCCAGCAACACGGGACGCGTCTGGCCGATGAAGGAGGCGTAGAAGTCGTG
Source organism: uncultured Bacteroidaceae bacterium (assembly GCA_964415385.1). Classification (GTDB taxonomy): domain Bacteria; phylum Bacteroidota; class Bacteroidia; order Bacteroidales; family Bacteroidaceae; genus UBA3839. The sequence goes on from CAYPZK010000007.1 coordinate 81,578, forward strand.
GGTTTTCTGCTGACTGAGCTGCAGCAGACGCTGGCTGCGTTCCCGCTTGTCGTCGGCCGTCACGGTATAGGGTATCTGGAGGGCACGCGTGCCGGGCCGCTCACTGTAGGGGAATACGTGGAGCTGGCTCACTGGAAGCGAATCAAGGAAACGGCAGGTCTCCTCGAAGCACGCGGAAGTCTCGCCACGCATACCGGTCATCACATCCACGCCGATGAAAGCATCGGGCATCAGCGACTTGACACGTTCGATTTTCCGGCGGAAGAGCGACGTGTCGTAGTGGCGGTGCATGAGCCGCAGCACGGTGTCGCTCCCCGACTGCAACGGAATATGGAAATGAGGCATGAAGGCGCGCGACCGAGCCACGAACTCGATGACCTCATTGGTGAGCAGGTCGGGTTCGATGGACGAAATGCGATAACGGCTGATGCCTTCAACCGCATCGAGGGCTCGGATGAGCTGGAGGAAGGTCTCGCCGGTGGAGCGGCCGAAATCGCCGATGTTTACGCCCGTGATGACGATTTCGCGGCCACCGGCGCGAGCCACATCGCGGGCTTGGTCCACGAGGGAGGCCACCGATCCGTTGCGACTGCGTCCACGGGCAATGGGAATTGTACAGTAGGTACAGTAACAGTTGCATCCGTCCTGCACCTTGAGGAAATAGCGCGTGCGGTCACCCCGCGAGCAAGAAGGGACGAAGGTGCGGATGTCATGCGTGGGTACCGACACGGCCACAGGCTGTCGTTCGGCACGGCTCATGCCCTCCATCAGATAATGAATCAGTTCGCCTTTCTGTTCGGCTCCGACCACCAGATCCACGCCGGGTATGGCGGCCAGCACCTGCGGCTGGAGCTGTGCATAGCAACCGGTGACGGCCACGAACGCGCCGGGATGGGTTTTCACCATGCGGTGGATGGCCTGACGACATTTGTGGTCGGCTACCTCCGTGACCGAGCAGGTGTTCACCACACAGATGTCGGCCTGCTGTCCCTTCCCCGCCGTCTCCACACCGTAAGCCTGCAACTGGTTGGCCAGGGCGGAAGTCTCCGCGAAATTGAGCTTGCACCCCAATGTGAAATAGGCGGCGCGCTTGCCCTGCAAGATGCTTGAGTCAATCATGATGGCGCAAAGTTACGAAATAATTGAAAAAGAAAAAGGGAAATGGATTTTATTTCGTATCTTTGCCCGCATGAAAAGCCTGTTTCTCGCCCTTTGTTATGTCGGCCTCCTGCCCTTGAGTGCCTCGTCACAAGACATCTGGACCAAAAGCTACAAGATGGATCGCGCAATGCCGGCCGGTAACTATAGCGGCATTACGTCCTTAGGCGGCGACCGCTATGCCATCGTGAGCGACAAAACGGAGCATGACGGATTTTACGAGGTGGAAATCCGCCTCGACTCGGCGAGCGGGAAGATTCGGCAGATACGCAATTTGGGCTTTCGTGACGCGGGGCAACCCAATCGCGATGCGGAAGGCATTGCCCTGTTGCCGGCAGGGACGGGACGGCCTGAACCGACGCTCCTCATCAGCGGAGAAGCCGACAACAGAATCGTGGAATACAGGCTTGACGGAAGCCCTACAGGACGTTCCTCTGCCGTGCTCCTGCCCGACGGCTTGCCCAACAGCGGCATCGAGGGGCTCTGCTACGACGCAGCCACCCGAACAGTGTGGGCAATAGAAGAGAACGATGGGAGAGATAGTGCCCGCCTCCTGCGGTTAGATACCGGCCTGCAACTGCGGGACATACACCGCTACGCCATCGATCCGCCCACCGCCAAACGCAAGGCACGCTGGTATGCCCACGGAGTGAGTGAACTCTGCCCGACAGGTGACGGACGGCTGTTCGTGCTTGAGCGGGAAGTGTATGTGCCGAAGCGGAAAATCGGGGCGTGGACGCTGTGCCGTCTCTACGTGTTGCAACCGTCGGACATGCACAAATCAATGCTTCACGAATGGCGTACCAAACTCAACCTGACCGCCCGTTCCTGGGGTAACTACGAAGGCATGTGCCTCGGTCCCACGCTGACGGACGGACGACGCGTGCTGTTGCTCGTTTCGGATTCACAAAACCGCTACGCCGGTTATCTGCACGACTGGCTCAAGATCATCATTCTTCCACCGCTGCCCACCGACAGTACCCACTTCTGAACCATGAGACCAAGACTCTTTATTTTCTCCTTACTGATATCCGCCCTGCCTGCCGCCGCACAGCCACAATGCTTCGACATCAGCGTGACCAACGCAGGACAACGGCCGTTGAAGGCCACACCCGTGACGCTCGACCTGCACGCAATGGGCTGTGCGGGCAGCCGTTCGTTTTCCATCACCTGCAACGGACAGACAGTGGACGGACAGCTGGACGATCTCGACGGCGACACACAGGCCGACGAACTATTCTTCCTCACAGACATCGACGGCGGCACCACCCGGCACTTCCGCCTCATGCTCTCGCCTCAACCCGTGCCCAACCCAGCCGGACGCAGGGTCTATGCGGACATGATGCTCGACGACAAAAAAGGGCGGCACCCGCTCATCACCCGTCTGGAAACGCCCGGCGACAGTTACGTGTTCAGCGACCTGTACCACCACGGCGCGGCGATGGAGAGCGAATTGACAGCATTCCGCATCTACTTCGATCATCGGCAGAACATCGACATCTACGGCAAACGGCTGCGGCGGCTGGAACTGGCCGACACACATTTCTACACCACGCCCGACCAGCAGGCCGCAGGCTACGGCAACGACGTGCTCTGGGCCGGCAACAGCATCGGCTGCGGAACGCTCAGACCTTGGGGAGGCACCCGTCCGGGACAGTGGACACAGGTAGCCACGCGGGGACAGCGCATCATCGCCGCCGGGCCGCTCCGCACTATCGTCGAGGTGCGCGACATACAGACGAAACTGTCCGATTCTCTCACAGCCGACATCATCACCCGCCATTCGCTCTGCGCAGGGCATCGCGAACTGCGGGTGGACATCCGGTCCTCACAACCGCTTCCCGCAGGCACCCTCTGCACCGGCGTGCAGAAAATCGGTACGGCCTACCGACAGCTTCTCTGCGCCGACCGAGGCATAGCAGCCTCCTGGGGCAGCGACTATCCCGAGCAGTCGTCCGAGGCCGCCAAGACACAGTTTCCACCCGAAGCCGTCGGACTGGCCGTCTATGTCCCAGCAGACAGTCGAGGAACGGAATTTGAAGATGAGCTGCAACTCGGTTTCCGATTAGGAGCTGCCGCATCGCCCGCATATACCTATTACGTTTCCTTCTGTGCCGAAAAGGAAAAAGAAGGATTTCATACCGCTGAAGAATGGTTCGCCTCGCTTCGTGACTGGACTGAAAACCTCGATTCTCCGCTCAGCGTCACGTGGCTAAGAAGTGCGGAATAACGCAAGCAAGCAAACCATGACGAGCGAGCCCAGACAACACTCGATGTCCAACGGACGACGGTGCAGACAGGCCCTGACACCGAAAATCAACATCAGATAGAGCCCCGCGACTTCCAGCGCCGACGGATGACAGCTGAACGTGGCGAAGGGAACGGCAGCCGCCCATCGGGCCACCAGCACGAGCGCGTCTGAAATCCACAGCAACACGTTGCTCATCCATGCTTGAGCAGCCGGCCACGCCAGCAAGAACCACCACCCTACCGCCGTCCACAGCAGGCCGAACGACAGCACGGAAGCCACCAGATTGGAAGCGACGGAAAGCAGGGGAACGCGTCCGAAATAAAAAGCGGAGAGCGGAAATGTAAATGCCGAGGCGGCCAAAGTGATGATGCAGGAAGTCAGCACCAGTCTCCCGAACCAACTCTTCACAGACAAGCGGTCGCACAGCGGAATCCCTGCCATGATGATGCCCGTCATGGAAGCGAACGACAATTGAAATCCGACCTGACGCAGTAACAACGGATTCCACACCAGCATCAACATGGCTGCCAGAGCCAGCGCATTGACCATATTGTAACGGCGTCCGACCAGCACAGTCAACTGCAACACCGTACACATGACGACGGCACGCAGCAACGAGGGCGAAAAACCCGTGACGGCGGCAAACGCCCACAGCAACGGAATGACAAGCACTGCCAGACCGTGCCGCCAACGATGGGGCAAGCGAGAGCGCAGCAACAGCAGGTCGAGCAACGACAGGAGAATCGTGAGATGGAAGCCGGAGAGAGCGAGCAGATGCGCCATTCCCGCATCGGCGAACGCTTGCCTCTGTTCCCGCGTCACAGCCGTTTTGTTGCCCAATGTCATGGCTTCCACGACACCACCCGCCACACCATCCACGCCATGCCGCGCATACTCTTTCAGAATCTGCCGCTGCACCCGCGACCAGTGGAATCGCCGCTGCCGCTCCGCTCGCCACGTCCAATGCCCTGCCGCAACGTAGGCCGTAGCCGAGATTCCCTCGAAAAACAAATGCCGGCGGTAACCGGCCAGCACGGCATCTCCCGCGTCAGCTTCCTGCCGCTCCAACGACGATGTCGATTCCCAATGCCGGACGTCCGCCCACACGCTGTCACCCGGCTGCAAGCGAGCCGGCGAATAACCATCGTCTTTCGCTACATACAATAGCACCGAGGCATTCTGCTCATCACGCAGACGCACAGCATAGGTCTTAGCCTTCTCCTGCGGCCATCCGCTCACCACGCCGCTCACCTGCAACGGCCGGCTGGTCGCACCATACACCACCTGTCCGAAGCGGCCGATGTAGAGCCACGCGCCCAAGAAAAGAAAGAAAATGCACGTTACACCCCCGAACCAAGGGTGATAGCGGGATTCTGAGACGAAACTATACAGGCAGACAAGCACGGCGGCCAGCAGACACAAGCCCACGAAAATCGCCGTCTGGCCGACCGGCAGGTGCGGCATCGCGCAATCCGCCATCGCCATTCCTGCCATAAACGGAATGCAGATGCGGACCACGGTATATTTCTGCCACATGCGAAGAAAGACAATGACCTGTCATAAATGGCGGAGGAAGCTGATACGCTCTTCGGGAGCATCGGCTCCGAACACAAAGCTACCGGCCACGAGCACATCCGTACCGGCCGCAGCCAGCTGTGGAGCTGTCGTGGCATTCACGCCGCCGTCCACCTCGATGAGAGCCTTGCTTCCCGCACGACTGATCAGGTCGCGCAACTGCCCCACCTTGGCAAGCGAATGTTGAATGAAGTTCTGACCGCCGAAACCCGGGTTCACCGTCATGAGCAACACCATGTCCACATCAGCGATGATGTCCTCCAGCAGACATACCGGCGACGACGGATTGAGCGTCACGCCGGCCTTCATGCCTGCCGCATGAATCTGCTGCACCACGCGGTGCAGATGCACACAAGCCTCATAGTGGACATTCATCATCATGGCTCCCAAGTCACGGATTCGAGACACGAACTTCTCCGGCCGCTCTATCATGAGATGCACATCGAGCGGCTTTGTGCAGAGCCGTGCAACGGCTTCCAGCACGGGAAATCCGAAACTGATGTTCGGCACGAACACGCCGTCCATCACATCGAGATGAAGCCAGTCAGCCTCGCTGCGGTTGACCATACCCAGCACGCGCTCCAGATTTCCGAAGTCGGCCGCCAGCAATGATGGTGAGACAATTTGCATAAAATCAAATACTTATTTTTCCGTATTGAAAAGCCGTCACGTCTGCTTCTGTCCTATTTCAAGGTGAAGCTCGTTTGCCCAATCATCTGATTGTCCGTAAAGATGAAGAGCTGGTAGGTGCCGGCATCGAGAAACTCGTTCACGTCGCTGTACATCACGACTTTCTGCTCCTGTCCGTCGTACTCCACCTCTTTCTTCTCCGAATATTCCAATGAGGTGTTCTCGTAAGGAAATGCGCCCTGCGGATGATACACCGAGTTGTCCGGCTTCAGAATCCGCGCATAGACCGTGCGTACTCCATTCGTGGCCGTGACATTCTTCACGATGGTGAAGCCGAACGCCAGTCGCTTCACCTTCTTCACCTTCCGTTCTTCCTTGCCCCGCTTGTCCTTCGGCGTCACCCAGAATCCCGTGGCATCCAGCTGCGAGGCACGATCCACCTTGTCGCGCAGCACCGCCCGCTCCTGACTCAAGTCCGAAATCTGCGTCGTTGCCTGGTTGAACTGGTCGCGCAAGCCCGAATTCTCTGTCCGCAAAGCCTGATTGGCACGGTTGAGCGAGTCCACCTGCACGATATAAGACTGTAACACGGCCCGCAACGAGACAATCTGCTCCTTCAGGCGCGTAATCTCACGGGCATCCGTCGCCTTCGTCTGCTGCAACTGCCGCAGCAAGTCCTGTGCGCGTGCCCGTTCCTGATCAATCTGCGCCAAGAGCGAATCATTCCGGATTTGCTTCTGCAATTCACCGTACTGCACGTCGAACTGGCGATACTGGTCTTCCATTTCCTTCTTGTCCAGCTCGGCCAGCTGTTGCAGCTCAGCGTTCATGCCGCGCTCCTGCCGTAGCTGCCACACCAGCCAGCCACAGCCGGCCAGTAGTACAATCACCACGGCACCGACCACCCATCCCATCCACTTGCGCGGGCGCCGCCCTGCCTCCTGACGCACTTCCGTCACATTACTATTCTCGTCTGCCATGCGTTCCTTCTTTTTTCTGCAAATTTAAGACTTTTATCCGACAACCCAACGTCTGACCTACAGAATTTTCAGAAAAATTTCCGCAGCACAGCTCAGATGCGCGTTCCAAACCGCGCACAGAAAAGTCCCGCTTTCCAGCCTCAAAAGTTCCCATGTAGTTTGAGTTTCAGAAAAACGAACACGTTCGACAGACGGCAAATGGCGCAAGTCAACAACTTTTGCCTGCGGAACAGAAGAAAAATGGTGTGGGAAGCGGAGGAAAGAAGATGCAGGGAGGAAGAAAATCGGGGGAAATTATCCGTAAAAGAGAAAAAATGCGTAATTTTGCGGGCAATTCAACAAAATCCAACGCAGAGAGAAGAGATGATACGGAACATCCTGCTGGTGGCCTTGGGCGGTGCGGCGGGTTCGGCATTGCGCTACGTGCTGTCGGCCCTGAATGTGGGTTCCCTGCCGTGGGGAACCCTGCTCGTGAACGTGGCAGGCTCGCTACTCATCGGACTGCTGACGGGACTGGTCGGCCGGAATATTCTGTCACCGGAAGCGAAGCTGTTGCTCGTCACGGGCTTCTGCGGAGGCTTCACCACGTTCAGCACGTACATGAACGAGTCCTTTGGCATGCTGAAGGCAGACGACTTGTTGCTGACGGCTCTCTACGTGGGCGGGAGCGTAGTTGCAGGGCTGCTGGCCGTCTGGGCCGGTATGACGCTCGCCCGCTGAACTTCATAAAATCCTTTAACTTTCCAAGAATATATGCTCCGACCTGTCCTCTCCGCCACTGAAATCCGGCAAATCCAACAACTGTTCGACACGTGCCGCAAAGTGGTCATCACCTGCCACACGTCGCCCGACGGAGATGCCATCGGCAGCTCGCTCGCGCTCTATGACTACCTCAGGGGACGGGGAAAGCAGGTGAGCGTCATCGCGCCCAACTATTTCCCTGATTTTCTGAAATGGATGTCCGATTCCGACAAGATTCTGCTCTACGACCGCAAGTTCGCACAATCGAAGCAACTCATCCACGAGGCCGACCTCGTGGTGTGCCTCGACTTCAACTCCCTGACCCGCGTCAACAACATGCAGATTCCATTACAGCAGGCTCCCGGACGCAAACTGGTCATTGACCATCATGAGCAACCGGAGGACTTTGCCGATGTCGTCATCTCACATCCGGAGATGAGCAGCACGTGCGAATTGCTCTACCGCATTTTCGACAGCCTGCAAGTGATTAAGGATATCAGCCTGCCGGCGGCCGAAGACCTCTATGCAGGCATGTGCACCGACACGGGACGTTTCAGCTACAACAGCAACGACCCCGAAATCTTCATCATCATTGCCGAACTCATGCGCAAGGGCATCGACAAAGACCGCATCATTCGGAACATCTACAACCAGAACACGGAGGGACGCTACCGTCTGATGGGCTACGTGTTGCTCCAGAAGCTCATGGTCTATCACGACCTGCACGCCTCGATTTTCGCCATCAACCGCGAGGAGCTGAAGCAGTTCCATTATCTGAAAGGTGACGCGGAGGGACTGGTCAATATTCCGCTCGAAATCAAGGGGCAGAAAGTGTCCATCTCGCTACGGGAGGACACGGAGAAACCCGTGATTTTCGTCTCCATCCGCAGCTACGACGATTTCCCCGCCAACGAGATGGCGCAACGTTTTTTCAATGGAGGAGGCCACTTCAACGCGGCAGGCGGCAGGCTCTATTGCCCGATGGAAGACGCTGTCAAAGTGGCCAAACGAGCCATCGAGGCCTTCCGGCCGCAACTCACCCAAGACGACAGGCAATAGCGGTACGGACAAGGCCAGAGGCATGACTCCTTGATATTTGACAACTATTTTTTGATTTCCAGCAGAAAGCACGGCGACGGCAAGCCGTCCTGATTGTAGAGCGAGAGGACGGGATCGTCGTCGTAAGCATAGCGCACCTGCACAGGCCGGCGGCCGGCGGGAACGCGGAGCTGAACGGTGAAATCGTCCATAGTGCGCCCTTCGGCCCAGACGACGGCAGGCTCTCCATCTGCCTCTTCTGCAGACGGGGCAAGCACCAACGTGAAACCGGCCATGCCCGCAGCAGGACGCAACGCTCCTGTACGGCGGTCGAAGTGGATGATGACGACGCTGTCCTTCAGTACGGCGGACAGGGGACGTGGTCCTTCGGCCACCAGATTCTTCTCACCATAGACCAACCGGCGGAACTGCAAGGCCACCCGACGTCCCAGCTCATCCTTCTGCTGCGGATGGATGTCGTTGAACTCGCCCAATTCGGGAGCGGCGACCAGGGCGGCTTTCGGTAGCGTCTCCACAGCCTCTCGCTGCGCCAGACGGATGTCGCACCATCCGGAGCTCCGCAACGGCTGTGCATGGCGGCTCATGTAGTTAGGCAACTGGACAATGACAACGGGGAACTCGCGCCCGAACTGATTACGCCAGCAACGCACGAGGGAACGGAGCAACGACGCGTAGGTAGCGGCATTGCCGGTGTTCGACTCGCCTTGATACCACACGGCACCGCAAATCGGCAGCTGTCGGAACGGAGCAATCATGGCATTGTAGAGGCCGGTGGGTGTATCGACGAAATAGGTGGAACCGGGCTTGGCTGGCAGGACTGCACCGCGTGCCATCGTCCATCCGTCGGTGAGTGACAGCGTGTCCGTGGCAAGTTCCAGCTGATAACTCTTTCCCTCCGTGAAATTCGGCAAACCATTCTGCGAAATGAGCTTGATGACAATGTCGTTCTCCCCTTCACGCAGCACGCCTTGCGGCACGTGATAGTTGCGCGGCGGATATTGATACGGCGTGAATCCGACACAGCGGCCGTTGACAAAGACGGAGTCAGCATCCTTCATGGCACCTAAACGGAGCAAGGCACTGCCTTCGGACTGATCCGCAGTCAGATGGAACGTATGGCGGAACCAGAAGGTGCCATTGACACCGGGGGGCGTAGCCTTCTGGGATGTGCCGGCAGGGGCTGTCAAGGCCCAATTCTGGAACAAATCTACAGGTCGCCACCCCGCAAACGAATAGCCGGGCCGGCACCAGCGGCCGGAAATGGTGTCCACTTGAAGCAGCCGACGCTCCCATTCGTACCCCCGCTGGTTCTCTACGCGCCTCACAGAGTCAACCCAATTCTCTTGAAAATATTTGCGCTGTTGCAGTTCCTCTGCATATTCGGGATGGCACAACAGCGTGTCGCGGCTCATCCAGCATTCCACACGCGTGCCTCCGACCGAAGAATTGATGATGCCGATTGGCACGTGCTCCGCCTCTTGCAGACAGCGGCCCACGAAATAGCTGACGGCACTCATCTGCTGTGCACTCTGCGGATTGACAGCCTGCCAGCCGAGCGTCTGCACATCCTCGTTCGGCCGGATATAGTTGAACTGTGGCGGCAGCTTCAGGTAGCGGATCTGCGCGTTCGCATAATCCTTCACCTCGTCGGCCACCTTGTCCATGCAGCGCGAAAGGGGAAGTTCCATATTCGACTGTCCGGAACAGAGGAAGACATCACCCACCAGCACATCGGACAGCCGCAACGAGTCGTTGATGACCAGTTCAAACGGGCCGCCTGCCTGCATCGGCGGCAGCTGCACACTCCACCGTCCGTCGGCACCCGCACGAGTGCTCACCACGTGTCCGTTCATAGACACCCGCACCGCCTCGCCGGTTGCGGCATGACCCCATACAGGGATTTTCTCACCACGTTGCACCACCATGCCGCTGCCGAAGAACTGCGGCAGACGAACTTGCGCACCAGCCGAAGCCGATAGAGAGACACACAGGCATGTAACCATCCATTGACAATAATTCATCAGGTAATTCGGTTTTGATGGTTTTTCTTTCGCTCAGCCCGTCCACACGCAAAAGCCGCAGCCGGACTTTCTACCTCGCAAAATTACAGAAAAGAAGTGAAACAGCCAAGGAACGGGAGGTAAACTTGTTTCCCCATGTTCCCCATGTCTTCAATTCGCGACAAATGCGAATCTGAAAGTTTGAATTTCTACGGGAAAATACGTACATTTGCACCAGAAACGTCCGTTGCAACATGAATTCCGTACTCAAACTGTTCATCGCCGTTTTTGGCTGTCTTGCGCCTTTCCAACTGTCCGCAGAGAATGGTAACCGCCTCTGGTTGCGATATACGGTGATGATGCAGTTTCACCTCGACATGGACAACTATTCGGCCGCCGACATGAAACAATTGCCATAATGCCCGGAATCTACGTACATATCCCGTTCTGCCAATCGCGATGCATCTACTGCGACTTTTTCTCCACCACCTCCCTGGCGGAACGGGACACATATATCGACGCGCTTTGCCGCGAAATCAGCCTGCGCAGCCGACAAGAGCCGGGGTGCGAAATCGTACGCACCATCTATGTCGGTGGTGGCACCCCTTCGCAGCTCACCCCCCAGCAAATCGGCAGGATTCTGGACTGCATCTACACCCACTTCGACGTGGACGCACAGGCCGAAGTCACCTTAGAAGCCAATCCCGACGACATCAACGAAACCTTTCTCGGCGGCCTGCAGCCGCTGCCGGTCAATCGCCTCAGCCTCGGCATTCAGACCTTCGACGATGCCCGTCTCCGCTTTCTCCACCGCCGCCACACCGCCGCCGAGGCCATCCGCGCCGTCAAGCTCTGCCAAAGCCACGGCTACAGAAACCTCAGTATTGACCTGATGTTCGGTTTCCCCGATGAGACGCCCAATGACTGGCAGCGCGATCTGCAACAGGCGTTGCAGCTCCATGTGCAACACCTAAGCGCCTACTCACTGATGTGGGAGGATGGAACGCCGCTCACCCGCATGTTGCAGCAAGGAAAAATCCGCGAGCCCGAGGAAGAAACGACTCTCGAAATGTTCAGACTGCTGATGCGCCGATTGCAGGAAAACGGATTTGAGCACTACGAAATCTCCAATTTCTGCCGTCCCGGCTATCAGTCACGCCATAACTCCAGCTACTGGCACAACGTTCCTTACATTGGCTTCGGCGCGGGCGCCCATTCCTACGACGGACACACCCGAAGCTGGAACGTAGCATCGCTTCCTATATATATAAAAGGTATCAACGAAGGCAACCGCCGCTACGAATCCGAGACCTTGACCGACGACCAACGCTTCAACGAGCGCGTCATGACAGGCCTGCGCACGGCCGAAGGCATCAGCCTCCGCACACTGCAAGCCGATTTCGGAGAGACCTACTACCGTTATTTCATGCACGCCTGCCGGCAGCATCTCACGTCCGGCAACCTGCAACTGTCGCCCGACCGGCAACGTATCCACCTCTCCGCAGATGGAATTCTCATCTCCGACACCATCATGTCCGACCTCATGAGAGTTTGAGTGTGCGCGGGAACAAAGCCAAACCCGACCTCAATTTTGCCAATTCCGACGGCTCTTTTCAGAAAAGTTACAAGGAAAACGATAAAAATATGTTAAAAACGAAAAATATTTTGTTCCACGAGAACACCGTATCGAAAAAGTCCATAACTTTGCAGCGTTTTAAGAAAGTAACAAATTGTTTAACAATTAAAAGTAAAGTAAAATGAAAAAGTTGGTATTTGCATTTGCTGCTGTTGTAGCACTTTCTTTCGCTTCTTGCGGTGGTAACACTCAGAACACTGAAGTAGCTGATTCTGACACCGTCGCTGTTGCTGACTCCCTCAGTGCTGACACTTTGGCTGCCGACTCTGCAGCTCAGGATTCTGCTGCTGTTGACACGCTCAACTAATTCAGTGTCTCTACAATAAGCGGAAAATCAATTACCCCTGGGTCGCAGACCCAACGAGAGAATTGGAACCTGCCAGACGAAAGTCCCGCAGGTTTTTTTGTCCCCAAGGCTGCACGAGACAACCTTGGGGACGCTTTGATTTTCGTGTGTGTGGATTCCTAATA
>CAYPZK010000008.1:0-66054 GCA_964415385.1 uncultured Bacteroidaceae bacterium
AAAGCTCAAAAATCAGAGGATGCGTCATAAAACTTAATTACGACACACCCTCTTGTTGTGGGGTGTCAGGACGATTTTCCGGAAGTCACAGGGGGATTCGGACGAATCCTATTTGTTGTTGTACTGGTTCATGGCCGTCTGGACACCGGCGAGACAGAATGTCTTGACGGCTTCGACGGCCATCTGTATGCGTTCGTCCATCGTCTGCAGGTCTTCGGGAGTGAACTGTCCCAGCACAAAGTCAATTTGCGCGCCGCGCGGGAAGTCGTTTCCGATGCCGAAGCGCAGGCGTGCAAATTGCTGGGTACCGATTTGCTGGGTGATGTTCTTGAGTCCGTTGTGGCCACCATCGCTGCCTGCAGGGCGGATGCGGAGCTTTCCGAAGGGAAGTGACAGGTCGTCGCAGACGACCAGCAGTTGCTCCACGGGGATATTGGCTTTCTGCATCCAATAGCGGACGGCGTTGCCGCTGAGATTCATGTAGGTTGACGGCTTCAAGAGGAGGAGCTCGGCGTTCTTGACGCGGCCCGTGGCCACGAAGCCATAGCGTTTGTCCTCGAATTTTCCGATGCCGGCGGACTGCGCGAGTGCATCCACGATGCGGAAGCCGATGTTGTGGCGCGTGCCGGCGTATTCGTCGCCGATGTTTCCGAGACCGGCAATCAGGAATCTCATGTCGTGTTGTTATGACTGGATGGTCTTTCCGTCTCTGTCTTATTCTGCCGCAGCCTCTGTGCTCTCGGCCGTGTCGGCAGCTGCGCTACGGGCGGCGCGGGTCATGCGGACGGCACAAACGACCACGTCTTTCGGCGTGACGATTTCGAAGTTGTCGAAGGTCAGGTCGGCCACTTTGAGAGCCTTGCCGAGCTCCAGATTGGTGACGTCGATGTCGATGGTGTCCGGCATCTGGGTGTAAGGAGCTTTCACCTTCAGCTTGCGGATGTTGAGCGAGAGCTTGCCACCGGCACGGACACCGACAGCCAGTCCGTTGAGCTTCACAGGAATCTCCATGAGAATCGGCTTCTCGGTGATTTGGTAGAAATCCACGTGAATCGGCTCGTCCGACACGAAGTCGCACTGGAGGTCTTTCAGGATGGTCTTGACGGTTTTGCCGTCGATGCTGAGGTTGATGATGTACACGTTGGGTGTGTAAATCACCTTGGCGAGCTCCTTCTGGGAGACGATGATGGACTGCGAGAGCGGTGCTCCGTTCCCGTCTTTCTCTACGCCATACACGACGCATGGCACGTTGCCTGCACGACGGAGGTCGCGGCTGGCTTTCTTGCCGAGGTCTGTGCGCACCTGGGCGGTCAGCGTGATTTCTTTCATTGTTCTGAACTGTTTTTGTTGTGTTACTATAAATTAAGTTTGTGTGCTTAATTCGCCATCACACATGCGACACGGATGTCCATCCGCCGCTGATTTGCCCGACGGGAGGGCTCCGCAGGGGAGCGGGCCGAGGGGCAATGGCTTCAAAAGCGGTGCAAAGTTACGTCATTTTTTTGATTCCGGCAACGGTTTGTGCGGAATACATGGATGTAAGAGGGGAAAATGTGGGGAAAAACGGCCGTTTTTTTCAGAAATCCACGTCCAGATTCAGCTCGTCGTCGGAAAGTGCCGTTCCGGCATCTGCCGCTGCGGTGTCGTCGCGGCTGTAGTCGGGCTCCGTCCCGAAGCTGTCCGACGGTTCGCCCTTGGCGATGGCGATGACCTTGTTCAGTGCGTCGGAAAACTTTTCGTAGTCTTCCTTATAGAGGAATATCTTGTGCTTCTCGAAGGTCACGTGCGGATATTCTGACGATTCGTCCACGATTTTCTTGCTTTCGGTGATGGATATGAATTTCTCGCCGTTCTTGCTTTGTTTCACGTCGAAGTAGTAGATGCGTTTTCCTGCCTTCACACTTTCAGAGAAGACAAAGTCCTTGTCTTGTCCGTTCACGGCTTTGGATGGATAATACATTCTTTCTGTGTTTTGAAGTTCCTTTTTCTTTCAAAATGCAAAATTGTCCAATTTTTTTGTTTCTGTCAAATGAAATCATGTTTTTTTTCGATTTGGCCGAATCATTTTTGAAAATATGATTCGTTTTCAAAGAAAATAGCTACCTTTGTACGCTCAAAAGTGTGTTTTGGCTTATGATAAATCGTACAATCATCCGGTTGAAAATTATTCAGTTGATGTATGCCTTCTACCAGAACGGTGGAAAAAGCATCGACACCGCAGAAAAAGAGTTGCTGTTCAGCCTTTCCAAATCCTATGCTCTCTATAATGACTTGTTGCTGTTGATGGTGGCTGTCACGCGCTTTGCCCGTGAGGATGTCGCGCAGAAAGAGCAGTTGAACCGCGTTGCCCACCGCGATGGGCAAATCAGTCACCGCTTCGTGGACAACCGTTTCATTGCCCAATTAGAGGTGAACAAGCAGCTGCGGGAATACCAATCGAATCAGAAAGAAGGATGGGAGTCGGAGAATGTCTATCTCAAGAATCTCTACAGCGACATTGTCGCCTCATCTTATTATAAGGAATACATGGAGCAGGAGGAGGTGGACTATGCCGCCGACCGCGAGCTCTGGCGCAAGTTGTACAAGAACCTCATCATGAAGGATGAGCGCATCGACGATATTCTGGAAGAACATAGCCTGTACTGGAACGACGACAAGGACATCATCGACACGTTCGTGCTCAAGACCATCAAACGGTTTGACGAGGCGCAGGGCGCCAATCAGGAGCTGTTGCCGGAATACAAGGACGAGGAAGACCGTGAGTTTGCCATCCGTCTGTTCCGCCGCGCCATCATGAACGACGAATACTACCGCGAGCTCATCAGCCGGAGTGTGAGGAACTGGGAATTCGACCGCCTGGCCTTCATGGATGTCATCATCATGCAGGTGGCCGTCGCCGAGATTCTGAGTTTCCCGCTGATTCCCGTGTCGGTCTCCATCAATGAATATGTGGAGATCGCCAAATATTATTCCACGCCGAAAAGTGCGGGATATGTGAATGGCATCATCGACCATGTGGCACGCCATCTGCTGCGGGAGGGCAAGCTGAACAAGGAGATGTGAGGTGTCCGGCATCTGTCAAGGAACGATTGATTCAAGAAACGATAAAAAACTAATTCTTACACAATTATGAACGTACTTTTCATTTCCCTGCTGGACGGAGCGGCTGCTGCCAACAACGGCGGTGGCGGCGGTTTCTCGCTGATCATCATGCTGGTGCTGATGTTTGTCATCATGTATTTCTTCATGATTCGTCCTCAGCAGAAGCGTCAGAAAGAAATCCAGAAGTTCCGCAATTCGTTGGAGGTGGGAACCAAGGTGGTGACCAATGGCGGAATCTATGGCACGGTGAAGGACCTCAACGAGGGTGAGCCCTACGTGACGGTGGAAGTGGCCAACGGCGTGAAGATTCACGTGGACCGCAACTACGTCTTCGCCGACACCAACCAAGCCGCCTTGCAGCAGAAGTAAAACGGAGGCATGGGCCTCTACAGCTATGTTCGCAAACATTCAGGACATCGGGAGGAACATCTACCGGAACTTGCGACGACTGCGCGTCAACCGTGAGTTCCTCATCTTCCTCGTGTTCTTGGTCGTGGCCATTGTCTTCTGGTTTTTGCAGACTTTCAAGGAGACGACGACGGCCTCGCTGAATTTCCGCCTGAACATCACGGGCATTCCCAAGAATGTCATCATCACATCCGATGTGCCCGACCGCGTGACCGTGACCGTGAGCGGGCGCGGTTTCTCCATTCTGGACTACATCACCAAGACTGACCACCGCGACGTCAGCATCGATTACTCGTCGATGCAGAATCAGGACGGTGTGCTGACGGTGGACAATGCGGCATGGAAGAAGATATTCTCGCAGGTGCTGAGCCGTTCGCTGAAGCTGACATCCATCAATCCGTCCATCTTGGAGATTTACTATTCGACGGGCGACCACAAATATGTGCCGGTCATCTTCGGCGGAACGGCCAAGGTGGACAGGCAGCACGTGCTCTGCGGCATTGAGATGAATCCGACCTACGTGGATGTCTATGCGCCGGCTGCCCAGTTCGACACCATCACGTCCATCTACACCGAGGCGTCGCACTTCAACAACTTGAAGGACACGACGCAGGTGCGGCTGGCTCTCCGGTCGCCGGTGGGCGTGAAGTGCATTCCGGATTCGGTGGACGCGACGATTTGCGTGGATCTCTTCACGACGAAAGCCTTGAAGTTGCCGATTTTCTGTGAGAACATCCCGCAGGACAAGGTGTTGCGCACGTTCCCGATGCAGGCCACTGTCTCGTTCCGTGTAAGCTCTTCGCTCTATTCGCAGATTACGGAGCATGATTTCGCACTGGTTGTGGACTACAACTCCATCAAGCCCGGCGACAAGAAGTGCCAGCTCATCATGCGCTCCCAGCCGGAGGGCATCTCCAATGTGAAAATCTCGCCACAGTCGGTGGACTATATCATTGAGCAGGAATGAGCAGGGTCAGGGTGGGCATTACCGGCGGCATCGGCAGTGGGAAGAGTTATGTGTCTGCCCGCCTGCGCCGGAGGGGGTTCGGCGTGTACGATTGTGATGCCGAAGCCAAGTCGCTGATGGTGCGCGATGCCGCGCTCGTGTCCGCTCTGAAAGCCTTGGTGGGCGACGATGCCTACTTCCGGTGCGATGGAGGATGGGAACTGAACAAGCCCGTGTTGCGCCGCTATGTGTTTGCGGACGCGGCACATGCCGCTGTGGTTGGAGGCATCGTGCATCCTGCGGTTCGCCGTGACTTGTCGCAATGGTTCACATCGCAGCCGGCGGACATCGCTTTCATGGAGTCAGCCATCCTGTTCGAGGCTCACTTCGAGAATCTGGTGGATGTGGTGCTGTGTGTGTCTGCTCCGCTTGATGTCCGTTTGTCACGCATCATGACGCGTGACGGCGTGGACGAGCCGGCGGCGCATGCCCGCATGGAATGTCAGTCGTCTGATGAGTTCTTGCGTGCCCACTCCGACTTCGTGATCTGGAACGACGGGCGGACAGACCTCGACGAAACGCTTACACAGATTTTGAGACAAATCAGTCAATCATCCCAATCAAACGTAAATCATATACACTCATGTTGAAAACCATTTTAACCGTTTCGGGCCATCCCGGCCTTTTCAAGTACCTCTCCCGCGGCAAGAACATGCTGATTGTGGAGCGCATCGATGAGACACGGAAGCGCCAGCCCATCTACGCCAGCGACAAGGTGTCGGCTTTGGCGGACATTTCCATCTACACGAATGATGACAAGGAAGTGCCGTTGGCCAGCGTTTTCCAGAATATCAAGTCGCAGTACTCGGGCAAGGCGGTGGAACTGTCGCCCAAAAAGGCTGACCAGGCCGACATCATCAGCTTCTTTGAGAAGGCCTTGCCGGACTATGACCGCGACCGTGTGCGTGTGAGCGACATGCGCAAAGTGCTGTCGTGGTACAATGTGCTGATAGGTGCCGGACTTGACGACTTCGAGGAGAAGAAAGAAGATGGAGAAGCGGCCGGCACAGCAGTCGGCGATGCCTCTGCGACGGAAGCGCCGGCGCAGTAAGCCGGAGCCTTAGGCGTTGGAAAGCACCCTGTCCACTTTCCGGTCGTGTGCGTCAGTGGGCACGCCGTGCACCAGCTGAAAGCTGAAGCAGAGTCCGATGGTAGGGCAGGTGAGTTGCGGCAACAGGCGGTCGTAGTAGCCTTTGCCGCGTCCCAGCCGATGGCCGGCGGCATCGAATGCCATGCCCGGAATCACGGCCAGATCGATTTGTTCATACGCGCTGAAAAGCGGGCCTTTGGCTTCTTGAATATGAAAGGCACCTCTACGGGTGCCTTCTTTTTCGTCATATACATGCAGTGACAGGCGCTCTCCTTCCACGGCGGGCAGCAGGATTCTCTTCGTGCCTGCATAGCGGTGGATCAGCTCATGCGTGTTGACCTCATCGGGCAGGGCGTGATAGAGGAGCACCGTCGTGGCCTGCCGGAACCAAGGATGCGCCTCCAATTGCGCGATGATGTCCCGGCTCATGGCGTGCAGTTGCTCTTGCGTCCATTGTGCCTTTTGCTGCCGGATGTGTTGCCGGAGTCCGGCTTTTGTCAGCAATTCCATTTCCGGTCGATGTAAATCCACGTATGGTCGGCACCCCCTTCGCGGTACCGTGTGCGCGCCGTTTTCTCCTTGTCAACCGTGGGGCGCGTGAGTCCGGCCTTGAACAGCTCGATGGCGCGGTCAATGGTGCCGTCGGAACGGTTGAGGTATTTGATGTACGGCTCCATGTCGAGCATGTTGTAGATGATGGAACCAAAGACGGCATCCTCGAACAGCCGCTGGCTCTTGCGTATCATGTTGTTTCTGCGCTTCACGCCTTTGGAGTCCGCGTAGCGGATGAACTGCTCAATGACATGTTCACTCTTCAGGTTCGCGATGATGTCGTCGGCTGTTTTCAGCTTCGCCAGTTCCTTGCGGTGCCGGTCTGTGTAGTAAAAGCAGAACTCCGTGATGTAGCCTTTGTTGACGCATTCCACGTAGTAAGGCGTGAAGAGCGTCGTGTCTTCCGCCACGAAATAGTCGGGCATGATGCCTCCGCCGCCATAGACGGTGCGTCCCAAGCTGGTCTTGTATTTCTCTCCTGTCTGCCGGATGGAGTCTTCGTTGAAAAATTCTCCGTGGTTGTAGCGTGTGACGATATCCATCTCGTAGTCCTCCGTGCGTCCCTTGACGTAGGGTTTCTGGATGCAACGTCCTGAAGGCGTGTAGTAGCGTGCCACCGTCAGGTGGATGAGGGAGCCGTCGGAAAAGTCGATGGATTCCTGCACAAGACCCTTGCCATAGGTTCTGCGTCCGACGATGATGCCACGGTCGTTGTCCTGAATGGCGCCGGAGAAGATCTCCGCTGCGCTGGCGGTTGTCTCGTCCGTCAGCACGATGAGCGGGATGGTCTGGTAGCTGCCCCGTCCGTCGCTCTTGTAGTCCTGCCGCTTCGATTTCCGTCCCTGCGTATAGACGATGAGCTTGTCGTTCGGCAGAAATTCGTTGACGAGCTGGATGGCTGCGGCGAGATAGCCGCCTCCGTTGCCGCGCAAGTCCACCACCAGACCCTTGAAGTTCTGCTGCTCCAAGCTGGCCAGTGAGTTGAGCAGCTCGGGGTAGGTGGTTTCGCCGAAATTCTTGATGCGCACGTATCCCAGTTCCTTGGTGAGCATATAGGTGGCGTCGATGCTCTTCACGGGGATGTCGCCTCTCACGACGCTGAAGGCTTTCTTCTCGCCGTTGCGCAGCACGCCGAGTTTCACCACGCTGCCTTTTTCGCCTTTCAGCCGCCGCATCGTTTCATCGTTGTTGACCTCTTTGCCGACGTATGGCTTGCCACTGATGGCGATGATGCGGTCGCCGGCCTGCATGCCGACTTTCTCAGCGGGTCCGCCATGGATGATGTTGGTGATGTAAACCGTGTCGTTGCGGATGACGAACTGCACGCCGATGCCCGAGAACGAGCCCCGCAGGTCGTCGTTGGCCGTGGCTGCGTTTTTGGCGGGAATGTAGCTGGAGTGGGGGTCGAGCTCGCTCAGAATCTGCGGCATGGCCTCCTCCACGAGGTCGGACACGTTGACGGTGTCCACATATTGTTCGTCAATGATGTGGAGCAGGTCGTTGAGCTTGTTGCTGGATGTATTGATGATGCTCAGGCGGTTGCCCGAGAAGCGGTTGGCGAAGAAGGTTCCGATCAGGATGCCGAGCACGATGCCTACAGCCGTGATCAGCGGTACGAACTTGTTGTTTCTGTTGGGAGTCATGAGTGGGATGAGTCAGAAAGTATGGAGAAATATTTCACCTCGATGCCGGCACGTTCCAAGAGGCGTATGCCATCTTCCAGACGATAGTGCTCGCCGTAGATGACGCGCTTGATGCCGGCCTGGATAATCAGTTTGGCGCATTCGAGACAGGGGGCGGCCGTCACATAGAGCGTGGCGCCGTCGCTGGAGTTGCCCGAGCGGGCTATCTTCGTGATGGCGTTCGCCTCGGCGTGCAGCACGTAGGGCTTGGTCACGCCGTCTTCCTCACATACGTTCTCAAATCCGCTGGGCGTGCCGTTGTATCCGTCGGAGATAATCATCTTGTCTTTCACGATGAGTGCTCCCACCTGGCGGCGGCGGCAGTAGGAGTTTTCCGCCCAGATGTGGGCCATCCGCAAATAGCGTCCGTCCAGCTCCTGCTGCTTCTGTTCGTTCACGTTCATATTCATGGTTGATGCTGTCATTCGCGGGTGAGTCTGACGAAGTTGTTGGAGTCTTGCTTGATTCGCAGTACATGGCTGTCGCCGTCGTATGACGTGGACTGCCGCAGAATGTTGTAGAGATTGACGGTGAGTGGCGGTGTGGTGGTGTTCTCCGCCTTGCTGAAGTGCATGCTGAAGCTTTTGTCGTGTCCGTCCGCGCTCCAGGAGCCGCTGATGCTGCTGCCGGCCACCAGTGTGCCGTTGAAGGTCGAGGCAGAGAAGGTCAGCTCGTAGGTGCCGGCCGTCGTGTAGAGAGCTGTGATGTCGTCGCTCTCCAGGCCTTGTCCGTTGATGGTGGCTCCGGTGATTTTCCACGTGTGGCCGATGAAAATCTCGTCGATGTCGTCCTCTGAATCGCATGACACTGCTACGGTCAGCAACGCCCATACTGCCGACAACAGAAAAGCCGCTTTCCCTTTCGTCTCCAAGAATTTGATGTTCATGTGTGCTTACTTTCTTGAAATTCCTGATTTTTCTTGTCCTTCCCGGGCAAACAGCTTTTCCGCGTCTTCGATTTCGATGCCGCCCCGGCGGAGCTGGATGAGCCCCCGCCGCTGCCATGTGTTGAGCACGCGCGACACGCTGAGGCGCGTGTCGTCTGTCATGTGTGCCAGTTGCTCCATCTTCACGCGCACCACCTTGCGTCCGGTTCTCGTGAGCATGTTCACGCGCAACAGGCGCAACAGGCGTTCCTCGGTGGATGGCGGGATGGGCTGTTGGAGCTCCGCCGTGGTTGCCTGCAGGCTGTTGCAGACGAGGCTGAGGATGTTGGTTTTCACGATTTCGAAGTTCGAAATCAGATTGCTCAACTGCCGCTTGTCGATGGAGCAGGTGCTGCCGTCCGTCGTGAACGTGTAGGTGTGCATGAATTTCTGCCGCATGCCCCACTGATTCTGCGGTTCTATGGCGAACGGGCAGTGGTCGATGTATTCCGAGATGAGCATGTTGTTGTCTTCATCCCGACGGTCGGCACACACGATGCCGCCGAGCACGTAGATGATCCGGTCGCACCGGTCGCCCTGATTCACGAAGGTGGTTCCCTCTGCATATTTGTTGAAGTCGAAGTTCACGAGTTCGACAATCCGCATCAGTTCCTGCACGCCCAGCCCCATGAGCAAGGGCAATTCCTGTAGCTTCTGAAACATGGGTTGCATTCCTTCTTGGTTTGACTTGCAAAATTACGCATTCCGCTACAGAAATAACAATTTCGCGTGTTAAATTTTGTTCATTTGAATGGTCTTGTCCGCCGTGCACACGGACGGCCTTGCCGTTGCCGCCTTGTGCCGTCACTTTCCCGCACAATCCATTTTCTTCGCCCGCCCCATCATCTTTCTTCACTCGCCCCATCATTTTTCTTCGCCCGCCCCATCATCTTCATGAGGCCGGAGCATTTCGTGTCGGACGAACGCGTTCGTTCCGCCGAGCGGACGTGTCCGTTTTGAAAAACGAACGCGTTCGTTTTTTTGCAAATCAGAATCGTTTCGAATGTCTTCAGACTGATTTCGAAGAGTTGTTCGGACAATTTAACAAATGTCGGGCGCAGGGGAGCTGTAACGCCTTGTCATCGGGGCGTTTCTTTATTCAGGCTTTTGGTTCATGGAGCGTCTGCGCTTGCCCGAGCGTGTGATGCGGTAGATGCTGACGGCTGCGGCCACAACGAGCAGAAACGTGGACAGCACGTGGCCGGCGTAGGGGTGGCCATGATACCAGAGAGCCGGCTGTGGCATGCCGAAGAAACGGAAAAGCAGAAGGATGGCTTGCACAAAAAGACGCCCCACGACCTGCAGGAGGAAAAGGTCGATGAGGAAACGTGTGACTTCGTTGGTGTCGCGGTAGAATCGCATGAGGTGTGGGTAACGAAAAACAGCGGGAGAGGCAGGGGTGCCTCTCCCGCTGGGATAAGAAGTTTGAAGAATGAGTGTTATCGGATAATCACCTTCTTGCCGCCGATAACGTAGATGCCGCTTGGCAGAGCGGAGGCGTTGGCGGAGCGGCGGATGAGACGGCCGCTGAGGTCGTATGCATCGGAGCCGGCGGCAGGGCTGTCGGTGGCGATGTTGCTGATGCCGACGCTCACTTCCGTACCAGTCACGATGGTGAAGGTGTAGAGCTTCTGGTCGTAGCGGAGGGCAATTTTAGCCTCGTAGGCGGCATCGTCCGAAGGGTCGGCACCGAGCAGGCTGGCTGTGAATCCGCCCTGGTCGCTGTCGTAGCCGAGTGCATAGACGGCATCATCGGCATCTGCGCTCACCACTTGTCCGTCGGCATTGAGGAGGCAGTCCTCACCTTCGAAGCTCTCAATTTCTACCCATGCGCCCGAAGCGTTCTTGCCGTACCATGTGCAGGAGGCCGTCTCCGAAATGTCGATGCCGAGTGCTGTGGCGGCTGCGCTGAGGTCGTTGGCGGCGAGATAGAAGCCGTCATCGTCCTGGGTCTCGTCCGAAGTGATGATGGTGACGCTTTCGCTGCCCACTTCCGTGAGGTTGACACGCTCCTCCACATAGGAGATGTTGAAGATGATGCGGGCCACCTTGTTGTTGTCCAGATTCACGATGAAGAAATTACCGGTGAAGCTGGCACCCGTTACACCTGCTGTACCGCTTGGGAAAGCGTACCAAGTCACGGCACCGGAGGAAACAGAGAGCGTCATGCCATAGGCGCAGCTTGAGCCCCAACCGTAGTTGTAGTTGCCGCTTGCCGACATCCAGAAGCCCGGATGAGGGGTGCAGCTATAAGTGTTGGTGAGATGCGTGGAGAGCGAATCCGGAATCCAGGAGGCCTCCGGTTCGGCATCCCAAGTGTAGAGCGACGTGCTGGTGAGTGCGCTCATGTCGAGTGCCTTGTAGATGGCATCGAGATCGAGCTGCGTGGTGTAGGACGTGCTCTGGTCAATCACCTGCGAGTAGCCCTGCGAGGCGATGAGCTGCACGTCGTAGGTCTGCGTGAGAACAATCTCAAGATCGCCTTCAACTTCCGGTTTCGGAATGATTTTCAGCGTGACGTTGATTTGATAGTAGGAGCTTTCGCCCAGAATCACGAGAGCAACCGTGCAGGAGTCGTTCTCGCTGAGAACCGTCTTGGTATATTTGCCCACATTGAGCGTACTGAAGTCGGTCGAAGAGGCTGGCTCGATATACATGGTGGCATCGGTGGCACCATAGGCGCACACGTAGCCTTGAGAGTTGAACCAGTAACCTCCGTTGTTGGCCGTGGAGCCGTTGGTCAGCGTGTTCTCGGCAGAAAAGCCATAGAGCACGATGTCGTCGGTCGTGATGCCGAGGAGGGAGACGATGGAGTCGATGTCAACCGTGACGGATTCGGCACTTGTGTTGTCGGCCAGCATCTCGACCGTGTAGCTCACCTCACCGGCTTTCTCCATGTCGGCGAAAGGAATCTGCACCTTTTCGTCGGTGTTGAGGGTCACGGTGACGGTGTATGCCTTGGAACCATGTACGAGGTAAATGGTGCCATAGTACGTGGAGTTCTCGGCGCAGATGTCAGGATTCTGTCCGATGGCTGCGATGAGTGTGTCACCGGCGGCATTGGTGGAGAACTCTGCGAAGAATGGAGAGGCATCGTCACCGGAGCTGGTGTAGGTGCTGTAGCACTCCGACGACTTTTTCTGCGTGGCCTCATCGACGAGTTGCTTGAACCAGAAACCCGTTGAGGAAGTGGTGAAGTCGTTGTTGATGGAGTCTTCCCAAACCTCATTGCCTTCGTTATAGGTACGCGTGTAGATGAAGTTCTTGAGATACTTGCCGAAGGTCTCCGCGTCGAGGTCAAGGAGTGGCAGGATGTCGGCCACGGCGATGGAGTCGGCATCGGTGTTGTAAGTGCTGCGAGGGTGCTCCGTCACGGAGACAGCCCCTGTGCCCACAATGGTGAGATTGGAGAGCTGCAGTTCGTTGTCGAACTCCGGAGCCGGGTTGACGGTCAGCGTGCAGTCGAAGATTGCGTATGCAGAGGAATTGTACGTGAAGCGAATCTCGAATGTGAAATCGCCGCCGGCCTCACAGCGGTCAGGGAACTGCCCGACTTCGAAGGCAAGCGTATCGCCGGTGGAGCTCCAGTACAAGTCTTCGTAGAACATGGCCTGCGTGTCGGAACCCTCCGTCGCACCCCATGTGGTTCTGTTGCCGTCTTTGTCCATCCAGAATCCGCCAGGGGCACTGGTGGAATACTCTGTGAGTCCGTCATAGACACCTTCGCCGCCGTTGTAGAAGAGCTGGATGGTGAGGTTGCCCTGTGTACCACCGGAATAGCTGTCGAGTTCGGAACTCAGCGTGGCGGCATCCGTGCCGAGGGCTGTGGCCACTTCGGTGAGGCTGAATACAATCGGGGACGTGGAATAGCCATCCGCCACTTCTTGGGTCACGCTGCCCGTGAAAGTGGTCTGACCCCAGCTTGAGAGGATTCCTCCCCACAGCATAGTGGCGAACAAACCTGCAAAACGTAATGTTTTTCTCATAAGTCTGATAGGGATTAAAATGATTAGTGAATTGATTATAATAATTAGTAACGCTCGATTTAGGATAAGCTTTTCATCGTGTTCCGGGCGCAAATTTAAGAAAATTCATTCAGACTGCAAATATTTTTCAAAAAAAAGCGCGAGCTATATGTTTTTTTCTTCAGTTTTTTCTGTTACATTCATGACGCTGCCAGTACCAGTACGGCCCAGTCATCGCTGTGTTGCTGATGAACGATGGAGAGTCCGCAGTGGCTTGCGGTTTGGGCGATGGCGGGAATATCGGAGGAGAAAAAACCGCTGACGACAATCCGGCCACCGCGATGTAGATGGCGGACATAGCAGGGCAGGTCGTGGATGATGATGTTGCGGTGGATGTTGGCGACGATGGTGTGAAACCGGCCTTCGATGCAGCCGGCATCGCCGTGGAGGGACAGAATCTGTGTCAGATGGTTGAGGGCGGCATTCTGCAGGGTGTTTTCCACGCTGGCCTCGTCGATGTCGATGGCTACCACCCGCGCGGCTTCCCGCAGGGCCATGCAGATGGCCAGAATGCCTGTGCCGCATCCCATGTCAAGGCAGGACTGACCGTTGAGGTCGGAACGGAGCAGAAGGCCGACGAGCTGCGAGGTCGTGGCGTGGGTGCCGCTTCCGAATGCCATGCGTGGCTGAAGCAGGATGTCATAGAAGGACGACGAGCCGTCTGTTGCTCCGGCCGGCACGGCATCCGACGGCTTGTGGATGCAGCAGAGGCCGGGGATGACGATAGGGGCGAATCCGTTCGTCTCCCATTCCTCGTTCCAGTCCTTGTCCTCCAACTCCTGCCGGTTGTAGGTGATGCCGGTGGCGGGCAGCCGGAAGCTTTCGAGCAGCCCCGGTACGTCTAATTGTGGGACGTCGGCGGTGGAGATATAGGCATCGAGCCCCGTCGCTGTCTGTTGGAAACTGTCGAAGCCTGCGTCAGCGAGCAGGGCGGTGAGAATGTCGGCGGCCTCCTCGTTCATGGGAGTGATTTGAAATGAAAAGCGGGTGTATTTTTGCATGGATGCCGGATTTTGCGGCAAAGTTAGCGTTTTTTCATCAGAATCTTTGTATATTTGTTGCCGCAAATCGGGATGATTCCCCCAAAAACGAACAAAGGCTTATGGGCAATTCGTCGTTCCGTTTCCGGCATTTTGAAGTGCGTCATGACCGCTGTGCCATGAAAGTGGGCACCGACGGCGTGCTGCTGGGGGCGTGGTGTGGCGTGGACGGTGTGCGCACGGCTTTAGATGTGGGAACGGGCAGCGGGCTGATAGCCTTGATGCTGTGCCAGCGCAATGCCGGGCTTCATGCCGTGGGTGTGGAGATTGACGGCATGGCGGCGGAACAGGCTGCGGAGAATTTCCACGGCTCTCCGTTCGCGGCGCGTCTGCGGGCCGTTCAGGCAGATTTCTGCACCTTTGACTGGGGCGGGACGCGGTTTGACTTGATTGTGAGCAATCCGCCGTTCTACACCCAACGTGTGAGCAGTCCGGATGCGCAGCGGGAGCAGGCACGGCGCGACGATGCACTGCCGCTGTCCACGTGTCTGGCGCGAGCCGCCGGACTGCTGAATCCGGGCGGACGGCTGAGCTTGATTCTGCCTGCCGGACGTGTGGCAGAGGCTGTAGGCGAAGCGGCGGCCTGCGGCCTGTTCCTGCGACGGCGGTGTGATGTGTGCCCGAAGGAGGGAAAGCCTGTCATCCGCACGTTGCTGGAATTTGGCGACATGACGGACGACAGCGTCTTTGAATCGCTGACCATTCATGAGGCGGGAGGCCGCTATTCGGCTGCCTTTGCCGTCCTCACGCAGGATTTTTATCTGCCAAAGGATGGAGTGGGGGAAATCCGTGTGAAGTAATCATATATTTGAATGAAATAATCATGCACTCATATTTATGAAGAGAAAGTTGTATGTGCTGATGGCGGGTGTGCTGTTGGCAACCCCGCTCTGGGGGCAGGACAGTCAGGATGTGGCCAAACGCCGGCGGCCGACACCGAGATTTGATGTGACAAACCCCGATGTCCACGACCCCGTGATGGCGTGGGAGGGAGACACCTGCTATATCTTTTCGACGGGATTCGGCGTGAGCGTCATGTCGAGCACGGACATGCAGACGTGGAACCCCGAATCGCCCGTGTTCAGCCGGCCGCCGCAGTGGGCAATGGACATGGTGCCGGGATATCGGGGACACACATGGGCTCCCGACATCCGGAACGTGGACGGACTATGGTATCTGTATTATTCGTGCTCCACCTTCGGGAAAAACCGGTCGGCCATTGGCCTGGCCGTCAACAAAACGCTGAATCCGGGAAGTGTGGAGTTCGGCTGGCACGACCGTGGTCTGGTCATCCGTTCCGAATCGCGGGTGAATGACTGGAACGCCATCGACCCCAATCTTGTGATTGACCGTCAGGGCAAGCCTTGGCTCACGTTCGGCTCCTTCTGGGACGGTGTGCAATTGGTGCCTCTGAAGAAGGACTTGCAGACACCGAAGAAGGCTCCGAAAACCATTGCCCGCAGACGCAACCCGGATGCCGTGGCGCACCGGACGGTGGAGGCCAACTCGAATGCCGTCGAGGCCCCGTTCATTTTCTACCATGATGGCTATTATTATCTGTTTGTCTCTTTCGACCTTTGCTGCAAGGGGATCAACAGCAACTACAAGACAGCTGTGGGGCGTTCGAAGAAGATAGAAGGCCCCTACGTGGACAGGGAAGGCAAGAAAATGCTGAGGGGGGGCGGCACGGTGATTGCCGGTGAGAGTGATGAGTTTGCCGGTGTCGGACATTGCGCTGTCTATGAACATGATGGCCAATGCTGGTTCGTGGCTCACGGATACTCGAAGACGGCACGCGGCGCGTCGAAGCTGTTTCTCCGCAAACTCTCGTTTGTAGATGGATGGCCGGTGGTCGCCACATCGGATGCATTTGCGGATTACTTTCAGAAAAAATAACACTTCCATGATGGGAGTGCAGCAAAAAATCTTTAACTTTGCCCTTCAAAGTGCGCAATGTACAGTTTTCATCAACTCATCAACAAATATCTATCAAAAACCAGAAGCTCATGTTGTCTGTGGAAGAACTCAACGACAGATTGATTGACCTCGCATTTGCCGAAGACATCGGTGACGGTGACCATACCACGCTCTGCTGCATCCCGGCGGATGCAATGGGAGAGTCGAAACTATTGATTAAAGAAGAAGGCATCTTTGCCGGTGTGGAAATCGCCAAGGAAGTGTTCCGGCGATTCGACCCCCAGATGGAGGTGACGGTCTTCATCCAGGACGGAGCGCATGTGATGCCGGGTGACATTGTCATGAGCGTGAAGGGACGTGTGCAGAGCCTGTTGCAGACGGAGCGTCTCATGCTCAACATTCTGCAGCGCATGTCGGGCATCGCCACCATGACGCACAGATATGTGGAGCGTCTGAAGGGAACGAAGACCCGCGTGCTCGACACACGCAAGACAACGCCGGGCATGCGTATGCTGGAAAAAGAAGCCGTGAAAATCGGTGGTGGAACGAATCACCGCATCGGCCTGTTCGATATGATTCTGCTGAAGGACAATCATATTGATTTTGCCGGAGGCATCGAGAATGCCATCGGGAGGTGCCATGAATATCTGAAACGCAAGGGCAAGCAACTGAAGATCGAGATAGAGGTACGTGACTTCAAGGAACTGGAGCGCGTGCTGGCCTATGGCGGTGTGGACCGCATCATGTTGGACAATTTCACGCCGGCCGAGACACGCAGAGCTGTGGAGCTGATTGGCGGACGTTATGAGACGGAAAGCTCGGGCGGCATCACGTTCGACACCATCCGTGACTATGCCGAACAGGGGGTGGACTTCATTTCTGTGGGAGCGCTGACCCACTCCGTGAAGGGACTTGACATGAGCTTCAAGGCCGCAGATTCCGACAAACTCAAAATCAAACAAGAACGATGACAAAGCATCCTTATCGATATGGCGTTTTGCTGCTCTGCGTGCTGGCAGCGCGGTGTGTCACACCCGCTCATGCGTGTACGAACTTTTTAGTGGGGCGGAAGGCTTCGGCCGACGGAAGCGTGATGGTCAGTTACAATGCTGACAACTACGGCATGTATGGCGACATGTACCGGCATGTGGGCTCGAAGCACCGGCCGGGCGAGATGAGAAAAATCTATGAGTGGGACACGAACCGCTATCTGGGCGAGCTGCCGCAGGCCACGCAGACCTACAACGTCATCGGCCAGATGAATGCGAATCAGGTGACCGTGACCGAGACCACGTTCGGGGGACGGGAAGAGCTTTGCGACTCCACGGGCCTGATTGATTACGGTTCGCTGATGTATATCGCGCTCGAACGTTCGCAGACAGCCCGCGAGGCCATCGAGATTATGACCAGCCTTGTGGAGAAGTATGGCTATTGCAGTGAGGGCGAGAGTTTCAGTGTGGCAGACAAGACGGAGGCATGGATTCTGGAGATGGTGGGCAAAGGCCCGGGCTCCAAAGGAGCCGTATGGGTGGCTGTCCGCATTCCTGACGACTGCATCGCCGCGCACGCCAACCAGAGCCGCATCACGCGGTTCGACAGGAACGACAAGCAGAATGTGCTGTATGCCAAGGATGTCATTTCCTTTGCACGCAAGAAAGGCTATTTCAGCGGCAAGGACGAAGACTTCTCATTCCGCGATGCCTATTGCCCGCTGAACTTTGGCAACATCCGCTATTGCGATGCCCGCGTCTGGAGCTTTTTCAACCGCAACGCCGACGGCATGGAGAAATATCTGCCTTATATTGAAGGCGAGGACATGACCATGGATCTTCCGCTTTATGTCAAGCCCAACCATCTGCTCAGCGTGCAGGACGTGCAGAATTGTATGCGCGACCATTACGAAAACACTCCGCTCGAAATGACCAAGGATCTCGGAGCGGGTGCCTATGAGATGCCATACCGTCCGAGACCGTTGCAGCGCACGGTGGACGGTACGGACTATTTCAATGAGCGTCCGACATCCACCCAGCAGACGGGATTCTCGTTCGTAGGACAGATGCGCTCGTTTCTGCCCGATGCCATCGGCGGCATCATCTGGTGGACGCATGACGATGCGAACATGGCGGCTTACACGCCTGTCTATTGCTGTGCTACGGACATTCCGCAGTGCTACCGCCGCATTCAGGAAAAGCAGGACGAACTCACATTCTCATGGGAATCGGCTTACTGGGTCTGCAATGTGGTGGCCAATATCATCTATCCTTATTATAATAAGATGTTCCCCGATTTGCTCGCGGCCCGGAACGAGTTGGAGGAAGGTTTCCGCAACAATCAGATGCGGATAGAGACACAGGCCAAGAGCCTCTACGATGAAAGTCCGGAGCAGGCGGTCGCCTTTCTCACGCAGTATTCGTTGGACTCTGCCCAGAAGATGCTCAGCCGCTGGCAGCAACTCTTCACCTACATCGTGGTGAAACACAATGATATGGTGGTGAAGCCCGAAGAGAACGGACATTTCAAGCGGACAGCCGACGGACTGGGTGCCTCGGTGCGCAATGTGGGCTACAGCAACGACTATTGGCACAAAATCATCAGGGAAACCGGCGACCGCTACTTGTACAAGACGGACAAGTGAGAAGGGCGGTACGGCAATATCGTTGCTGGTAACAAAAAATGCGGACGACTTTCATAACTCTTAAATACAGTATTTTTATGGATCAGGAATTATTAAAACAATGTACGGCTGTTGCTCAGAAATGGGCTACAGACCCTGTGTTCGACGCCGAGACGCAGTCCGCTGCCAAGGCTTTGCTGGAGGCCGACGACAAATCGCAACTCATCGACAGTTTCTACCAGACACTTGAGTTCGGAACGGGCGGCCTCCGCGGCATCATGGGAGCCGGAACCAACCGCATGAATATCTACACCGTAGGAGCTGCCACGCAAGGACTGGCCAACTATCTGAACAAGAATTTCAAGGGACGGGACAAGATTTCCGTGGTCGTGGGACATGACTGCCGCAACAATTCCCGTCTCTTTGCCGTCACGGCCGCACACATCTTCTCGGCCAACGGCATCTACGTTTACCTCTTCGAAGACCTGCGTCCTACGCCGGAGGTGAGCTTTGCCATCCGCCATCTCGGCTGTCAGAGCGGCGTGAACATCACGGCCAGCCACAATCCACGTGAATACAACGGTTACAAGGCATATTGGGATGATGGCGCCCAGGTGCTCGCTCCGCACGACAAGGGCATCATCGACGAGGTGAACAAGGTGAATTATGAAGACATCAAGTTCAAGGGCAACGACGACCTCATCACAATCATCGGCGAAGAGGTGGATGAAGTCTATCTGAATAAAATCCACGGATTGAGCATTGACCCGGAAGTCATCCAGCGTCAGAAAGACCTCAGCATCGTCTATACACCCATCCACGGAGCAGGCCGCGTGCTCATCCCGCGTTCCCTCCGTCTGTGGGGCTTCGAGAATGTGCACTGCGTCATTCCGCAGATGGAGAAGGACGGCAACTTCCCGACGGTGGTGTCGCCAAACCCTGAGAACGCCGAGGCACTCACGCTCTCCATCGACCTGGCCAAGCGCATCAACGCCGACATCGTGATGGCCAGTGACCCCGACGCTGACCGTGTCGGCATGGCCTGCAAGAACGATGAGGGTGAGTGGGTGCTCATCAACGGAAACCAGACGTGCCTCCTCTTCCTCTATTACATTATCAACAACCGCATTGCCAAGGGGCAGATGAAAGGCAACGAATTCATCGTGAAGACCATTGTCACCACCGAGCTCATCAAGAAAGTGGCCGACAAGAAAGGCATCGAGATGAAAGACTGCTACACGGGCTTCAAGTGGATTGCCCGTGAAATCCGTCTGAACGAGGGCAAGAAACAGTACATCGGCGGCGGTGAGGAAAGCTACGGATTCCTGGCCCAGGACTTCGTGCGCGACAAGGATGCAGTGTCTGCCTGCTCGCTGCTGGCCGAAATCTGCGCCTGGGCGAAAGATCAGGGCAAGACCCTCTACGATGTGCTCATGGACATCTACCTCGAATATGGTTTTTCCTACAACAAAGCCATCAACGTGGTGAAGCCGGGCAAGAGCGGTGCCGACGAAATCAAGGCCATGATGGAGAACTTCCGTCAGAACCCGCCGAAGGAGCTCGCCGGCTCACCGGTCGTACTTGTCAAGGACTATAAGACGCTCACCAGCACGGATGCAGAGGGAAAGGAAACGAAACTCGACATGCCGGAACCAAGCAATGTGCTGCAATACTTCACGGCCGACGGCATCAAGGTCAGTGTGCGTCCTTCCGGTACGGAACCGAAAATCAAGTTCTACATCGAAGCTCCGGGCGAGATGCCGACTGCCAAAGACTACCGCAAGGCTTGTGCCACCGCAGAGGAAAAGGTGAAAGCCATCGCCCGGTCTTTGGGTATCTGACATGACTTTTGTTCACAGCCACCCGTGCGTCTGTCCGTGCGGGTGGCTCTTTTTTGGTCCCGGATGCGGAAAGCGTGGCAGCTTTCATGATAAATGATGATTGACGCGAAAAAGAATAATCCCTACCTTTGCAGCCAAAATCACAAAGACCCTTTATGCGCAGCCAGAACCACCGTTTTTCCGGTTTCCCAAAAACACTTCTCGCACTTGTCCTGTTCTCAGTGCCGTCCGCACTTTCTGCCGAGAACGCAGATTCCGTTTCCAACCATTTCTTCACGGACGATGTCGTGATTCGTGGCGATGCCAAACATGTGGGAGCGTTGGCCGAGCAGCCCGTCAGCTACACGCTCATCCGCCAGAGCCAGATGCGCCAGTTGGGCATCAACTCGCTCAAGAGTGCCTCCACCTTCGTGGCCAATCTCTACATTCCCGACTATAGCTCGCGTCTGTCCTCAGCCACCTACATCCGTGGTGTCGGGTCGCGCTCCAATTCCCCCGCCGTCGGTCTCTACGTGGACGACGTGGCCTACGGCGAGAAATCCGCCTTCGACTTCAATTTCTCCGATGTCACGTCGGTGGAAGTCCTGCGCGGGCCGCAGTCCACGCTCTATGGGCGGAATGCGATGGGCGGCATCATCAAGATCACGACCTACAACCCGTTGGAGACGCGCATGTCGGGGCGCAAGACCGAATTCCGTCTCGGCGGTTCCACCAAGGATGTTGGCCGCTACGCCAATTTCCATTTGGCAGACACGGTCGGCGGCGACGGTGCCTTCTCCTTCAGCGGATTCTATCAGGGAGCCGACGGTTACAACCGCAACCTGCTGCTCGGCCGCCACAGCAACGGTGACGAGAGCGGCGGAGGCAAGTTCCGCTTTGTTTACAACCCCGTCCGCCATCCCGGTTTCACGGCGGATTTCCTCACTTCGCTCGAATATTCCGATGAGAACGGCTACGACTATTACGACATGGCAGCCGGCCGCAAGCAGATTCTGGAGAACGAGCTGGGCTCTTACCGCCGCACGCTTCTCAACTCCTCCCTCCGCTTGGAGTCCCGACTTCGCTCCCTTGTCGTCACGTCCGTCACGGGCTATCAGTTCCTCACCGACCGCATGTTCATGGACCAGGACTTCACATCGGCCAATATCTTCACGCTGGAGCAGCGGCAGAAGAGCCATCTGTTCTCCGAGGAACTGGCCGTCAAGAGCCATCCCGGCCTCCGGTTCGAATGGTTGGGCGGAGCCTATTTCTCCCATCAGTGGTTGCAGACCAGCGCACCCGTCCGCTTCGGTGCCGACGGCATCCAGTCCTACATCCAGTCGGGCATTGACCAGGGCTTTGCCTCCGCCAATGCCGCGATGAATCCGATGGGCATGTCGTTGGCCATGAACGTCACGGACCGGCATCTGACCGTCAGCGGAGACTTCGACACGCCTGTGCTCAACGCCGCCGCCTTTGCCCAGGCCCGCCTGAAGAACATCCTCGTTTCCGGACTCGACCTGACAGCCGGACTCCGGCTCGACTATGAGCACCGCAAGATGGACTACAATTCCGGTGCCACTTCCCATTTCCTCTTCCAGATGACGCGCGGCGGCATTCCTGTTGTCA
The DNA here is from genome assembly GCA_964415385.1 of uncultured Bacteroidaceae bacterium. Classification (GTDB taxonomy): domain Bacteria; phylum Bacteroidota; class Bacteroidia; order Bacteroidales; family Bacteroidaceae; genus UBA3839. The sequence goes on from CAYPZK010000008.1 coordinate 21,811, forward strand.
ACAACACCTTCGAGACCGACTCACGCTATGTCGGCACCCTGTCCGACGACTACACCCAGCTGCTGCCACGCCTGCTGCTCAGCTACAACATCGGCCGCCGCTCCGACAACAATCTCATCTATGCCAGCGTGTCCAAGGGCTTCCGCTCCGGCGGCTACAACATCCAGATGTTCTCCGACCTCATCCAGTCCAGCCTGCGCAACGACATGATGCGCACGCTTGCCGCCGACCCCGCGCTGGGCACGGCCATGTCGCGCTACATGACCATTGCCGACAATCCCGCAGCCGATTCCGCCACGGTTTTCAAGCCCGAGACAAGCTGGAACTATGAGCTCGGCACCCACCTCCGTCTCCTCGACGGTCATCTCTCCCTCCAGGCATCCCTCTTCTATATCCGCACGCACAACCAGCAGATGACGCGCTTTGCCGCCAGCGGACTGGGCCGCCAGATGGTCAATGCAGGCACGAGTGAGAGCTACGGGGCCGAACTGTCGCTTTCCGCCCTGCTCAGCCTCTTCCGCCGTCCGTTGACCCTCACCGCCTCCTATGGCTACACGCACGCCACCTTCGTCCACTACGACGGCGGAACGAGTGAGGGAATCAGTTATGTCTATGACGGCAACCATGTTCCCTTCGCTCCGCTCCACAACCTCTCCGCCAGTGCCGAATACGTCATTCCTGTCCGCAGCCTCTACCTCCACATCGGTGCCAACGTCACGGCTGCCGGACGCGTCTATTGGACAGAGGACAACTCCATCTCGCAGCCTTTCTATGCCCTTCTGGGAGCGCATGTCGGTGCTGATTTCGGACGTGTCTCCGTCAACTTCTGGGGCAAGAACCTCACCGACACCCACTACGTCCCCTTCGCCTTCGTCAGCCGCGGGAACACCTATGCGCAGACGTGCCGCCCGCTCCAGTTCGGTTTCGACCTCTCACTCGCGCTCTGAGTGGGCCGCCGCGTTTTTTTTGTGCGGGATGGTTGAATAAGTCAGGAGATTTGCTTAATTTTGCAGGCAAAAGCAATCCATCTCAACCCAACGACGAAGTTATGTTACTCTATCCCAACGCCAAAATCAATATCGGGCTGCGCGTGGTGGAACGCCGCAAGGACGGCTACCACAATCTGGAGACCGTGTTCTATCCCATCCAGCTGATGGACGCACTCGAAGTGAATACGCCTGCTGCCGGAACCGGAGGACAGGACTATGAACTGAAGGTGAACGGAGCCATCCTTGGGGGAACGCCCGAGGACAATCTGGTGGTCAGAGCTTTCCGCCTGTTGCAGCGGGACTTTCCGCAGGTGCGGCCGGTGAGCATTTTCCTCTACAAGCACATCCCGACGGGTGCCGGGCTGGGAGGCGGTTCTTCGGATGCCGCTTTCATGCTGAAGGCTCTGAACGAGCGTTTCGGACTGGGACTGTCGTCCGACGCGCTGATGGGATATGCGGCTCGGATCGGGGCTGACTGCGCCTTCTTCGTGCAGGACGAACCCGTGCTGGCGGAAGGCATCGGCAATGTGTTCTCACCCATCAGTCTGTCGCTGGCGGGCAAGACGCTGGTGCTCGTGAAACCGGATGTGTGCGTGAGCACGAAGGATGCCTACCGTGCCGTTGTGCCCCGCCGTCCGGAGCAGTCGTTGCGCGAGCTGCTGGCGCGGCCGATGGAGGAGTGGAAGGACTGCGTGGTGAACGACTTCGAGGCGAGCGTGTTTCCCAAATACCCCGAAATAGCCGCCATCAAAGACCGTCTGTACGACTTGGGGGCCGTCTATGCCTCGATGTCGGGCAGCGGCTCCGCCGTCTATGGTATCTTCGACGCGCCGGTGGCTCATGTCGACGAGGTGTTCGCGGGCTATTTCTGCCGGCAGAGAGAATTGTTGTGAGGAAGAACTTCCCCCAGCCACGGACTTCAATAAAAAATCTGCAAGCGATGAGTGCTCCTCAGCAAGAAATCGAAAAGCTGCGCGCAGAGTTGCACCAGCACAACTACAATTATTATGTCCTGAATCAGCCTACGATCTCGGACTATGACTTCGACCAGATGATGCACCGTCTGGAGGAGCTGGAGGCGCAGTATCCGCAGTTTGCGGATCCCAATTCGCCGACTCAGCGCGTGGGCAGCGACCTGAGCCAGTCGTTCCGTCAGGTGCCCCACCGCTATCCGATGCTCTCGCTGGCCAACACCTACAACGAGGCGGACATCAGGGATTTCTATGAGCGCGTGCGGAACGGACTGGAGGGGGAGGACTTCGAGATTGTGGCGGAGATGAAGTACGACGGGCTGAGCATCTCGCTCACCTACGTTGACGGACGGCTCATGCAGGCTGTGACGCGCGGTGATGGGGTGGTGGGTGACGACGTGACCGCCAACGTGCGCACCATCCGCAGCATCCCGCTGCAACTGCGCCCCGGGTCGGGCTATCCGCATGAGTTCGAGATCAGGGGGGAAATCCTGATGCCGTGGATCTCGTTCGAAAAGTTGAACCGTGAGCGGGAAGCGCGGGAGGAACCGCTCTTTGCCAACCCGCGCAACGCTGCCTCCGGCACGCTCAAATCGCAGAAGTCGGAGCTGGTGGCTTCGCGCCGGCTGGATGCCTATCTGTATTACCTGCTGGGGGACGAAATCCCCGCCGACGGTTACCATTATGAGAATCTGATGATGGCGCAGAAATGGGGTTTCAAAATATCGCAGGGCATGAAGAAATGCCGGACTGTGGAGGAAATCCTGTCGTTCATCAGCTATTGGGACACCGAACGCAGGAATCTGCCCGTAGCCACCGACGGCATCGTGCTGAAGGTGAACTCCCTGCGGCAGCAACGCCATCTGGGCTACACGGCCAAGTCGCCCCGCTGGGCCATCGCCTACAAGTTCCAGGCGGAGCGGGCCTGTACGCGGCTCAAGGCCGTGACCTATCAGGTGGGGCGCACGGGAGCTGTCACGCCGGTGGCCAACATGGAGCCGGTGCAGCTGGCCGGAACGGTGGTGAAACGCGCCTCGCTCCACAATGCGGACATCATCCGCGGGCTGGACCTGCACATCGGTGACATGGTCTATGTGGAGAAAGGCGGCGAAATCATACCGAAGGTGGTGGGCGTGGACAAAAGCCAACGCCCTGCGGGCATGCCGCCGGTAGAATTCATCACGCGCTGTCCGGAATGCGGAACGCCACTGGTGCGGGTGGAGGGTGAGGCTGCCTGTTATTGTCCGAACGACGCTACCTGTCCTCCGCAAATCAAGGGGCGGATTGAGCATTTCATCAGCCGGAAGGCCATGAACATCGAGAGTCTCGGCCCCGAAACAGTGGATTTATACTACCGGCGCGGGCTCATCCATGACGTGGCCGACCTCTACGACATCCGGGTGCAGGACATCAACGGCACGTTCGGCACTCGCCTGAAGTCCGCCACGAAAATCGTGGAAAGCATCCATGCCAGCACGCAGGTGCCGTTCGAACGCGTGGTTTTTGCCATCGGCATCCGCTTTGTGGGAGAGACCACCGCCAAATTACTGGCACGTCATTTCCGCTCGATGGAGGCGCTGAGCCAAGCCTCGCTTGACGAGCTGCTGAGTGTGGAGGGAATCGGAGCGGTCATTGCCCGGAGCGTGATTTCCTATTTCCACCAGCCACAGAACTTAGACATCCTCCGCCGCCTGCGCGAGGCGGGCGTGCAGATGCAGCTCTCCGCCTGCGACGCGGCTGTCGGCGGCTCTGCGCTGGCAGGACAGTCCATCGTCATCAGTGGAGTGTTTTCCCATCATTCCCGCGATGAGTACAAGGCACTCATCGAACAGAACGGGGGGAAGAACGTGGGCAGCATCTCGGGCAAGACTACCTTCATCCTGGCGGGTGAGAACATGGGACCGGCCAAGCTGGAGAAGGCTTCGAAATTGGGCATCCGGATTGTGGGCGAGGACGAATTTCTCTCCATGATTCAGTCACATTGAACTTCAATACTCAAAACCTTTTGATAATTTATGATGAGAAAACTTCTGGGCCTCACTCTTGCAGCGACCCTTCTCACAGCCGTATGTGCAGCCTGCGTGGATGATGACGGCAATCAGACAACGGCCACGGTGACGTACTATGGACAATTAGGTGCCGTGCGGTTTACGGATTCCACCAATGTCGGGTTCACCCATCTGATTGGGGAAGGGCTGAATGAAATGGGTTATACGGGCGAAAAGTCCATTTTCACTGAAAGCGACACGCTCGACTACAACAGCTCGTATGCCGCTACACACAACTGCAACGTGAAGGCCTCGGCCGCGTACCGCATCAAAGTGAACACGCTCACGCTGGCGGCACTCAAAGAGGCGATGTTCGGCCTGCATGCAGACAGTCTGACGAGACTGGGGTATGCGTCGGCCTTCGAACTGCCCCTCGACACACTGATGCCTACGCTGTATCTCTACAACACACTTGGAACCGTGCCGGTCGATACTTTCACGCTGGTGCTGCATCCCTGATGCCGCACGGCCGTCCGTTCCTGTTCAAATCCTGCACTTATGACTTGTTTCCGTTCTCTTGGGCTGTCCGTAGCAGCCTTGTTCTCCGCCATCGCCTGGTGTCAGCCTGCCTATGACTGGTCACGTATCGAGCATGAGCGGTTGAATCGCGGCTTGGTGGTCGTGTCCGATTCCCATTCCGACAGTGTGGTGGTCTCGTGGAGACTGCTGCGCGACGACCCCGAAGGCACGTCGTTCAGTGTCGTGCTGAACGGCACGGTGCTGAACGACACAGTGCTGACGCAGTCCACCTTCATGAAGTTTCCTTCCGCGTGGTTGCTGGAGGGTGACAATCAGATTCAGGTGTGCCGGCTGGCGGACGGCGACGGGACCGTGGAAACAGTCACGTGCTCTGTCAGCAAACAGCAGCTCCGCCCCTATCTGGCCATACCGCTCCAGCGTCCCGACGGAGGCATCTGTCCCGATGGCTCGCACTTCGGCTATTCGGCCAATGATGCGTCGGTGGGCGATGTGGACGGGGACGGTACCTATGAAATCATCCTGAAATGGGAGCCCTCCAATGCCCGCGACAATTCCCACAACGGTTACACGGGGGCGGTCATCTTCGACTGCTACAAGTTGGACGGCACGCGCCTGTGGCGCATCAATCTGGGACCGAACATCCGAGCCGGTGCGCACTACACACAGTTCCTCGTCTATGACTTCGACCATGACGGACGCGCCGAAGTCATGATGAAGACTGCCGACGGTACGCAGGACGGGGTAGGGCGGTGTCTCGGCGACTCCACTGCAGACTACCGTTCGGCCTCGGGACGTATTCTCCAAGGGCCTGAGTACCTGACCGTGTTCGACGGACTGACAGGACAGGCTTTGCAGACGGTGGACTATGTGCCGGCACGGGGAAACCCGCAGGACTGGGGTGATTCTTATGGCAACCGCTGCGACCGTTTCCTGGCCTGCGTGGCCTATCTCGACGGCATCCATGCCAGTGCTGTCTTCTGCCGTGGTTATTACACCCGCTCCGTACTGGCTGCCTGGAGATGGGACGGACGGCAGCTGACGCAGCAATGGGTGTTCGACACCGACAGCGACGGTCTCCGGGCCTACGCCGGACAGGGAAACCACAACCTGCGTGTGGCTGATGTGGACGGCGATGGTTGTGACGAAATCACCTATGGCGCAATGGCCGTAGATCATGACGGCAGTCCGCTCTATCTCACGGGCATGGGACATGGCGACGCTCTCCACCTCATGGCGTTCTATCCCGACAGCACCCAATTGCAGGTGTGGGATGTCCATGAAAACCGGCGGGACGGTTCCGAGCTGCGTGATGCCGCTACGGGGCGTGTTATCTTCCAAATCCCAAGCCCGCGCGATGTGGGGCGTGGCATGGCGGCCGACATCGACCCCACTCACCCCGGTGTCGAGATGTGGTCGTCAGACTCACATGGCATCCGCGACGTGCAGGGACGCGTCATCAATGGGCAAGACTCACGTGTGGCGATTCCCATCAACTTTGCAGTCTGGTGGGATGGCGACCTCCTGCGCGAATTGCTTGACCGTGCCGCCGTATTCAAATACGACTGGCAACAGCAGCAGTGCCGCAAGCTGGTGGATTTCAGCGATGAATGCGCCTTCAACAACGGCACGAAGAGCAATCCTTGCCTCTCGGCCGACATCCTTGGCGACTGGCGGGAGGAAATCGTGATGCGTACGCACGACAGCAGTCAACTCCGCATCTATACCACCGACATCCCTACGTTCCACCGCATGCCGACACTCATGCAGGACATTCCCTATCGTCTGGGCGTGGCCGCCGAGAACGTTGGCTACAACCAACCGCCCGAAGTCGGATTCTATTTGGGCGAGCACTGAATCTCATACGTCATGGACTACCTCTCCGTCATCGGCCACTACTATCCGCCACAGAGCGAGCTGCGCCGCATCCTGCTGGTGCACAGCCGTTGCGTGGCTGACAAGGCTCTGGCTGTTTGCCACGCACATCCTGAGCTTCGGCTGGATGCCGTCTTTGTCGAAGAAGCTGCCATGCTGCACGACATAGGTATCTTCCGTACCAACGCGCCCGGCATCTGCTGTTTTGGCACCGAACCGTATATCAGGCATGGTATTATCGGTGCTGAACTGATGCGGGCAGAGGGTTTTCCGCGTCACGCGCTCGTCTGCGAGCGTCATACGGGCGCAGGTCTGTCACTCACTGAGATTCTGCGCCAACAGCTCCCCTTGCCACATCGCGACATGTTGCCTGTCAGCCTCGAAGAACAGCTCATCTGCTTTGCTGACAAATTCTACTCCAAATCCCATCTTGACCTCGAACGTACTACCGCCGAGGCACGTTCCAAGCTCGTGAAGTTCGGTTCCGACGGCTTGGCACGTTTCGACCGTTGGTGTGACATGTTCTTATAGAAAACCATTCAAGTAGCGATCAAAGACTTATCAGATGGATCAGAACGAGAAAGAAAAATGCTATGAAGACATCCTGCAACAGGTGGAAGCCGTGGTGGCCGCCGAGACAGACTTCATCGCCAATATGGCGAATGTGGCCGCGCTCCTGCACGAGACGTTCGGTTTCTGGTGGACGGGATTCTACAGAGCCGTGACGGACGACGAGCTGGTGCTTGGCCCGTTTCAAGGGTCACTGGCCTGTACACGCATCCGGCGTGGCCGCGGGGTGTGCGGCACGGCATGGGTCAAAGGGCGGACGCAGGTGGTGCCCGACGTGTCTGCTTTTGCCGGGCACATTGCCTGTAGCAGTGAGTCGAAGAGCGAGATTGTCGTCCCCATGCGGACGGCTGACGGTCGGTTTCTTGGCGTGCTTGACGTTGACAGCCAATATCTTGCCACGTTTGATTCTACCGATGCTCGATGGTTAGAGAGGGTGGTGGAGAAGCTGGTGTTGAGTGTTCAATAAAAAGATAAGGTATGAAAAGATGAACTATATGCAGATGGCCATTGACTTGGCAATAGAGAATGTGGCGAACGGCGGTGGACCGTTCGGAGCTGTCATCGTCAGGAATGGTGAGGTGGTGGCCACGGGCGTGAACCGCGTGACGGCCAACAGCGACCCAACGGCACATGCCGAGGTGTCGGCCATTCGTTCCGCATGTCAGAAGCTGGGAACATTTTTGTTGGACGGCTGTGAGATCTATTCCTCCTGTGAGCCGTGTCCGATGTGTCTGGGAGCCATCTATTGGGCGCATATCGAACGCCTCTACTATGGTGCGAACAAGCAGGATGCCGCAGATGCAGGTTTCGATGACTCGTTCATCTATCACGAACTGGCCATTCGTCCTGCTGACCGCAGGCTGAAGATGCGTGTGCTGATGGCGGGTGAGGCGCAGACAGTGTTCCAGGTGTGGAAGGCAAAGGCCGACAAAGTGACTTATTGACGCGTGCAGTGGAATGTTTGGTAGGAATTAAATGAATTTTCACGGAATTCTTTGTGATTCCGTCAGAAAAACTTATCTTTGCAGCCAAAGTCCACAAAAACACGAGATGTTGATGATATTCTTTCTTCCTAATCGACAGGAAATTCGGGGGGGGGATTTTTTTCTATGTGGCTAACCCATGTTGTTGAATGGCTGGGAATGGAAGACGATAGTCTGACAGGCCTGGCGAAAAGGGTATGATGTATGGACTCAAAGAACGACATCTTCAAGTGGCTGATTATTATCGGTGACTACGTAACAGTTTACGCTGTCATCGTGTTGTTCTGGCTTTTCACGCCGTTTGCCGCGCATTGGTCACATACGGCTTTCCGTATCTTTCTTCTCACCGTTTTCGTGGGTATGACCATTGCCCAGCTGAAGTTCAGCACCATCATCTACCGTCGCGTGGTGACGGTGGATCAGGTCGTCCGCAATGTGTTGGGGCTTGTCATTCTGTTCATGGTGGCCACCTATCTGTCCATGCGTCTGATTTCGATGCCCGGGGAACAGACGGGACGTTGGCTGCTTGCGTTGGGCGGCGTGTTGTTCGTTGTCTTGTTGCTCATCCGTTATGGCGAACGCTACCTGCTGAAACTCTATCGCAAACGGGGAGGCAATCGCCGCAACATCGTGCTGGTGGGCATCGATGCGGCGCAGGTTGGGCTGTTCGGTGAGTTCCGGCTCGACCCGACCTTTGGCTACCATGTGCAGGGCTATTTCGCCAATGAAAAGAGCGATCATGAGCTGCTGACGCAGGTATCTTATTTGGGCACGGAGAAGAATCTGGAGGATTTGATTGCACAGAACCGGTCGTTGGGCGTGGATGTCGATGAGATTTATTGCAGTCTGCCGCGCTCCCGCCGCGCGCTCATTCGCCAGATTTACCATTACTGTGACGCACATGTCATCCGTTTCTTCTATGTGCCAACCATCAACGAAGATTTGAAACTGCCGTTGCAATCGATGATTGTGGGAAGTCAGGAAGTCTATACCTCTTACTCCATGCCGCTCTCGCAGTCGCAGAACCTACTGATAAAACGTGCGTTTGATGTTGTCTTTTCGCTCTTGGTCTTGATTCCTTTGGCTGTGTTCATTCCGCTCATCGCTTTCCTCATCAAGCACCAGAGTCCGGGGCCTGTTTTCTTCAGCCAGAAGCGTACAGGCATGGACGGCAAGACATTCAACTGCTACAAGTTCCGTTCGATGCATGTGAATGCCAACGCCGACACGCAGCAGGCCACGAAAGACGATCCGCGCAAGTTTCCGTTCGGCAATTTCATGCGCAAGACGAATATCGACGAGTTACCGCAGTTCTGGAATGTGCTCATCGGCGACATGAGCATCGTGGGGCCGCGTCCGCACATGTTGTTGCACACAGAGCAGTATCGCCAGCTTCTCGACAAATATATGGTTCGTCATTTCGTCAAACCCGGCATCACAGGCTGGGCGCAGGTGACGGGCTACCGTGGCGAGACGAAGGAACTGTGGCAGATGGAAGGTCGCATACAGCGCGACATCTGGTACATTGAGAACTGGACATTCTGGCTCGACATCCGTATCATTTGGCTCACTGTCAAGAGTTTCTTCGTGCATGATGAACATGCGTATTGAATTCAATAAATATATGAAACGAATTTTGATTGTTGCCATAATGAGTGGCTGGATGTTGACGATACATGCCCAGTCGCAGATTCAAAAGGCCAAAACGAACGGCTCTCCACTCGTCGGCCAAGTGTCCGATACCATTCGTCCACAAGGTGAGCCCCCTGTCGGCCCTCCGGGAGAGAGCTTCCCTCGTCATGGGAAGCGTGGCTTTGATGATGGTCCCGGCGGTCCCGGCGGCCCTGGACATCGGGCTTCTGCCGAGAGCAAAGTCAGTGCTGACGGATATGGCCAGACCGCAGGAAAGCATTCGTTGAAGAAAAAGACTTTGACCTCGGAAAATGCAGAGGAAAATGCGGTTCAGGTCAAAGGCGGCAGGCTGGAACTGACGGAGTGTATCATCCGTAAGCCGGGAGCTGACTCGGACAATGGTGACGGGACAAGTTTCTATGGAACGAACGCGGCGGTGCTGGCAACCGACACGGGCACCATCGACATCACGGGAGGTTCCATCACCACCAATGCTGTCGGAGCCAATGGCATCGTGGCCTATGGCGGAACCGTAAATGTGAAGAACACCACCATCAGCTGTGAGAAGAACCTGTCGCGTGGCATTCATGCCACAGGCGGCGGTGTCATCAACGCCGAGAATCTCGCGGTGGAGACCAAGGGTAACAACAGTTCGGTGATTGCCACAGACCGAGGCGGCGGTGTCGTTACGGTCAAAGGTGGCACCTACAAGACTTCGGGAAGGGACTGTGCGGTCTGCTATTCCACCGGTACCATCACCGTGAATGGTATCAAGGGCGAATCGACACAGGGTGAAGTGGGTGTGATAGAGGGCGACAACGTCATCAACATCAACGATTGCCAGATGACCAGCGGCGACAACCGGCGTGGCATGATGATTCTGCAAAGCGGTTCGGGCGATGCCGAAGGCATGCATGGGAAAATCAATGTCACAAATGGTTCCATTACGCTGACGAGCCCGGAGACTCCGTTGATAGAAATCACGACGAACACCGAAGGAACGCTCACGCTCAAGGATGTGGCTCTTGACGTGCCGAGCGGGGTTCTGATGCAAGTGGGGCACAACGACCGCTGGCGCACGAAGAATCCCGTGGCTTTCCTCAACTTGGAAACGGCCTCACAGACACTCTACACGGGTGACATCGTGCTGAAGGACGACGGTACAGCCACCGTGACTGTCGGCAAGGGAGTGACTTGGACCGGCGCATACGACAAAACGGATTCGGGGCTTGCCACCACGGTCATCGTCAATGGCATTTGGAACCTGACCGCTGACTCCTATGTGGACACGGTGATTGTGAACGAGGGCGGAACCATCAATCGCGGAATCTACACACTGCACGAGGGAAAGTGAATTTTCGCAGAGAATGATGCAATATGTCGAGAAAAAAACTTACCTTTGCATCATCAATTGTGGAAGATTCCTGCCCTTGAGCAGGACACACCTTTCTCTCAATGCATACAGTGTATGGACAAAAATCAAATTGCGGACGGCATTCTGTATATTGGTGCCGACGACAAAGAGCTGGATCTCTTCGAAGGACAATATGCCATTCCCGATGGCATTTCGTATAATTCTTATTTGATTCGGGATGAAAAAGTAGCCATTCTCGACACCATTGACGCACGCAAGACCAACGAATGGCTGGACAATCTCAACGCCGCGCTGGACGGCCGCCGGCCGGACTATCTCATCGTGAGCCACATGGAGCCGGATCATTCGTCCAACGTGAAGCTCATGATAGACACCTATCCTGAGATGAAAGTGGTGTGCACGGCGCAGGCCAGCAAGCTCATTACGCGCTTCTTCGGCGTGCAACTGCCGGCCGGCCGTTTGGTTCTGGTGAAAGAAGGCGACACCCTGTCGTTAGGCGAGCATACGCTGCAGTTCATCATGGCTCCGATGGTTCATTGGCCGGAAGTGATGATGGAGTATGAGCAGAAGGAGAAAATCCTGTTCTCAGCAGATGCATTCGGCAAGTTCGGAGCATTGGATACTGAGAACGAGGACGGCTGGGCATGCGAAGCCCGTCGCTACTACTTCAATATTGTGGGTAAATACGGCGTACAGGTGCAGAATGTGCTGCGCAAGGTCGGACAGTTGGATGTACAGACCATTTGTCCGTTGCATGGCCCCGTTTTGACGGGCGACCTTTCCGAATACATACGTCTCTACGACACGTGGAGCTCTTATCGTCCGGAGGACGAAGGCGTGTTTATAGCCTACTGTTCCTTGCACGGCAATACGGAGGAGGCAGCTTTGAAGTTGGCCAGCATTCTCAAGAGCGACACCACGCTCAAGGTGTCAGTTTCCGACCTTCGGCGTGACGACATGGCCGAAGCTGTGGAGGACGCTTTCCGCTACGACCGGCTCGTGTTGGCTGCTCCGACCTACGATGGCGGTGTCATGCCTGTGATGGAAGATTTCATTCATCATCTTCAAATCAAGAATTTCCAGAACCGACGTGTGGGTTTCATTGAGAACGGTTCGTGGGCTCCCGTCGCCGGCAAAAAGATGCGCGAGGCGATGGAAGGCTTGAAGAACATCCAAATCGTGGAACCGATAGTGACGGTGGAATCCACGATGAAGGAACAAACCGTGGAAGTCTTGAAAACCTTGGCAGACGCGCTTTCAGCCGATGCAGAGTAAGTAGGAGAGTGAAGAAGCGACAGAAGAACGTTGTAAAGAGAACATCCATTAAACGCGCGTCACAGCGATGAAGCAGACATGGCGAATGTTGACAGCAGTGATGACCTTGGCGGCAACGTCGAGCGTCTTTCCTCTGCATGCCCAACATGTGGCCGCTTCGTTCCGTGACTCTCTCCAGAGCCTTCGTCAAAAATACTTGCAAGTGTCTGACACCTTGCCGACCCGTAACGATGTCAATCCCCTCTATTATCGCATGGTCGGCCCCATCACATTCTTTTCTTCAGCACTCAACCGAACGTTCAGCCTTGACTCCATGGCAGCCGTCGACCGTGACGACCGGCTGAACGAGGCCATCGACCGGCAGCTATTGGACACGTATCTCCACCAGCCCTATGCAGTGCATCACTACGATGCGCAGTACCACAATGAGCAGATTGACCTTTCGCGCGATGAACGAGAAGACATCAGCCGTGATTTGAGAAATGTATTGAAGACCGACATCAAAGATGCCAACATCGATGACTTCCATGAGGACATTGATGACATCGGACTGAAAGTAGTACGGCCGAACTTCTGGACAACAACAGGTTCCTTTTCCCTTCAGTTCACGCAGAACTACTTCAGTGACAATTGGTACAAAGGCGGAAGCAACACCGAGAACCTGCTGGCCTCTCTCACCTTGCAGGCCAACTACAACGACCAGCGGTGGGTCACGTGGGAAAACCGTCTGCTCATGCGGCTCGGCTTCATCACGTCGCCCGGGGATTCGTGTCACAGCTTCCTGACGAACAACGACAAGCTTAACCTCTATTCCAAGCTGGGCATCAAGGCCGCCAAGTCGTGGTATTACACCATTACGACCGAAGCCAACACACAGTTCATGCCCGGTTATCGCTCCAACAACCGCCTGACCTATTCTGATTTCATGTCGCCGCTCGACTTCTACGTGTCCGTCGGTATGGACTACAAGCCGACACTGAAGAACGGCAACACGTTCTCCGTGGCCTTGTTGCCCCTTTCCTACAAGTTCCGTTACATCATGGACGACGACGCGAACATCCATGCCGTCTATTCGATGGCAGACCGTGACTTCGAGCAGGACTGGGGTTCGAAAATGGAAGTCAATGCCAAGTTCACCGTCGTGAAGAACCTCACGTGGAAGTGCCGTGCCTACTATTTCACATCGTATGAATACGTGGAGGCCGAACTCGAGAACACACTTTCCTTCTCCTTCAACAAATACCTCTCCACCGAGCTCTACACACTTTGGCGCTACGATGACAACCGCCCGCGGAAGTACTACGACGACAACCTCGGCTATTTCCAGTTCAAGGAATACTTCACCTTCGGTCTGAAATACGACTTCTGAGCGGCAGACTTTCCGCGCGTTCCGACAATAAAGCGCAGCCGTCCAGCGTTACTTATTTTAGAATGACGAGACATCCCCATCTCCTTTTCCTGCTGTCGGCAGCCATGCTGCTCCTCGCCTCTTGCGCCAACGAAAGCATCGCGTTCAAGAAGGCTGGACAGAGCTATGCCATTGGCGAATACTACACAGCCGCCTATTACTACAAGCAGTCATATTCCCGCTGCTCCCCCAAGGAAAAAGACAAGCGCGCCGTGCGGGCTTTCATGATGGGCGAATGCTACCGTCGCATCAACTACGCCCAGCGTGCGGTGGCTGCCTATCAGAATGCCGTCCGCTACAACTATCCCGACAGCATGGCCCTTTTCTATCTGGCCCAGCAACAGCTCAAAATCGGCAACTACAAGCAGGCCGCCTCCAACTTCCAGCTCTTCCTGGAGAAGGACCCCACCAGCGAATTGGCCCGCAATGGCCTGCGCTCCTGCGATTTGGCTCCTCAGTGGAAAGCCGCCCCCAATCAGTATCAGGTTCGCAAGGAAGCCAAGTTCAATTCCCGCCGCAGTGATTTCTCCCCTGTGCTCGTGGGTGACGATGCCGACCAGCTCATCATTACCTCGACCCGCAGTGATGCCACCGGCGACGACCTCAACGGTATCACCGGCGTGAAGTCGGCCGACATGTTTTTGGCCCGCAAAGACGAAACCGGCAAGTGGAAACAGCCCGAGACCGTGGAGTCCGAAGTGAACACGGAATATGACGAAGGAGCCTGTTGCATTACTCCCGATGGACATACCCTCTACTTCACCCGCTGTTCCAGCGATTCTGACTATCCACGCAACGCCGAAATCTGGCAGTCGGCCCGCTCCGATGCCTCATGGGCCAAACCGACCAAGTGTGAAATCACCCGCGACACCCTCTCGTCCTACGCCCATCCTGCTGTTTCGCCCGATGGAGAGTGGCTGTATTTCGTGAGCGACATGCCCGGGGGCGAGGGTGGCCTCGACATCTGGCGCGTGCGCATCCTGGCCAGCGGCTTCGGTGGAGTGGAAAACCTCGGGCGGCCTATCAACACACCCGGCAATGAAATGTTTCCCACGTTCCGTCCCAACGGTGAGCTGTATTTCTCTTCCGATGGACATCCCGGCATGGGTGGCCTCGACATCTTCAAGGCCACTCCAGACTCCCTGCGTGGCTGGACCGTGGAGAACCAGCAGTATCCCCTCAATTCTTCCGCCGACGACTTCGGCATGACCTTCGAAGGTTTCCACAGCCGCGGTTTCTTCAGTTCCAGTCGTGGAGACGGCCGTGGTTGGGAACATATCTACAGCTTCGACTACCCGGAAATTCTTCAAACTGTCACGGGGTGGGTCTATGAAAAAGACGGCTACGAACTACCCGAAGCTCTGGTTCACATGGTGGGCAACGATGGTACCAACGAGAAAATCAGCGTCCGTGGCGACGGTTCTTTTACCAAAGTCCTCAAGCCCGGTGTCGATTACGTTTTTCTCGGTACCTGCAAGGGCTATCTCAACGTGAAGAATGAACTGCGCGTCGAACCGTCGACAGAGAGCGAAGAATACACTTTGCAGTTTCCTTTGCCGCCTATCAACATTCCCGTGCTTATCGACAATATCTTTTATGAATTCGACAAAGCCACGCTCACGCCCGAATCCACAGAGGCGCTTGACAAGCTCGTCAAGATGATGGAGGAGAATCCCAACATCACCATCGAGCTGGCCGCCCATTGTGATTATCGCGGCAACGATGCCTACAACCTGCGCCTCTCGCAGCGGCGTGCCCAGTCCGTTGTTGACTATCTGCAGGCGCATGGCGTGCAGCACGACCGCCTCACCGCCGTGGGCTATGGCGAGAGCCGTCCCAAGATTGTGCGGCGCAAGCTGGCTGAGACCCACGCCTTCCTTACTGAGGGTGACACGCTCACCGAAGAGTTCATCAAGCAGCTCCCCGCTGACGAGCAGGAAATCTGCAATGCCCTCAACCGACGTACCGAATTCTCCGTGCTCCGCACCACCTACGGCCTGACCTTGGACGAACTGCGCCAGACGCAGAATGCCGAGGCCGAAGAACCGAAAGATACCATCCACACATAAAGCATCAACTCCCACTTACCACCTATGAAAATCGGAATTTTGACAGCCATGACCAAAGAGCACGACCGCATCGCAGAGTTGCTCGATGCCGTCCAGACCCTCCACGACCGCTTCACGTATGTGACGGGGCAGCTGAACGGCCATGAAATTGTGCTTCGACAGTGCGGCATCGGCAAGGTGAACGCCGCTGTGGGCACCGCCGAACTCATCAGAACCTTCTGTCCCGACTGCGTGGTCAGTACGGGTGTGGCTGGCGGCATCGACACGCGGCTGCAGGTGATGGACGTGGTGGTAAGTGACCGCCTCGTGCAGCACGATTTCGACCTCCACATCGGATACGAACGGGGGGACATCCAGGGCACAGGACGCTTCTTCACGGCCGACACACGGCTGGTGGATGCCGCTCGCCGGCTTCACGACCCCACAATCCACGTCGGGCTCATCTGCACGGGTGACCAATTCGTTACGCAGCCCACCGAGCTCTCCGCCGTCAAGTCCTTCTTCCCCGATGCCCTGGCAGTCGATATGGAGTCGGCGGCCATCGCACAGACCTGCCAGCTCTACGGCATCCCCTTTGTCAGCTTCCGCATCATCAGCGACATCCCCGGTGCCGACCACCACATGCAGCAGTACGAAGACTTCTGGACAGACATGGCTCTGAAGTCTTTTGCCGTCACCCGCCGCTTCCTCTCACACATCGACGGCAACGCTCTTGCTCCCCAATCCCCTCTCCTTCAGGAGGGGCAGAGGGAGGCATTCATTTCCTCTCCTTCAGGAGAAGGGAATAGGGAAGATGCTTCTTCGTCGTGGACGATTCCCAGCTTCACGGTGAACCATGAGAAACTGAAACGAGGAGTGTACGTGAGCCGCAAGGACCGGGTGGGTACCCAAATGGTCACCACCTTCGACGTGCGTATGAAGGAACCCAACCGCGAGCCGGCTCTCTCTCCCTCTGCCATCCATACCATCGAGCACTTGGCCGCCACCTTCCTTCGTCACCATCCTCAGTGGCAAGACCGCATCATCTATTGGGGACCGATGGGTTGTCTCACAGGAAACTATCTGCTGGTGCGGGGCGACTATACCTCCGCCGATATTCTGCCTCTGCTTCGCGAAACGTTCCAGTTCATCGCCACGTTCCGTGGACATGTGCCCGGTGCCAGTCCGCGCGACTGTGGCAACTACCTGCTCATGAATCTCCCGATGGCCCGTTGGGAAGCTCGCAAATATCTTGACGAAGTGCTGCTGTACATCACCGACGACTGTCTTGTCTATCCCGACTGACCCGTCCTCGGTTCTGCTGCTTCTTCGTTTTTGGGGATTCTGTATGTCTGTCTCTCTTCTGGGAATTTCTGAAAAACGAAACCGGCCGTTGGAGCTTCTGGCTCCTCCGACCGGTTTCGTCGATGGATATGTTTGACTGTAGGGATTAGAGACCGAGTTTCTTCTTGGCGTTGGAAGCAGCGTTGTCGATGGCGTTGGAAGCTGCATCACTGGCTGCTTGCTTGGCGTTGGAAGCTGCGTCACTTGTTGCCTGCTTGGCGTTGGAGGCTGCATCGCTGACTGCCTGCTTGGCGTTGGAAGCAGCGTCACTGGCTGCCTGCTTGGCGTTGGCGGCGGCTTCGGTAGCGGCATTGACTGCATCGTCGGCAGCATCGGCTACGTTGCTGGCTGCGTCAGAAGCGGTGTTTGTGGCATCAGTAGGGATAGCCTTGATGGCGCTGAGGGTGCTGTTGACGATGTTGTTGTCACCAACGATGCTCTTGATACTCTCTTCGTTGGTCGTGATGAATTCCTGCACCTGGGCGGCATAGGCTTTGGCCTCATCGAGCTGTCCGCTGGCGGTGAGCTGGGCGATATAGTCCTGAGCCTCGGCGAGTTTCTGCTGGATGACCTCGGTGTTGCCAGACTGGAGAGCGGAGGTGAGGGCGGCGGCTACTTGGGCGACATTCTGGATGCTGTCGGACGAGTTGTCGGAATTGTTGGTGGAATTGCCTTGGCAGGAGGCCAAGAACAGGCTTGCGGTTGCGGCAAGCATCATCATGATTTTCTTCATAATTGTGAAATGTTTTGTTTGTTTGTTGTTAGGAATTGTTGATATGATGACGAGTCATCTAATATTTCACTTGGTCGCATTCGGCCAACCAAAGGTCGGGCGATGCGTCGGAAGGCATACGCCAGTCACCACGCGGGGAGAGTGAGACGGAACCGACCTTAGGGCCGTCGGGCAGGCAGGAGCGTTTGAACTGCTGACTGAAGAAGCGGCGGCAGAAGGTGTCGAGCCAATGGTGCACCATGCGGGCGGTATAGACTCCGTCGGCCTGCTTGGTGACTTCGGTTGATGTACCGTCAAGAATGGCATCGAAGGCTTTGAGGGCAAGCATGTAGGTCTTGGTGGGGGAGAATCCAAGGCGGACGATGTTGTAGAGAAAGAAGTCGTGGAGCTCGTATGGCCCAACGAGGTCTTCGGTCTTTTGCTGGATGTTGCCTGCGGCATCGGCGGGCAGGAGTTCGGGACTCACCGGGGTGTGGATGATGTCGATGAGTGTGTCGTGGATGAGCGGGTCAACGGTATTGTCAGCTACGGATGTGACGAGGTGGCGCACGAGGGTTTTCGGGATGGAGCAGTTGACTCCGTAGGATGACATGTGGTCACCATTGTAGGTAGCCCATCCGAGTGCCAGTTCGGAGAGGTCGCCGGTGCCGATGACGAGTCCGTGTGTCTGGTTGGCCAGGTCGAAGAGAATCTGCGTGCGTTCACGTGCCTGCCCGTTTTCGTAGGTCACGTCGTGCTTATTGATGTTGTGGTGAATATCTTTGAAATGCTGGATGCAGGCATCGCGGATGGGAATTTCGCGGATGGTCACGCCGAGGGCTTGCATGAGCTTGAGAGCGTTATTGTAGGTACGGTCGGTGGTGCCGAATCCGGGCATGGTGACTCCGAGAATGTCGGTATGGGGACGGCGGAGCTGGTCCATCGTGCGGGCGCAGACTAAAAGGGCAAGGGTGGAATCGAGACCACCGGAAATGCCGATGACGGCTTTGCGTGCTTTCGTGTGCTGGATGCGTTTGGCGAGGCCGGCTGTCTGGATGTTGAGGATTTCCTGGCAGCGCTCGGCGAGTTCAGGGCCTTCGGGCACGAACGGATGTGGATTTATGGAGCGCGTGAGGTGGAATCCGAGTCGTGTGTTCTGAACTCGAATCGGGCTGGCGGGTGTCAGTGTTGCGTGGGCATGGAGGGTGGCCTGTGCAAAGGTGGTATTGATTTGGCGCTCTGTGGTGATGTGGTCGATGTCTATTTCGGAAAAGACGAGCTGGGGGGTGAGCTTGTAACGGCGGGACTGAGCCAGCAGATGCCCGTTTTCATAAATCAGTGCGTTGCCACCGAACACGAGGTCTTGTGTGGATTCTCCATAGCCGCAGGAGGCGTAGATGTAGCCGCAGATGCAACGGGCGGACTGCTGGGAGAGGAGGGAGTGAAGATAGGCGTTCTTGCCGATGAGGTCGTTGGTCGCTGAGGGGTTGAAGATGAGTTGGGCGCCGCGCAGGGTGTGTCGGGAGCTGGGGGGAACGGGAGCCCAGAGGTCTTCGCAGATCTCGATGCCGAATGTGGCATCAGCCAGTTGGAAGAGGAGATCGGGGCTGATGGGCACAGTCTGTCCGCAGAGGATAACGCTGGTCTCGGTGAGGGTGTCGGCGGAGGCGAACCACCGTTGCTCATAGAATTCTTTATAGTTGGGAATGAATGTCTTGGGCACGACTCCAAGGATGTGGTCGCGCTGAACGACAACGGCTACATTGTATAGGAGTGAATGGACGGAGAGGGGAAGTCCGATGATGGCTACCGTGGGATTGTCGGCGTTGTTGTCGAGGAGCCATTGGAGAGCCTGGCGAGCCTGGCGTAGGAGCAACTGTTGAGAGAAAAGGTCGCCGCAGGTGTAGCCTGTGATGGCCAGCTCGGGGAAAACGACGATTTCGACTTCCTTGTCCATGGCCTGGTCGAGCAGACGTTTGATTTCCTGAATGTTGGAATCAGTGTCTGCTACGGTGACAGAAGGAATGGCTGATGCCACTTTGATGAATCCGTGTTGCATAGTCGTTGGGGAAAGTTGATGGTTGTGTGTGTATATATTAACGTTTGTTTCTCTCGGAATGTTATCTTGTCGGGGCTAAAATTTGATGATTCCTTTCATACGCCGACGGAAGAGGTCACGCCATTTTTCGAAATCCCGTTGGTAGGAAATTCCGATGCCTTGCGTGTTGAGGGTTGCCTTCGTGAAATATCGGTCGTTGGCCTTGTTGTAGGCTTTGAGGTAAGTATTGCTGGTCGGGGTAAGCCGCCATTTCACATCGAAGTCGCCGATGAAGGAGGAGTTCTGCGTGAGGGCGTTGTCGCGATAGCCGAAGTTGCCGTTGATGAGCAACCGGTCATCGAGCAGGCGTCCTGAGAGGATGCCTTCCACGTCGAGGTCTTGCCATCCTTGTTCGCCTGTAGAGAGGCCTGTGCCGAAGTTCCAGTTGCTGTTGGTACCGATGACGTTGGAGAGCATCTGGTTGATTTGTCCGCTGATGGTGGATGAGAGGAGTGAATTGACTGCCTGGCTGTTGGTGGTTTCGCCTGTTGCCCGGGCGTATTCGGTGGGGTAGAAGCGGCCCAGTCCGAGCAGATAAATCATTTGTGTGTTCATCTCTTCGTCGGTGGAGATGAGGGAGCGGACAAGCTGGCGCGTTTCGTCGGTGACGTTGGGCAGGTTGAGGTCGAAGTGGAAGTTCATATCGCCGAGATGGCCGGTGATGTCGAGAATGCAGTTGACTTTCACTTTGTTGTTGGATGTGATGGCGGCACTGGAGGTGAGGTCGGTGAGGGGAACGGAGTTGAGTGTGTACCAGCAGATGAGATGGATGCCGGCATCGAAGGGATTGCCGTTGAACACGACGTTGGAGCCATCCTGAATCGTGAGGTCGCGGTAGATGATGTCTTGCAGGTAGAGTCGGTAGCTGCCGCTCTGGATGTTGTAGGTGCCATTGAGGGTGAAGGGTCCTTTGTTGTGGTAAAAGGCCTGGAGGTTTCCACTTCCGAAGGTGGAAATATAGCCATCATCGGCATTGTCCATGCGGAGTTTGATTTCGCAATCGTTGTTGAGATGGATGCTGATGTCCATGTAGATGTCGCCTTCGTATTTGTATTCCTCTTGTTCCTGAACGTTGTCTGACATCATAGCCTGGAGGAGGTTGTCGTTGCTCCAGACGTGGGTGAGCGAGTCGGTGGAAGGGAGTGTGGTGGTCGTCGTGTCGGGATGTGCGGCCGTGCGGTCGCGGAAAGTGATGAATTTGGATGTGGTGATGGCATCGGGCGTGGCTGCATCGTAGGCAAACATGCTGCCACGCGTCGGGGTCACATCAACATTGATATAGAGTGGCTGGCCATCGGTTCCCCGGAGGGAGAGTTGTCCGTCGGCATAGACAATTCCCATGAATTTGTCGGAGTTGAACTGGTGTTCTTCGTAGGCTTTGAGGCGGTTCATGGTCACATCGAACTGATAAGAAAAGTTCTTGACATTTTTGTGGGATACGAAGCCATTGACAATGCCTGAGTTGCCTTCGTCGTCAGTGATACGGATTTGAGGGAAATTGAAACGGTAGGGGCGCAGACGGATTGTGTCGTCGGGATTGACATGGTATCGCACGCCGGTGGCTGCGAGTGTCATGGCTACATCGGCGCTCACGTCGCCTGTGATTCCGATGTCGCTGAGCGGTCCGACAATATTGATGATGCCGTTGGCGCTGCCTGTGATGTCGTGGAAGATAGAACCGAGAAAGCCGTTCAGAAAGGCGGCATTGGTGTGGTTGGCATTGATTTGCAGCTGAATGTCGTTGTTGGATGGAGAGACAAAACCGTGGCAGGTCGTGATGCGGTCAGCACCTTGCTGGTCAGTGTCAAGGATGTTGGAGCTGATGCGCACGCCTTGGATGTTGTTGTCCCATGTGGCATGAATGAGGGCGGTGCCGAGATTGCCGTCGGCCAGACAGAAGTCAGTCACACGTAAGTTTGCCGACAATTGTGGCTGGGCATGCAGACTGCTGATGTAGGCGTGTCCCGATGCGTGGCCTTTGAATCCTACGGCTGTGAAATTGACGAGATTCAGCACGTATTCCACCTGTATGTCGTTCAGCTCGGCCTCTACCGAATCGCCTGGTTGGTCTGAGAAGATGCCGTTCACTGCCAAGTAACGGTCGCCATTGGACACTTTCACGTCGCGGCAGGCTATGCGGTTGTCAATCACATGGATTTGTGCCGGATGCATGTGCCAGACGGTATCGTTGATGACCAGTTCGGATGGCTTGAGACGGACTTCTGTGCTTAGTTTTCCGAAATCACGGGCAAAGCGGGTGGAGGCAGCCAAGGAGCCTGAGGAAGGTAGCTTGCCCACTTGTCGCCATTGCAGTTCGGTGTCGATGACGTTGTCGGCACCATTGGCCTGGAGGGTACAGAGCGTTGCATTGCGCTCTTGCCGGCGGAGAATGGAGGCTTGCAGCGTGAAGTCTTGATGACCGCCTGTGAAGTCTGCGGAGAGATTATCGTACTCCGTTCCGTTGTATTCAATGCGTGGAGCGCGGAAGCTGATGAAGGACTGGTTGAGAGCGGTGTTCACACTCCCGCTGAGTTGTACGGGGCGCAGCAGGGCATAATCGGCATCCACGAAGTGGTGAACAAAATCGGATTCGGTCAGCTGCAAGTCGAAGTTGAAATGACTTTGGTGGAAAGTGAGATTGCCCGGAATGAGTGCCGGCATGTACTGTTGAAGCTGATGGCAGACATCTTCCAGCATTTGGTCCGGTGTGAAACTTCCGTTGATGGAGGCATGAATGAAGTCGCCATCAATGCCCAAGTATCGCTGGCCATCTGTTGTTTGTGAGGCAACGATGTCCAGCGCGTGCAGATGATAGGAAGCGTCTGAGGTGCAGACACTGGCGGAATCCAATCGGATGCTGCCCTGTGTGTCGTTGATGTTGTTGCCTTGGAGATTGGCACTCATGTGGAACTTCATGGACTCACCGGGGAATCGGTCGGTGAGCAGCAAAGCGTGGGGGTTGATATAGGCGGCATGGATGTCGATGTCGGTTTGTGCGGCAGATGCAGATGCCGGTTGGAAGGTTCCGTTGACGGCAAGCTGCAGATTCTCATCATCCACGTGAACATTTCCTGTATATTTTCCATTTTCGGCGTAGGTATCAATGGTGATGTTCGTATAGGTATAGCCGTTGTAGTCAAAAGAATGGATGATGCCTTGCACCATTCCTTCCGCACTGTGGCTGTCGGTCAGTTGCAAGTTACTGGCTTGAAGTTCGAAGTCGGCTTTGGCAAATCGTTCGTCTCCAGTGAGCAGGCCGATGTCAAGATTTTGGCTTGTACATTGTGCCGTCAGTCCTTTCTCTGCATTGTAGTCGCCTTCGGCAGTCACTTCTCCGGCAGCTGATGACAGGGTGAGCCGGGCTGAAATGTCCTGGCCGGAAGTGCCTGCATCGCCTTGCAGTTCAAGGGTGCCCAGACGAGTGAGAACATCCCGTGCATGGTTTGGAATGTCCACATGCTGCGTGTATTGCGACAGAGCTTCGGGAGTAGCCGTGAGATGGAGCTGTTGCAAACGTATGGTGCGACCGTCGAACGGATAGTCGTTTGCTGTCAGCTGTGCGGACAGATGCAATTTGTCGCTATGGACGAGCAGCGAAGGAATACGCAGATTCCGTTCATCCACGTGAATATGTTCCGATGTGATGGTCAAAGAATCGTCAATCCCCGTGAGGGCAGGGACGAACGCATGGAAATCAGAAGGAATCAGTGTGGCTCTGTTGATGGAGCCTTCGGCATTGAATGTCTTGTTTTTCTTGTAGTTCCCATAGTCCACCACCAGTCTCCCGGTCTGCAGTTCGGAGTTCTGTACGACCACTTGCAGGGAGTCGATGGCGGCACGCTGTGCATTGGCACGGAGCGAGGTGGAGAAGCGGCGGAGAGTGAGACCGGAGTTTTTCTCGGTGAAATCGAAACGTCTTACATCCAGCATCATGGAATCCTTGGCAGGCATACGGAAAGAGGCGGTGAGAGCCATGTCGTGGATGTCAAGATGGTTGAGGTCGAAACGGCCTGTGTGCCGAGGTTCAGACTGCACGTCAAAGGTGATGTCGGCATGTCGCACCAGTGCTGTGGCAATCGTGATATGAGGCGCAGCCGTGTGGGTGGTGTCATTGGATGCGAGGCGGTCAAGAATGAACTGACAATTGAGCGGAGCATCTGGTGTCTGCTTCGAGACATGGGCCTCGACACCGAACAGCTGTGCCGTGCTGATATTGATGTTGCCTCGCAACAGAGGCAAGATGTCAATGGTGACAGCGGTGCGGGCTGCCTTCAGCATGAGCCTGTCGTCTTGGTCTTTGACAACAATGTCGTCAATCAAGACCCGGTTCAGAAATCCTAAATTGATTCTGCCGACAGACACTTCCGTCCTCAGTTTGTCACGCAACGAGTCAGCCACCCATTTTCCTACCTGCTTCTGCATGAAGGGAAGGTGGAGCAAAATAATCAGAGTGATATATGTCAGTAGAAGAAAACTGATAATCACTCGGGCTATTTGACTGAATCGTTTCAAATCGTCGGACTTTCTATCATTCTATCATCGTTAGATGAACACAGCAAAGAAGGGTCTCCTGTGGGTGAGGAGTGCAAGGCAGGAAATGTCTCAGAGTGAGAGAATCCTGCGTCGATAGTCGGCCATCTTGATGGCGGTCACGGCTCCCTCGTCACCTTTATTGCCTAATTTGCCGCCTGCCCGGTCTTCGGCCTGCTGCAGGTTGTTGGTCGTGAGCAGGCTGTAGATGACCGGTGTGTTCTGTGTGGCATTGAGGTGTGCCAGTCCTGCGGTTGTCCCCTGGCAGATGTAGTCGAAGTGTGGCGTGTCGCCGCGTATCACACAGCCGATGGCAATGACGGCATCCAGTTTCCCGGTGCGAACCATCTGGTTAGCTCCGAAAATCAGTTCAAAGCTGCCCGGCACGTGCATGATAAGGATGTTCTCTTCATCTACTCCGTTCTGGAGCAGTACCCGCTTGGCACCTTCCAGCAGCGCATCGGTGATTTGGTTGTTCCATTCGCTCACCACAATGCCGAACCGCATGTCGTGTGCGTCGGGGAGCGTCGTCGGGTCATAGTCTGATAAATGATGAAATTGCGTTGCCATTGTTCATTTTCTGATGATGGTTCGGAAAGGAAAAGGAGTTGTAGAAATGCCGACCACGGATTTCATGGGAGTGGGTGAAACGTTACATACACGCTACCAGCCAGAGGCAGGAAGACTATGCACACTCGTGAGATTCCCCCGTGAAATCCGTGGTCGAAAGTTTATCAGGTTTGAGGATCGTTTTTTCTTCTGATGCCTATTTCGTTGCTCGTTCGATGTACTTGTCCATCTCGGCCGAGAGAGGCGAACGGAAATACTTGTCCTTGATTTGCTGATATACTTCGACGGCCTTGTCGTTCTGATTGATGGATTCATAAAGTTCACCAGCCTGAAGCAGGCATACAGGACTCACGGCATCGTTGTCTGCCTTCTTGGCAGCCTTCAACAGCAGGTCGATACCTTTCTGTGTGTTGCCCTTCTTTACATAGCAGTTGCCCAATGCGGCCAGCGAGACCGGCGAAATCATCTGGTCGTTCTGCTGGTCATAGCCTTCGAAATACTTGATGGCCTCGTCCGTCTTTCCGAGATTGGCATAGCAGATGGCGGCATACAGCTTGGCCAGGTTGGCCGTTTTCGTTCCGCTGTAGTCGTCAATGATTTTCAGCAGTCCTTTCTCGTTGGCTCCATCACCTTTGAGTGCCTGGTCGTACTGCTCTTGAGCGAAAGCCGTCTGGCTTTTGGCAATCGCGTTCTGAGCCTCCAGCTCCACCGACTTCATGTGGTTGCGGTAGATGAAGATGCCGGCAACCACCACAATTACGGCTACCAGCACATAGAGAATCGTTTTCAAATGCTTCTCAATGAACGCCTCCGACTTCGACAGTTCTATGTCGAGTCCTATTGGCTCATCTTTCTTCTTATTGTTCTTTTTTGACATATTGTTGATGAATTTTTATATTTTCCTTATTCTTGAGAGACGTTGTCTTTGGTGTGTCCACCCACAAAGAACGCGCAAATTTAGTGAAAATATTCGATTCGAACAAAACAAAAGCATAAATTTCAAAAAAAACAGGCATCCACGCGTTTTCGTGCAGATGCCTGTTCTTCTTGTCTCTTATCTATGATATGATGAGAATGTCATTCGAAGTTAATAAGTACGGAGCAGCAGCCAAGCGTCAGGATAGGTGGCGCGGAGTGTGTTGCGGGAATTGACGGCCGAAGCCTTGTCGTCGAACGAAGCTGCGATGACGCGGTACATGCCCGTCTCCGGATTCTGGGCGACCTGAGGCGTATAGCCTGCGTTTGCCAGAGTGTTGCGCAGGTTGTTGGCGTTGTCCTGGCTCTTGAACGAACCGCAGACCACGTTGTAAGCCTTGAGCGTGCCGCCGTTCATCACGTTGAGACGCTCGCTGCGCACGTTCACATTCTCCTCGGTGGTCGTGGTCGTGGTTGTGGTCGTGACGGGAGTCACTACGGAAGATACGGTTTCAGACTCCGTGATGGTTTGCTGGGCCATTTCTTGAGCTTGTGCCTTTTCATAGGCTTTCTTGAAATCGCTCTCCTTGGACTTGCAACCGGTGAGTGCCATTGTTGCGGTGGCGGCCAATCCGATAAATAATAGCTTTTTCATGAATGTTGAGGAATAAAATGAAATGTTGTTCGATATTTGTTGCGAATTTACTGCTTTATAGCATGCAAACCAAATGTTGTGCCATAAAAAAAAGTTAAAGGCCGCAGTTTTGTTTGTTTTTCGATGGGAAATCCATACTTTTGCGATTGAAAATCGAATAGAAATTCATCAATCACATTAAAATCTACACAATTATGAAGAATGGTATCGCAATTGCAGTTTCCCTTGTCGGCGGTGCGCTGATAGGCGCCACGCTGGGTCTTCTCTTCGCCCCGGAGCCAGGCGAGCGGCAGCGTCGTAAAATCAGAGTGGTGCTCGAGCGCCACGGCATCAAGCTCAGCAAGGATGAGTTCGACAAATTGGTGAATGAGCTCAAGAGCATCGGCAAGAAAGGCTCGTCGGAGCCGGATCCGGCTGTTGACTACGATGTAGAATGAAATGAGGATGGCGATGGCGGACGAAAGAAAGGAATTGCAGAACACGCTTGACGAGGGCAAACGGCTTTGGGCGTTGGTGCAACACTATGCCAAGCTGGAGCTGGTGGACAAACTGACGTTTGTGATGTCTGTCCTCATCGTGGGCGGAATCCTGCTCGGTCTGTGCATCGTAGCCGTATTCTGCTTCTGCATGTTCGTCGTGACACGTCTGGGAGAGCGGACAGGAGATATGGGCGGCAGCTATTGTTTGGTGGGCTTTGCCGTGCTTGTTTTGGCCTTGCTCTTCATCCTGTTGCGCAAGACGTTGGTCACTCGCCCGGTCATCCGGTCTTTGATGAAAGAGTTTTTCGCTGAATCAGGCAAGGAACAGGAGAAATGATATGAAGAAGTTTGACTACCGAAAAATCACTTCACCCGAAGCCTTGGCGCTGGAAAAGTGGAAGACACAGGCTGAGCTTCAGGAGTGTGCCAGACAGATGGGAAACAGCGTACGACGGGCGGTGTTGCCTGCTGACCGTTCGCTTATGCATTCCGAAGTGGGAGTGGTGCGCCTGGCTGCTTATGGCATCACGGCGTGGAAAACCTTCCAGACGGTTCGCCGTTTCCTTACCTATTTTCGTGGCGGCCGGAAGCGCTGAGTCGCCCTCAAGCTCTGATTACAAAACAGAAAGTGCCTCTCTTCACAGAGAAGCACTTTTTTTTTCTTTCGATAGGGTATTAGCCTTTTAAGGTAAAAGATTGTTTTCAGGATAACTGCTGCAAATGTAGCGGTTTTTGGCGACATTTGTTTCCTTTGAAATTATGTTTGAAAACATGTTTCCTCAAAAAGTCGTTTTTCCCATCGTTTTTCGTCGTTTTTCTTGCGTCATTGTGGCTGTGCCGCCACGGCTGTCTTGCTGTTTTTGGAGCAAATCTGTATGAGCAGGCTGCCCAGAATGCCGGAGCTGAGCGAGCCCATCAGAACGGCAATCTTGCCAATGGAGCGTAGCTGCTCGGTCAGGGCAGGTGTCAGCTCTCCGAACGACAACGTGTCCACGAAGATGCTCATCGTGAATCCGATGCCGCCCAGACAGGCAACGGAAAAGAAGGTCTTCCATGTTGCTCCCGACGGCATGGCTCCGACGTTCAGCTTCACGGCAATCCACGATGCCAGCGTGATGCCCAATGGTTTGCCGATGAGCAGTCCGAAGAAGATACCCATGCCCACGGAGCCCAGAACCGGGCTGTATTGGAAGATGTTGAAATAGCTCAGGCTCGGGATTTCCACACCGGCGTTTGCAATGGCGAAGATAGGCATGATACCGAAGTTCACCCACGGCGACAATGCATGCTCCAGCCGGTAGCTCATGCCCATCGACTGCGTGGAGATGTGGCTGATGCGGCGCAGGCAATGACGCTGCGGCCCGTTTGGAAACGGCACACCCTCTTCGCCCGGGCAGTTCTCGTAGCGTATGAGGCGCTCATGATATTGCTTCTCTTTCCGGCGCAGATAAGCCAGCTTGTAGCGGGAGTCCATCGGAATCATCATCGCCATCACCACGCCCGACATCGTGGCGTGGATGCCTGCGTAGTAGAACAGGAACCAGACACAGATGGCGGGAATGAGGTAGAACCACATGCGCTTCTCGCCCATCTGGTTCATCACGAACACGCAGGCAATGATGAGCAGGGCTATCGCCAGCAACAGCGGATTAATCCGGCCGCCATAGAACAGAGCCACGACCAGGATGGCTCCCAGGTCGTCGGCAATGGCCAGGGCTGTAAGGAACACTTTCATCGCAATCGGCACCTTGTTGCCCATGATGGACATGATGCCCACGGCGAAGGCAATATCCGTGGCTGTAGGGATTCCCCATCCGCTGTAGGCTTCCGTTCCATGATTGATGAACGCATAAATCAAGGCCGGCGCAGCCATACCGCCCAAGGCACCGATGACCGGCAGCATGGCTTTCTTTACGCTCGACAGCTCGCCGTTCACCACTTCGCGCTTGATTTCCAGACCCACCGTAAAGAAGAACACTACCATCAGAATGTCGTTGATGAACGTGCCTATCGTCATGTCCTTCGGGAAGTTCCAGTCAATCAACCGGCTGCCGTCGGGACGCAGCGGACTCTCGATGGACATGGAGAGCGATGTGTCCAGCACAGCGCGGTAGAGGTGCCGCGTCAGTGGCAGATTGGCCAGAAGCATGGCAACGACCACGCACAGCAACAGCGTGCCGCCCGCTGCCCACGGCTGATTCATGAAGTTCTTTCTGCTCAGGTTCCTCTCGTGTAGCATTTTGGTCCAGGAATAAATTGGAATCAGTTTCATGTTTACATTCTTTTATGGGTGCCGGGCGGTTGTTCAAGGAAGTCGAAACGGTCAATCTTTGGAAACCGGCATTTCACCCTTTTGCTTGGTATTATTTTGGTTTTCCGGACGAACGTTGATGACGTTGATGCTCGTCCTATGAGTTGCAATGATAGCGAAAATTCTCGATACGTCGGACAAATTTCTGTTAAGATTCTGCCGTATCTGCTCCCATGTCACCACTTTCAGAGCTGTTTTGAGCAATGAGGCGGACGGTGAGTCCCTCGTGCGCTAAGAGTGTGTTGGGGAATACGCTTTGGGCTTCTTGCAGCAGGATGGATTCATCGTCATAGCGCGAGGAAAAGTGACCGATCATGAGCTGATGGGCTTGGGCGGCTCTTGCGATTTCTGCCGCCTGCCGTGCGGTGGAATGATAAACTTTGGAGCAGAGCGCTGCTTCCGCATCGGCGAAGGTGGCTTCGTGATAGAGCAGGGTGACATCGCGCACGATGTCTGCAATCTCGGGGCGGAAGACGGTGTCGGAACAATAGGCGTATGACCTCGGTGGTGCCGCAGGCGCGGTCAGCAGTCTGTTGGGAATGGTCTCGCCGTCCGGGCGCTGGTAATCCTGACCGGCTTTGATGTTGTTGATTTGACTGACCGGGATGTCGTACCGTTCGATGGCTTCCCGGAGGATGTGCGGCAGGCGTGGCTTTTCCTTGAACAGGTAGCCGCAGCAGCGGATGCGATGTTTCAGGGGAATGGTGAATACGCTCACGCTCCGGTCTTCATAGATGAGGGTGGAGGTGTGGGTGTCAAGCGGATGGAAGATGACCTCGAACGTGGCATCCCTGCAGAAATACTTGACGAGCGGACGGAACACTGGCTCGATGTCTTCCGGTCCATAGACGTGGAGTGGGGCAGTGCGGCCGAGGAGCCCCAGCGTGGAAATCAGCCCCATCAGCCCGAAGCAGTGATCACCGTGCAGATGCGTGATGAAGATGCTGAACATGCGGTTCAGATGGATGTGGTAGCGGCGCAGTTCCACTTGCGTTCCTTCTGCGCAGTCCACCAGGAAATACTTTTCGTGGATGTTGATGACTTGTGAGCTGCCTCTGTGTCGCAGGGTGGGCAGGGCACTTCCGCATCCCAGCACGGTCACTTCGAATGTCTCCATCGTCCGGTCAGATTTTTGATGATTTGTCGGTCTTCGGCAGATGCCTCTCCGTTCGGAAGAAGATGTTTCTGTAAAAGGATAAGGTTATAAAGTTCTGGAACCTTATAACCCTATACCTTTCTTATATATGGCTCGTCATGTGGATGATGCCCCGCCATGCGGCAGGAATCCGCTCACAGGACGTGCCTGTTGTCTGAATGTGCGGACTTACTTCTGTTCAGCCTCCATGTTGGCTTTCAGAGCGGCCAGAGCGTCGATGTCGCCCAGCGTGGTGCTGGCAGCCTTGTTCTGAATGGCCGGAGTCTGCTCTTTCTCCTTGTGAGCTGTCTTCTTGGCTGCTGCTGCGGCTTTCTTGGCCTCGCGGGCCTCGGCGCGTGCGGCATCCTCAAAGATGCGGCTGTGAGAGAGAATGATGCGCTTGGCGTCTTTATTGAACTCAATCACCTTGAAGTCGAGCTCCTCGCCCAGCTGGGCCTGGGAACCGTCTTCCTTGACGAGGTGCTTTGGAGTGGCAAAGCCTTCCACACCATATTCCAGCTGAATCACGGCACCCTTGTCGAGCACTTCGATGATTTTGCCTTTGTGAACGCTGTTCTGAGTGAAGATGGTCTCGAAGTTGTCCCAAGGGTTGTCCTCAAGCTGCTTGTGACCCAGCGAGAGACGACGGTTCTCCTTGTCGATGTCGAGCACCTGCACGTCGATGTCTGCGCCAATCTTGGTGAACTCTGACGGGTGTTTGATTTTCTTGGTCCAGGAGAGGTCGCTGATGTGAATCAGTCCGTCCACGCCTTCCTCCAGCTCTACGAACACACCGAAATTGGTGAAGTTGCGAACCTTGGCCGTGTGCTTGCTGCCCACAGGATACTTGGTCTCGATGTTCTCCCAAGGGTCTTCCTTCAGCTGCTTCAGGCCGAGGGACATCTTGCGGTCTTCGCGGTCGAGCGTCAGAATGACGGCATCCACCTCGTCGCCCACCTTCAGGAAATCCTGTGCGGAGTGGAGGTGTGCAGACCAGCTCATCTCGCTCACGTGAATCAGACCTTCCACGCCCGGTGCGATTTCTACGAAGGCACCGTAGTCGGTCATGACGACCACCTTGCCGTGCACCTTGTCGCCGACTTTGAGGTTCGGGTCGAGAGAATCCCAAGGATGCGGGGTCAGCTGCTTCAGGCCGAGAGCAATGCGCTTCTTCTCATCGTCGAAGTCGAGGATAACGACATTGAGCTTCTGGTCGAGCTGGACGACTTCCTTCGGATCGCTGACACGGCCCCAGGAGAGGTCGGTGATGTGGATGAGGCCATCTACGCCGCCAAGGTCGATGAATACACCATAGGAAGTGATGTTCTTGACAGTTCCCTCGAGAATCTGACCTTTTTCCAGCTTGCTGATGATTTCCTTCTTCTGCTGTTCGAGTTCGGCCTCGACGAGTGCCTTGTGGCTTACCACCACATTGCGGAATTCCTGGTTGATCTTGACAATCTTGAACTCCATCGTCTTGCCGACGAATGTATCGTAGTCGCGGATAGGTTTCACGTCGATCTGACTGCCCGGGAGGAAAGCCTCTGTGCCGAGGATGTCCACAATCATGCCACCCTTTGTGCGGCATTTGATGTAGCCCTTCACAATCTCGTCGTTGGCGAGCGCCTCGTTCACGCGCTCCCAGCTGCGGGCCTCGCGTGCCTTCTTGTGCGACAGGACGAGCTGTCCGTTCTTGTCTTCCTGATTCTCGATGTACACTTCCACCGTGTCACCCTCTTTCAGGTCTGGATTGTAGCGGAACTCGCTTCTTGAGATAACGCCTTCACTCTTGTAGCCGATGTTGACCACCACGTTGCGGTCGGTGATGCTGGTCACCACGCCGTCCACCACCTCGTTCTCGTTTACCTTGTTGAGGGTGGCTTCGTAGGCTTTCTCGGCCTGCTGCTTGTCAGATGCCTTCTGGCCGTCATTCTCAAACGCTTCCCAGTCGAAATCTTCCAGCGGTTTAATGTTTTTTGTTTCCATAAAAAATAATAAAGTTGTTTGTTTGAATAATGTTGGACATTATGTTGTTAAAACACAAGGCTGCGAAAACTATGGGATTTCCGCGAAACCGGCTGCAAAGGTACGAATAAAAAATTAGCCCACAAAACTTTAGCCGGATTTTGCACGTGATTTTTTTTATGGGCGTAGAGTTATGAAGTCAAAAAAAAGCATAGCTTCAACATCGAAGTGCAAAAATATGGAGTCAAAAATGGAGTGCCGTTTCGAAAAAACGGGAGATTTGCATGGCCGGTTCGGAGAAAAGTCGTAACTTTGCAGCCGCTGTCACGAGTTGGCGGCACTCAAATCATTATTTTTTACAAAACAATCATCTAAATGGCAACAAAAATTAGATTGCAGCGTCACGGTCGCAAAGGCTATGCCTTCTATTCCATCGTGATTGCTGATGCGCGGGCTCCACGTGATGGACGCTTCACAGAAAAGATTGGTACTTACAACCCAAACACCAATCCTTCGACCATTGATTTGAATTTCGACCGTGCGCTCTACTGGGTACTGACCGGTGCCCAGCCGACCGACACTGTCCGCAACATCCTCTCGAAAGAAGGCGTTTATCTCAAGAAACATCTGCTCGGAGGCGTGAAGAAAGGCGCGTTCGACGAGGCTACGGCCGAGGCTAAGTTTGAGGCTTGGAAAGCCGACAAGGCCAACAAGGCCACGGCCATCGAGAGCAAGAAGGCTGCCGAGAAGAAGGCTCAGGCTGCAGAGCGACTGGCCGCCGAAAAGAAAGTGAATGAAGAAATCGCCAAGAAGGTGGCTGAGAAGAAGGCTGCCGCCGCCGCTGCTCTGGCAGAGGCTGCCGCACAGGCCGCCGCTGAGGCCAAGGAGGCCCTCGGTGAGGGTGAGGCTCCGGCTGAGGAAACGCCGGCAGAGGCTTGATTTCCTCGAACATTCATTTCATGAAAAAGAAAAAGGTGTTGGATTCCCTGTGAGTCCAGCACCTTTTTTGTCATCGAACGCGTTCATTTTACCGAACGAACGCACTCGTTTCAAAAAACGAACGCGTTCGTTTTTCCGAAAACCTGTCTGGAAAAGTATTTGATGAGCCACTTTTCGGACATAAAAATGTTTCGAACACTGTTCCGAGGTGTAGGCGTCATGAGATTCTTCATTCGTGTGGCCAATGGACAACCGTCGTGCGGCGTGTCATTCCACTCCGAACTGTGCCTGCTTGCGTTGCAGCGTGTTCTGAACCTCCATTGCGAGATGGTGCACTTCGCGCTGACGCTGACTTTCCCGCACGATTTTGTGCAGCGAGCCCAAGTGCTGGAAGAAAGCATGTCGCACATCGGTCATGCGGAGGAGTTCGGCGCGTGTCCGGCAGTCATTGAGGCGGTGCTGCACGTTTCGGAGGTTTTCGATGACTACTTGAGCGGAAAGCTTGTTGGCTGTTGATACAGAATCGAATGCCGCATCGATTTCCGCAAGCGCCGATTGCAACCGTGCCCGCTCATCGGGATTTTCCACCATCGCCGCCTTTGCCTCTGCTGTCTTGTGCAGTGTGGAATATTCATCCAGCATGCTGAGCAACATATCGGGCGATTGGATGGTGGCGACACGTTGTTGCAGACTTTCCAATGCCCTGGCCGCATCGGAATAGCCCACGCTGCCCACCAGCAGGCTGTCGCCTTCCGCTTCTTCGAGGGTGATGTAGGTGGTGTCTTCGTCCACATAGCCGGACGGTGTGGGTGCAGCCCCTTTCTTGTCGCCGCTCCCGCAGGCGGCTGTCAGCAGCAGGCCGGATAGACAGAGGATAGGAAGATGGCAAGATTTCATATGCTGTCGCTGAATCTATAAGCGGCAAAGGGAAACCGGCAGGCGGTCTCCCTTTGCTGACGAGTGGTGTGGATGGAGTTTAGTATTCGATTTTGCTCAGGCGCACGTAGGTGTTGTAACGCTTCTGTGCGGCTTTCTTGGCGGCATCGAAGAGCTCCTGTGCCTCGTCCGGCTTCACCTTCTTCAGTGAGAGGTAGCGGACTTCTCCTTCGAGGAATGCCTGGAAGTCATCCCACTTAGGCTCTTTGGAGTCGAGCTGGAACGGATTCTTGCCCTGCTCCTCGCGTCGTGGATCGAAGCGCCAGAGGTGCCAGTAGCCACATGCCACGGCTTTGGCTTCCTCGGCCTGGCTCTTGCCCATGCCGCCCTTGGCCTTCAGGCCGTGGTTGATGCAAGGTGCATAGCCGATGACGAGCGACGGGCCGTGATAGCTCTCTGCCTCGCGGATGGCTTTCAGGCACTGGTTGTTGTCGGCTCCCATGGCAATCTGGGCCACATAGACGTAGCCGTAGGTGGACTGCATGAGTCCGAGATCCTTCTTCTGGATGCGCTTGCCGCCTGCGGCGAACTGTGCGATGGCTCCGATTGGGGTTGCCTTGGAGGACTGACCGCCGGTGTTGGAGTAAACCTCCGTGTCGATGACGAAGATGTTGACATCCTCGCCTGATGCGAGCACGTGGTCGAGGCCGCCGTAGCCGATGTCGTAAGATGCGCCGTCGCCGCCGATGATCCACTGGCTCCGCTTGGTGAGGAAGTGTGTGAGTTCGGCCAGCTGCGTGCAATTCGGACATCCGTGCTGTTTGCCTTCGAGAATCATCGGGATGAGCTTGTCTCCGGCCGCGCGTGAGGCATCTGCGTCTTCGCGTCCGTCGATCCATGCCTGTGCGGCTTCCTTGTATTCCGCCGGAGTGGCCTCGTCGGCAATCTGGGCTTCGAGGATGGATTGAATGCGGTTGCGCATCTTCTTGTTGGCCAGGGTCATACCGAGTCCGTACTCGCAGAAGTCCTCGAAGAGGGAGTTGGACCATGCCGGGCCTTGCCCCTTCGCATTCTTGCAGTAAGGGGTGGACGGGATGGAACCGGAATAGATGGAGGAGCAGCCCGTGGCGTTGGACACGATTTCACGGTCGCCGAAGAGCTGGCTGATGAGTTTCACGTAAGGAGTCTCTCCGCAGCCGGAGCAGGCGCCGGAGAATTCGAAGAGCGGGGTGGCGAACTGCGAGAGGCGTGGGTTCGACTTGTAGTCGATGAGGTTCTGCTTCGAGGCCACGTTCTTCACGCAGTAGTCCCAGTTCTTGGCTTCGCCGAGCTGGCTCTCGAGCGTCACCATCTTGAGTGCCTTGCCGGTCTTCGGGTTGCCCGGGCAGACATCGACGCAGTTGCCGCAGCCGAGGCAGTCCATCACGCCCACCTGCATGCGGAAGCGCATGCCGCGGAGTGGAGCCGGAGCCTTGATTTCGAGCGTGTCGACATCGGAGCCGAGTCCGGCAGCTTCCTGCTCGTCCATTGCGAACGGACGGATGCAGGCATGAGGGCAGGCGAAGGCGCACTTGTTGCACTGAACGCAGTTCTCAGGAATCCAGACAGGAACGAAGGTGGCCACGCCGCGCTTCTCGTAGGCAGCCGTGCCCTGTTCCCATGCACCGTCTTCGTAACCCTTGTAGGCGCTGACCGGCAGGAGGTCGCCGTTCTGGGCATTGATAGGGCGGACGAGCTTGGAGATGAATTCAGGGTCGTCGTTGGTCGGCTGAGGCTCGTCCGGCAGATTGGCCCAGGCCGGATCCACCGTGAGCTGCTTGTACTCGCCGCCGCGGTCAACGGCCGCATAGTTCATGTTCACCACATCCTCGCCTTTCTTGCCGTAGGATTTCACGATGAATTTCTTCATTTGTTCCACGGCGAGGTCCACAGGGATGACCTGTGTGATGCGGAAGAAGGCCGACTGGAGGATGGTGTTCGTGCGGTTGCCGAGTCCGATTTCCTGTGCGATCTTCGTGGCGTTGATGTAATAAACCGTGATGTTCTTCTGTGCGAAGTAGCGTTTCACGTTGTTCGGCAGGTTGTTGACCAGGTCGTCGCCCTCCCAGATGGTGTTGAGGAGGAAGGTGCCGTTCTGTCGCAGTCCGCGCGTCACGTCGTACATGCGGAGGTAGGCCTGCACGTGACAGGCCACGAAGTTCGGGGTCTTGATCTGGTAAGTGGAGCGGATAGGCGTGTCGCCGAAGCGGAGGTGGGAGCAGGTGAAGCCGCCCGATTTCTTCGAGTCGTAGGAGAAATATGCCTGGCAATACTTGTCGGTGTTGTCGCCGATGATCTTCACGGAGTTCTTGTTGGCACCCACGGTTCCGTCGGCACCGAGTCCGAAGAATTTGGCTTCGAAGATGCCTTCGCCGCCGAGCGCCTTCTCTTCTTCAAGCGGGAGCGACGTGTAGGTGATGTCGTCCACAATGCCGAGGGTGAAGCGGTCTTTCGGCTGCGGCAGCTCCAGATTGTCGTAAACGGAGAGAATCATCGTAGGGGTCACGTCTGCTGAGCCGAGGCCGTAGCGGCCACCCACGATGAGTGGAGCGTTCTCCTTATTATAATATGCGTCCTTCACGTCGAGGAGGAGCGGTTCGCCGCTGGCACCCGGTTCCTTGGTGCGGTCGAGCACGGCGATGCGCTTGCAGGTGGCCGGAATGGCCTTGAGCAGGTGCTCCACGGAGAACGGCCGGTAGAGGTGAACGCTCACCATGCCGTATTTCTTGCCGTTGGCATTGGCGTAGTCGATGGCTTCGCGTGCGGCTTCCGTGGCGGAGCCCATGAGGATGATGACTTTGTCGGCATCCTCAGCGCCGTAGTAGGAGAAGAGGTCGTACTTGCGTCCGGTGATGCGGCTGATTTCCTTCATATACTCCTCGACGGCGGCCGGAACGGCATCGTAGTAAGGATTGCAGCTCTCGCGGTGGGTGAAGAAGGTCTCGGGGTTCTCGGCCATGCCTTTAGCCTGCGGATGTTCCGGCGAAAGGGCGCGGGCGCGGAATTCGGCGAGCGCCTTCTGGTCAACGAGCGGCCGGAGGTCTTCCATGTCCATCTCCTCGATTTTCTGATACTCGTGGGAGGTGCGGAAGCCATCGAAGAAGTTGATGAACGGCACACGGCAGTGGATGGAGGCCAGATGGGCCACGGCGGAGAGGTCCATTACCTCCTGCACGGAGCCTTCGGCCAGCATGGCGAAACCGGTCTGGCGGCAGGCCATCACGTCGCCCTGGTCGCCGAAGATGCACAAGGAGTGGGTGGCCACGGTGCGTGCGGACACGTGGAACACGCACGGGAGCAGCTCGCCGGCGATTTTGTACATGTTCGGAATCATGAGGAGCAGACCCTGCGAGGCGGTGAAGGTCGTGGTGAGCGCGCCGGCCTGGAGTGAGCCGTGCACGGCACCGGCCGCACCGGCTTCCGACTGCATTTCCTGCACCGTGACCGTGTCGCCGAAGAGGTTCTTGCGTCCGGCCACCGCCCATTCGTCCACGTGCTCTGCCATGGGCGACGACGGGGTAATCGGGTAGATGGCGGCCACCTCTGAGAACATATACGCGATATGTGCAGCGGCCTGGTTGCCATCACATGTGATAAATTTCTTTTCTTTACTCATCGTTTTTTTTAGAATTATGATGTCCAGAGTTTTTCAGGATGTCTCAATACAGGAATCCGAACAGCCAGAGCGGAATCTGATTGCCCTCGCCCATGTCGCACTGGTTGACGGCGAAGAGGCACTTCGACTTGCTCTTGAGGTGGGTGAGATGCTCGATGATGCGGAATTCGTGGCGGTTGTCAATCAGGAAGGAACCGATGTTTCCGACTTTGTTCACCTGATGGTCCTTCCAGATGGTGTTGCAGAAGAAAGCCTCCTGCACGTCGTGGTCGTCGAAGCGCTTCGGATAGAAGCTGTACATCAGGTTGGAGTTGTGGAGCAGCACGCGTGCGGGCTTTTTGGGAAATTCCTCCCCGCGCGCGTAAATCATGTTCACGAGCCGTGCCTCCGTGAGGTACTTGATGTAGTGCATGACCGTGGCGCGGCTCATGACCAGCTCCTTGGCCAGCTGGCTGACGTTGGGCACGGTGCTGC
This sequence comes from uncultured Bacteroidaceae bacterium, assembly GCA_964415385.1. Lineage (GTDB taxonomy): Bacteria > Bacteroidota > Bacteroidia > Bacteroidales > Bacteroidaceae > UBA3839. Next base: position 60,120 of record CAYPZK010000008.1, read on the forward strand.
CGCTCATGGTTAGCAGGTAGAACAGCTTCTTGATCTTGGCCAAGTATTTCAGCTCGATCTGCTTGATGAGCAGCACGTCCACCTCAATCATCATGTTCATGGTCTTCAGCAGATTCTCGGAGTAATTCTGCTTTTCGAGGAAGAACGGATAGTAGCCGTGGTGGAGGTAGTCCTTGAAATAGTCGCGCGGCCTGACGACGGACAGAATCCCGCGGGCGATGTCCTGATGGTGGCCGATGATGTCCTCCAAGGTGTAGGCGGGGAAGTCCGTTCCCGCCTTCAGGTTCAGGTATTCTCTGAAGGAGAAGCCGCGCAGGTTGTAGGACTTGACGATGCCGCCCAGCTCCGGATTCTCCGTCTTCAGCCGCATGACGGAAGAGCCGGTGAAGACGATTTTGAGACCCAGGTAGCGTTCGTAGCATTCACGCAGCTGACGGCTCCAGTCCGGCTGCTTGAACACCTGGTCAATCAGCAACACCCTGCCGCCCTCGTGGTAGAACTCGCCTGCGAACTCCGAGAATCCCACGTTTTGCACGTAAAAGTTGTTGGTGTTGATATACAGGCAGGAATGGTCGTCGGGCGGGAAATGCTCCTTGGCGTATTGCAGCAGGAATGTGGTCTTGCCGACACCGCGTGCTCCCTTGATGCCTATCATCCGGTCATTCCAGTTGATTTCATCCATCAGGGTGCGGCGCACGGGAGCCTGCAAATGCTCCACCAGATATTTGTGTGTGCGGAAAAACGACTCCATAACCTCATGAGAAACCTGCTGCCGGAGGCGGCAACAGCTATATGCGGCCACAAAGTTACGTATTTTTGTTTGAATTGCAATGTAGAGATGACAAAAAAATACAAAAAATGCGGCACTTTTCCATCGTGGAAGGAAGGCGTCCGTCACGAGCGTGATCTGTCCGCGGTCAATGCCCGAGTTGTCGGCGGCACGCTGAATGAACGTGTCCTTGTCAATCTTGGAGTAGGTCACGGAGCGCGTCACGTAGGCGCTCTTGTCCTGCACCTTGATGAGCTGATAATTCTTCTTCAATACGATTTGTGCCATAATGATTTTTTGGGTTTAGGGGTTAGGGAGAGATTGGGGGTGAGCTGTGCCGCCCCCCCGCGCGGGTCTTCGAAGATGGGGGCAAAGATAGGGCGCGGAATCCGCTTCTGCAAAAAAAGTGCGCGAAACGCGCCCGCCCGCCGGAAAAAATTTCTCCTCCGCGCCGTCCGCCCTCCGCGTCCGCCCGCCAAGGGCTGTTCCTCCGCTGTGAAACTGCCGGCGGTGTGCGCAGCCATGCGGCGGAAATGACTGCGGCGAGCCTTGCTCCCGCAACGGCTTCCGCCGTTCCCGTATTCCCACCGACGTGGAGGCCGCTTGCAGAGCCGCCTCCGCCGTAAATTCCCCAATTCCCCAATTCCCCAAAGGCCTATATCCGATTTTTGATTTTTCCGCACTGGAAGCTATCTATATATTTATATAATATCAATATTATATAAATATATAGATAGAACTCTCTAAAGAGAGATTTTTGTCACTTTATTGACCACTTTCAAAAATACCCTTTGGGGAATTGGGGAAAATGGGAATTTGGGAATATGGAATCCCCCCTACCGTTAAATCCCGACCGTTTAAGGAAAATTAACGCAAAAAAATGGAACTGTATTCTATCATTCAAAACGGCTGGAAGTCGGCTTTTTCCAATCCGTCGCAAAGAAGTTTGTAGGAGAACGTGCGGCTGAATGTCCAAAAAAATGTTTATCTTTGCAGCCGCATGGCGGTCAGCCATGCTGTTTAAGTGAGACAAGTTCTTTCTATTATGTTCAAAAAACAAATGAAACTCAAGGCGGACGCCATCCGCTGGCATCAGTTCACGCGTCGGGGCGATGCAGTGTTCCTCTCTCTGCATCGGGAAATTCTGATTTCGACGCTGTCGGCTGCCACGCTGCTGGCTGCCACGGCCCAGCCGGCCTCGGCCCAGACCCGGGTCGCGACGGACGGCAACCCTGTGCGCAGCGTGGAAACGGATGAGGTGCAGGTGACGGCGGCCCGTGTGCCGATGGCCATGCGGCAGACCGCCCGCATCGTGAGCGTGATGACTCGCGAGCAAATCGAGGATTGCCCCGCGCAATCAGTGAATGACCTCTTGAAATACGCCGCATCGGTCGATGTCCGTCAGCGCGGCGGTTTCGGTATTCAGACGGACATCAGTATCAATGGCGGCACGCACGACCAAATCGTGATTCTTCTGAATGGTGTGAACGTCTCATCGCCTCACACCGGTCATCTGGCCGCCGATCTCCCTGTCAGTATTGACGATATTGAGCGCATTGAGGTGCTCGAAGGTGCTGCCAGCCGCGTTTATGGAACGTCGGCGTTCTCGGGTGCCATCAATATCGTGACGCGGGGAGCGCAGGAAGGCGCTCCGGCCGGCGGCAAGTCCGGCGGTTCGGTGGGGGTGAATGGCGGAAGCTATGGAACATTCGGAGGCGATGCCTCCCTGCGTCTCATACAGAAGCACTCGCATCATGCACTGAGCGGAGGCTGGCAGCAGAGTGACGGCGGCACGGCGAACTCCGACTTCCAGAAGTTCAGGGCGTTCTATCAGGGCGGCGTGGGTGCCGACGTGGCCACTGTGAACTGGCAACTGGGCATGAGCGGCATGGACTATGGAGCCAACACGTTCTATTCGGGCCGCTATCCGAACCAGCACGAGAGCAACCGCCGCTATATGGGGGCCGTGGGGGCCGAGACAGGGGGACGGGTGGTGTTCTCCCCGAAGCTCTATTGGAGCCGGTCGCTCGACCATTATCAGTTGATAAAAAATACCAGTACGGGGGAGAATTTCCACATGACGGACGTGTATGGAGCCGGCATCGATGCCCGCGTGAACTGGGCATTGGGCACGTCGTCCGCCGGTGCGGACTTCCGCAACGAGGGCATTCTCTCCACCGCGCTCGGCCGCCCGCTGGATGAGAGCCTGTATGTGAAAATTCCGGGACACGACCTTTATTACACGAAGAAAGACAACCGCACGAACATCTGCTATTTTCTGGAGCACGACGTGCTGCTGGACCGCTGGACCGTCTCGCTGGGCGTCATGGCAAACATGAATACGGGGCTGGACTACCGCTATCGCCTCTACCCGGGCATTGATGTCAGCTTCCGCCCGTCGCTCCGGTGGAAGTGGTATGCTTCCTGGAACATGGCGCAGCGCATGCCTACCTTCACCGACCTCTACTACCGCTCGCCGACGAATGAGGGCAACACGGGGCTGAAGCCGGAGGAAACGAGCGAATTCACGTTGGGCGGCCACTTCCGCACGGAGGGGCTGCGGGCGGACTTCAGACTGTTCTACCGTCATGAGAAGTCGATGATTGACTGGGTGATGACTCCCGCCGATTCGGTGAATGGCTACACCACCTACCATGCCACGAACTTCAAGATAGACAACATGGGCTTCAACGTGAACGCCTCCCTGCTGTTTCCCGAGTTCTGGAGAGAGAACAGCGTGCTGCGTGCGCTGGGCGTGAACTACTCGTATATTCACCAAAAGCGTCATGACGACACCCCCATCTATGCCTCCAGCTATGCGCTCGACTATCTGCGCCACAAGCTCGTGATGCGCCTTGACGCACGGCTGTGCAGCCGGCTGACGGCTGCGCTGACATATCGTTGGCAGGAGCGGATGGGGAATTACGTGAAGTACACTCCCTACACCGATGATACGGGTGCGACCGCTTACCGCTCCTCCACGGTGGGCTACCATCCGTATGGGCTGTTGGATCTGCGCCTGCAATGGACGGCCGGCAAGTATGAGCTCTACGCGGAGGGCAACAACCTGACCGGCTATCATTATTACGACTTGGGCAACGTCCGGCAGCCTGGCTTTTGGCTGATGTGCGGCGCCAAATGGAAGTTCTGACCAAGCGTACATGACGAAAACATGACGAAATATAATGTCTTTTCTTTTTTTTATGGATGCTTGTGCGGGCTGATTCCACAAAAAATGATTAACTTTGCAAAGTCGATGTTCCAACATTTGTCGGCAAGCCGACATCGGCAAATTGAGCTATGTACCGTTTCCTTTGTCTGATTATATATATGGTATGCGCCGTACTCGTTCCGTCGCCGGTCTTCGCACAGACCGGCCCGTTTACGGTCGTCCTCGATGCCGGACACGGGGGACGGGACGCGGGTGCCATCGGCTCCACGGTGAGGAATCGGGAGAAGGACATCAATCTGAACATTACGCTGGAGGTCGGACGGCTGTTGCGCGACCACCATCCCGAAATCAAGGTCGTGTACACGCGCTCCACGGACGTGTTCGTCGAACTGGGGCGGCGTGCGGAAATCGCCAATGACACCAAGGCGGATTTGTTCGTGTCGATTCATACGAACGCCTCGCCGCGTCATCCCTCCACGGTGATGGGCGTGCAGTCTTACACGTTGAGTCTGAAGACGGCAGGCACAAATCTGGAGGTGGAGAAGCGGGAAAACTCGGTGATTGCGCTTGAGGGTGATGCCGCCAAGAAATATAACTACAGCAACAATGCCGAGAGCGACATCATGTTCGAGCTGATGCAGGATCGCGACATGATGGAGAGCGTGAATTTCGCGAAAATCGCGCAGGAGGAAATGGTCGGAACGGGCGGACGTAACGACAAGGGTGTCTATCAGGCCAATCTGGCAGTCCTGCGCCTGACGTATATGCCGAGCGTGCTGCTGGAGGTGGGATTCATCTCTACGCCTGCCGAAGAGGCATTCCTGCTGTCGGAGGCAGGGCAGAGGAAGATGGCGCAGGCCATCTACAACGCGATTGTCAGATACAAGAGCGCGAAGATGTGACACTGCGCATACCTCCCTTGTCGTCATTTTGACATTGTTAAAAAATCATCAAGAATAGGTAGCTATGAAGTTCTTCACTCGGGAAATCAAGATAGCGATGGTGGCCATCGTCGCAGTGCTGATTGTGTATTTCGGCATCATCTTCTTGAAAGGTGTCAAGCTGGCCAGCACGGATAATGTCTATTACATCACCATGTCGGATGTCAACGGGCTCTCGCCGCAGGCGGAGGTATTGGCCAACGGAATGAATATCGGCACGGTCAAGCGGTTGAGCTTCAATCCGGCCACACAACTGGTGGCAATTGCCATCGAGCTGGACGAGGGCTATACCATTACGGAAGGTTCGACGGCGACGCTGCAGAAGGACATGCTCGGCGCACCGAAGGTGAGGGTCATGCTGGGAAAGGACACCGGCCGGCTGCTGGAGCCGGGCGACACGATCCGGGGCTTTCCGATGTCGGACTTGATGGCTTCGATGGGCGATGTGGTTCCGTCGTTTGAGGCGTTGATTCCGAAAGTGGACTCTCTGCTGGCAGCACTGAATGCCTTGGCCTCCAATCCGGCCATTGCGCAGTCGCTGGCCAATCTGGAATATGTGACCAACAATTTGCGCACCACGTCGGACCGGCTCAATGTCATGATGGAGACGGACATCCCGCAAATGATGGCACACGTGAATACCGTCGGCGGCAATCTCGCTCAAACCACAGACAAGCTGAATCAAGTGGATTTTGTCGGCATGGCAGCGCATGCGGACGCGGCCGTGGGGCAGTTGCAGGTCTTCACCAACCGTCTGAACAACGAGAATTCGACGCTTGGCAGGCTCATGACGGATTCGAGCGTCTATGATCATTTGGACTCTACGATGTATCATGCGTCCTTGCTCTTGCAGGATCTGCGGGAGCACCCGAAGCGCTATGTCCATTTTTCTGTGTTCGGGAAGAAGGATCAATAAGGGATAGTTGTCGGCAAAGCCGACTTTGTTGTCGCGACTCGGCAATTCAAGGCAAGCTTGATTGCGCTCGCTGTTCCAACAATTGTCGGCAAAGCCGACTTTGTTGTCGCGACTCGGCAATTCAAGGCAAGCTTGAT
>CAYPZK010000008.1:66154-78770 GCA_964415385.1 uncultured Bacteroidaceae bacterium
TGCGCTCGCTGTTCCAACAATTTAGAAAACATAAAAATAGGATTTGTTTCATCGGCTGCACAGCATCGTCAGGCGCAATTTTCAAAATGTCAGTGCTTTGCCGATTTTTCTGTCAGTCGGGGTTTAATATGTTTTTGAACATAGCGCTCTTTCAACGCGTTGATTTACAATTTGCGCGACACGGCCAAGGGGCAAAAACGACTGAAGGGGAGGATTTGCACTAATTGTTTGAAAAGTAGGCGGTTCCTATCGGAAAGGTCTTGCGGCGGCACCACGGCTCTTTTGTAAAGTTGAAAATATTGTCTAAATTTGCACTTGAAAAAGCGGAAGTCTGTGCGGGCTGTGTCCGTATAGAAAAGAAGGGAGAGAGCAAATCTCCCGTTACGAAAGTAATAATTCCTTGAAAGTCACTGAGAAAATTGTCGCAAGCAATAGAAAGCTTTAGCATTCGATGAATCAAGAACCCCAGCAGCAGTGGGAGAAATGCCGTGACATCATCCGGCAGAACATCTCCCCGGAGCAATACAATGCGCTCTTTGCATATACTGAATTCTGCAGTTTTGCGAAGGGGCATCTTGTGTTGTCCGTGCCGAGCCAGTTCATTTATGATGAGCTGGAGGGGGAGCATTATGCGAGTCTGATCAGCAAGACGATTCACAGAGTGTTTGGCGAGGGCATCCGTCTGGACTACAAGATTCCGGTGGTCAGGAGACCCCGTGCCGAGGTGCGGATTCCTTCCGACGAGCATCCTGATGTCCGCAATGGGAAGGCTGTCCGTCCGGCCAATGTGGCGCCGGACATTCTGATGGCTCCGTCGGTCGCGGACCTGGACTCCCAGCTGCACCGTGGATATTTCTTTACCAATTATTATGAAGGGGCGAGCAACCGTCTGGCCCGTTCCGTGGGTGAGGCCATTGCCAAATGTCCTGCGAAGACATTCAATCCGTTTTTTGTCTTCGGGCCGTCGGGATGCGGAAAGACGCACTTGGTCAATGCCATTGGCTGGCGCATCAAGGAGCTGCATCCGGAGTTGCGCGTGCTGTATTTGTCGGCGCATCTTTTCACCGTGCAGTATGTGGATGCCGTCCGCCAGAATAAGACGCCTGATTTGATTGCTTTCTATCAGACAATAGACGTTCTGATTATAGACGACATCCAGGAGCTCAGCGGAAAACTGAAAACACAGAATACGTTTTTCCATATCTTCAATCATCTACACCTGAACAACAAGCAGCTCATTCTGACTGCAGACCGTCCGCCTGTGAAAATCGAGGGGCTGGAGGATCGTTTGCTCACGCGCTTCAAATGGGGCTTGCAGGCAGAAATCGAGAAACCGACCAAGGCGTTGCGCTATCGCATTCTGAAGGGTAAAGTGGAGCATGACGGTCTGAAGATTCCGGACAAGGTCATCAGCTTCATCGCGGAGAATGTGGACGAAAGCGTGCGTGACCTGGAAGGAATCCTGACATCGTTGATGGCCTATTCTGTGGTACTGGACTGCGACATCTCGATGGAGCTCGTCAACAAGCTGATGCCTCGCTTTGTGGCGAATGCGGAAAAGAACAAGATGACCGTCGATGAGGTGCGGCGCAAAGTGTGCGAGTACTTCAAGATGAAGGAGGAAGTGGTCAATTCCAGAAGCCGCAAGCAGGAGGTGGTTTATGTCCGCCAAATCGCCATCTATCTGGCAAGTGTCCATACTGACCAGTCCACGGTGCAGATTGGTCTTAGCATTGGCGGCCGCAATCATGCCACGGTGTTGCACTCCATCCGTCAGGTGAAGAACATGCTGGACACGGATGAGAAGACTCGCCGCAATGTGGAGGAAATCGAGGCTTTGCTGTGAGAGCCGGAGATGCTTTTTTTTCTTTTTATTTCCGGCATCCCCGGCTTTTCAGCAAAAGTAGTGTGTTCCTTTGATCCTCAGTGATTCTCAGTGACAATGGTGGAGGGTCAGGACAAGAATCCCTGACGCTTGAGGGCTTTCAGCATGACGGCCGAGAGTGCTACATTGTCTTTGCGCGTGTAGCGGCAGTCGGTGAATACTTGCGCCAGATTCTCCTTGTGGTTGATTTCGACGAAGTGTTTGTTTTCCTCAAGCGATTCTTTCAGTGCATAGATTTCTCCGATGGCTTCCGCAGAATAATCTTGATAGGTTTCAGCATGGGTGATGCCGTGGAGCGGGAGGCGGTCGGTCGGCTGCGGTTTTTCATCGGGCCATCCCAAGGTAATGGTGGCCAAGGGGAAAGTCAGGCGCGGCAGGCGGAGCAGGTCGATGATGCCTTCGGGGTTGTAAACCGTGGTGCCTAAATAGCAGGTTCCCAAGCCTGCGGCTTCGGCCAGGGAGCAGAAGGCTTGAACGAACAGAAGCGTGTCGGCCGACGCGTTGATGAACGACAGGAAATTATCGTATCCGGCATCTGCTTGCCGTTCTTCACACCATCGGGTGAAGCGGTTGAAGTCTATGCAAAAGGTGAGCACCACAGGTGCGTTTGTCACCATGGGCTGGTTGAAATGCAGGGGAGCAAGCTGCTGTTTCATCGCCTTGTCGCGTGTGACGACCACACTGTAGAGCTGCATGTTGCCCATCGTGGGGGCGTGCGATGCTTCCTCGAGGAGGCTGTCGAGCAATGCGGGGGTCACTTCTTCTTGGGAATATTTCCGGATGCTTCTTCTCTCTTTCATGTTCATAACGGATGCAATGTTTCTTTGAGTCTTCATTTTTTTTGATGTGGGCAAAGGTAATGAAATTGTGGAATGTGAGCAAATCATGGGTGCTGAAAATTTGAGAAAGTTTTCTGTTTTGGATGACTTTCTCAGAGTGACCGTTGTGTCATTTGTCTGATAAAGAGAAAGTTGTCGCTTTTCTTCGGAAAACTTTACGAATAAAATTAAAATTGTTGCATAAATATTTTGCCAGTTCGCGAAAAACCTATAGTTTTGCAAAACGTTTCAGAAAAGCATACATTTTTCAAGGAATTGTTATCTCAGTGATAGGAGAGTTGCAAACCGCTGATTCTTTTCCTACGGATTGCAGGCGTGCAACAGACTAATACCGCTCATTACAAAATGTAACCAAACACTTACCAAGAACCTCTAAAGAAAATATCCCAACAAATGGAAGCAAAACCTACTTATACCTATGCTGAAGCTTACGCGGCATCGCTCGCATACTTCGGTGGCGATGAGCTTGCCGCTCGCGTCTGGGTGAACAAATATGCAATGAAGGACTCCTTTGGCAACATCTATGAGAAATCGCCGGAGGACATGCATTGGCGTATTGCGAATGAGATTGCACGCATTGAGCAGAACTATCCGAATCCCATGACGGCGGAGGAGATTTTTGCCTTGCTGGATCATTTCCGCTATATCGTGCCGGCAGGAAGTCCGATGACGGGCATAGGAAACAACTACCAGGTCGCTTCGCTGTCCAACTGCTTTGTCATCGGACTCGACGGCTCCGCCGACTCTTATGGGGCCATTATCCGCATTGACGAGGAACAGGTGCAGCTCATGAAGCGTCGGGGTGGAGTAGGGCACGACCTCTCACATATCCGGCCGAAAGGAACGCCGGTGAAGAACTCGGCCTTGACAAGCACGGGGCTGGTTCCATTCATGGAGCGCTACAGCAACTCGACGCGCGAAGTAGCCCAGGACGGACGCCGCGGTGCCCTGATGCTGACCGTGTCCATCAAACACCCCGACTCTGAGGCGTTCATTGATGCCAAGATGACTGAAGGAAAGGTGACAGGAGCCAATGTCTCGGTGCGCATTGATGATGAATTCATGAAGGCGGCTGTCGAAGGCAAGCCTTATCGCCAGCAGTTCCCGGTCGATAGCGACAACCCTTCGATTGTCAAGGACGTGGATGCAACGGCCATCTGGAAGAAAATCGTGCATAATGCGTGGAAATCGGCTGAGCCGGGCGTGCTGTTCTGGGACACCATCATCCGTGAGTCCGTTCCCGATTGCTATGCAGACCTTGGCTATCGTACCATTTCCACGAATCCTTGCGGCGAGATTCCTTTGTGTCCTTATGACTCCTGCCGTCTGTTGTCCATCAACCTTTATTCTTATGTGAACAACCCGTTCACGAAAGAGGCATCGTTCGACTATGACCTGTTCCGCAAGCATGTGGCCATCGCACAACGCATCATGGACGATATCGTTGATCTGGAGTTGGAGAAAATCCAGTTGATTATGAAGAAAATCGACTCCGATCCCGAAAGTGACGAGGTCAAGGGGGCTGAACGCCATCTCTGGCAGAAAATCTATGACAAGAGCGGATGCGGACGCCGCACGGGTGTCGGCATTACGGCCGAAGGTGACATGCTGGCGGCGATGGGTCTCACCTATGGAACGCCGGAAGCCACCTATTTCTCCACGGAAGTGCACAAGAATATCGCCATTGAGGCTTACCGCTCATCTGTGAACATGGCCAAGGAGCGCGGCGCGTTCGAGATGTATGATGCCAAGCGTGAGGAAAACAATCCGTACATCAACCGCCTGCGGAGTGTTGACCAAGGGCTCTACGACGAAATGGTGAAGTATGGACGCCGCAACATCGCCTGCCTGACCATCGCGCCGACGGGCACCACCAGTCTGATGACGCAGACCACTTCGGGCATCGAGCCTGTGTTCATGCCTGTATATAAGCGTCGGCGCAAGGTGAATCCGAACGACACGAACGTGCATGTGGACTTTGTGGACGAAACGGGAGATTCCTTCGAAGAATATATCGTGTACCATCCGAAGTTCCTCACTTGGATGCAGGTCAATGGCATCGACCCCCACAAGCGTTACACGCAGAGCGAGATAGACAGTCTGGTGCAGAAGTCTCCTTATTATAAGGCTACGGCCAACGATGTGGACTGGCATGAGAAAGTGAAGATGCAAGGCTCCATCCAGAAATGGGTCGACCACTCCATCTCGGTCACCATCAACCTGCCGAACAATGTGAGCGAGGAACTCGTCAACGAACTGTATGTCGAGGCCTGGAAGTGTGGCTGCAAAGGCTGTACGGTCTATCGCGACGGCTCCCGTGCAGGAGTGCTGGTCTCCGCCAGCAAGAAGGGCGACAAGAAAGGAAAGGATTGCGATTGTCCGCCGCCTGTGGTGACGGAAGTGCGTCCGAAGAGCCTCGAATGCGATGTCGTCCGCTTCCAGAACAACAAGGAAAAGTGGGTGGCCTTCGTCGGCCTGCTTGACGGCTATCCGTATGAGATCTTCACCGGCGTGCTGGACGATGAGGACGGAATCGCTCTTCCGAAAACGGTGACGAAAGGCCACATCATCAAGAACCTTGACGAGAATGGCGTGAAACGCTATGACTTCCAGTTCGAGAACCGTCGCGGCTACAAGACGACGATTGAAGGACTGTCGGAAAAGTTCAATAAGGAATATTGGAACTATGCGAAGCTGATTTCGGGCGTGCTCCGCTATCGGATGCCGCTGACAAACGTGCTGCGTCTGGTCGGTTCGCTGTCGTTCCCGAACGAAAGTATCAACACTTGGAAGAATGGCGTGGAGCGTGCGCTGAAGAAATATGTGCAGGACGGTACCGAGGCCAAAGGACAGAAGTGCCCGGTCTGCGGTCATGAGACCTTGGTCTATCAAGAAGGATGCCTGATTTGCAAGCATTGCGGCGCTTCCCGTTGCGGCTAATCGTTCTCAGACGCTATGTTGCAGAAGATTGTTCTTGCAGGCATGCGGTTCCATGCTTGTCACGGTGCGTTCGAGCAGGAGCGGCAGACGGGAGCAGCCTATGATGTCCGGATAGAAGTGACGACAGACTTTTCCCGCGCCCTGCTGTCCGACCGGTTGGAGGATACCGTGAATTACGCCGACATCTATCAGCTGGTCAGCAATGTGATGCAGACTCCGTCCGCGTTGCTTGAGCATGTGGCCGGCAGGATTCTGCGGGCTGTATTCAAGAGCTTTCCGCAGGTCGACGCGATTCACCTGCGGTTGCTGAAAGAACATCCGCCGATTCCTTCATCCGACTGTCAGGCGGGCGGCGTTGACATTGACATCAAGCGTTCGGAATGGTCTTCGATAGAGGGAAATCCTTCCCAAAGCGCGGCCGTTTCGGAAAAATCCGCTATCTTTGCAACATGACGCGTAATCCTAATCAATATTCAATAACACTATGAGCTCATTACAAACAGCAAAAATGACCAACTATCGGTGGGTCATTTGCGGCATGTTGTTCTTTGCGACAACTGTCAATTACCTCGACCGCCAGGTGCTCTCGCTCACATGGGACGAATTCATCAAGCCTGAGTTCCATTGGGACGAAAGCCACTATGGCACCATCACCTCCGTCTTTTCCATTTTCTATGCCATCTGCATGCTCTTCGCCGGCCGTTTCATCGACTGGATGGGCACGAAGAAAGGCTATATCTGGTCCATCTGCATCTGGAGCCTCGGAGCCTGCCTCCATGCCTGCTGCGGCACATTCACGGAGAGCTGGCTCGGCCTGAACGGAAAGGCTGATCTGCTGGCTGCCACCGGCGACACAATGGTCATCATCGCCACCGTCAGCATGTGGGCGTTCCTCTTTGCCCGCTGCGTGCTCGCCCTCGGCGAGGCCGGCAATTTCCCTGCCGCCATCAAGGTGACTGCCGAGTATTTCCCGAAGAAAGACCGTGCATACGCCACGGCCATCTTCAATTCCGGTGCCTCCATCGGAGCCCTCATCGCCCCTGTCACCATTCCGCTTCTGGCCAAATACTATGGTTGGGAAATGGCCTTCATTATCATCGGTGCGCTGGGCTTCGTCTGGGCCGGACTCTGGATGTTCCTCTATTCCGCACCATCGAAGAATAAGCATGTGAACCAGGCCGAACTCGTCTATATCGAATCGGACAAAGATGATCTGGCCGATGTGAAGAAGGAAGAAGAAGTGGCGGAAGACGAGCCGAAGCTCAGCTTCCTGCAGTGCTTCAAGTACAAACAGACCTGGGCCTTTGCCGTCGGAAAGTTCATGACCGACGGTGTGTGGTGGTTCTTCCTCTTCTGGACACCTTCCTACCTCAACACGCAGTTCGGCATCAAGGCTACCGACCCGATGGGCATGTGGCTCATCTTCCTGCTCTATCTGATTGTGACCGTCCTGTCGATTTATGGCGGCAAACTCCCGACCATCATCATCAACCGCAGCGGCAAGAACCCTTACGCCTCCCGCATGCAGGCAATGCTCACGTTTGCCTTCTTCCCGCTTCTCGTGCTGTTCGTCCAGCCTCTGGGCCAGATTTCCCCGTACTTCCCGGCCATCATGATTGGCATCGCCGGAGCAGCTCACCAAAGCTGGTCGGCCAACCTCTTCTCCACCATCGGTGACATGTTCCCGAAGAGTGCCATCGCCACCATCACAGGCATTGGCGGCATGGCAGGCGGCATCGGCTCCATGATTCTCCAGAAGGCAGCCGGCAACCTCTTCGTCTATGCCGACGAGACCCAGATGACCTTCTTCGGCTTCATCGGTAAGCCGGCCGGCTATTTCGTCATCTTCTGCGTCTGCGCTGTGGCCTACCTCATCGGATGGACCATCATGAAGGCATTGGTGCCGAAGTATTCTCCAATCATCGTGGATAAATAAGCCACACATCACCACCCTTGTTGCACCTGCAACAAAAAATGACAGAGGCTGTGTCGTAGTAAACCTTTACTTACGCACAGCCTCATGATTGTTGATCCTGCGGTCGTTCCCTCACACAGAAACCATCCGTTTGTTTTATTTGCGGCTATCCCAGCGCAGGAACAGACCGGCCAGAATCGTGCCGCTGATGCTGTGCCAGGCGCAGGAAATGGCACAGGGAAGCACGGCTAACGGCTGGGCTGCGAAGAACGTGCCTGCCAGTACTGTGGCCAACCCTGCATTCTGCATACCCACCTCGATGGAGATGGTGCGTTTCTTAGCTGTCGAGAAACCGGCCAAGCGTCCTGCCAGCCACCCGAGAAGATAGCCTGCGGTGTTGTGGCAGAACACCACGGCGAAGGTCCAAATGAAAAGCAGCATTCCTCTGGCCACGAGGTCGTCGTGAACGGTGGAGATGATACCGCCGACGATGCACGCCAGACATAGCACGCTGATACCAGGCATCAGTGACTGTAGAGTTGGGAACACCTCGCGCCGGGCATAGCGGTAGTTCAGCAAGCAACCGATGCTGACGGGTATGATGGTGACGATGAGGATGTTCAGAAACATCCCCACAGCATCAATCTTGATGATTTCTCCGGCTGTCAGTTGCATCAGAAGGGGAGTCATCACAGGAGCCAGCAATGTGGAGGCGCATGTCATACCCACGGAGAATGCCACGTCGCCGTGGCAGAGATACGACATGATGTTGCTCGACACACCACCCGGACAGCAACCCACCAAAAGGATGCCGAGCGCCAGTGCGGGCTCCAGTCGGAACACATGCACCAGCAGGCAGGCCACACCCGGCATGATAATGAACTGTGCGCAGGCTCCGATGAAGATATCCCAGGGGCGTTGCGCCAGAATGCGGAAATCTTGCGTGGTCAGTGTCAGCCCCATCGTCAGCATGATGAGGCCCAGGATAACCGTCTGCGTCGTGCCGTGTACCCAGCTGAACAGGGACGGCACGAAAAAAGTCAGTACAGCGATTCCGATGATAAACGCTGACGCATCTTTTGACAGCCAGCGGCTCAAAGTTTGTAGTTTCTCAATCATTTCAGTGTTTGCATCGTATGACCATCCTCTCTTTCCGTGAATGATGTTGATGGCGCTGAGCGGTGAATGTCTGTTCCGCAGAAAGGACTTCGGACATGATTCTCCACTGCAAATGTAGCGGATTTTTCAGTGTCTTGCAACTTTTCTGAGGAGAAAAGAGATTTTCCGCGCAGAGCTTGACGAACGCTTGACGAACGGATTGTGCAAGAGTATAAAAGGTCAGTTCGGTGCATAAATCCTACATATATATACTTTTTGTTTGTCTTTTGTGATAAATTTTCTAAATCATAAAAGGTTTTGTTTCCGTCTCTGAAGAAAAATGAGTAACTTTGCATCGTGCAGATTTTGCTGGGCTTGCAGGGAAAACCGAAGCCGCTTCTGCGCCGAACAAGGTAAAAAGACCTCAACTTCTAAAAAAAATAGTTCATCATTATGGCAAATCTGAATGAAGCGTTAGAGCTTCTGGTCGTCGGCATGCTGACGGTGTTTTTGATTCTGCTCATCGTCATCTATTTGGGTAAGGCTCTCATCGTGCTGGTCAACAAATTCGCTCCGGCCGAGGAACCGGCGAAGAAGCACGCTGCCACCGCAGCATCGCCTGTGGCTGTGGACGCCACCACGCAGAGCATCATCCGCGCCGCTGTCAGCCAGCTGACAGGTGGAAAGGGACAGGTCGCTCAAATCAAGAAACTGTGAAATCAGTGCTGTAGAATTTCAAACAACATCAGGATATGAAAGAAGTAAAGTTCAGCTTGGTCTTCCGCGACATGTGGCAGAGTGCCGGCAAATACCAGCCGCGCGTGGATCAGCTCGTGAAAGTGGCACCGGCCATCATCAGAATGGGATGCTTCGACCGCGTTGAGACCAACGGCGGTGGTTTTGAACAAGTCAACCTCCTCTATGGAGAAAATCCGAATAAGTCAGTCCGCGAATGGACAAAGCCATTCCACGAGGCGGGCATCCAGACACACATGCTCGACCGCGCGCTCAACGGCCTTCGCATGAGTCCCTGTCCGAAAGACTTGCGCCAGCTCTTCTACAAGGTGAAGAAAGCTCAGGGCACAGACATCACGCGTATTTTCTGCGGACTGAACGACACGCGCAACATCATCCCCTCTATCCATTACGCCAAAGCTGCGGGTATGATTGCCCAGGCCTCGCTCTGCATCACCCACAGCCCGATTCACACGGTGGAATACTATGTGAATCTGGCCAAGGAGCTGATTGACGCGGGTGCAGATGAAATCTGTCTGAAGGACATGGCCGGCATCGGCCGTCCCGACTCGCTTGGCAAGATTGTGGCCGGCATCAAAGCCTACAAGAAGGACATCATCATCCAGTATCATTCCCATGCAGGCCCTGGCTTCTGCATGGCCAGCATTCTGGAGGTCTGCAAGAACGGATGCGACTATGTGGACACGGCCGTCGCGCCGCTCGCCTGGGGCACGGGACACGCCGACATCATCGCCGTGCAGGAAATGCTCAAGGACGCAGGATTCAAGGTGAAGGAAATCAATATGGAAGCCTACATGGAAGTGCGGAGCCAGATTCAGGAAATGATGGACGACTTCCTTGGTTACTATTGCCCGGAGCTGAACCGCATCAACAACTCGTTGCTCATCAAGGCCGGCCTGCCGGGCGGTATGATGGGCTCGCTCATGACCGATCTGGAGGAAAACCTCGCCTCGCTCAACAAGTGGAAGGTGAAGCATGGACAGAAGACGCTGACTACCGATGAGCTCCTCATCAAGCTCTTCGACGAAGTAGCATACGTATGGCCGAAGGTCGGCTATCCTTGCCTCGTCACACCATTCAGCCAGTACGTGAAGAACCTGGCGCTGATGAACGTGATGCAGATGGAGAAGGGCAAAGAACGCTGGTCGATGATTGCCGACACAATCTGGGACATGATTCTCGGCAAGGCCGGACGCTTGCCTGGACCGGTGGCACCGGAACTGGTGGCGATGGCCAAGGCCGAAGGCCGGGTGTTCCTTGACACCGACCCGCAGGAGAACTATCCCGACGATCTTGACGTTTACCGCAAGAAAATGGAAGAGAAGGGCTGGCCGCTCGGAGAAGACGACGAGGAACTCTTCGAATACTCCATGCACCCGTCGCAGTACGAGGCTTACAAGAGCGGAAAGGCCAAAGCCGACTTCCTCGAAGACCTGGCCAAGCGCAAGGCAGCCAAGAATGCGCCGGCGGCCGGTGCACAGCCTGCGGAGTTGCCGAAGCGCATCACCGTCAGTGTGGGCGGACAGAACTATCAGGTGGACATTGCCTACGGCGACACTCCTGCTCCGGCAGCAGCCCCATCGGCCGCTCCGGCAGCAAGCGAGGGGGCAGACCTGCTCGCGCCACTCGAAGGCAAATTCTATCGCGTGAAGGATGCAGGCGAGACCCCGAAACAGGTGGGCGATGCCGTCAAGACAGGCGATGTCGTCGGCTATATCGAGGCCATGAAGACCTACAACGCCATCCGTTCCGACCGTGACGGCGTCATCACCGCCATTCTCGTCAACTCCGGCGACTCGGTGGAGGAAGACGATGTCATCATGAAAATCGGATAATCTGTCAAAAACTCATACATCCACAATGGTTGAAATATTAAGAAATCTGTATGAAATGACGGCCATCAGCAACCTCGTTGCTGAACCGTCATACCTCATCATGTATGTCATTGCCTTTGTTCTGCTCTACCTGGGCATTGTCAAACATTATGAGCCGCTCCTGCTCGTTCCCATTGCCTTCGGCGTGCTCATCGCCAACTTCCCCGGCGGCGACATGGGCGTGCTGCAAGCTGCTGAGGACGGCACCATCATCAAGGATGGCAAGAGCTACAACATCTGGGACATGTCGCTCCCGTCCATCGCGCACGACCTCGGACTGATGAACTTCCTCTATTACATGCTCATCAAGACCGGTTTCCTCCCTCCTGTCATCTTCATGGGAGTGGGTGCGCTCACCGACTTCGGCCCCATGCTCCGCAACCTCCGCCTGTCCATCTTCGGCGCAGCTGCGCAGTTCGGCATCTTCCTCGTGCTGATTAGCGCCGTACTCATGGGCTTTACGCTCAAGGAAGCCGCCTCTCTCGGCATCATCGGCGGAGCAGACGGCCCTACGGCCATCTTCACCACCATCAAGCTGGCTCCCCACCTGCTGGGTCCTATCGCCATCGCCGCCTACAGCTACATGGCACTCGTGCCGGTCATCATTCCGCTCGTCGTGAAACTCACCTGCACTAAGAAGGAACTGATGATCAACATGAAGGAGCAGGACAAGAAATTCCCTGCCAAGAACGAAATCAAGAACATGCGCGTCGTCAAGATCATCTTCCCGATTGCTGTCACCACCATTGTCGCCATCTTCGTACCGACCGCCGTCAGCCTCATCGGAATGCTTATGTTCGGCAACCTGCTGAAGGAAATCGGAAGTGACACCAGCCGCCTGTTCGACACCATCAGCAACTCCGTCATGAACACCGCCACCGTCTTTCTCGGCCTCTGTGTGGGTGCCACGATGACGGCTCAGGCTTTCCTCAACTGGACAACCATCGGCATCGTCATCGGCGGATTCCTTGCCTTCGCCCTTTCCATTACGGCCGGCATCTGCATGGTGAAGATTATGAACCTCTTCACAAAGAAAAAAATCAATCCGCTTGTGGGAGCCACAGGGCTCTCCGCCGTTCCGATGGCCAGCCGCGTGTGCAACGAGATAGCCACGAAGTACGACCCCAAGAACCACGTGCTCAACTACTGCATGTCGAGCAATATCTCCGGTGTCATCGGTTCAGCCGTGGCCGCAGGTGTGCTCATCACCTTCCTCTCGTAAGACACATCTCTCAAAGCTGTCTCTATATGCAGAAGAGGGTGTGTCGTAATTAAGTTTTATGACGCATCCTCTGATTTTTGAGCTTTG
>CAYPZK010000009.1:0-73219 GCA_964415385.1 uncultured Bacteroidaceae bacterium
TCATGTTTTACAGCATGTTACGAAAAAGAGGCCGCGCCTATTTTGACACAGCCTCGTTTTGGAAAAAATTAAACTGATTTGGATTTTTCCAAGCCCGATTTTGGAAGTTTTCTCCGCAGAGTTTGCAAATTCGCTTGCGCCTATGGAGAGACGAGGCTCCCGGCCGCCCGCCTTTTGCACTTTTCCGTGCGTTTTGAGTAAGATTCCACCGGAATGTTGTGATTTGTTAACAGAAAATGCTTATCTTTGCACACCAACCAAGATTCTGAGCAGATGTCCTACGAATACATCCAAAAATCCAAGTCGATGATGCGGCTCATCGAGCTCGTGATCCGCGACAACTGGAACCGCGTGGCCTTCGAAGACTACGGGGGCGCCACACAGTTCACCTATGCCGAAGCCGCACGCGAGTTCGCCCGCCTGCACGACTACTTCCGCGAGCTGGGCCTCGAACCGGGCGACCGCATCGCGCTCTGCGACCGCAACTCCAGCCGCTGGGCCGTGGCGTTCCTCGCAGCCTTCACCTTCGGAGCCGTCGTCGTGCCGATTCTCAACGACTTCAACGGCGAGCAAATCCGCAACATCCTCCTCCATTCCGAGACGAAACTGCTCATCTGCAGCCAGAAAATCCTGGAGCGCATCAAGGAAGGCAACGGCGACGAACCGCTGCGCTGCCATGTGCTCGACCTGGCCACCATCGGCACCATCGAGTACGACATGCCGTTCGCACAGGCCGACGTGCGCTATTTCGACGATGTGCCCGACGACCTGGCACTCCTCAGCTACACCTCCGGCTCCACCGGCCACAGCAAAGGCGTGATGGTGCCCTACCGCGCCATCTGGTCGAACACGCTCTTCGCCGACGAGCGGCTGGGACTGAACGCGCACTGCCGCTTCCTCATCCTGCTGCCGCTGGCTCACATGTACGGATTCGCCTTCGAATTCATGTACGGCTTCTGCATCGGCGGCCACATCACGTTCCTCACCAAGACACCAAGTCCCACCATCCTCGTGAAGGCTCTCAGCGACGTGCAGCCCGGCATCGTGATTTCCGTGCCGCTCATCATCGAGAAAATCGTCCGCGGACGCATCTTCCCCGTCATCCGCGCGGCACGCATGCGACACCTCCTCCACATCCCGCTCGTCCGTGACTTCATCTACCGCAAAATCCGCAGGCAACTCACCAAGGTGTTCGGCGGAAAATTCTACGAAGTCATCATCGGAGGAGCGGCCTTCAGCACCGAAGTCGAGGAATTCCTCAAACGCATCAAATTCCCCTACACCGTGGGCTACGGCATGACGGAGTGCGCACCCATCATCTGCTACCGCGACTGGCACACCTTCGTCAAGAGCTCCTGCGGACAGCCCGCACCACGCATGGAAGTGAAAATCCTGAGCGGAGACCCCGAACGCGCACCCGGCGAAATCGTCACCCGAGGCACCAACGTGATGCTCGGCTACTACAAGAACGACGAGGCCACAGCCGAGGCCATCGACGAGGAAGGCTGGCTCCACACGGGCGACCTCGGCACCATGGACGCCGACCAGAACGTGTTCATCCGGGGACGGCTCAAAAACATGCTCCTCGGTGCCAACGGCCAGAACATCTACCCCGAGGAAATCGAGGAAAAGCTCACGGCGCACGCCCTCATCGACGAATGCGTGGTGGTGCAGCGCGGCGAGAAACTCGTGGCTCTGGTCTATACCTCCGACGACACCCTCCGGCGGCACGGCATGACGCGCAACGAATTCAACGCACGGCTCGACATCTACCGCAACCACGTCAACTCCATGCTCCCTGCCTTCTGCCACCTCGCCCAGCTCGTGCCACGAGAGACGGAATTCGAGAAAACCCCGAAGCACAACATCCGCCGTTTCCTCTATAAATAATCATAGGACTCGCGCGAACAAACCGACAATTTGTTGGCAGACCCCTATTTTTTTCACCAAAAGTTTGGCAGTGTCAGTCAAAGTCCTTAACTTTGCAACACTTTCGGACAAAGCAGTGCGGTTCTTTCCGCCGGCTTTTCCCGCAAAGAGGCTTCAGTAGCTCAGTTGGTTAGAGCACATGACTGTTAATCATGGGGTCGTTGGTTCAAGCCCATCCTGGAGCGCACAACGTGTCAAGGAGTTACGGCAACGTAACTCCTTTGCTTTTTGTTTTTAAGCACGATGGCGATGATGCGGAGGGGCTTGGAACGGCTTCTCAATTCTTCTTCCATAATGTTCCTCCTTAAAAAAGCATGCTACGGCCAAGTGGGGAAGCCGGCCGACCCATCCATAAAAGTCTATACTTGTAAGAAGAAATGCTTTGGCGTTTCATCTTGTTTCTTTCTTACAAAATTGATAAACGTTTGAAGATTCCAGATGGACTTCTGGTATTCAGCGGGATAGTGGTCAATATATTTTTCCGGCACGACCAACTGGACTCTTTCATCCGCCATTTCCTGCAACTGATTCTTGGAGATGGACTGCTGCAAAGTGAACAGGTGCTTCACGGGGATGCGGTCGGCTTCGTTGATAACCTGGCGCCAACGGTCTTTGCATGTCGTCTTGGCTGCAAGGGAAACAAGTAGTGTTGCGGGGAACTTGAAGTTGTGGTAGCAATTGCCGTCAGGGAAGATGAAGTCGGGCTTCTTTTTCTCCTCTGTGATTACTTGTTCCTCATAAATGATATGACTCGCATCGAACACACATGCTAAATGATGTTCCAGTGATTTGCCCGCACGTGACTTCCTGCGGTTGAGCATTTGATTGGCAAGTTCTATAAAGGAAGGAACATCTTTCAACGGCTTCGTTATTACGGGCTCGTATATCTTTTGCTCAACCATTTGGAACAAAGTGTACTCCGTGTCAACCCAATGCAGTAAGGACTCATCGGGCGACTGAGCAATCGTAGCCTCATTCAGCATAAAGGCTTTATTATAGCTGGCTCGTGCCACTTCTCCCATTACAGAAGTCTCTGGGAAGGCATGCAATGAATTGGTGAAGGCGAGAAGAAGCTTGTAGAGCACATTGTCGGGCTGATAAATCTTGCTTCTTTCTATCAGGTGGTTTGTGTCATCCGGTGATAGGTTGTAAAAGTCAAAGAAACCGTCTATGTCTTCATCGGCAGACAATACCCACGCGTCGATTTCTTCCTCTGATTGTTGCGCCATAATCAGGAGGTCGCCCACATGCTCTTCCTCAAGCCATGGGAAGTTGTGCCCAAAGCGAGTTATGCGACTTTCGTTTCTTGTGCCTCTACCATAATAAACAACACGGCTCTGTGTCTTCTCGGCTCCCTGCCAAGTTACATCATAATACTTGTCGAGGTTTTCACCTTTTCTAAGTTCCTTACCCAACAAGACAGTAGCGGCATCTTTGGGCACCAAAAAACCTGCTTGGTGAGAGCCTGTTTTGCCAGTGTCATTTGGTGTGATGTAATGGCAAAAAGCACAAGTAGAGTTTTGAACGCTGACTATAGCGTTTTGCAGTAATTCATTCATGGTCTATAGCATTGAGGGTTTTCAAGATTTGTTCAGCAACGGCTGTAATGAGCTGTACGACAACGGAATTGCCGAATTGTCTGTAGGCTTGCACATCACTGACAGCGTCAATGACGAATTTGTCGGGATAACCCATCAAGCGGGCACATTCCCGTGGCGTTAACCTTCGTGGATTCTTGCCTGGCTGGGGAATTAGAATTTCTGATCCATCTTTATAATAGCGGGCACTCAGAGTCCGTGCTATGCCGTTGAGGTCGGTCATACCGAAGCCGAAACCATTTCCTTTTGCTTTTTGCTTTACTGCGTAGTTTTGCAGATAATCCCACAAATGGTCGGTAAGGGTGTATTTATCATCTACATTCTTCTCTAATATGTCTTTAATGCAGTTGCGCGGGGGTGTTTGTTCGGGGAAAGAAAACTGTTCTTTGCCGTCATATCTTTTCTTGTCGAAGCCGACTATCATAATCCTCTCACGATGTTGCGGCACGTATGACTTGCCGTCCATCACCAAATAATGGACAGAATACTCCAACTCGTTAAGAGTTTCCATGATAACCTTGAACGTGTTGCCTTTGTCATGAGAAGTCAGGTTCTTCACATTTTCAAGGAAGAAGGCCTTGGGTCGATGACGCTTGATGATTTCAGCTACATCGAAAAAAAGTGTGCCCTGCGTTTTATCTTCAAAACCAGTAGGCTTGCCAAGGCTTCTTTTTTTAGAGACACCTGCTATACTAAAGGGTTGACATGGGAAGCCCGCACAAAGAATGTCAAAGTTTTCGGGGATATAGCTTTTGACACTCTCCTTTGTAATGTCGCCAAAAGGCAATTCTCCATAGTTTGCGAGATAGGTCTGTTGAGAGAATTTATTCCATTCAGAAGAGAACACACACTTTCCTCCGTTGCTTTGCATAGCGATGCGGAAGCCGCCAATGCCTGCGAAAAGGTCAATGAAAGTAAATTGGGGCTGAGCAGGTGCGGGGAAAGGAACGTCAATATATTCGTCGAAAAGGCTTGTCTGAAAGGGACGTTCTGCCACCATGTTGATTTGCTCGGGACTGAGCTTCCGCGCCAAGCCTACGTGTTGGAGATAGGCTATAACCGCTTCCTCAACTTCTTCTTTCAGCGCGGCACTTGTTTTGCCGATGCCTTCCATATAACCATTGTGAAGGAAGTGGGTCAGCACCGCCATCTGTGTTGCATACGACTTTTTGCCATATATTTTTATATGGTTCTGTACATCAACTTCTTCAGGGTATTTAGTTAAGCTTGTTTGTCTTAATGCATCCATTCCTTTACTCCTAACGGTGCCAACTATACAATGATTTCCGTTTGAATATCAATATTTGAAGTCACCCTGTTGACCAGCTCATCATCGTAGTCCTTGCCGCTGATTCCAGCCGAAGCCTTGACGCTTTCTATAAATTCCTTGATGTTCATTGGTCTTAAAGGGTTTCAAGTGTCTTTAATGCTGCAAAAATAGCATTTAATTCTGAAATGGGGAAGATTCCGGGCAAGAAATCGTAAATTTGCACCCGATGGACAAGCTTACTCCACAACAGCGGCACAGGAACATGGCTTCGATTCGCTCTCGCGGTACGAAGCCGGAGCTGGTGGTGCGCAAATATCTGTGGCACGAGGGCTTCCGCTACCGGCTCAACTACCGGCGGTTGCCTGGACATCCCGACATCGTGCTGAGGAAGTACCGCACGTGCGTCTTCGTCAACGGCTGCTTCTGGCATGGTCATGAAGGCTGCCGCTATTTCCGCATGCCCAAGACCAACACGACGTTTTGGGAGAAGAAAATCAAACGCAACCGCGAGCGCGACCGGCAGGAGCAGCAGCGGCTCGCAGCCATGGGCTGGCATGTCATTACAGTGTGGGAATGCCAGCTGAAACCCGCTGTCAGGGAGGCTACGCTGCGCTCGCTTGCTTTCACCCTGAACCACATCTACCTGCACGACCACGCTACGGCCTATTCCCTTTTGGAGGAAGAAGACAGACCGGGCTTGGCGGCAGAGCCGGAGCCATAGGTGATAGATATGCACAATGCCATTAACAAGAAATGGCAGCGACCTCACAAAGGTACAAAAATTTAGCTATTGTGAAACCTCCCCTGCCACCGTTACCGTCAATGTCATCGTACAATTTCCGATTGTCGATGACTTTAAGACTGGTATTCTGTTTCTCCGTTCCATGCTTTTCCCCCGCCTGATTATTTGAACAGATCATCCATCACGACAGTTTGGTTGACGATGCTGGAGTGTTCGCCTTTGGCTATGCCCATTGTTGTGACCATGACCAGTTGGATGGAGTGGGTCTTGCTGTGCATCTTGCTCGCCGCGAAAGCATCCATCTTGTTTAGCAGGTTGGCTTCGTCCTCTTGGGTGATAGAGTATTTCCCGCCAGAGAACTTCATTTCGCAAACATAATCTGTCCTGCTGGCCTTGCTCTCGATGAGCAGGTCTATCTGGGCACCGCTGCCTTCCGCGTCTTGCGTACTCCAACAATAGTTCCTGTCAACGGAGGCTATCCGTAGGGCGTTCTGTATCTGTGGCAGGTGTTCTATACACAGGAGCTCGAAGGTGTCACCAGCCCAAGTGTAGAAGGTTGGGGTGCGGTGGATGGTGTTCCATTGGCCTTTCTGCGGTTGCTTTCCATAGATGAAACGGAGGTAGAACAATGAGAAAAAGTCTTTCAGCTGATAGACGTTCTCCACTCTCTGTTTTCCGTAACGGGGATATTCACGTATAATACCAGACTCCGTAAGGTTGTCAAGCAACTTCGTCAGCGTACCGCCACTCTTTAGCTGTACCGCCTCGCCAATCTCTGCCTGTGTCATGCCATAGAACTTGCTGCCTATGGCCTTCACAATATCGATATAGCGTTCCCTGCTGGAATAAAGGCCGGTATAGACATCCCTGAACTCTTGGTGTATCTGCTCGTCGGCAAAGAAAATGTTGTCAATGTTCTCCGTTACGGTCAAGTCATTCCTTAAACGGTCCAAATAATAAGGTATGCCACCAAAGGCCATATAGCTGACACACATTTCATATTTGGACAGCCGAAAACCGTTCTTCCTGTAGCATCTCGCACATTCTGCCAAAGTGAAAGGAGCGAGCTTGATGGTTTCGGTCAACCTTCCATGCAGTCCACCATAGTCATGGATAACGTTGTCAAGCATCCAACTGGTAGCCGAGCCGCATACGACGAGGACGATGTTACGCTGACGGTCTGCCCATGAGTTCCAGAAATAGCCCAACTCAGCAATCATTTCAGACGACTGCGGCCCTGCCAACCACGGAAGTTCGTCAATAAACAGAACCTTACGGCGGGAACGGTTGCCTTCAAGCTGCTTTCTCAACAACAGGAAAGCCTCACGCCAGCAAGTAGGCCGTCGTTCGTATGTGGCAAGCCCGGAAAGCAACAGGGAATCATAGAAATGGTTCAATTGGAGCCTCCTGTATGTCTCGTAGTCCTTGTCGCCATCCTTAGTATAAGTGCCCACAGCCGTGAAGACGATTTTCTTGCCAAACACCTCACTGACGAGGTATGACTTCCCGATGCGGCGACGGCCATAGATAGCCACGAACTCTGACTTCTTTGACCTATACAGTCTCTCCAGTGTCGCTATCTCCTGTTCTCGTCCGATAATGCTTGGGTATTTCATAAGAATCTCTTTTACGTGGGGTCAAAGATACAAAGAAAAGCTGAAACGCCCAAAAGGAACTTCAAAAATCAGCGAAAAAGACATAATTTTGATGTATTTGGCTGACTTTTCAAATTTAAGAGACTTCATTTATGTGCTTTTCGATGGCAAAAAGTGGGTCGAATGACCCCTGATTATCTGTTTTTCGCCGAAGGCGACAAACGTATAACTTTTCCGGGTCAGGAGAAAATGTGCAGAAGTCATCAAAAAAAAGGGTGACTTGCGCCACCCAAGATGTTTTCACAGCGGAATAATCCTTATTGTGATTAGCTAAATTTCGCAGCAAAGATAATCTTTTTTACGGAAGCCACAAAATTTCCACAAGATTTTTGTACATTTGGTGCAAATTTTAACGAAACCTACTCTCAACTTAACGAAAACACCTTATATAATATGAAGAATGTTCTTGGACTTGACTTAGGAACCAACAGCATCGGCTGGGCATTGGTCGACACTGACAGCAAGCGAATTGTCAAGGCTGGCAGCCGCATCATTCCGATGGACGCGCGTGCCATGAGCGATTACGAAACGGGAAACCTGCAGTCTTCCACTTCCACGCGCAGAGGCTTTCGAGGAACACGACGGCTCTATCAGCGCAAGGCACTGCGACGGGAACGGCTTCTGCGGGTGTTGAATGTGATGGGCTTTCTGCCCGAACATTTCCGCAGCCAAATCGACTTCGACACACATCCCGGACAATTCAAGAATCATGGAGCTCCAAGCCTTCCCTACCGCAAGACGGCGGACGGCAGAAGCGAATTCATCTTCATGGATTCATTCCGGGAAATGTTGGCGGACTTCGCCAAGCACCACCCGGAACTGGTGGAAGGGAACAAGAAGATTCCTTACGACTGGAGCATCTATTTCCTCCGCCACAAAGCTCTCTCACAGCCCATCACCCGACAGGAGCTGGCCTGGATAATCCTCAACTTCAACACGAAGCGTGGCTATTATCAGCTCCGCGGCGACGAGGAGATTCAGACAAAAGAAGGGGAGGAGTACAGGGTGTTGACTGTCACACAGGTGATAGATGAAGGGCCTGATAAGAAAAATCCAAAAGACCATTGGTACACAATCATCTACGAAGACGGCATACCACAGAGACGCCGTTCATCCATGCCACCCAAGGCCGTAGGCGACAAGGCAGAGCTGGTTGTCACGACCACAGTCAAGAAGGACGGAACTGTGACCTCTAAGGTGAGGGAACCGAAAGAGGGCGACTGGACACTGATGAAGAAACGGACGGAGTCACGGATTGAAGACAGCGGAATGACCGTAGGCAACTACATCTATACCACCTTGCTTCACAGCCCGGCCACAAAAGTGAGAGGAAAACTCGTGCGCACGATTGAGCGGAAATACTACCGCGACGAGTTGCGGAAGATTCTGGAGACGCAGGCGAAATACATTCCCGAACTGCACGACCACGCGATGATGTTGAAATGCGCTGCCGAACTGTATCATCAGAATGAGACTCACCGTGAGGCTGTCAGCAGGGAGGGCTTCGACCTCACCCGCTTCATCGTGGACGACATCATTTTCTACCATCGCCCGCTGAAAAGCAAGAAGGGAACGATTGCCGACTGCCCATTGGAGAAATATTATTTCCGGAACACATCGGGAGAACTGACCGAGAAGGGAATCAAATGCACCCCGAAGTCCGACCCGCTGTTCCAGGAGTTCCGGCTGTGGCAGTTCGTCCAGAATCTGAGAATCATTGCCCGTGAGCGCGAAATCGGCGGCAGGCTCCACACGGATGTAGATGTCACGCCGGAGTTCATCAAGAACGATGACGACCGGGCTGCACTGTTCGAATGGCTCAGCCAGCGCAGGGAGGTCAAGCAGAACGAGCTGTTAAAAGCCCCTTGTATCGGGTTGGGAAAACATGCGGCAGAATATCGTTGGAACTATGTGGAGGAACGTGCGTATCCTTGTTGCGAGACTCATGCAGCGATTCTGTCCTGTCTGTCGGAAGTGGAGGGCAAACCGGTGCTCTCCTCCGAACAAGAGATGAACCTGTGGCACATCTTGTATTCCGTTGACGATGTCATCGAACTGGACAAGTCGCTCTGCCACTTCGCCATGAAGAACGGGCTCGACACAGCATCGTTCACCGAAGCATTCAAGACGATGAAGCCTTTCGCCGACGACTATGCATCCTACAGCCGCAAAGCCATCTCACGACTGCTGCCGCTGATGCGTTGCGGAAAATATTGGAAAGCAGAAGCAATTGACGAACGCACCCTGCAACGCATCAACCATCTGATTGACGGTGTGGCCGATGACGACATCGCCGACGTGGTTCGCGAAAAGACCCGGGAATTGCATACCGTCTCCGATTTCCAGTTTCTTCCACTTTGGCAGGCCTGCTACGTTGTCTATAACCGCCACGCCGAGGCTTCTGACATTTCCGTCTGGCAATCACCGGACGACATCGACCGCTATCTGCAAACCGAACTGAAGCAGTACTCGCTCCGCAATCCCGTCGTCGAAGCGGTGCTGTGTGAGTCGCTCCGGGTCGTGCGTGACATCTGGAAGACGTATGGCAAAATCTCCGAAGTGCACATCGAGATGGGACGGGATTTGAAGCAGACGAGCCAGCAGAGACAAATCGCCACAGAACGGAACCAGCAAGCCCGGAACACCAATCTGCGCATCCGCCGGCTGCTGAACGAGTTCGTCAAGCCACAATACCATGTGGAGAACGTGCGCCCGAAATCACCCTCACAGGCCGAAATTCTGAAGATTTATGAGGACGGCATTCTGAACAGCGGCATTGACGTGCCCGATGACATTCAGGACATCGTCAAAAGTCTGGGCGGTGCATCCGGAACGGTCACAGACCAAGACATCATGCGCTACCGCCTCTGGCTGGAACAGGGCTACAAGTCGCCCTACACCGGACAACCGATTCCTCTCTCACGGCTCTTCACCTCAGCTTACGAAATCGAACATGTCATTCCGCAATCGCGCTACTTCGACGATTCCCTCACCAACAAAGTCATTTGCGAGAGCGAGGTGAACAAGAAGAAAGACAAGATGCTGGGATATGAGTTCATCCAGCAGTGGGGAGGATCCATCATCGAGGGACAAGGCGGCCGTCAGCACAAGATTCTCGACCGACAACAGTACGAGGAATTCGTGCGGAAGCATTATGCCTCGAACAGCAGGAAGTTGAAACGATTGCTGATGGACGAGATTCCAGACAGTTTCATTCAGCGACAACTCAACGACAGCCGGTACATCGCCCGCAAGGCATTGGACATCTTCTCCCACCTTGTCAGGGATGAAGAAAACGACTCGGGAGCCGTGTCGAAACATGTCATTGCCACCAACGGCAGCATCACGACACGCCTGAAGAAAGACTGGGGCATGAACGACGTGTGGAACGACATCATCGCACCGCGCTTCGAACGGCTGAACCAACTGACACACTCTCATGCTTTCGGCCAGCAGGTGAACCAAGGCGGCAAACGCTATTTCCAGATTGACATGCCACTGGAACTTTCCGCCAACTTCAGCAAAAAGCGCATCGACCACCGCCACCATGCCATGGACGCTATCGTCATTGCCTGCACCACACGGGAACATGTCAACTTCCTCAACAACGAGTCCGCCGTTTCCAACCAACGCGACAAGCGGTGGGACTTGCAACAAACACTGTGCGAAAAAGTAAGGACGGATGCCTACGGGAATTACGTCTGGCTCTTCACCAAACCTTGGGACACCTTCACACAGGATGCCCGCAACGTCCTTGAAGGCATCGTGGCCAGCTTCAAGCAGAACCTCAGGGTCATCAACAAGATGACAAACTTCTATTGGAAGTACGTGGACGGCAAGAAACAACTCGTCCGGCAGACAAAAGGAGACGGCTGGGCCATCCGCAAGCCGCTTCACAAGGATTCAGTGTCCGGCGCAGTCAGATTGCAAGGCAAAAAGCAAGTGAGACTCAAGGAGGCACTGGCCGACATCTCCTCCATCGTGGACAAAGATGTCAGAAAAGCCATCCGCGATGTCATACGACTCTATTCCGATAAGGTAGATACGAAAACGCTGCTGCGCTACTTCAAAGACCGTAACTATCAAGTCAACGGCAAGGATATCAGCAAAGTGGAAGTTTATGTGCTGCCGCAACAGCCCGACATGGCCGCACGACGCGTGGATATTACCAAAGAATTTGACAGGAAAACCATCCGCTCCGTCACCGACTCCGGCATCCGTGCCATTCTGAACCGCCATTTAGACAAGTACAAAGATGCGGACGGCAAAGACCATCCGGAAAATGCATTCGGCCCGGAAGGTCTGGAAGTGATGAATGCCAACATTCAGGAGCTGAACGGCGGGAAGCCCCACAAGCCCATCTACAAAGTCAGAAAAACCGAAGTATTGGGCGCAAAGTTTCCTGTCGGCAATCTGGGTACGAAAGAACAGAAATATGTGGAGGCGGCCAAAGGCACGAATCTCTTCTTTGCAGTTTATGCGGACGAGGAAGGACAGCGCAGCTATCGAACCATTCCTTTCAACGAAGTCGTGGAGCGGATGAAGCAAGGGCTCAAACCTGCCGAACCATCCATGGATGACGAACAGAATGGAAAGAGAAAAACATTGCTGTTCGTCCTTTCGCCGTTCGACACGGTGGTTCTGCCAGATGCGACTTCCAGCGGAGAACGGTTCTTCAGATTTGTGTCAGCAGCTGGGAAACAGGCTTTCTTCTTGCCTGTCAATGTATCATCCGTCATCTACGATGGGAAGGAATTTAATTCCCCGAACAAAATCGAGTTGACAGACGACGGCCTGTCCATCAAGGCCTACTGCACGAAGGTGAAGGTTGACAGACTGGGTAACATGGTTCATATCCCTACTGCCTATGATTAAGAGAACCCTGTATTTCGGCAACCCCGCCTATCTGTCGTTGCGCAACAAACAGCTCGTCATCCGCCTGCCCATCGGACGGCAAGAGGACTTGCCGGAGGTACTCCAACAGGATTCTGTCCGCACCATCCCGATTGAGGACATCGGCGTGGTGGTGCTTGACAATCGGGAAATCACCATCACCCAATGTCTGATGGCTGCTCTGCTGGACGCCTCGGTCGCTCTCATCACCTGTGATGCCAGGAGCATGCCTGTCGGTATGATGTTGTCCTTAGAGGGGCATACCATGCAGAACGAACGCTTCCGCCATCAGTTGGGCGCGTCGCTGCCGTTGCTCAAGCAACTGTGGCAACAGACCGTCCGTTCGAAAATTGAGAACCAGGCCACGCTCCTCGCTCAAATCTCTGACGAACCGACGGCCTGTATGTTTGTCTGGGCCAAAGAGGTGAGAAGTGGCGACCCCGACAATCTGGAAGCCAGAGCTGCCGCTTTTTATTGGAAACATATCTTCCGGGAACAGCCAGATTTCGTGCGAGGCAGAGAAGGCGCATATCCGAACAACCTCCTCAACTATGGCTATGCCATACTCAGGGCTGTCGTAGCACGCGCATTGGTGGTCAGCGGCCTGCTGCCCGTGATGGGCATTCATCATCACAACAAATACAATGCCTATTGTCTGGCCGATGACATCATGGAACCCTATCGTCCTTTCGTCGACCGGCTGGTGTTGGACATCATGCAAGACACCGCTCCTACCGATACGTTGACGCGGGAACTCAAGGCACGGCTGCTGTCCGTTCCGGTGATTGATGTGAGGATTGGCAGCAATCACAGTCCATTGATGGTGGCCGTGGCGCAGACCACGGCAAGCCTTGCGAAATGCTTCGCTGGAGAGATTCGGAAAATCACTTATCCTTCATTCCGTGAGAGCTGAGCTCAACGAATATAAGGTCATGTGGGTAATGGTTTTCTACGACCTGCCTACGGATACGGAAAAAAGCCGCAAGGCCGCAGCCCGTTTCCGCAAGGATATCATGAGTGACGGTTTCACGATGTTTCAGTTCTCCATCTACATCCGGCATTGTGCGAGCATGGACAACGCGAAAGTACATATCAAGCGTGTCAAGGCCATCATGCCGGAGTTCGGACAGGTCGGCATCATGTGCATCACCGACAAGCAGTTTGCTGACATAGAGATTTTCTACTGTCGCAGAGAAAAAGCCCCCGATGTTGCAGGAGTACAACTTGAGCTATTTTAAGAAGGCAGGATTCCGTCCACTCGAACGGAATCCTGCCTTCTTCCTCATTCTTTTTTGTTTTCTATTTTCTCTTCCAACGCCTTGCTTCTTAAAGCGTTACAAAGAATGAGTTGTCTTTGACTTCGCAAAGGTACAAAAAATTTAGCTAATCACAACGGTGAAGTAATATGGGATATTCGGCATTGGTTGTCTTTGACTTCGCAAAGGTACAAAAAATTTAGCTAATCACAACACCAACTTGGAGTATCTGTTAATAATGTAAGTTGTCTTTGACTTCGCAAAGGTACAAAAAATTTAGCTAATCACAACACTATAAATAAAACGGAATATAAACAAGAGGTTGTCTTTGACTTCGCAAAGGTACAAAAAATTTAGCTAATCACAACTCCAACAGAATCTACAATATTAGTAAGAGTGTTGTCTTTGACTTCGCAAAGGTACAAAAAATTTAGCTAATCACAACGTCATATCGAGAGATAATGTTGCATGGCTTGTTGTCTTTGACTTCGCAAAGGTACAAAAAATTTAGCTAATCACAACAGGATTTGAAACTACTAAGCTCATCTATTGTTGTCTTTGACTTCGCAAAGGTACAAAAAATTTAGCTAATCACAACATTCTTCCGGTAGTACTGCTTCTTATAATGTTGTCTTTGACTTCGCAAAGGTACAAAAAATTTAGCTAATCACAACATAGCGTAGGTGTTTCCTTGCCTGTTACTGGTTGTCTTTGACTTCGCAAAGGTACAAAAAATTTAGCTAATCACAACAAGAAGCCAACGGAATATCTGAAATGTTTGTTGTCTTTGACTTCGCAAAGGTACAAAAAATTTAGCTAATCACAACGCCAGTGCTTCCCTTGTCTATTTGGCGAAAGTTGTCTTTGACTTCGCAAAGGTACAAAAAATTTAGCTAATCACAACTATATAACGGCTTTCAAGTAATAACCTCAAGTTGTCTTTGACTTCGCAAAGGTACAAAAAATTTAGCTAATCACAACCAGCGATGACCTTTTACCTTGTCGGTAATGTTGTCTTTGACTTCGCAAAGGTACAAAAAATTTAGCTAATCACAACTGCCATCCGTTTCAAAACGGACATACATATGTTGTCTTTGACTTCGCAAAGGTACAAAAAATTTAGCTAATCACAACTAACGACACATATAAATGCTTTGCGGGTATGTTGTCTTTGACTTCGCAAAGGTACAAAAAATTTAGCTAATCACAACAATAACTCATTTACTTACTCATATCTTTGGGTTGTCTTTGACTTCGCAAAGGTACAAAAAATTTAGCTAATCACAACCCGGTTCGATTTATTTACAGGCACATACGGTTGTCTTTGACTTCGCAAAGGTACAAAAAATTTAGCTAATCACAACATAACTGTGAGTATAACATTTATATGGTTAGTTGTCTTTGACTTCGCAAAGGTACAAAAAATTTAGCTAATCACAACAACAACAACGTCTTCACAGAACAGATTCTCCTAAGGCGCGACAAGCGCATCAAGAAAGTCGGACGGTGTTAACACGGGTATCGAAGAATCGGAAAAGTCGCTTACGTTACGGGTAACAATATAGTCAGCCTTGCAGCGCATGGCGCACTCGTTCTGCATGCCGTCCTCAAAATCATCAAATGCAGACGCAATGGAGGCTTCTACCGTGACCCTGTCAACGACGGTTACATTGCAGTATTTGATGAAGTTGGAAATGGCGAGCTTAATGGCTATCGCATCATTGTGATAATGCTTGCCCATCAGGTAGCTGGCTGTGGCAAAAGACATGGATGCGGCGTACAGCTTTATCCGCTTGTATTTAGCCAGACTTAGGATAATGGCTGCATTGTCGTAAAAGCCCTGGCGCTGAGCCAAGAAGTCTACCACGACATTCGTATCGAGAAACACTCTCGTCATTTGTATTTCTCCTCCCAAATCTTGTGTATAGCCGCCTTGTCGTCTATGGCCGGTCCACCTTTCAAGTCTTTAACTATAGCGGCTACCTCGGGGTCGATAACCAAGTCGGCCTTGGTTATCTTGCCGCGCTTGGTCTCATCGACTACTCTCTTGACATATCTGCTAATCCGTTCAATGACGCTTGCGTCGTTGATGCCCTGTATGGAATCGAGCAGGGAGGCTTTCAGTTCGATTGCTGTCATACCGATGTTTTGGAATTGATTACAAATATACAGCTTTATTTCGATTTAGAGGATGTATGCGACAAAAAAAATGCAGTGACCTCGCAACTTCGCAAAGGTACAAAAATTCAGCTAATCACAACCATCGTTCTTCAAAATGTTTTGCGTTAGTAGCGGCAACATCACATCAAGAATGTTGGAATCTCAAAATGTTTTGTGCAAGATTCTGTAACTTTCTCAGAATTTTGAGACACGCTATCCACCTATGGAGTCTCCGCCTTATCACTCCCGTTAGACTTTGCTTTCTCCATACTCCGGATGGGTGGCGGCAGCGATATTGCGGCACAGCCCGTCGAACTTGGCACGCTTGACGGCGGAGCCACGGAAGAGGGTCTGATATTGCTCGCGCGTGAGGTTCTGCCAATCGGACGAACTCATCGAGAGAAATTGCGCATTTGGGGCGAATTCATCGACAGAAGTCGGTGTGGCATGACGGTTGTGGGGACAGGCCAGTTGGCAACGGTCGCAACCATAGATATAGGGATGGAGCCGGTGGGCGAACGCAGAGGGGATGTGACCCCGATGCTCTATGGTCAGATAAGAAAGACAGCGGCGGGCATCGAGCGAACGGGGCCGGCAGAGTGCCCGGGTAGGACAGGCATGCAGACACTGCTCACACGTGCCGCAACCGTCGGCCTGCGGCCGGTCGTAGCGGTCGAAGGGAGCCGTGAGGATGATTTCGCCGAGGAAGCAGAAGCTGCCCTGACGGGGAATGATGAGGTTGGTGTTCTTGCCTATCCATCCGAGGCCGGCACGCCAGGCCCAGTAGCGGTCGAGCATGGGCACGGTGTCGCAACAGAGCTTGGCCTCGAAGGCGGGCTGCGGGGCGTGCTGACGGAGCCGCTCCAGCAGGAGCGAGAGGCGGGTCCGCATCACATCGTGGTAGTCGCGTCCGTAGGCGTAGTAAGCAAACTGGAGCTGTGAGGACGAGAGCCGCTGACGCGGAAAATAGTTGAGGGCCACACTGACCACGCTCCGGGCACCCGGCAGGAGCAGTTGCGGATTGAGCCGCTTGTCGAGATGAGCCGTCATGTAGGTCATGCCGGCCTGCCTGCCGTCGTCCAACCACTGCCGCAGCTGCCCGGACGTGACCTCATCCACAGGACCGGCGGCTGCCACGCCGCAAGCCGAAAAGCCGAGGCTTCGGGCTTCGGCTTTCAGGATGCTGCTATGAAGCATGGCGGTGTCCATGAGGATGTCACTTCAGGTGCCGGCTCCAGAGCTGGTTTTCATCGAAAATCTTGAACTCATAGCCTTGGCTGCGGAGCCACTCAATGCTGCGGGGCAGAGCCGTGCGGAGCTTGTCGATACTCTTGAGCGAGTCGTGGAAGGTGATGATGGAACCGTTGCGGGCATAGTTCTTCACATTCTCGAACACTTCGTCGGCATTGAGCCGCTTGGAATAGTCACGCGTGACGAGATCCCACATGATGATGGTGAAGCGGTGACGCAGACGGATGTACTGGGAGTTCCACATCCATCCGTGGGGCGGCCGGAAGAGCTTGGACTGGATGTAGCGGTCGGCCTTGTGAACATTCCAGACGTAGCGGCTGGGGCGCGTCATGAACTTGATGTGGTTGAACGTGTGGTTGCCGACGCGGTGGCCGCGCCGCTTGATGTCTTCGAAGAGCTCGGGATGCTTGCGCACGTTGTCACCCACCATGAAGAAGGTGGCCTTCACGCCATAGCGGTCCAGGGTGTCGAGAATCCAAGGGGTGGCTTCGGGAATCGGACCGTCGTCGAAGGTGAGATAGACGGCTCTCTCATGGGGGTCCATGCGCCAGATGGCGCTGGGATAGAGCCACCGAAGCCATTTGCTGGGTTGTTCGATAATCATGTGCGGGCGATGGAGTGTGGAGTGTTCGGTTCTGAGAGGGGAAAAAGCAACGGAGTCCTGAGTGACGGACTCCGCTGCGGAGAGTTTCTATTGCAATTCGATTCCAAGACCGGCACAACGCTGTGCGAACGGTGCATAGAGCTTCTGGAGCAAATTCTCCATCTCACTCACTTTCTTCTCGTAGCGCTGCGTGTCGCTGTCGGTCTGTGCATGCTGGCTCAGGGAGGCATAGCAGCGCTGCACCTGGGCGAGATCCATGATGGAGGCATAACAGCTGGTGTAGGCAGCCTTGAAGCGCATGTCGTTGAGCGACATGTACCAGGAGTCGTATTCGCGTGCTTTCTTCTCGAGCACCTGCAGGATATGCTCCGCCTCCTTGTACTTACCGTTGGCCACGTATGCCTGCACGATGTCGAGCGAGCCGGAGCCGGTGTCGTGCGGCACGTTGTATTCCGGCATTTCCTTCATACATTTCTCTGCCGCCTGCAAGGCCTTTTCCTTCTTGCCCTCGGCCAGCAGCTGCGAGATGAGCACGCCGAACCAGCGCCGCTGCGTGTAGCACATGCGCATGGTGGTCTCGTCGATGTAGAGTCCCGGCTGGGAAAGATTTCCGTACTTGTACTTGTTCATCATGTTGTCGAACATCTTGTCGGTGTCGGCCACGGTGTTCTGCACCTGGTTCCGCTCATAGGTGAACGGCGTGATGCGCCAGGCGATGCCTTCCTGCAGGAAGTGGCGGTAGAGACCGCCGTAGTTGCTCGGCCCCACCGTGGTGGACATGTAGAGCGGACGCGAGAAGTTGCTCTGCGCCAGCATTTCGAGCATCATCATGAAGCTCTTGAGCAGGCGGTTCTTGCCCGAGACTTTCTGTCCATAGCGGTTGTAGGTGCCGAGGTCGATATACATGCGGTCAGGGATGGAGTCGCCGTCAATCCTCATGCCCGAACGGCGCACGGCAGCCTTGTCCACATTGATATAGAGCGTGTCGGACGGCAGGCAGCTCGGCATGCCGTCGACCAGCAGCTTGAACTGCGCCGGAATGTCTTTCTTGAGCACGAACTTCTGGATGGCGTTCTTCAGCTCGAACGGCTCGTCGCCCCAAATCTGACGGGCCACGCTGGAATCCTGCGCGTAGATGGTCTTGACAAAATCCTTCATTGGCATCGACTGTCCGTCGTAGTCGATGTCGGGGTTCACGTCCGTCACTTCGTTCTTGCCGGTGGTGTAGTCG
This sequence comes from uncultured Bacteroidaceae bacterium, assembly GCA_964415385.1. Taxonomy (GTDB): domain Bacteria; phylum Bacteroidota; class Bacteroidia; order Bacteroidales; family Bacteroidaceae; genus UBA3839. Next base: position 18,590 of record CAYPZK010000009.1, read on the forward strand.
TAGCGTGACCAGCTGATAGGCAGCGGTGACGATTGTCCTTCGCCGGAATAGGCAGGGCGTTTCATCTGGTCGATGTACCAGTCGGTCTGCAGGTAGGAGAGGTTGCAAACACGCACGTCGGTGCGCTTGCCTTCCGTGTCTTCGTTGTACCAGAGCGGGAAGGTGTCGTTGTCGCCGTTGGTGAAGATGACACCGTCGTGCGGCACGGTCTCCAGATAGTCCAGTCCGAAGTCGCGGCAGATGTAACGGTTGGAGCGGTCGTGGTCGTCCCACGTCTGGCTCACCATCTGGAGCGGCACGGCCACGGCAGGGATGAGCGAGAGGCAGGAGGCAAGGACGGCAGAGGTGCGCGGATTGCCCTTGATGAGCTTGCGCAGCCATTCGAAGATGGCTCCGATACCGAGTCCGCACCAGATGGCGAAGGCATAGAAGGAGCCCGCATAAGCATAGTCTCGCTCACGCGGCTGGTTCGGCACCTGATTGAGGTAAATCACGATGGCGATGCCTGTCATGAAGAAAAGGAAGAAGACCACCCAGAACTGCTGGATGCCCTCTCTGCCGCGGAAAGCCTGCCAGAAGAAGCCGAGCAGGCCAAGGATGAGCGGCAGGCAGTAGAACACGTTGTGTCCCTTGTTCTCCTTCAGGTCTGTCGGCAATTTGCCCTGATCGCCCAGACGCGCGTTGTCGAGAGCCTTGAAGCCCGTAATCCAGTTGCCGTGCTCCAGCTCGCCGCCGCCCTGCAGGTCGTTCTGCCGGCCGGCGAAGTTCCACATGAAGTAACGCCAATACATGAAGTTGAGCTGGTAGGAGAAGAAGAACCGCATGTTGTCCAGCTGAGTCGGCACGGTCACGGTCTCCGAGCCTTGTCCCGGGATGTTGTACTGCACGGTTTTCCCGTTGATTCCGCCCAACCAGCTTTGGTATTCGCCGGCCTTGTCGCTGTTGTAGATGCGCGGGAAGAACATGCATTGGTTGGTCGGATAGACATATTCGAACTTCTCGTTGGCCACGATGTATTCGTCTTTCTCGCTTTCGTCGTGCTTGGCCTTGCGCTGATACTGCTTCGAGGTTTTCTTCGTGTTGTAAATCAACTGTCCGTTGCCGTCGGTCACGATTTCCGGACGGGAATTGAACGTCGGTCCCCAGAAGAGCGGCCGGTCGCCATACTGCTCACGGCCGAGATATTCCTCAAGGGCGAAGACATCCTCCGGCGAGTCCTGATCCATCGGCGGATTGGCCGTAGAACGGATGACGATGACGGCATAGGAGCTGTAGCCCACCACAATCAGCGTGAGGCACAGCAACGTGGTGTTGAGCAGACGTGCGCTGGTGTCACGGGTGAAGAGGATGCCGGCCACGACGAGCAGAATGAGAATGCCGATGATGACGCTGCTGGTGCCATGTCCGTAGAACGGGATGCCGAGCAATGCCACACTCGTGAGGAAAGAGAGGTTCATGCGCTGACGGCTGGTCTGATGTTCCGTTTCCCAGAGAGCCCACACAAGGCTGGCAATGAGCAGAACCAGATAGATATACAAACCGGCGTTGTAGCTCATGCCCAGAGCATTCACGAAGAGCAGCTCGAACCAGCCGCCGATTTTCACGATGCCCGGCACGATGCCGTAGAGCACGGCGGCCACGATGACCACCGAGATGGCCAGCACCGTGAGCGAGCCTCTCAGGTTCGGCTCCTTGGCGCGGCGGTAGTAGTACACCAGCACGATGGCCGGAATGCAAAGCAGATTGAGCAGATGGACACCGATGCTCAGTCCCACCAAATAAGCGATGAACACCAGCCAGCGGTCGCTGTGCGGGTCGCCGGCATTGTCCTCCCACTTCAGAATCAGCCAGAACACAAGGGCCGTGAAGAACGACGAGAAGGCATAGACTTCGCCCTCAACGGCGGAGAACCAGAAGGTGTCGCTCCACGTATAGATGAGCGAGCCGGCAATGCCGCAAGCCATGACCGCGATGATGTTGGCGGCCGATATTTCCTCGTTCTTGCCGATCAACAGTTTCCGGGCCAGATGCGTGATGCTCCAGAAAAGGAACAAGATGCAGCCCGCACTGAGCAGTGCCGACATCGTGTTGATCATCTTCGCCACCTGCGTGGTGTCTTCGGCAAAGAGCGTGAAGAACTTGCCGAATATCATGAAGAACGGTGCGCCGGGCGGATGGCCGACTTCAAATTTGTATGCCGTCGTGATAAATTCCGGGCAATCCCAGAAACTTGCCGTCGGCTCTATCGTCGAGCAATAGGTGAAGGCGGCAATTGCAAAGATGAGCCAACCCAGCAGGTTGTTCACAAGTTTGTAGGTTTTCATCCGAGTTTGTTGAATATGTTTGAATGATGTGAGATGTAAAATGTAAGAAACATGAATGCAAGACAACGCTTTCCGGCCTGCAACACCTTTCCAACTTGCAAAGATACGAAATTTCACGCACTTCGGGGCACAAACGGCAATTTTTCGGACTTTTGGCCGAGCATTTATGGATTTTTTATTATCTTCGCGGCACTTTAGCCACGCAGGAAGCGGCGGCCCTGCCGCGAACTTGAAAGAAAACAAGGAAATATGGACAAGTATATATTTGAACTACGGATGAAGGTGCGCGACTATGAGTGCGACCTTCAGGGCATCGTGAACAATGCCAACTACCAGCACTACATCGAGCACACGCGCCATGAGTTTCTGCTGGAACACAACATCAGCTTCGCCGACCTCCACCGCCGGGGCATCGACTGCGTGGTGGCGCGGCTCAACATGCAGTTCAAGACCCCGCTGAAGAGCGGCGACGAATTCGTGTCGAAATTATGGATCAAGAAAGAGGGCCTGCGCTACGTCTTCGTGCAGGACATCTTCCGTGTGCCGGACCAGAAGGTGGTCATCAAGGCGCGGGTGGACGCGGTATGTCTGATTGACGGACGGCTGCAAGAGAGCGAAGAGCTCGACACGCTCTTTGCGCCTTTCTTCGACCGCGGATAGTCAGTCCTTGTAGTCGTGACGGTTCGGGTTCTTCGGGAACCATCCCCGCTCCACACGTTTCTTCTGTTCGAACAATTCTCCGATGGCCCAGAATGACGAGAAGGAGAACGCTCCGAGAATGGCGTTGACGACGATGTTACGGACAAAAAGGCAGGCCACCCCGATGCCGGCGATGCCGACAATCAGGAACACCCACCAGAACCGCGTTCCGGTGTAGTATTCAGTTTTGATGACAATGGGATGGAAGAAGCCGATGATGAGGAAGGTGGCGATACCGATGACGAGACCTTCCAGATGCAGGTGAGCCATGAGGTTTATTCGGCAAGTTTGATGTTGATGGGCACTTCTTTCTTGATGCTTTGGTCGAGAGAGATGAGTGTCTCTGTGGAGTCAACGCCCTGGATTCCCTGAATCTTGGTGTTGAGCAGCTCCATCAATTGCTCGTTGTCGCGGGCGTAGAGCTTGATGAGCATGGTGTAAGGGCCGGTGGTGTAGTGACATTCCACGATTTCCGGAATGTTGCGCAACTCGTCCACCACCCTCTTGTACATCGACCCCTTTTCGAGCCGGATGCCCACATAGGTGCAGGTGTTGTAGCCGAGGCTCTTCGGGTTGATGTGGTAACCGGAACCGACGATGACGTTCATGTCGATAAGACGCTGCACGCGCTGGTGAATGGCGGCACGCGAGACCCCGCAAGCTGCCGCCACATCCTTGAAGGGAATGCGGGCATTATTCGAAATGATGTCCATGATTTGCTTGTCAAGCCGGTCTATCTTCTCCATAACTATTATTTTTAGGTTCTAAAAGAAATTGATACCGTCATTCTTCCTTTTGTCAGAATGATGTAGCAAATATAGGGAATTATTTATTCTCTTGTATGTTTTTCGATGAGAAATTTTAAGAAAAAGTGCCAAAAAGTAATTTTTTGGCACTTTTTCCTAATCATTCTGCGGTCGGGGAGCGCAAGGACGCATGCCCCCGGTGCCGCCGTCATTTCTTGGCTTTGTCTTCTTCGATGCCGAGCAGCTCGACGGTGAAGATGAGCGTGCTGTAAGGTTTGATCTTACCCGTTTCCCGCTCGCCGTAGGCCAGTTCTTGCGGGATATACAGCTCCCATTTCGAGCCGACCGGCATGAGGCAGAGCGCTTCCGTCCATCCCTTGATGACCTGATTGGCCTGGAAGGTGGACGGCTGCTTGCGCTTGTAGCTGCTGTCGAATTCCGTTCCGTCGATGAGATGGCCTTCATAGTTCACCTTGACGCGCTGCGTGGCCGTCGGCACGGCACCGTCGCCCTGGGTCAGGATTTTGTACTGCAAGCCGCTCGGGAGCGTCACCACTCCCTCCTTTGTCTTGTTCTCTGCCAGGAAATCCTCGCCCGCCTTGCGGTTGGCGCCGTAGAGAGCCTCGTTGTTTTCCTGCTGCCGTGCCGTCATGATGGTGCGGAACTGCCGCATGGCGCTGTCGGCCGACATCGTGCTCTGGCCGAGAAGCCCTTCGACGATGGCGGCAGCCACGACGCGCGTGTCCACCACGGTTCCGGGATTGGCCTTGTAGTAGTCAGCCGAGAACTGCTGCGTCATGTTCTCGATTTGCGCTCCGATGCTCTGTCCGGCCACGTAGGCGTGGAGTGCGCTGTCCTGCGGGTTGACGGAGGCGCGGTCCATGATGCCTTGGGCAAAGCGTCCGATGTAGGCCGTGTCCACGTGCAGCTGGTTGGTCATGTAGGCCTTGAGTCCGTTCGACTGCGAGAGGCCGAAGATGTAGGCCGTCGAGTCGCCCGCAGTCTGCAGTGCCGGTTTCTCGAGCACGAACTCCGTCTGTCCGCCGCTCTTCTTGTTCTTTTTCTTCTTGTCCTTGGCATCGGCCGTCATGACGGTGGATGCCAGAACCAGAGCGATACCTGTCAAAAGAATGAGCCGTTTCATGTTACTTTTCTATTGAGATTACGTCCGGACCGTAGTCTTATTTCTCCACCTGGATGGTGAAAATCAGCGTGGAGAACGGTTTGATCTGTCCCATGTTCTGCTCGCCGTATGCCTGCTCCTGCGGAATGGTCACTTCCCACTTTGCGCCGGCCGGCATCTGCTTCAGAGCCTCGGTGAAACCAGGAATCATGCGCGGATTGGCCATGTCCACCACCATCGGGTCCGGACGGTCGAAGTTGCTGTCGAAGGTCGTTCCGTCGATGAGCTTACCCTCGTAGCGCACGTTCACCTTGGCCGAGTCCGAAGGCACGTCGCCGCTGCCCGGCTCGAGCACTTTGTACTGCACGCCGCTGGCCAGCGTGGTCACGCCTTCCTTCTTGGCATTGGCTGCCAGATATTCCTCACCTTTCTTCTTGTTGTCGCCGTACTGTTTCTCCAGGTTGGACGTGCGGATTGGGGCGAGTTTGTCCTGGAAATTCTTCATGGCCTCGTCGGCTGTCTCACCGGCCGTTCCCTTCAGACCGTCGATGATGCCGGCGAGCAGGTTGTTCACGTTCACCTGCTTGGTGCTGTCATTGGCATACACCTCGCCGCTCAGACCCTTGGCCATCTGCTCAATCTGGTGACCCACTTCCACACCCTTGTTGTAGGCATTCTGCTTGGCATCCGGCTTTTCGAGCGCACCCACCTTCATGCCTTTGATAAACTCGTCCAGCTGTGTGGAGTCCACGCCCAGCTGCATGGCCATGTATTGCTTCAGACCATCGGCCTGTGCCACGCCGAGCTCATAGGTCAGCGAGTCCACATTGTCCTTGATTTGTGCCTTGCCTGCCTGATTGCAGGAGGCAAGAACCACGGCAGTGGCAGCCACTGCCAGAAATGCGATTTTCTTCATCTTTTGATTGATTTTGTTGAATGATGTTGTTATTTCGTTTTTTCAAAGTACTTCGAGCAGCTCCACATCGAAAATCAGGGTGGAGAACGGCGGAATCATCTCGCCCGCGCCTCCCTCGCCGTAGCCGAGGAGATAAGGGATGTAGAAGCGGTATTTGGCACCTTCGCCCATCAGCTGCAAGCCTTCCGTCCATCCGGCAATCACCTGATTCAGACCGAAGACGGCAGGCTCGTTGCGCCTGTAGCTGCTGTCGAACACCGTGCCGTCAATGAGACTGCCCTCGTAGTGGCAGCGCACCTTGTCTGTGGCCTTCGGATGGCGGCCCTTTCCCTCGGCGATGACCTCATATTGCAGACCGCTTTTGGTGGTGACGACACCCGGGCGGGCTCCGTTGTTCTGGAGAAACGCACGGCCTTCTTCGAGGGCTCGCTTGCCCTTCTCCGCCTTTTCGGCATTCATTTTCTTTTCCTGTTCCTGAAAGAAGGCGTTCACGATTTGCTGCGCCTCCGAATTCTTGATTTTCAGTTCTTTGTCCGCGAGCACGTCAGCGATACTTTGGGCGAAGTCCTCCACGCAGAGCGCGTCGCGAAGCCCCATTTGTTTGAGTTGCTGGCCGATACCGAGACCCAATGCGTAACTCAGTTTGTCCATGATTTGTGGGTTGTCTTTGCTTGTTTGTGATTACAAATATCTTAAACCGTGCAAAGTTACGGTTTTTATCACTGATAATCAGAAGAAGGTTCCAAATTTATGTTATTTTAACGCGTTCGCCGGCAGCGTGGCGGCACGGGCAATTGGGCTGCCAGGTTCCGCCGAAAAAAGTCCCCACAATCTGTCTCGGAAAAACGCATTTTAGTCTGAGTTTTCCTGAAACGAACGCGTTCGTTTCGGAAAATGAACGTGTTCGTTCCGCCGAATGAACGCGTTCGTTTTCCACGGAATCCGCGCATCGGCCGGCTCTTCCCTGCGGAGAAGAGGAATTTTCCCCGCGCAGTCCGTGAGAGAGCAGGGCGCAGCGACTTCCGGGTGCAGCGCAAGTGTATGTCGGTCAGGAGAGAAGTATCTTCTCGGCCTCGTCCAGAATGCCGAAAAGCTCATCCACGGTTTCGGCGCGGAGCATGCGGATGCGCGTCTGCCGGAAGTCGGGAATGCCCTTGAAGAGGGGCGACTGCGCCAGATGGCGGCGCACGTGCATCAGCCCGCCCAGTTCGGTGGCCTTGCGCGGGTTGTCGGTGCGCCGCATCGAGCAGGCCACGCTGTCGCGGATCTGGCGGCGCAGCACGTCGAGCTTCCACCGAGTCGTCAGCGTGGAATCCACCGCGCCCGTGTCGAGGTAGCTGCGGATTTCACGGAAAATCCAGGGGCGGCCGAACGTGGCGCGACCCACCATCACGGCATCCACGCCGTAGCGTTCGAACGCCTCACGCGCCCGCTCGGGCGAGTTGATGTCGCCGTTGCCGATGATGGGGATGGTCATGCGCGGATTGCGCCTCACCTCCCCGATGAGCGTCCAGTCGGCCTCGCCGGTGTACATCTGGCTGCGCGTGCGGCCATGAATGGTGAGAGCCTCGATGCCGCAGCCCTGCAGCCGCTCGGCCAGCTCCACGATGATTTTGTGGTCGGCATCCCAGCCCAGCCGTGTCTTGACCGTCACGGGAATCCGCACGGCCTGCACCACAGCCCGCGTGATGTCGAGCAGCAGGGGGATGTTGCGCAGCATGCCCGCTCCGGCACCCTTGCCCGCCACCTTCTTCACGGGACAGCCGAAGTTGATGTCGAGCACGTCGGGACGCGCCTCGCTCTCGACGATGCGGGCCGCCTCCACCATCGAATCCACGTCGCGCCCGTAAATCTGTACCGCCACGGGCCGCTCGGCATCATTCACACGGATTTTCTCCATCGAGCGGTTGACGGAGCGGATCAGCGCGTCGGCACTGACGAACTCGCTATAGACCATCGACGCGCCGAACTCCTTGCACAACAGGCGGAAAGCCTGGTCGGTGACATCCTCCATCGGTGCCAGAAACACGGGACGGTTGCCAAAATCTATGTCTCGGATTTTCATGATTGAAGTTGATAGGTTCAGATTTCCTCCTCCGGCATCCGGATGATGCGGCTGAGGCAGCGGTGAGCGTCGTCGGGCGAGAAACCGCGTCCGACGGAATAGCGGAGGAGCTTCATGAACACTTCGTAATCGGTTTTGCCACGGGTCGTCTTCAGTTTCTGCCGGAGCAGGGCGGTGAGCACGTCGTCGGTGTCGTCCCGCCCGATTTCGCCCAGCGCGTCCGCCGCCACGGCCTCGTCCACTCCCTTGCGGCGGAGCTCCAGCGCAATGCGCCGGGCACCCCAGTGGTTGTAGCGGAACTTGTCGCGCACGAAGGCGCGGGCATAGCGTGCCTCGTCGACATACTTCTCGCGCTGCAAGCGGGCCAAGATGCGTAGATCCGCACCGTCGGGCAGCTCCCACGCCTCCATCTTCCGCCGCATGTCGGCCAGGCAGTATTCCGTCGTGGCACAAAGTGCCGCCAATCGGTTGAAGGCGGCCTCCTCGCTCATCGGTTTCTTCTGACGTTCCATGTGCTGTCGTTTTGGGTTGATTCAGGAAAAAATGCCCCGCACCATGCGCTCATTGCCGAACTGGTCGCGACGGATTTCGATGGAAGAAAAGCCGAATCCATCGAGCATTTCCGCCACCTCGTGGCCGAAACGGCGGTTGATTTCGAAGAACAGCAGACCGCCCGGGCGGAGAATCCGGCGGGCTGCTGCCGCGATGGCGCGGTAGAAACGGAGCGGATCGTCATCGGGCACGAAGAGCGCGAGGTGCGGTTCATGGTCAAGAACCGTCGAATCCATCGAGAGTTTTTCGCTCTCGCAGACGTAGGGCGGATTGCTGATGACGAGGTCGAACCGAGGCCGGCCGCCTTCCTCCCCGACAGGGGCGTGACGAAGGATGTCGCACTGGCGGAAAGTCACGTCGAGGTTCAGCCGTGCCGCATTTCTGCGGGCGACATCCAAGGCTGCGGCTGAGAGATCCCATGCCTCCACGGCCGCCTGCGGCACGAGGTGCTTGAGTGCCAGGGCGATGCAGCCGCTGCCCGTTCCGATGTCGAGCAGCGAGATCCGCCGGTCGCCGTCCTGCCCGTCGCGGCCGGGGGTCGCGGCCAGTTCCACGGCCTCGGAGGCGGCCCACCTGACCAGTTCCTCGGTTTCGGGACGCGGGATGAGCACATCCGGTCCGACCCCCACACGCAGGCCGCAGAAGTTCTGGAACCCGACAACATATTGCTCGGGCTCTCCGTCCGCCATCCGCCGTGCCAGTCCGGCAATGTCGCGCCGCACCTCCTCCGGCAGTTCGTCGGCACGCCCCAGCAGCACGTCGGTCCGGCTCAGTGCCGCCACGTCTTCTATCAGGCAGAACGCCCACGCCCGGGCCTCGTTGTCCGCATAGCGGGAGGCGAGCAGCTGCGCGATGTGTCTATGGAAAGGAACCTTCATCAGTTTTTCAAGTGGAGCGGCCGTCTGACCCGAGGGTAGAGCCAGCTCGTGAATGCGTAGAATCCGATGCCGAACACCACGCCCGCCAGCGCGTCGATGGCGTAGTGCGCCTTGATGTAAACGGTGGAGAACACCAGCAGGAGGAAGAAAGGCATGAGCAACCAGAAGAGCCAGCGGTTACGGGCTTTCCACGCCAACAGCATGCAGACCACGGACATGCCGACATGGCTGCTCGGAAAGGCCGCCGTAGGCCGTTCGCCAATCTCCTGTGCATCGATGACCAGACGGCTGAACAGCCCCCGGCAGTCCGTCGGCAACGTGTCGTGATGGGTGGCGAAATAGTCGCCGATTGGCGGGAACACGCCTTGCGCGGCCTGGTCCACCCCAATGGCCTGGAAATAATATTGCGGCCCCGCCACGGCCAGGAATTCATAGATGAAATAGAAGAGGAAGAAGGAGGCCAGGAAGACGAATGTGGCCCACTGCGCCCGGTCGTAGCGGCAGAGCAGATAGAATGCCACCACGGCTATCATCAGATAATAATAGGAGTAATAGCCCAGGTGGAACGCCTCGCACCAGAAGGTGGAGTCCAGCCACTCACCGAAGCGGAGCGCGGGCTGGAAGCCGAACATCCACTGGTCGGCCTTGGCGAAGACAGGGTCAAGGTAAGGGAAGTGGCGGCAGAAATCATACGTCTCGGGGTACCACTGCACGAGACAGGCGAAGAGCGGCACGCAACGCAGCAGCACGACCAACCGGCACGGCCACCGGCGGTAAACGAGGTTGGCGGCGACGATGAACACCACCACGCCCACGCGCCACCACAGCATCTGCCGCAGCTCGTTGACGGGAGTGGCCGGATTGTCCATGTTGCCGAAGCAGAAAATCATGACCGTCGTCACGGCCACGTATATCAAGGTGACAGCTTCTGCGCTGAGCAGTCCGCTCTCGGGTTCTCTTTTCAGTAGATTCATGTTGTGGTGTCGGGCAGGCGAAACGCCCGATTCGATAGATAATGAATGATAAACAAGGGAAAAGTCTCGGGGAACATCTGGGAAGACAAAGAGGAAAGAGAGCCACGCTCAGAGCCAATGCTGCTGCCGGTACCAGGCCACGGTTTCCTTCACGCCCCGTATCAGCGGCCATTCGGGCCGGTAGCCGAGGCGAAGCGTGAGCGGCGTGATGTCGCACTTCCAGTTGCGCTGGCGCAAGATGCGGTATTTGTCGTGGTTGAGCGTCGCCGTCCGCCCACGGAGCCGCGCCCATTCCTCCGACAAGGCACAGACCACGCGCAGCAGCCAGAGCGGAGCCGTGACGCGCCACACGTGACGGACAGCCAGCTCGCGCCGGATGGCATCGCTGAAGTCGCGCGAATCGTAAACATGGCCGTCGCTCACATGGAACACCTGCCCCGCCACCACGTCGGCCGCGCCCGCCTCCACACGGCCGATGGCGGCAAAGACCGCACCCACGAGGTCGCGCACATAAACGAAGGTGATGCGCTGCGGACGGAAGCCCACCGCAAAGTCCACGTGGCGGCTGATGCTCTTGGCCATCAGATAGTAGTCACGCTCGCGCGGGCCATAGACACCGGTCGGACGGAACACGACATAAGGGAACGACCCGTCGAGCGAGCGCAGAAACGCCTCGCTCTTCGCCTTGCTGCGCCCGTAGGCCGTGTTGGGAACCGGCACGTCGGCGGCGGTCATTTCCCTGTAGTCCTCGGGAAGCGTGCCCGGAGCGGGCTGACAGGCATCGCCCATCACGCTCAGACTGCTCATATAGACAAAAAGCTCCGGCACCATGTCCAGCTCGCGCAGCGTCTCCACCAGATTCACCGTACAGTCGTAGTTGTTGCGGTCGAAATCCTCCTCCCGCAAGCACTTCGTCGCACCGGCCGCATGGATGACATAGTCCCAACGGCCGTGGCGGGCCTTGAAAGCGGCCAGCTGCTCCGCCAGCCGGCGGCGGTCGGTCAGGTCGAGCGTCACGAACTGCAACCATTCGTTCTGCAGCCAGCGGCGCGAGGAGCCGAGGCGCATGCCCGCCCACACCGTCATGTGGTGTTGCACGGCGGCCTCGCAGAGAAAGCTCCCGATGAAGCCGCTGGCACCCGTGATGAGAATCTGTTTCGGTTCTGCCATAGCGAATCGTCTTCGGCCTGCGGAGAACGCACTTCCGCACGCCATTTGTTTTCGTTTCAGATGCAAAGGTAATGAAATTTGACCGTTTTCTCACATTTTAACACCGATGAAATACGAAATCTCGGACAAAATCACTAATTTAGGCCACGTTTTCGGCATGCACCTCCGCCGGTGCACCTCCCGTCACGCCATCAATCATCCAACAACACACATACGCTCTATGGCCCAAGCAAAGAAACATGCCAAGAAGGCAGTCATCAACAAAAAGACCGTGCGCAGCAGGGTGGAGAACTTCCTCTCCCTGCACCCGGGCGGCTATTTCACGCTCAAACAGCTCTTCCGCTCACTCAAGTTCACAACCCACCCGCTGAAGATGCTCTGCGTCGATGTGCTCAACGAAATGCTGGAGAACGACGAGGTGGTGCGCAACGAGGACGGCGAAGTGAGCTACAACGGCCACGCACAGGTGTGCGAGGGCGTGTTCAAGCGCACCACCGGCGGCCGCAACTTCGTCGACCTGCCCGACGGCGTCGGCGTGGGCATCTACGACGAAGACACGCTCCACGCCCTGCCCGGCGACAAGGTGCGCGTGAGCCTCTTTGCCAAGAAACGCGAGTCGCAGAAGCTCCACGGACAAGTCATCGAAATCGTGCAGCGCAACGACAAGCCCGTCATCGGCGAGCTGCAGGTGGGCAAGACCGGCGCCTACCTCATCGCCCGCGACGGCTCACTGCCTTTCGACATCTTCATCCCGCTCGACCAGCTCAAGGGCGGCCGCACCGGCGACAAGGCGCTCGTCGCAGTGACGGGATGGCCGGAAACGGAGCGCAACCCGCAGGGCAAGGTGGTGGACGTGCTCGGCAAGAGCGGTGAGAACAACACCGAAATGCACGCCATCCTGGCCGAGTTCAACCTGCCCTACAAATATCCCGAGAACGTAGAGGCGGCCGCCGAGCGCATCAGCCCGCAGATTCCCGCCGAGGAAATCGCCCGACGCGAGGACTTCCGCGACGTGCTCACCTTCACCATCGACCCGCGCGACGCCAAAGACTTCGACGACGCGCTCTCCATCCGGAAAATCCCCGGCGGACTCTGGGAAGTGGGAGTCCACATCGCCGACGTGAGCCACTACGTCACCGAAGGCTCCGTCATCGACAAGGAAGCCCGGCAGCGCGGCACATCCGTCTATCTCGTTGACCGCACCGTGCCGATGCTGCCCGAGCGGCTCTGCAACTTCATCTGCTCACTCCGTCCCGACGAGGAGAAACTCACCTACAGCGTCATCTTCGAGATGACTCCCGAAGGAGAGGTGAAGAAATGGCACATCGCCCACACCGTCATCCGCAGCGACCGCCGCTTCGCCTACGAGGAGGTGCAGTATCTCTTCGAGCAAATCGGCGAGGCATCGCCCCAGGACCTCCAGTACCCCACCGCCAAGCCCGAGCCCGTGGCCGATGCCGACAACGTGGCCGCCATCGGCGGCAAGCACCGCAAACAGCACGAGAAAGACGAATCCATCGGAAGAAATCCTGCGAAAGCACCGATTCCAACGGAACAACTGCAAGAGGAGCTGGTGGTGCTCAACCGCATGGCCAAACACCTGCGCGAGAAGCGGTTCAAGCAGGGTGCCATCAACTTCGACCGTGAGGAAGTGCGTTTCGACATCGACGACGACGGCAGGCCGACGGGCGTTTACTTCAAGCGGGCGAAAGACGCCAACAAGCTCGTCGAGGAGTTCATGCTCCTGGCCAACCGCACCGTGGCCGAAAGCGTAGGCAAGGTGAAGAAAGGCACCAAGGCCAAGACCCTGCCCTACCGCGTCCACGACCTGCCCGATCCCGCCAAGCTCGAAAAACTGGGCAAGTTCGTCAGCCGCTTCGGCATGAAGCTCACCTCGCAGGGCACGCGCAACGAGGTGGCCAAGAGCATCAACCGGATGCTGGCCGACGTGAAGGACAAGCCTATTCAGGAACTGGTGGAGAACGTCACGCTCCGCGCCATGATGAAAGCCCGCTACAGCACCGTCAACATCGGACACTACGGACTGGCCTTCGACTACTACACCCACTTCACCTCGCCCATCCGCCGCTACCCCGACCTCATGGTGCACCGGCTCCTCACGCGCTACGCCGACGGCGGCAAGAGTGCCAACCAGCAGAAGTACGAGGCTCTCTGCGAGCACGCCAGCGAGATGGAGCAGCTCGCCGCCAACGCCGAGCGCGCCAGCATCAAGTACAAGCAGGTGGAATACATGGCCGACAAGCTCGGAGAGGAGTTCGACGCCACCGTCAGCGGTGTCACCGACTTCGGCATCTACGCCGAAATCGACGAGAACAAGTGCGAGGGCCTGATTGCCGTGCGCTTCCTCGGCGACGAGCCGTTCGACTTCGACGACCGCAACTACTGCCTCGTCGGCCGCCGCACGCACCACAAATTCTCGTTAGGCGACAAAATCCGCATCAAGGTGGCCAAAGCCAACCTCTACCGCAAGCAGCTCGACTTCGACTTCGTGCGCAAGCTCGACGGCAACGGCTCCGCCCCGTCCGACCCGTCCGCCCCGTCCGGCTCCCCGAAGAATTATTTTTCCCTGCAAGCCTCCAAACGGCGGCGCGGCTGACACGTCCGACAGCCCTGTGGAATGCAGTTTTCACACGAAGCGCCACCGAAATGCGCAGACATAAGATTTATGAGCTGCACACTTGTATAATTCAAACGAAAGTTTTATCTTTGCTGTCGATTTCGGAGACACCAAGTTTGCATGACATTCAAATATCAAACATACATTGACAAACTATTGGCCGATGGCTACACAATGCCAAAGTTGCACGCTCCCAATGGAATACGCGCCTTCCGTTATGTGTTTGCAGGCTCACACCCCAACAACCATAAGCCTGTCAGCATTCAGAATCCATCGCGCAGATTGCCAAACCACGAAAAGCTCTCCGGCTATGCTCTTTCCTGTTTTGACAATCAACAAAAGGCAGAACACAGGTATGCGGCACTTTGCAAATCATTCAAAAGAACACCCAAGGCAATAGGAGACTCGCTATGCGGCGGTACCTTAGACAACGAAGACGGCATGATGACAGAGCCGGACACAAGCTCCGGCCATTTTGACTTTTATGAATCAACATCCTGCGACTTGTCCGAAACATTTCAAATCATCAGAAAACTACTATGAAAAGTGAACAGATAAAGGGATTTGACATTCCGTTCGACCTAACCGCACTGAAGCATCGGACAGACCTGATTGAGCAAGACGGCCCGTTGCTGTCATTGTATTATAACGACAAGGGTGACTACTACCTGCTATATTGGCTTGACTGTGACGCGGAAAGCAACCGGTGGATGATTCTGAGGGTGGACAATCAAACCCTCTATGAATATCTTGACAAGGAGCGCACATTGCTGCAAGTCATCCAGCAGCCCTCCGACAACTTTGTCTGGATTACCGACATCGACAACGCAGGAAACCAAATATTCACCAAAGCGTTGCCCGTATCTGCCATCCCGTCCGCCTACCTGCCAGCCGCGGATTCATGGTTTGAGTTCGACCACCAACAAGAACTGCTGAAAGACGTCTCGACCGACCAGTTCGAGGTGGACATCCCCAAAAGCGACAAGAATCTCTTTTCCACATTGATGTCGAAAATGGGATGGCGGCTGTCGCCGAAGTCTGTCCATCGGCTCATTGACAAAGTGGCATTTTGAAGGCTCCGCCGCCATCAATGCAGCAGGCAAAGAGCCACAAATCGCTCAAAAGTAGCATCATTCGGTCATTCCGGCCATGCTTTGACGAAAAAGTCGCAAAAATCGGCGGGAAAAATTTGGCCGACAAATCAATTTTGTCTATATTTGCCGCGGAAACATACATTGGCGCATTCCGTCATGACTATGCTCCCATAAAAGAACAACTTCAACCCATTTTTTAACTAACTTCTTTATTTCCACAACAATTATGAAGCACAGATTTCTACTTCTTGGTGCGGCATTATTGATGAGTGCGGGCATGTCCGCGCAGACCTTCACGGCCACGCGTACAAAAGCAGCCCCCCCTACCTTCAGTACATGGGCTGCTGAGGACACACTCTATCTCTGGAATGTCGGCGCCGGCGGTTTCTATGTGAACCACCAGAACGGTACGAACTCCCCTTATTGGGGCACACGCGCCTCTATCAACGACACCATCGGTGCCAAAGTCATCTTCACCCGCACGAACCCGAGCGAGAGCGAAGCCGAGGACTTCACCGTTGACGGTGTGCTTGACAACACCTATCTGCTCGTGAGCTACGTGAGCAAGTTCAGCGCGTATTATTGCACATACGCCTCTGCGGAAAACCCTTGGTCAAACGTCTGGACTGACAACAACACTGCCGCCCAGCGCTACTGGAACGTGGTGGCCGACGGCGACTACATCAAGATTGAGGGCAACTCGACCATGAACGGCACCAACATCGAGGGCGGCTACGTCTTCGAGGGCAAGTACATGGGTATCCTCGACGGCGATGCCGACAAGGTGGTCTATCTCTACGACACGGAGTCGGAAGACGCCATCGACCCGGCTGCCACCTTCTACGACCAGTGGGCAGCCGTCACGCCGGAGGCCTACGAGGCGTACATCGCCGAGGCTCTGACGCTCAACCCTATCTACAACGCCGCCGCCTCGCTGCGTACAGCCATCGAGAAGGCCATCGCAGCCAACCCGGGTCTCTCGCTCGACGAGCAGGTGGCCGTGTACAACAACACCGCCGCCACCGTTGAGGAACTGGAGGCTGCCGAGGCTTCCATCTCGCAGGCCATCATCGACTACGTGGCAGGCAACGCCACCGTGGACAACCCGGCCGACTTCACCTCGGCTCTGACCAACCCGGACTTCTCGACGGGCGACGCTACGGGCTGGAACGGTTCGCCAACCGTGGACACCAACTACAAGAACGCTGAGAAGTACAACACCACCTTCGATGTCTATCAGAGCCTGACAGGCCTGAAGAAGGGTGTGTACGAGGTCGGCATCCAAGCCTTCTACCGCGCTGGCGATGCTGAGGCTGACTACAGCACCTACATTGCCGACTCCACACAGAACAACAACGCCAAGCTCTACGGAGCCTCCGCCAAATACGGTGAAGTGAGCAAGGCCGTGAAGCGCGCCTCCTCCGAGCGTCAGGCTGAGGGACTCTTCACAGCTGCGTCCAACGAATGGCCATACGACTCCTATGTGGAGGATGGAACCTACATCCCGAACTCCATGCAGGGCAGTGAGCAGTGGTTCAACGCAGGCTACTACAAGAATACGCTCTTTGCTGGTGTGGACGAGGAAGACACGCTGAAGGTCGGCTTCAAGAAGACCACGACCATCAGTGCTGACTGGTGCATCTTCGACAACTTCACGCTGTACTACTTCGGTTCCTCTCTGGAGGCCTATCAGCTCTGGGGCACAAACGTGCGCGAGTCCGCCACGGAATACGACCTCAGCGCAACCTACCACGGCGAACAGGAGGCAGCAGCCTACAACCAGGCTCTTTCCGACCTGGAGAACGCCAGCAACATCGATGACATCGTGACGGCCGTGACCAGCATCGGCGACTTGGAGGATGCCCTCCTCGCTTCCGAGACCGCTTACAGCGCCTACGTGGCCAAGCTCACAGAAATCGAGAACTGGCTGACCACCGGCGAAGAGCAGGGCATGGCCATGGACATCGACGAAGTGTCGCGTCTGGCCGACTACATCCAGATGGATGCCGGCGAGGAGAACGACTGGGGCTTCCCGAACGGTGTGTCCAACGACATTCTCAACCGCGCTGAGGACGAATATGCAGGCAAGCTCACGACAGCCGAAATCACGGCCGAGACCGCTTACATCGACTCCCTCTACAGCATAGGCGTGAAGGCTGCCATCCTGCCTTACACCGACCTCACCAGCCTCATCAAGAACCCAGGCTTCGAAATTGCACACGGCGCCACGGGCGACGGCTGGCTGCTCGACACTTCTGCCGGCGGCACCTCAAGCCTGACGAACTGGCACGGAGGCAACTCCGACAACTATTGCGCCGAGGCTTACCAGCAGTACTTCGACGTTTACCAGATTGTCAACGGACTGCCGCAGGGACTCTACAAGGTGTCCGTTCAGGCCTTCTACCGCACGGCTGACAATGCCACTGCCTACACGGCTTATCAGAACGACCCTGACAAGGTAGGCGACGCCAAGGTGCTCACCTATGTCTATTTCAACGAATTCGCCACACCGGTGAAGAACGTGATGGAGATTCAGTACGACTCCAACCTCGGTAGCAACTGCTACCAGACGGACGCAGGCACCTACACGCTCAACGGCATGACCTCTGCCTCCACAGCCTTCTCGCTCGAGGACGAGAGCATGAACTTCACGCAGAACGTTTACGGACTCGTGGGTGAGGACGGCACAATGCGCCTCGGCATCCGCCGCCTCGAAGGCTCCACCAGCAACTCCTCGTGGGCTCTTTGGGACAACTTCAAGCTCACCTACATGGGCTACGACGTGGACGCTCTGACCGATGTCATCGAAAGCTATATCACCCGTGCCAACGCTCTCGAAGGCGAGACTTATGGCGACCCTGACAAGGAAGCTCTCAACACAGCCATCGAAGCTGCCCAGACAGCTGAGGCCGGAGGCGACGGAACAGCCATGTACTCCGCTCTCCTCGACCTCGTGGCAGCCTACAACCAGGCCACCGCTTCCATCGCATCCTATGCAGAATTCACTGAAGCACTTGGCAGCCTGCTCAACGCACTGGAAGACAATAGTGATACCGCTTCTGACGATGCGTACAGCAACGCTTCCGATCTCTACGACAATCTGTCGGAACTCGGCACCGAAGCCTCCGGCTCGGCAATCTCCGCATACATCGACCAGATTAACGCTGCCATCGCAGCCCTCAAGATTCCGAACAATGCCGAAGAAGCATCCGACGACAATCCTGTTGACTTCACGAGCATGATTGTGAACCCGACGTTCGACACCATCGGTGACTTCACCGGCTGGTCTTCCGGCTTCGGCGCAGGCGGTACGACTTCCACCAACGCCGAGTGCTACGAGAAGAACTTCGATGTATATCAGGACATCGTAGGTCTGCCGCTCGGAACTTATGAGATCCGCGTGAACGGCTCGAACCGTACCGGCTCCGTCACAGTGGACTACACCGACTGGACGAATGCGGACGACGCTTCCCTCACCACCTATCTCTATGGTGTGAACAACCCGGCTGTGAACAGCCTCAGCGAGAGCACGGACAACGCTTCGACCGTGGCCATCAAGCACCTGAGCGAAGGCGGACACACGGACAACGACCTCGCTTCGACGAACGCTTCCGGCGACAGCAACAACCCTTGGTACGTGGCCAACACGATGGCTGAAATCGACCTGTACTTCCACCTGACCGACGACGACGGCAACCCACTCAACACGTACAACGTGGGCACGTTCATCGACGTTACTGACGACGGCTCGGGCACGGGTACGCTCCGCATCGGTGTTTACAAGAACGACGCCACCGTGGTTTCCTCCAGCTGGTGCATCTTCGACGACTTCGAACTCATCTACTACGGAACCAACAGCTCGCACGCAGGTGACCACAGCAACGCAGTGGACATCGCAGACGTGCCGAACAGCGCAGCCAAGACCACAGCCAACGCCATCTACAGCGTGAGCGGCATGCGTCTCAGCTCACTCCAGAAGGGCTTGAACATCATCAAGATGTCCGACGGCTCCGTGAAGAAGGTGTTCGTGAAGTAATCCGACCCAAGAACTGACGGATTCCTCCGGGAGTCCCACCTCAAATCCCATCCCCGCAGCTCCATCACGGCTGCGGGGATTTTTTTTGCTGCCTACCGCTCCTCCGCTTCTCCCGCGACCGGCTCCCACGCCGCTCCCCGCCCTGTTTTTTGGAAAATCACTTTGCCATCTGAAAATAAATCATTTACTTTGCAGAAGATTTCGTACATACTCACAAGCTCAATCATGGAATACAAGTTCAGAGACATCGAAAAGAAGTGGCAGAAACGATGGGTGGAACAGAAGACCTATCACGTGACAGAAGACAAGGACAAACCAAAATATTACGTGCTCAACATGTTCCCCTACCCGTCGGGGGCAGGACTTCATGTGGGGCATCCGCTCGGCTACATCGCCAGCGACATCTATGCACGCTACAAACGCCTGCGGGGCTTCAACGTGCTCAACCCGATGGGCTACGATGCCTACGGACTGCCTGCCGAGCAGTACGCCATCCAGACAGGACAGCACCCGGAAGTGACCACCGCAGCCAACATCAACCACTACCGTGAGCAGCTCGACAAAATCGGATTCTCCTTCGACTGGGACCGCGAGGTGCGCACGTGCGACCCGGGCTATTACCACTGGACGCAATGGGCCTTCCAGCTCATGTTCCAGTCCTACTACGACACGCAGTTGCAGCAGGCACAGCCCATCGAACGTCTCATCGCCCACCTCGAAGCACAAGGCACGGACGGTCTCCACGCCTGGGGCAGCGACGAACTCTCCTTCACGGCCGGCGAATGGAAAGCAATGGACGCGCAGCAGCAGAGCGACACGCTGATGAACTGGCGCATCGCCTTCCAGGGGGAGACGATGGTGAACTGGTGCCCGAAGCTCGGCACCGTTCTGGCCAACGACGAGGTGGTGGAAGGCGTGAGCGTGCGCGGCGGATTTCCCGTCGTGCAGAAGCGCATGCGGCAATGGTGCCTGCGCGTGAGCGCGTATGCCCAACGTCTGCTCGACGGTCTCGACACCATCGACTGGACTGACTCGCTCAAGGACACACAGCGCAACTGGATAGGCCGCAGCGAAGGCACGGAAGTGGTCTTCCAGGTGGCCGATTCGGACAAGGCAGGATGCGGAACGTCCTCCTTCACCATCTTCACCACGCGTGCCGACACGATGTTCGGCGTCACCTTCATGGTGCTGGCTCCCGAAAGCGAGCTGGTGGCCCGTCTGACCACGCCTGAGCAGAAAGCCGCCGTGGAAGCCTATCTCGACGAGGTGAAGAAACGCACCGAGCGCGACCGCATCATCAACAAACACGTCACGGGTGTCTTCACCGGCAGCTATGCCGTCAACCCCTTCACGGGCGACAATATCCCCGTCTGGGTGAGCGACTACGTGCTGGCCGGCTACGGCACAGGAGCCATCATGGCCGTGCCTGCGCACGACAGCCGTGACTATGCTTTTGCCAAAGAGTTCCACCTCCCGATCATTCCGCTCATCGAAGGAGCCGACGTGAGCGAGGAGAGTTTTGATGCCAAGGAAGGCATCGTGATGAATTCGCCAACACAAGCAAAAGAGGCGGAGCTGAAAGCACGCGGCGCAGACTATCTCAACCTCAACGGTCTGACGGTGAAGGAAGCCATCGCCGCCACCAAGCGCTATGTGGAAGCTCACGGGCTGGGCCGCGTGAAGGTGAACTACCGCCTGCGCGATGCCATCTTCTCACGCCAGCGCTACTGGGGCGAGCCGTTCCCTGTCTATTACAAACACGGCATCCCGACCATGATTCCGTCGGACTGTCTCCCGCTCCGGCTGCCGGAGGTGAAGAAATTCCTTCCGACCGAGACGGGCGAGCCGCCACTCGGCAACGCCACCCGCTGGGCATGGGACGAGGCGAAGAAGGAAGTCGTGGAGAACACGCTCATTGACGACGAGCATGTGTTCCCCATCGAGCTCAGCACGATGCCGGGCTTTGCCGGCTCCTCGGCCTACTACCTCCGCTATATGGATCCCCACAACGACCAGGCTCTCGTCAGCCGCGAAGCCGACGAGTACTGGCAGAATGTAGATCTCTACGTCGGCGGAACGGAGCATGCCACCGGCCATCTGATTTACTCCCGTTTCTGGAACAAGTTCCTCCACGACTACGGCTACAGCGTCAAGGAAGAGCCGTTCCAGAAGCTCATCAACCAAGGCATGATTCAGGGCCGCTCCAACTTTGTCTATCGCATCAAGGACACCAACACGTTCGTCAGCTACGGCCTGCGCAAGCAGTACGACGTGACTCCCATCCACGTGGACGTGAACATTGTGACCAACGACGTGCTCGACATCAACGCCTTCAAACAGTGGCGGCCCGAATATGCCGACGCGGAATTCATCTTGGAGGACGGCAAGTACGTCTGCGGCTGGGTCATCGAGAAAATGTCGAAGTCGATGTTCAACGTGGTGAACCCCGACATGATTGTGGAACGCTTCGGAGCCGACACGCTCCGTCTCTACGAAATGTTCCTCGGCCCCGTAGAGGCATCGAAGCCTTGGGACACCAACGGCATCGACGGTTGCCACCGCTTCCTCAAGAAGCTCTGGATGTTCGCCTTCGACAAGGACGGACGGCTCCGTGCCGCCGATGTGCCGCCGGCCAAGGAAGAGCTGCGCAGCATCCACAAACTCATCAAGAAGGTGACACAGGACATCGAGAATTTCTCCTACAACACCAGCGTGTCGGCCTTCATGATTTGTCTGAGTGAGCTCACCCAGCTCCAGAGCAGCAGCCGCGCGGTGCTGGAAGACTTCGTGATTCTGCTCGCACCATTCTGCCCGCACCTCAGCGAGGAACTCTGGGAGCGGCTCGGCCATGCCACCACGGTGTGCGATGCCCGGTGGCCCGAATGGAACGAAGAGTATCTGCGCGAGGAATCCATGCGGCTCACCATCAGTTTCAATGGCAAGGCCCGTTTCCAGATGGAATTTCCGACCGATGCCGACAATGCCGCCATCGAGCAGGCCGTGCTGCAAAATCCACAGTCGGCCAGGTATATGAACGGCATGCAGCACGTGAAGACCATCATCGTGCCGTCGAAGATTGTGAACATCGTGCTGAAGAAATAGCATCCATACCTTCCGACATTTTCTATTCCATCCATGATACTTCCACCATTTGCAGCCAACACGAAGCAGGAAATCCGCGACTATCTGATGATCACCCTCGCGCTGTTCATTTATGCCTTCGCGCTCACCTGCTTCATCCTGCCTTACGAAATCACCACCGGCGGCGTGTCGGGTATCGCGTCCATCGTCTTCTATGCCACCAAGGCCGTCGGCCATCCCATCGAAGTGCAGTGGACCTACCTCTCCATCAACGCGGTGTTCCTCATCGTAGCCATCCGCGTGCTCGGCTGGCGCTTCTGCACCCGCACCATCTATGCCGTCCTAACCCTCACTTTCCTGCTCTGGGCC
The DNA here is from genome assembly GCA_964415385.1 of uncultured Bacteroidaceae bacterium. GTDB lineage: Bacteria > Bacteroidota > Bacteroidia > Bacteroidales > Bacteroidaceae > UBA3839. Next base: position 41,255 of record CAYPZK010000009.1, read on the forward strand.
ATGCAGCGCATCGTGACGGACGACAACGGCGACCTGCCCCATTGGGTGGGCAACGAAGCCTTCATGGCCTGCGTCATCGGTGCCATCTTCGAGGGTGCCGGCCTCGCCCTCTGCTTCCTTGCCAACGGTTCCACCGGCGGCACGGACATCATCGCCGCCATCGTGAACAAATACAAGAACCTCACGCTCGGCAATGTCATCATGATTTGTGATGTCATTATCATTTCCTCCTGCTACTTCGTCTTCTACGACCCGCGCCGCGTGGTCTTCGGCTTTGTCTGCCTCATCATCTCCAGCGTCACGCTCGACTATGTGATGAACCGCCAGCGACGGTCGGTGCAGTTCATGATTTTCTCCCGGAACTTCTCCAAGATAGCCGATGCCATCAACCAGACCGGCCGCGGCGTCACCGTGCTCGACGGCCTGGGCTGGTACACCAAGACGGAGCGCAAGGTGGTGGTGGTGCTCGCCAAGAAACGCGAATCCGTGAACATCTTCCGCATGATCAAGTCCATCGACCCCTACGCTTTCGTCTCAATGGCCAACGTGCAGGGAGTCTATGGCGAAGGTTTCGACACCATCAAGACCAAGCGGCTCAGCAAGAAACGCACGCTCGTGTTCGCCACCAACAACGCCCACAAGCTCTCCGAAGTGCGCGACATGCTCGGCGACCGCTTCGAAATCCGCAGCCTCGACGACATCGGCTGCCACGTCGATATTCCTGAAACAGGACAGACCCTGCACGACAACGCGCTCCAGAAGGCGCAGTTCGTCAAGCGGTTCTTCGGTTTCGACTGCTTCGCAGACGACAGCGGACTGGAGGTGAAAGCTCTCGGCGGCGCGCCCGGAGTGCTGTCCGCCCGCTACGCCGGCGGACAGGGACACGACTCCGAGGCCAACATGACGAAACTGCTCCGCGAGATGGACGGCCAGACCGACCGCCGCGCCGACTTCCGCACCGTCATCGCTTTCGTAACCGACAACGACCAGCCGCGTTTCTTCGAGGGCCGCGTGGACGGACAGATCCTCACAGAACGGCACGGAACCGGCGGATTCGGCTACGACCCGCTGTTCCAGCCCGACGGCTATCAACAGACTTTTGCCGAAATGCCGGCCAACGAGAAGAACGCCATCAGCCACCGCGGTCAAGCCGTCGCCAAGTTCGTCGCCTTCCTCAACGGCGACTCCAAAGGGAAGGCGTGAGGCAGCTCCGCCTCCGCTTTTCCTCTGCTTTTTTATATATAATTCCCTATACCTTATTATATATAGCGCAACAAAAAAACTTCCCGACGATGATGAAACGAATCTCCATTTTCCTGCTCCTCTGCCTCTGTCTGACAGCAGCCCGGGCCGACTCGGGCACGTGGCATATCTATGCGGCCTACCACGACGCACAACGCACGCAGATGATACACGGACTCGTGTACGTGCTCAGCGACGGCAACCTCTACAGCTACGACCCCGAGGACACGAGCGTGGAGACCTACGACAAGTCCAACGTTCTGAGCGACAACGACATCTTCACCATCGTCACCTGTGAGGCAACCGGCGAGCTGGCCATCATCTACACCAATGGCAACATCGACCTGCTGAGCAGCGGCGGAAGCGTCTATAACATGGCTGACCTGAAGCTGAAGAACCTGAACGACAAGACGCTGAACGACGTTCTGGTGGACGGCTCCACGCTCTACATCTCCACCAACAGCGGCATCGTCTGCGTTGACTTGGAAGGCCGCAACTTCGCCAATTTCTACAGCTTCGGACAAGCCGTGCGAAGCGTGGCCCTGCTCGACGGAACAATCTACGCAGCGACCGCCAACGGCATCTATGCCGGACAGCCAAGCGACAACCTGCTCGACCCCGGCAACTGGAGCCAGATTTCCGCCTCAAGCCTGCTCCAGCTGTTGACCTGCGACAACGTCCTCTACGCGCGGACCACGAGCGCGGTGTTCCGCGTCAACTCGCCGGCCACGTTCGACCTGAGCAGTGTGCTCGCCGCCACCACCACGGGATGGACAGCCGGCGGCTCCACCCTCTACGTCTTCACCTCCGCCGCCACTTACCGCGTGAGCGGCACCACGGCCACACGTCTCGACAACTCCGCCGGTATCGCCTTCCTCACCACCGGAAGCGACAACACCTGCTGGGCAGCCTGCGGAAGCGACGGACTGAAAGGCTATGCGCTGAGCGGCGACGAGCTCACCGAGCGCGTATCGTCCGTCATCCCCGACAGCCCCATCCGCAACTACAGCTACCACCTCTCGATGGAGGCCGGCAACCGCCTGCTCGTCACGGGCGGTGTCTTCAACTACCCCGAGGACAACCGCGCGGGCACACTCATGCAGTATGAGAACAACACCTGGACGGCATTCGACGAAGAAGGCCCCATCGCAGCGTCCGGAACCACCTACGATTACCGCAAGGTGACAGACGTGGTGCAAGACCCTGCGGACGACACTCATCACTTCGCCTCCAGTGCCGGCAACGGACTTTACGAATTCCGCGACTATCAGTTCGCCGCCCACTACACCTACGACAACTCCCCCCTCACCTCCATCCTGCCCGATGACCGCTATCCGGGCCGCTACGTACGCATCACGGGGCTGGCCTACGATTCCGGCCGCAACCTCTGGATGCTGAACAACCAGTGCGACACCATCGTGCGCATCCTGAAGAACGACGGCACGTGGACTTCCCTCTACTACGACGAGATTGCCGGTTTCCCCACCTTCGACCGCATCGTGTTCGACCAGCGCGGATGGGCGTGGCTCAACAGCCGCCGCTCCACCTCCAGCGGCCATCTGGCCGGCTTCCTCGTGGTGGACACCAACGGCACGCTCGACACGCAGGGGGACGACAGCCACCGTTTCATCTCCACCTTCTACAATCAGGACGGCATTTCCTACACTCCCACGCTCTTCAACTGCATCCGTGAAGACCTCGACGGAGCCGTCTGGTTCGGCACCGACCGCGGCATCTTCATGACCTACAGCCCGTCCCAGGTCTTCAACTCCGACTTCACCCTCACCCAAGTGAAAGTGCCACGCAACGACGGCACGAATCTGGCCGACTACCTCCTGAGCGACGTGCCCGTCAAGTGCATCACCATCGACGGCGGAAACCGCAAGTGGATTGGTACGAGCGGGTCGGGTGTGTGGCTCGTCAGTGCCGACGGCATCACCACGGTGGAGCATTTCACCACCGACAACTCGCCGCTCGTCAGCGACGACATCTACGACATCGCCATCAACGGCAACACGGGCGAAGTGTTCTTCGCCACCGACGGCGGACTCGTCTCCTTCCTCGGCGACGCCACCGACCCCGCCGCCGAGTTCGACAAAGACCTCGTGAAAGTCTATCCCAACCCCGTGCGGCCTGACTACAACGGAAAGATCCGCATCACCGGCCTCGCCTACAACTGCAACGTGAAAATCACCAACGCCTCCGGACGCCTCGTGAACGAAGGCACGAGCGTGGGCGGCGAATACACCTGGGACGGCTGCCTCGCCTCCGGCAAACACTGCGCCTCCGGTATCTACTACGTCCTCGCCGCCGATGCCGACGGCAAAAAAGGAGTTGCCGCCAAGTTTCTCATGGTCAAGGAATAGCGATGACTTTCCGAAATCCTCGGAAACTTCCGCCAACATTTCAATCAAGAAGCGAAGTACTCTCTGCACCGGGTACTTCGCTACTTCCGCGCAAATACTGAAACTTTTTCCTTACGGCAAAACAGCTGGGGATTTTCTTCATTATTTGTTGCACGAAATCGAAATGTTCCGTATATTTGCAGGAGTTGGCAAATGCTGTCGTTTGCTGATCCAAACACCACCAACCATGTCGGAAATGTCATACAGAGGCGGCGAGATGATGCGCCGGGGGCGCGTGGAGGTCATCTGCGGCTCGATGTTCTCGGGCAAGACGGAAGAGCTCATCCGCCGGCTCAAGCGGGCTCAGTTCGCCCGACAACATGTGGAAATCTTCAAGCCGAGCATCGACGTGCGCTACAGCGAGCAGGAGGTGGTGACGCACGAAGGCGCGAGCATTCTGTCAACGCCCGTGGACTCGAGCCAGAGCATCCTGCTGCTCGGCGGCGACAGCGAGGTGATTGGCATCGACGAGGCGCAGTTCTTCGACGACGGCATCGTTGGCGTGTGCAACGAACTGGCCAACCGAGGAGTTCGCGTCATCTGTGCCGGTCTTGACTTGGACTTCAAGGGCGAGCCTTTCGGCCCCATGCCGCGTCTGATGGCCATTGCCGACGATGTGAGCAAAGTGCATGCCATCTGCGTGCGCTGCGGGGCACTGGCCTACGTGAGCCACCGCACCGTGGCGGGGGAGCGGCAAGTGATGCTCGGCGAGACAAAAGAATACGAGCCGCTCTGCCGCGAGTGTTATGACCGCGAGAGACGGAAGGCGGCTTCGGTGCCATTCAAATCCTGAAGCACAATGCAGCACTATCTCAGCAAGTTCATCCACTGCCCCGCCTGCGGTTCGGCACGATTCGAGGAGCACGACTTCAAGTCGAAGCGATGCCGCGACTGCGGTTTCACCTATTATTTCAATGCGGCAGCGGCCTGCGTGGCCATCATCGAGAACGAGCGGGGACAACTGCTCGTGGCGAGACGTGGCGAGGAACCGGCACGGGGCACGCTCGACCTCATCGGCGGTTTCGTGGATCCGGGAGAGAGCTGCGAGCAGGCCATCTGCCGCGAAATAGAGGAAGAGACGGGCCACCACCTCAGTGCCGACGAACTGGGGAGCGACGGGTTGCACATTCTCTTCACCCAGCCCAACACCTATCTGTTCTCCGGCCTGACGGTCCACACGTGCGACGCGTTTTTCCACATCCGCATTCCGGCGGACACACCGTTGCATGCCCACGACGATGTGGCCGCCTGCTGGTGGGCCGACCCGCGAGAGCTGCGGTTGGAAGACTTCGGACTCGACTCCGTGCGCAACGGGCTTCGCCGCTTCCTGCATTCGCGCCCGGACAACTGACGCGCACCGCATTTTCCTTCCCCTGTTTTTTCAGAAAACCCACCATCTCTTTCCACCCAACGATATGACTCATCTCACCAAACTCATGCTCTCGATAGGCTGTGCAGCCGCCATCCCACTCAGCGCGATTGCGCAGACCGCGTCCCGTTCACTCACGCAGGAAGCCTTGCGCCTGATGACCGACGGCCACTACTATGCGGCCCGCCTGCAACTGGAGGGCTGTGACAACGAGGGTGAACGGCTTATCTGCGACTACTTCCTCAGCACGGCAGGCACAGCGGAGAAAATCGAAGCATGGCTTCGCCGTCATCCCGTATCGCCACTCACGACCCGCCTGCAACTCATGCTGGCCAACCTGCAGGTGCGCGACGGCGACTATACGGCCGCGCTGGCCGTGTATGCCGGACAGGACTGGCGCAACGTGCCGCAGGAGGAGCGCACAGAGGCGTTGCTCCACCAAGCCATCGCCTATATCCACACGGACAACCTGAGCGGTGCCAAGCAACTGCTCGGAGAAATCGAGAACACGGAGAGCCATCAGGTGGACGTGCTCTACTACTCGGGCTATGTGCGCTATGCCGAGGGCGACTACAAGGAGGCTCTTCCCTATTTCAAAACCATCGAGGCCACCTATGACTACCGCCGGAAGGCTCCCGTGTATGAAGCAGACTGCTATCTCCACACAGGTCGTCCACAAGAGGCACTCACGCTCATCCGCACCTACCGGCAGCGGACGGGCAACACGGAACTGAGCATGGAGGCCAAGCGCATCGAGGGTGAGGCTCTCTACGACACGAAGCAATACTACGATGCCATCGTCTGTCTGAAGCAGTATGCCGACGAGACGCAGTCGCCACGACGCACGGCCCTCTACAAGCTCGGCATGAGCCAGTTCCTCACCAAAGACTATGCCCATGCGGCTCCGACGCTGAGCCGCAGCTCGGGCAACGGGACGGACGTGATGGCGCAGAACGCCTGGCTGCATGCCGGCATCGCCTACATCACCACCGGCAACAAACAGCAGGCCCGCATCGCCTTCCAGCAAGCCTCCGAGATGACGGGCGACACCAAGGTACAGGAGGAAGCACTTTACAACTACGCGCTCACGCTCCACGACGGAGCCACGATGGGATTCGGCGAGTCGGTGGGAGTATTCGAGCAGTTCCTCAACAAGTTCCCGCACTCGAAATACGCCTCCAGCGTGAGCCGCCACCTGTCCGAAGTGTATTTCACCACGAAGAATTATCCCGCCGCGCTGGCTTCCATCAACAAGATTCAGAATCCCACCGGTGAAATCCTCAGTGCCAAGCAGCAGGTGCTCTACAATCTCGGCGTGCAACGGTTCATCAGCGGCGACTTCGAGAGTGCCAAGAGCTACATGCAGCAGAGCCTGCAAGCCAAGCCCAACGCCGAAAGCTACTACTGGAAGGGAGAATCGGAATATCGGTTGGGCGAATATGCTCAGGCCGCCCGCGACCTGCAAACGTATCTGAACGCCTCCGACGCATCGCAGAAAAACCGTGCGCTGGCACGCTATGCCCTCGGCTACACGTTCTTCAAGCAGAAAAACTATGCCGCCGCCCTGCCGCAGTTCCGGCAGTTCACCGCCACGGCACAGACGGCCATCGCCAGCCTCGGCAACGCCGGCGAGCTGACGGCCGATGCCTACAACCGCAGCGGCGACTGTCTGTTCGCGCAGCGCAACTATGACGGAGCCTACGAAGCCTATCAGCAGGCACTCCAGACCAACGTGTCGCACGGCGACTATTCGCTCTTGCAACAGGCTCTCATCAGCGGACTACGGGGCGACTACACGAAGAAGGTGGAACTGCTCAACCAGCTCGGAAGCCAATACGAAAACTCGCAGTACGGAGCCGACGCGCTCTTCGAACAGGGCCGCGCCTACGTGCAGAGCGGCGAGAAGCAGAAGGCGATGGAAACGTTCCGCACCCTCGTGCGGAAATATCCCGACAGTGCCGATGCGCGACGTGCAGGCAACGAAATCGGCATGATCTATCATGAGAACGGACAGACCGCCGAAGCCATCCAAGCCTACCGCGAAGTGCTCGCCAAATATCCCGACACGACAGACGCGCAGACCGCGCTGGCCAACCTCAAGGACATCTATGCGAGCCAGGGACGGGTGGATGAGTACGCGGCACTGACACAGCAAGCCGGCCAGGCTCTCTCCGCCGACGAACTGGACCAGCTGACCGAAGACGCAGCCCTGCGTGCCGCCACCGCCGGCGACTATGCACTCGCCCTGCAGCACTATCAGAAGCTGGAGGCACAGACGCAGTCGCCACAGACGCGCCTCGACGCGCTCGTCGGACAGCTGCACAGCGCACGGCAGGCCCACGACCCGCAGACGCTCATCAACGTGGCCACACGGCTGCTCCAGCAGGGCAGCACCGCATCTCCCGACGTGCAGGCCGAAGCCCGGCTGCTCCGCGCCCAGACCTACATGTCGCAGGGCAACAGCGACGCGGCCGTGGCCGACTACCAGGTGCTGCGACAGGACCGCCAGACCGTGTATGGCGCACAGGCCAACGTGGAGCTGGCACAGTACGCTTTCGACACCCGCCAATATCAGTCGGCGGAGGACATCCTCTCCGAATTCACGGCCAGCGGCACGGCCCACACCTACTGGCTGGCCCGCGCCTTTGTGCTGCTGAGCGATGTCTATGCCCAGACCGACCGCCAAATCGAAGCCCGCCAATACCTGCTCTCGCTCAAGAGCAACTACACCGAAAGCGAGGAAATCAACCAAATGATTGCCGACCGATTGGCACGGCTGAACTGACACCATTCCGAATACACCGATATGAAGCGAATCTCATTCATCCTCGCGGCATTGGCCGCCGCCACGGCTTCGGCCCAGCTCGACAATGTGGTCGAAGTGGAGAACAGCTATCAACCCGTCGTGAAGGACGCGAACAAAATCAATGTCCTGCCCGAGGTGCAGCAGCCTCCGGTGAAGCACTACAAGGTGGACTACGACGGCACGTCGCTCCCCACGAGCCTCTACGCTTTCCAACCGATGTGGGCGGCACAGAGCGATGCCGATGCGAAGGGCACGCCACGCGACTTCCTCACGCTGGGGGGCGGCACGCAGGGACGCGTGAACCTGCGCGGAGCCTACGGGCTGAGCATCACCGACGATGACCTGCTCGACTTCGATTTCTCCCTCCGTGGGCACAACGGAAAGGTGGAGACGACGCTCCACGACGACGTAAAATGGAAGCAACGCTTCTACACCACGCGCGGTGCCGTCGGCTTCGAGCACAAGTTCAACCATCAGTCATCGCTCCTGCTCAAAGCCGCCGTGGAGAGTCAGGTCTTCAATCATTCGCCCGAACTCCTCACTGCGGACGGCGACGTGACCGCGACGGCTGTCCGGCCGTGGCACGACTACTTCGACACCGACAAGCAACACAACCTGCTGGGCGACTTCGCCGCCATCGTCACACCCTACAGCTTCCGCCGCTTTGACATCGGTGCCGACGTGGGCTTCGACATGTTCAGTCAACAATACCGGACGAATTTCTTCGGCAACACCGACGACAAACCGCAGGAATTTCAAGTGCATGGCGGTCTGAGCCTGGCCTACCGCCTGCCCGGGACACAGAAAATCGGGCTCGACCTCGAAGCCCGTTCCATCAGCTACTCCTACGATGAGTTCGACCATCTTTTCTCGGCTTCCATCAAGCCGCACATCGACTTGGCACCCACGCAGAACATCGACCTGCGCCTCGGAGCCATCCTATATTTCACGGGCGGGTTCGAAAGTAAGTTCCGCGCCGCTCCAGACGTGAGCCTGCAGGTTCACGCCACACCCTCGCTGGATGTCTTCGCCACGGCTACGGGCGGTGAGGTGCGCAACGACTTCCGCCATTTCGCGTGCATGACTCCGTATTGGATGCACTCGCTCGTGCCTGCCCGGTTGGGCATCGTCGAAACCGCAGCGGTGCAGTTCGGCCATCAGTTCGACCGGCTCCGCCTGCAGGGCGGCGTGAACTGGAACGTGGTGAACGGACTGTTCCTCAAGCTCTACGGCGGCTACGACCTTTCGAAGAACCGCGCCGAGCTCTTAGGCAACGGCCATCTCTTCGCCGCCGACGGCAGCCTTGTCCACATCAATGCCGACCTCACGTATGACTACCAAGACGTGTTCCACGTCAATGTGCAGAGCGCATGGAACGGCTGGCAGACGGATGCCGTCGAGAGCTATGAGGACGATGCCGTCAGCTGGCGGCCCACGCTGCAGCTCAACGCCGATGCCCGCTACCGCATCGTACCGCGCCTCTTCCTCAGAGCCGATATGCTGCTCCAGACCTTCAAGAGCGGGAGCAAGCTCATCTATGAGCGGCCGACCACGCTCGATGTGGGAGCCTCCATCAGCTACAAGCTGCCTATTCCGCAATTGGAGACAGGAGGCGGCGGACTTTCAATCTACGTCAGTGGCGACAACCTGCTCAACCGCAACGACGATGCCTTCAACATGGTGCGCGCCACCGGCATCAGCGTCATGGGCGGAGCCGCCTGGACTTTCTGAGCATCATGGAATACCTGCTGCATTATTGTTGGAAACACAAGATTCTGCCACTTTCGCCACTGACGACCGTGGACGGCGAAACGGTGGAAATCGTGAACCCGGGGTTGCACAACAGCAATGCGGGTCCCGACTTTTTCAATGCGAAAGTGAAGATTGGCGGACAACTCTGGGTGGGAAATGTGGAGATTCACGTCCGCGCCAGCGACTGGTACCGTCACCACCACGACACCGACCCGGCCTACCGCAACGTCATCCTGCATGTGGTGGGCGAGTCGGACCTGCGGATTCCCGGGCCGCAGGGCAGCGGACAGCTGATTCCACAGCTGGTGCTGCCCGTACCTGAAGAGGTGCGGCGGAACTATGACGAGCTGCTGCGTTCCGACGTGATGCCACGCTGTGCCCACGTGACGGGCACACTGCCCACGCTGGCCGTCCACAGCTGGCTCTCGGCACTCCTGGTCGAACGGCTCGAAGCCCGCACGCGGCAGGTGATGGAGCGTTGGGAACAATGCGAGAAGAACTGGGAAACCACGTTCTTCGTCACGCTGGCGCGTCAGTTTGGCTTCGGCATCAACGGCGATGCCATGGAAGCCTGGGCACGCAGCATTCCGATGTCGGCCGTCGGCAAACACCGTGACGACCTCTTCCAGATTGAGGCCATCTTCTTCGGCCAATCGGGACTGCTCAACGCCGGGGAGGCTGCCACAGATTATGAACAGCGGCTTCGGCACGAGTACACCTACCTGCGCCACAAGTTCTCCCTGAATCCCATCGACGGTTCCCTGTGGCGCATGGCCCGGCTGCGCCCCCAGAACTTTCCCCACATCCGGCTGGCACAGCTGGCCACAATCTATTACGAACAGCGACTGAATTTCTCCGCCATCGTCAATGCCCGCACCTTGAACGACTGCCGTCAGCTGCTCAGCACCCACGTGAGCGAGTTCTGGCAAACCCACTACACCTTCCGTTCGAAAACCTCGGCGGCAACCGACAGGAATATCACGGACTCATCGAAAGATTTGCTGATTCTGAACGCGATTTCATCGATACTTTTCGCCTACGGGCGCTACAAGGGCGACGAGACTCTGTGCGACCGCGCTTTCGACTGGCTGAGCCAACTGCCGCCGGAAGACAACAGCGTGATCCGCCGCTGGCAGGCCGCCGGCATCCAGCCACAGTCGGCCGCCGACACCCAGGGGCTGCTCCAGCTCTCCAAACACTATTGCGAGCCGGGCGACTGCCTGCGCTGCCGTTTCGGCTTTGAGTTCATCCGCCGCACGCCCGGTTTCCTGCGCGAGGAAAGCGGGGAAAAGAGCTGAAAGCGTCCGCAACCAAGAAAACCCGCCGGAAGGCCGCCCGATTCGTGGATTTTTCTTAACTTTGCAGCCTATCCCAACTGGAAATGACGCGAAAAGACTTTGAAATCATGGCACCCGTGGGGTCACGCGAGAGCCTGGCCGCCGCCATCCGTGCGGGGGCAGACAGCGTGTACTTCGGCATCGGACGGCTGAACATGCGTGCCCATTCGGCCTGCGCCTTCGACATCAACGACCTGAAAGACATCGCCGCCGTCTGCCGACGACATGGGCTGAAAAGCTACCTGACGGTGAACACCATCATTTACGACGAGGACATGGCCGACATGCATGCCATCGTGGACGCGGCGAAGGCGGCAGGTATATCGGCCGTGATTGCCGGCGACGTGGCCGTGATGGCTTACTGCCGCCAGGTGGGAGAAGAGGTGCATCTGAGCACACAGCTGAACATCTCGAACATCGAGGCGCTGAAGTTCTATGCCCAATTCGCCGACGTGGCCGTACTGGCCCGCGAGCTCAACCTATGGCAGGTGCGCGACATCCACGAGCAGATTGAGGCACAGCACATCACCGGCCCCGGCGGCCGGCCTGTGCGCATCGAGATGTTCTGCCACGGCGCACTCTGCATGGCCGTCAGCGGCAAATGCTATCTGAGCCTGCAAAATGCGGGGCGGTCGGCCAACCGAGGCGAATGCGTGCAGATTTGCCGGCGTGGCTACGAGGTGCGCGACATAGAGACAGGGACGGAGCTGAACATCGACAACAAATACATCATGTCGCCAAAGGATCTGAAAACCATCCGTTTCCTCGACGTGATGATGAATGCCGGCGTGCGCGTGTTCAAGATTGAGGGCCGTGCCCGTGGGCCTGAATACGTGGCCACGGTGGTGAAGGCATACGACGAGGCCATGCGTGCCGTACTCGACGGCACCTTCCATGCCGACGCAGCCCGTCAGGACCGCTGGGACACAGAGCTGGCCACGGTGTTCAACCGCGGCTTCTGGGACGGCTACTACCAGGGGCAACGCCTCGGCGAATGGTGCGAGGTGTACGGCTCGAAAGCCACCGAAAAGAAAGTCTATGTGGGCAAGTGCGTGAAATATTTTCCCCGCATCGGCGTGGCCGAATTCCTCATCGAAAACGTCGAGTTGCACCGTGGCGACAAGATTCTCGTGACCGGCACGACCACGGGTGCGCTCATCCAGCACGCCAACGAAATCCGCTTCGACCTGCAGCCCGTGGAAACCGCCACACGCGGACAGCACATCTCCATCAAAACCACCGGACGGGTGCGCCCCAACGACAAACTCTACGTGTTGGTCAGCCGCTCGCTCGCCTCGGAATGAAAACCGACACGAGCACCCCGCACAGCGGCAAAATCAGAAAAAAAAACTTGTAACTTTTCACGTCCCCATCCGTCTTACATAAAGAAGAGAGATGAAAGAAATCAGTTTCCGAAACGATGTTTTGCCGCTGAAAGACAAGCTCTTTCGACTGGCATTGCGCATCTCCCTCAACCGCGAAGACGCAGAAGACATCGTGCAGGACACACTGATTCGCGTGTGGCGGAAGCTCCAGAGCTCCACCGACATCGGCAACATCGAAGCCTTCTCCCTCACCACCTGCCGCAACCTCAGCCTCGACCACAAGGCCCTGAAGGAACAGCAGAATGTCTCGTTCGACGAAGAGCTGCACGACCAGGCCGACACCTCCTCCTCCCCGCACGAGCGGATGGAATCCGACGAACGCACCGCCCTCCTCCACCGGCTCATCAACCGGTTGCCGGAAAAACAGCGCACCGCCCTGCAGCTGCGCGACATCGACGGACACACCTACAAGGAAATCGCCGAGGTGATGCAAATCTCCGAATCGGACGTGAAGGTGAACATCTTCCGCGCCCGCAAAGCCATCAAAGAAAGTCTGACCCATAAACGGAACTAACGCACATGGACTACAAATACATCGAACAACTGCTGGAACGCTACTGGAACTGCGAGACCAGCCTCGAAGAAGAGCAAATCCTCCGCTCCTTCTTCAGCCAAAAGGACGTGCCGGACACCTTCGCCGCCTACGCCCCGTTGTTCGTTTACCAAAGCCGGGCACAAGAGGAAGGCGTGAGCGACACGTTCGATGTGCGCATGGAGGCACGGATTGCCGCGGAAATGCCGCAGAAGCAGCACACCAAGGCACGACACATCCCGCTCAGCAGCCGCTTCGCACCGTTCTTCAAGGCCGCTGCCATCGTGGCCGTCATCCTCACCGTCGGCGGCGCAGCCGAGCGGGCCAGCATCGGCAACCGGCAGCCGGAAGCCGCCACCACGTCTCCCGTACTCCAAAACTCCTACATCAGGAGCGACAAAGTGGCCGAGACCATCGCCCCCGCCGAAAAGCGCAACGAAGTCAAGGCCACGGCCCTGGCCAACGACTCCATCTCGTCGCTGCAAAACAAGGGCGAGGTGGACACCACCACGGAATGACCCTTTCCAACACCGACACGCGGTGCACACGCTCAGAAACATTCTTTTTACTTTATTCAATAAACAATCTGCTACTACTTAAAATCTTGCTTTTCACAAGCAACAAGACTCAGAGGCTGTGAAGTTTCCGATTCTCTCACAAACAAAAATTGATGCCGAATCTTCTTTCGGGTCACATAAAAGCCCTGCCACTTGATTGTGACGGGGCTTTTTGTTGCTTCCGCCACCTTCCCGATGCCCGACATGCGCAGAGAAAAACAGGAACAGCGCAGAGAAAATCACCGGCCTGCAGCGAATACATCCGCCCAATGCGCCGATAACGAGTTCATCGAACACGTTCGTTTTGCCGGACGGACACGCTCGTTTCAAAAAACGAACGCGTTCGTTTTTCCGAAAACCAGCCTGAGAAAGTATTTGATAAGCCACATTTCGGGCATAAAAACTTCCGAACACGGTTCCGAGGTTGCAGGCGACGACCTGAAAAAAGCCGCTGACCTTGGGAAAATGCCTAAAAAAAAGTATCTTTGCAGCGGATTAGACACACCATCCATGGAAAACTACGAGGACAATCTCAGAGCCTACAACGGCAAGAACCTGCGCACGTGCCAGCTGCGCCAGTTGGAGATACTGAAGGAAATCGACCGGGTCTGCGCCAAGTTGGGCATCCAGTACTGGCTCGACGGCGGCACGCTGTTGGGTGCCGTGCGCCACGGCGGCTTCATCCCCTGGGACGACGACATCGACATCGCGATGGACGAGCGCGACATGCGCCGTTTCGCCGGCGAGGCACAGGCACTGCTGCCCGACGGCCTGTTCGTGCAGACACCCGAGACCGACCCCACGACCAAGGAACGGATTGTGAAGGTGCGCGACCTCAATTCGCTCTACATCGAGCGCGGAGACCATTTCATCACCGGCTACAAGAAAGGCATCTACGTGGACATCTTCCCGTTCAGCCCGATACCGAGCATGCCGAAACCGTGGATTCGTTGTCTGGCAAAAGGTTTGTCGAAAAGTACCTCTATTCTCCACCACTTGCATGGCTATTCGCTTCGTTCCTTTGTGGAGTTTTTTTGGTTTGGTGCACAATACGCGCTTTACACACTGGTGTGGAATCTGTCAGGGCTGGTCTTCAAATCGGACAAATACTACATCGACGTGAACCCATTCAATGGCTATGGCATCACGCACGAACGCACTTCCGTATTTCCCTTGAGCCACATCAAATTTGAGGGAACAGAGTTTCCAGCTCCCAAAGACCCTGACCAATACCTCAGGGATCTCTACGGTGACTACATGCAACTGCCGCCGGAGGAGAAGCGAGGTTCACATGCTCTGCTGATTATCCCGAAACTCCGATAGTCAGCTCTTGTTCTGAATGATTTCCACCGTTCTCCTCACTGCATCCGCAAACGTATAGCAGGACTTCCACCCCAAGGCTCTCAGACGGGCATTGCTCAAAATGGCAGTCGAAGCCACGGAATAACCCTTGCGTTCCGCCTCCGACGGCAAGTCGAAAACCACCTTCGTCCCCGCCACTGTCGCACATGCTGCTGCAAAGTCTCTGAGATGCACATTGCATGTCTCGGAAGCGATATTGTATGCTTGGCCATTTTCTCCTTGCAGCAGGATGGTCAGCATGGCACTGACGGCATCGGCCACATAGGTGTAGGAGAAGAACTGCATGCCCTCGCTTTTCAGAACGATGTCCTCGCCATCCACTGCCTTTCGGATGAACTGTGAGGACGCTTTCGTGTCGGTGATTTTCATGGAGGGTCCGAAAACACGACTGAGGCGTGCAATTTTCACCTTGACCCCATATTCGGCCATGTACGACTGACACAACGCCTCGCAAGCACGCTTCGACTCTGTGTAGCAGGCGCGACTGTTGGACAGATTCAGCTGCCCTGTATAGTCCTCAGTGAACACATCGTTTCCACGGGCATTTCCGTAAATCTCCACCGTGCTGGGGTAAAGCACTACACCCCCACACCGTCCGGCCAATGCGAGTGCATGTTCTGCTCCCTTCAGATTGATGAACATCGTCTCCACGGGATACAGGCTGTAAGCCAATGGGTGTGTGTTGCTGGCGAGCGGAAAGATGAAGTCGGCCTGCAAGTCGTCCGCAAAGGGGGCTGTTGCATCTTGCTCAATCAGATGCAGATGCCTGTCGTTCACATCATCATGCAAATGCGTCACAAGCCTGTCCATGTTCCTGCCGACAGCGATGACATCCACCTGTCTGCCCTCGGCGTTCATCCACATCAGCGCATCAATGAGCATGGTACCGATGAGCCCCGTCGCTCCGGTGACCAGCACAGTTTTCCCCTCCAGCTTCTCCATTCCTGCCGTAGCGAGAATGTTCCTTAAATCCTCTATATAGAGTGGATGTCTCTTGTTCATATCAACATCATTTGAGCCAGTCGTCATGTCTGCCTTCCTTGGCAAGGAAAGCCTTGAACATTTCCAAATTGTCTTTTGTCGTCAGCTTGATGTTTTTGTCGCTCCCTGCCGCAAAATGCAGACGGACACCCAGTTCCACCATCATCGTGTTGGTGTAGCTGCTGCCCGTGATACCGACTCCTTTTTCGAATGCCTCATGGTATTTCTCGTCCAACAGCCTGAAGTTGTAGCCTTGTGGCGTACTCACACGTCGAAGCGTCTCGCGGGGAATATATTGTGTGGTGGTCGTCTCATCATCTTGACTGACAATGAATATTTGTTCATTATAAGGCATGCTCGTCACAGCATTCCCATATTGTTCAGTCTTGCGAATGACATCTGTGAGAACGGAATCGTCAACGAGCGGACGAACGCCATCATGGATGATGATGATGTCATCGGAGTCGCATTTGTCTTCAAGGTTAAATACTCCATTGCGAATGGATTCTTGACTGCTGTTGCCTCCTTTGACCACCCATTTGAGTTTGGAAATACCAAATTGCCTGGCATACGCCTGAAGCACGTTCTCCCATCCGTCCAGACATACCACTTCGATGGCATCTATCAACGAATGGTTCTGAAAGCTCTCCAGCGTATAAATAATGACAGGCTTGTCGTACACATTGATGAACTGCTTGGGGATGTCCTGCCCCATGCGGTTGCCGGAACCTCCGGCTATGATGATTGCGATGTTCATGAAATCCTATGTGTGTGAATGGTGGGTGGACAAGAAAAGGAATCCGGCAGCCGTCAGGACTCGTCGGCCTCTTCCTCGTCCGTGGTGTCGGTGTCCTTCGCCTTCAGGTCACGCTGACGGCGGACGGAGATACGGGGTTTGGCGGCATTTTTCGCTTTCTTGGCAGCCCGCTTTTCTTGAGCAGCCTGAGCTTTGGCAGCCGCCTTGGCTGCTTTAGCCTCTGCCTTGGCCTTGGCTTTCTCCGCCTGTTCCTCAGCCTTGGTTTGCGTGGTTTCTGCTTTAGCTTCCGCAGCCGCTGCTTTCTTCGAAGAAACCGTCGGAGTGGCAGGGACAACAGGGGTAGGAGAGACAACTGGAGTTGTGGAAACAATTTCTGTTGAGGCGACAGCAGTGGAAGGAGAGACCACTTCTTTTGTGGAGGCAGTTTCTGTTGTGGAGACCACTGGAGCTTCGGAGACCACTGGTGCTGCGGATTCGGTGGTGGCAACAGGGGTGGTGGTCGTCGTGAGCGTCGGCACCGACATACGCGGCTTGTAGGTCTTGCCCCGTTTCTTCGCATTTCTGGCAGCCAACTTCTCGCGCTGCACCTGCTCACGGTTCTTCTGCAGCTCGCGGGTGAGCCGGTTGATGTCGCGCGTCTGGCCGTTCAGCTCCGACCGCGTGGCCCGTTGCCGCTCCTTCAGCTCCTTGATTTGCTCTTTGAGCTGCTGCTGATAAGCCGTGCCGGCCGCCACCACCTCGTCGATGGTCTGGGCGGAAAGCGGAGCCGTCCACAATCCCGTGGCCACGAGGAAGGTCACCATCGCCTTCGGCAGATTCGTCTTCATCATCCGTTCTCTTTTTTTTGATGCTTTTGCAAAATTAGGAAAAATAAAATGAACGGCACAAGTTTTCCGCGAAAAATCACTAATTTTGCAGCAGACTTCCCTGATCCTCTGCGGCTCACACCCATTCCGCCCCGTTCGGCAGGCGAAGACACCTACCCAACCCTCACTGATAGATAGATATGTATATGAGAAAAACTACCTTCCTATGCCTCGGCGGACTGCTGCTCCTGTCCGCACCGGCTGCGGCACAGCCCGTCGTGACCACCCATCCGTTTGTGGCACGCGGCACGACCCTTGCCCTCGGGCGCATGTCGGTGACACTGAACGGAACCACGCTGAAGGAGCGCGGATTCTGCTGGAGCACCGACCACCAGCCGACCCTCAGCGACAGCCATTCCACCCTGTCTTATGCCAACAACGGCCCGCTCTACCGCATGGAGGGGCTGACTCCCGCCACGGTGTACTACGTACGAGCCTACGCCATGACGACTGACTCCGTCGTGTCCTACGGCGACGAGGTGAAAGTCATCACCCTGCCGCAGGGCAACACGCAGTGGACCTACGACTACGGCGGTCCGACGGAAGCGAACCAGCGCACCGAAGCCGCCCTCATCGCCGCCACCGACATCTACAACCGCTGCACGAGCATCCGGGGCTTCACCATCGCAGGCCACTACGACGCCGACACGCAGACGGCCTCGTGCATGTACGGCGGCTACATGCGGATGGGACCGGGCGAGCAGTACCAATGCACGGGTACGGTGCTCCACGAAATGGCACACGGTGTCGGCGTGGGCACCATCTCCACTTGGAACAACAACGCCACGCTACGCCAGAACACCACCAGCGGCTACTGGCTGGGCGAGCGAGCCAACGCCGTCGTACAGTTCCTGAGCAACAGCACGTCCACCCGCCTCAACGGTGATTCGCAGCACATGTGGCCGTTCGGCAACAACTACGCGACGGAGTGGGAGGCCAATCCTCAGTTCACCTACATCGCCAACGCCTTGGTCGTGCAGGCACTGGGCGAGGACGGACTGCCGCCCACGAGCAGTTACCACATCGCCAATCCTGCCTACACCTTCCCTTCGGAGGACGGCGTGAAATACTACCTGAAGTCGGAATCTTCGGAGCGCGGCATGGAGACCGACTTCCTGCGTGAAAGCTCCACGGGACGTATCGTGTGCCAGACTATGACGGCTGCTGAGGCCGCCGCCAACGATTCCGCCGCCTGGTATGTCACTTTCGACCCGCAGACCTGCCTCTACCGGCTGCAAAACGTGGCCACGGGACGTTACGTCACCCACACCACCACCGCCTTCCGCCTCGTTGACCTCGACGAGCCGACCGATGCCGAGAACCTCCAGCTCCTCGGCAGCCGCAACGACATCACGGTGGGCAGCGGCGACACGCAGGTCACGGCCAAGGGCTACTGGCTCACGTTCTTCGGAACCGTGTCCAAAGCTCTGGCTCCGCAGCTGACAGGTTACGTGGCCGCAGCCGACTTCGACTTCAGCGACTCCGCATCTCTCCAGCGCATCCTGCTGCTCACGGCCGATGAAGCCGCCGCCCTCGACCGCGCCGTGGAGCAGGCCAGCGGCATCGGCCACGTCACCACACCGGCCTCCACCGCCCGCATCGTAGCCATCTACAACCTCAGCGGCCAGCAAATCCACTCCCTCCAGCGCGGCGTGAACCTCGTCCGCCGGAGCGACGGCACCGTGCAGAAAGTGTTGTGCAAATGATAAGGAGGCGGAGGAATGCGAGAATGATTTTGAACGTTGGATTTATGTACTGAAAAATATGGAAGCACTGAACAGAATGCCATGGGTGGCGAAAGACTCAGTCTTTCACCGCCTCGCTGAGATTGCCGAGGTCAGCAACATGACCAAGGAGGAGCGCATCCAGTACGACTCGGCGCTCCGCCACTACCGTGACACCCTCAATGTGATGAAGGGGGCAGAGAACAAGGGGCTTTCACAAGGGCTTGCGCGAGGACGCGCCGAGGGACGCGCCGAGGGACGTGCCGAAGTCGCACGCAACTTGAAGACAATGGGCATGAGCAAGGAACAGATTGCCCAAGCCACAGGTTTATCCGACAGCGAGATTGACGCGCTCTGAACTGTCTTCTCCCTTACAAGTCAGGCGAACAACACAAAAAAAATCGGGGGCGGCGCGAAAGCGTGGCCCCCGTTTTGATGGGAATAACAGCGATTGTGGGAGAAAGAGGAAGCTTACCGCACGGCACGGATGGAGAAACCGTAGGCGCGGGAAGCCGTCCACACGTCATCGTAGCCGCGGAAGTTCAGCGTATAGGCAGAGGAAGGCATCGACCGGTTGAGCGTGGATGCCCAGTAGTAGCCTTGCCACTCGCCCGCATCCTGCCGCTCCGTGCCCGGCTGGTAGCCGGCGGCAGGAAGGAAGATGCTGTTGCCGTTGCAGCCCGTCACGCGATAACCGTTCACGCCGTTCAGCGTAGCCCGCTCCCAGTCGCAGGCCAACAGCTCCCTCACCTCAGAGAGCGTGGGCATGCGCCATTTGCCGCCCCACTGCGCCGTGGCCGCGTCGTAGCGCGTGCCACTGATGTTGTAACCAATCTCCTCGTAGGAGCCGTTGACGTAGTACTTGTAGTTCTCCTCCGAGTAGTCCTCCTTCGGCGCGGTCTCGCCCCAGGCAAACAGGTCGCCGTACTCCTCCGGCCGCTCGGCCCCCACGTTGCAGGCGGCCCACAGCACCGTCAGCCCCAGGTCCACGGCACGCTGACCCGTGGCTGCGTCCACGAACATGAAGTCCGCGTAGTCGAAGTCCGCCTCGGAGTACGTCTCCTCCGTCCCGTCGTTCCGCCGCACGTAGAGCTGCCAGTTGCCGTCCCCCTCGTCAGCGAAGCCCACACGGTCGATGCCGGTGGCCGGAAAGACCGCCTCGTTGCCGTCGGACTGATGCACCACGAGTGCGTTCGGGAAGTCCTGGGCGCGGCAGGCGAGGCCGGACAGCATCAACAGTCCGGCCATCGCCCCGCGGAACCACTTGTGCTTGCTCTTGCGCATATACCGTTATCGTTTCTTCGTGTACACCGTCGTGCCGTCGGCATACTCACCGTCTTGCACCACGTTCGCGCCCGTATCCGTAACGGACGATGCGTGGCAGCGCGTGCGGTTCTTGTACACGTAGTTGAAGTTCTGCTTGTGAATCAGGTTGAACATCTTGTCCCCGGAGTAGCTGCTGCTGAACAGGAAGTCCGTGAACATGATGCCGAAACGGCCGTCATGGTTGGTGAAGGTAGATGAGCCGAGCACGGCACTGTTGACATTTGAGGCAAGGCTTGACACGGATGTTGTGTTGTATGCGATGTTCGTGTTGTTCACATACAGATAGTTAGCATTCGTCTCATTGCCGGCAATATATGCAGAACCCGTCAACAATGTGGTAAGATTTGTCAACTTGTCTGATGCGCTGCTCGTGCTGTATTCATCTTGATACGTCAGGGTATAGCTGTCAGATGATTCGCTGCCGGTGCCATAATAGATGGTCTTGGCATTAAACGAGCTGCCCCAGCCCACCTTGCCACAGCCTTGGTCGGCAGTATCATCACCATCCGTATATACATCCCGGAAGATGACGACCATCTTGCCACGGCAATCGTTCAGATTCTTCTTCCATCCATACTGGACGATGTTGCCGTTGCTATAATACGTAGCCACGCAGGCATTGACGCGTGTAGCCCAAGTCGTGGAGTGACTGAAATCTGAAAGAGCCTGACTCAACAAAGATCTATCATCTTCCTCATGGATGAGGACAAACACGGTCTCCGTCGGGTTGGCGGCCAAGAAATCCGTGATGGCAGTCAGCGCATTGCTCAAGGTCACCTTAGTGTCGCCATTACTATTACCATGAAAAATGTTAAGGGTCGATGAGGTGGATCCCGGACGCAGGTCGAAGGCACGGCAACCTTTTGTCAATTGTTCGGCAATGGTATAGCCCTGACACTTGTAAGCCGAACCTGACAGACTGCTTGTGGCAGCATCGTGCGTGCCCGGAATGCTGAGGTGGGTGAACTTCACGTTGCCCGGAATCATGGCCATCCAGTTCATGTTGCGGACATTGGAGGCGGTGGAACTGCCGAAGTTGTACTTCTTGTAGTACGGCAGACAGGCACCGAGCGAACTTGACGACGACCCGTTATAGACAGCGGACATGTAATCGCTGTTCGCGGTGCCGGTACCCACAGAGGTGGACGAAGACTTCGTGTAGTAGTTGTAGCTGACGTTGCCGCTGGTGTCAGTCGTCTTGGTGCGAACGGTGAACGTGAAGCCGCTGGTTTGTGCCACCGGCAACACATAGAAGCGCACCGACGTGGCACTGCTGGACACGTTGCTCACGCACACCATCTCGCTCTGTGTGGAGTAAGAATAGCCCGTGGCATCGTCATTCTTCACGGTAATGACTTTCGTACCGTAGTCGAAGGTCAGTTTGCCGGCCAGACTCACCTGCGAGTTGGCATAGATGCTGACGGCATCCACGGTCTCGTCCGTACCCAGTCCTAATGAGGAGATGTCCAAATCAATCACGGAGCAGATATGTCCGAAGGTGAAGTTGGCACTGCCGTCCGAGGCGGTTGCGCTGGCGGCCATGTAAGGGCCGATGACGCCGCTGCTTTCAGCGTTCTCCGTATAGTCCTGCTCCGTCCAGATCATGGTCGTCACGCTGGAACCGCTCCAGCTGATGACGGCATCGGCCGGGTAGAGGGCATAGTAGGTGCCGTCCGTACCCTCGAACGTCTTACTGCTGGACGATGAGAGCGTGGCTTTCGTGGCGTCCTCGTCGTCAGGCGATGCGCTGTAGGAGTAGTTCAGCGTGCCGTCGCTGATGCTGATGGTGTCTTTCGTTTCCCAGGTGAGCGTGAAGTCTGAGGCGTTGATGGAGGCGCGGGTCTTGCTGTCGGTGGCAGTGCCGCCGTCCAAGTCCTCCTCCGGCAGGATTTCCATGTCGCCGGCAATGGTGCCGCCGAACGACAGGGCTCCACCCTCCTGCGTGACCGGCTGCTCTTGCTCCTGCTGGCCGTCCAACTCGTCGTTGTCGCTGCACGCGCCGAGCATGAAGGCCGTGGCCGCGAGCAGACAGATATATCGATTGAATACCATGGTTTTGTTCCGTTTTTTTAGTAGATTGCGTTCATACGTTTCATGCGTTGAGACTCATCTGCCTCTCGAAAGGAGAAAAACCTCTCCCCATCGGGAAAAGCGTGTGGGGAGAGGCTTCTCGTCTTACCGTTTCTTCGTGTACACCGTCGTGCCGTCGGCATACTCACCGTCCTGCACCACGCTCGCGCCCGTATTGGAGACGGACGACGCGTGGCAACGCGTGCGGTTCTTGTACACGTAGTTGAAGTTCTGGTTGTGAATCAGGTTGAACATCTTGTCACCACCTCTGTCATTGGTAGATACAAACAGATAGTCCGTGAACATGATGCCGAAGCGGCCGTCATGGTGGGTGAAGGTCGTCGAGCCGAGCACAGCCGCATTGACAGCTGTGGCGGTCGTACTGATGGCTTGATCCGTAACCCCTGCCGAAGTGTGAATGGCATTGGTGTTGTTGATAAACAGATAGTTGGCATCCGTCTCATGGGCAGCAATGTAATCCGTCAGCATCGTCGTCAAATTGGCGAGCTTGTCGTTTGCATAGGTATCCGACGAATAGGAATACTCATCCTGGTAGGTGAAGTGGTAGCTGTCTGTTGTACCACTCTTCTCGCCATAGGCAATAGTGTGTGACGCACCGGTATCGAACGAGCCACCCCAGCCGACCTTGCCGCAACCGAGGTCTCCCGTGTTGGTGCCGGTGGCATAGTTGTCGCGGAAGATGACGACCATCTTGCCACGGCAAGGGTTCAGGTTACCTTTCCAGCCATAAGAGGCAATATAGTTTTGATGGTTGCTGACACTCGTCCATACACGGTCCATCCACGTCGTGCTTTCACTTCCTTCTTCCTGATGCACCAACACAAACACGGTTTCGGTGGGATTGTTCGTCAGGAAGTTGGCAATCGTGTCCAGAACAGGATTAAAATTGACTCCTGTGCTACGTGAACCATGATAGATGGTGAGGGAGTCGCTATCGTAGTAAGGACGCAAATCGAACGCGCGGCAACCGAGGCTCAACTGGTCTCCGATGGAATAATCCTGGCATTTTGACCTCTCAGGATAAACATTGACACCTGCAACAGTGCCATTTATTGACTTTGTCGCTGCGTCGTGCGTGCCCGGAATGCTGAGGTGGGTGAACTTCACGTTGCCCGGAATCATGGCCATCCAGTTCATGTTGCGGACATTGGAGGCGGTGGAACTGCCGAAGTTGTACTTCTTGTAGTACGGCAGACAGGCACCGAGCGAACTTGACGACGACCCGTTATAGACAGCGGACATGTAATCGCTGTTCGCGGTGCCGGTACCCACAGAGGTGGACGAAGACTTCGTGTAGTAGTTGTAGCTGACGTTGCCGCTGGTGTCAGTCGTCTTGGTGCGAACGGTGAACGTGAAGCCGCTGGTTTGTGCCACCGGCAACACATAGAAGCGCACCGACGTGGCACTGCTGGACACGTTGCTCACGCACACCATCTCGCTCTGTGTGGAGTAAGAATAGCCCGTGGCATCGTCATTCTTCACGGTAATGACTTTCGTACCGTAGTCGAAGGTCAGTTTGCCGGCCAGACTCACCTGCGAGTTGGCATAGATGCTGACGGCATCCACGGTCTCGTCCGTACCCAGTCCTAATGAGGAGATGTCCAAATCAATCACGGAGCAGATATGTCCGAAGGTGAAGTTGGCACTGCCGTCCGAGGCGGTTGCGCTGGCGGCCATGTAAGGGCCGATGACGCCGCTGCTTTCAGCGTTCTCCGTATAGTCCTGCTCCGTCCAGATCATGGTCGTCACGCTGGAACCGCTCCAGCTGATGACGGCATCGGCCGGGTAGAGGGCATAGTAGGTGCCGTCCGTACCCTCGAACGTCTTACTGCTGGACGATGAGAGCGTGGCTTTCGTGGCGTCCTCGTCGTCAGGCGATGCGCTGTAGGAGTAGTTCAGCGTGCCGTCGCTGATGCTGATGGTGTCTTTCGTTTCCCAGGTGAGCGTGAAGTCTGAGGCGTTGATGGAGGCGCGGGTCTTGCTGTCGGTGGCAGTGCCGCCGTCCAAGTCCTCCTCCGGCAGGATTTCCATGTCGCCGGCAATGGTGCCGCCGAACGACAGGGCTCCACCCTCCTGCGTGGCCGGCTGCTCTTGCTCCTGCTGGCCGTCCAACTCGTCGTTGTCGCTGCACGCACCGAGCATGAAGGCCGTGGCCGCAAGAAGATAGATGGTTCGATATGTTTTCATTTCTTTTCTTTCTGTTTGAGTTGATGCGTTGTTGTTACCACAGGCCGTCCCAGTCTCCGTCCGAGGATTCGTCGCGATGCTTGACGAGGTTTTCCTCGCCTTCACCCTTACCACTGCCAGTGCCGTTGCTGCCGGATACCTGACATAAATCGTCCAACTGGAAGTCTTCCACGCGGGTGCGTGGTGCGATGTATGTTGTCTGATGTAGCTTTTTCATTGTTGTTTGGGGATTTTTGATGTTGTTGTGTTTGTGCCGCAGGCTCCTCCCACGGGAGGCGGAAGCCTGCGGCCGCGCACAGTCATGTTGATTGTTTTTTTATTTCACGAATACTTTCTTCACGCTTCCATCCTTCATGCGGACGATGTTCACGCCCTTCTGGAGAGACTGCTGGCGCACGCCGCTCAGGCTGTACACCTCGGCACCCTCCGTCGGCGTTCCACCGTCCACCGTGCTGATGGCAGTCGTCTCATCCTCGTCGTCGAAGATGACGTTCACGGCCTTCACGCTGCTGTCGTCCGTGAAGTAGGCGCGGAACGGATTGACGGTCGGCTGCGTCCCGTTCACAAGATAGAAGGCAACGCCCTGTCCGTCCGTGTGGTTCTGCAGTACGTAGGAACCCACTGGAGCCGTCGTCGCGCTGTACACACCCGTCAGATGGCCGTTGGTGTAGGTGGCACCGGATGCAATCACAGGGATGGTGACAGACGAACCTTCGTACTGTCCTTCGCCCGTAATCAATACCGGTGTGTTGGCCGGAAGGGTTGTCGATACTGCCGTGGCGTAGATGGAGCCCGTACCGATCACGTCCTGATCGAGCGTATAGACTTTGCCGGTAGGCATCGAAGCGTTGAACGGGAGCATCAGCGTGGCGTAATAGGTAGCGTCGGTATTGTTTGCGTCGTAGCCGGCCAAATCGCTTGTGCTCACCGTGTAAGTGGCCGTTGTGGCGGTGAAGGAGGTCGGATTGACGAATGGATGTCCTTTCACCAGTGAGAGCGTAGCGCAGGTACCGTCCACCACAATGTTCTGCGTGGTGCTGAACTGGTCGCTGGCGGCAAAGATGAGGCCGTTCGGGTTGGTGAAGGTGGCCGTGCCGGAAGTGAACGTAGCACCCTCGGTGTTGGCCACAGGCACGTCGTCAGTCAGCTCGACGGTCGGAGCCGTAGCATACGTTCCGAGATAGTAGTGCGTTGCATCCTTCTCATAGTCCACATTGCGTCCCACATAGTAGAGGTGCATCTCGCCGCAGTCGGCCTCACGGCTGCTGTTTGCATTGGACAATGTGATGCTGATGGTCTGGCTTTGGTCGGTGTTGCTCTGGTAATAATAGACATCGTTGTAAGCCCAGTTGTTGCCGATGTTGTCATCACCGGTCTGTACGCCGCTCGTGGTGGTGCTTGCAGTGCCAAGCGAGATGGTGGCATAGGCCGCAGAAGCGGTTGGCCGCACGTAGGTGCGCAGCAGGTAGGCACCCTCATAAGGGATGGTGTCGGTCTGGTTGCGATAGGCTCCGTCGTAGGTACCCGTAAATACCGTGCGCGTCGTACCGTCATAATAAGTGACACTGGCGGTAGAGCGCCCGTTGCCCTCCCAATAGGTATTGCTGGTGCAGTCGGCTCCGCGGATGACGATGTCCGTCAATTCAACCGGATGGGTCGTGCTGGCGTTCACCCAGCAATAGTCGTCGTACTCATTGGTGATGTAGCTGATGGCTGTGGTGAGTTCGGCAACGGTGTTGCTGGACGTATAGGCCGAATACGTGGCATAGTTGGTGGCGTAGGATGATACGTCGGTCACGTCGCTGTAAGGGGCGTTGGCCGTTGCAATCGTGGAGAGCCAGCTGGCCAGTTCGTCCGCCGTGCTGCCGAGGTAGGTCAGCTTGAAGTTGTCGCACGTGTAATGCCAGTAGCCGGCGTCGTCGGTGGCACCCTTGGTGATGGAACCGTTGCTGTTGACGGTAGCATCCCGGCCGCCGATGATGCCGATGGTCGTGGTGTTGGTGCCGTCGGAGATGAAGGCCAAGTATTCGGTGTTGAGCACAGCGTCGGTTGATGATACGTAGCCCGTGCTGGTGTAGCTGTTCGAGCCGTTCGTGGCGGTCAAGAATACCGTGCCGACACTGCTCTGGTCGTCACCGGTGGCCACGTCGGCCTGCAGCAGGTAGGTGCCTGCCGGCAGTGTGCCGATGTCTTGGGTCAGTGGAACGCCTTGCCACTCAGTATGGAAGAGATACGAGCCCGTAGAGTTCTTGGCGGCATAGCCGCCGGAGGTTGAATAGACACCTGTAACCGTACTTGTTGAGCTCGCCGTCCAACCAGCGATTGAATTCCCTTCGGTGGTAAGTGAAACCTCGGCGGCATCATCCTCGAAGCCCGGGTTGATGATGTACTTCGACGTGACATCCGTTCCTGAGGACGGGGTATCGGAGTAGCGGGTCAGCGAGATGGACTCGGTGGTGTAGCAGCACCAACGGGCATTGTTGATATTAGCATTCCCATTCCTTGGGTTGCCGTCGATGGCGATACCGTAGGTATAATCGCCCGCTGTCAAGTACACCCAGATGTCATTCTCGTACTTTCCGGCTTGGAAGGCAGTCAGTGCGGAGGCTGTGCCGTTCGGATAATAGTAGTCACCGTATTGCACAAAATCGGTGACACTTTCCGTGTAATCTTTCATGTCCATGACCGACATCAGCGGCATCTTCACATCGCCGAAGTAGGCATAGTAAGGTGACACGTCGGCATCTTGCTGCTGCAGGGCGTACACCTTGTCATTGTCGCGCAACCGGCCGAAAGCCTGAATCGTGAACTTGTAGAGGCCGTCCGTGCTGATGGTGACCGTATCGGAATAGACAGCCACGGTCGCATCATAGCTGATGGCTGTCTGGTAAGATTCAGATGGCGTTGACGTTACGCTGGAAGCTGAAATCACATCATTGGTGTACCAGTCGGTAACGGCTGATTCCAATGTGCTGACCGACGTGACAGAGGAGGAAAGGGAAGAAATATTACCAGCTGCTGTCTTAGCCTGGCTATCCTTGTTGTCGGACATCTGCTGCTTGTGGGCAGCACCCTCCTGAATGGTCCATGAGTAGGCGGTCTCAGCCACTGCAAGGGCACTGTTGCTGACGGTCAGATAGGTGGTGCTGGCTGAGGATGGCTGAATGTAGTAGGTGCCGTCGTTGTTGGCTGTCAGCGTAAAGCTGGTTCTTGTGTCGGTTGTGCTGACGTCACCATAGACAGTTCCGTCTCCTGGCAAATACACATAGAAATCCGTATCGTAATACTGCAAGGTAGTCACGCCCGTTGCGTCCGTAGCCACATTGAGCGGCAGACCCCAGTCGTTGACGATGACTTGCGTGTTCCAGCTGCCACCACGACCCACATATTTGTATTCCGATGTCTGGAGATAGTACGTGCCGTCGAAGATGGCAGGGGTCTTCAGCGTGATGGTCTGCGCAGCATTGGATTCCTGCTTGGTGTCGTTATATGTATAGTAGATGGCATCGGCAGGAATCACCAAATCGTAGGATGAGTTGGCTGTCACCGATGGAACGGTGAAGGTGAAGCCGTTGGTGGTAGCAGTGCAGGTGACGGAGCTTCCGCCGAAGGTCACGCTGCTGAAATCCGTCGTCAGCGTGGCGCTGCTGTTGTTGGTGGCCAAGTCAGCAAAGGTCACGGTCACGGTATTGCCTTTCTGCACGTAGCTCACGTCGGCAGTGGCGGAACCTACATTATAAGAATAAGAGGAGGCTGCTACTGTCAGCGTGGTTGCCGCCGAGGCCTTGATATAAAGTGTTCCGGCGGAAAGTGCAATGGTCTCTGCATTATTAGCCGATAGGCTTAGAGATGTATAGGTGCCACTGGAAGCATCCTGAGTGCCGTCTTGTGTGTAATAGACCGTTACAGCATCGGTTGCCGTGATGGTATAATCACTGGACACCGGCACCGTGTAGGCATACCAATAGTCCTGAGTCACACTGGTTGCGTCGGCAC
This sequence comes from uncultured Bacteroidaceae bacterium, assembly GCA_964415385.1. Lineage (GTDB taxonomy): Bacteria > Bacteroidota > Bacteroidia > Bacteroidales > Bacteroidaceae > UBA3839. The sequence continues at coordinate 69,930 of CAYPZK010000009.1, forward strand.
TGATTGGGAAGTTGCCCGAACCATAGCTGACCGTCGCACCGGCACTGGTATTGAGATACAGCAACTTCTTAATCTGTATCACCAACCAGTTAGGTCCCAAGACATCTTCATTCATATACATTTTCAGTGTGCCGTCTGTCACGCTGACATCATTCAGCTCAATGCGGTCGTATTTGGAGAATGCTGTCCGATCATAAGCCGGAATACCGTGACTGCTACTATTGGCGTGAAACGAAGTATAAGTTGTAGCATAATCGGTGAGGTCATAACTCGTATTGTCACGACTGGATGTACTGGATGCAGCAGCATATACACTAATCTGATACGTTCCGTTCGACAAGCTACTGATAGTCTGTGACTGCTGCTCGCCTACAGACAAAGAATTAGCCCATAGGAATTTCTCAGCACCCATCACGTTATCTGTTGAAGGGGTATATGTACCCGTTCCTCCCCAAGAAGCTTGGCTTGTGCCGACGGAAGAGGTCTTATCTTCTATTGCATACCCCAAAGATGGGTTGTAGGCCTCAATCTTGATGTAGTCAACGAAAATCTTCGGAGTGGCGTTTGAACCAGTACTTACATCATTCGAATAGCCCACATGTATCTTTCCCGACGTGGAAGCAGAAAGGTCAAGATAGATTACGCCTTCCGCCCACTCATTGGAATAGAGCTCCATGTCGGCATAGTGAGTGGTTCCACCGTCTTCCACAAAGCCAATGGTGTTGGTGTAGTTATTGATGAGGTTAGATCCAGCATTATAGACTTTGTAGGAAATGCGGTAAAGACCTGCGGGCAGGGTCACGTTTTGATAATACCCCACGCTGGCACCCCAAGCACCTGCAAGACCGAGCATACCGCCGGTGGTTTCTCCATCGGCATCCGCAGTTGGGGCAACATAATCATCACCTCCGACTGCATAGCCTGAGTTTATTTGAAAAACACCACCCGCATACCAGCTGCCAGAGTTAGTAATTTCATCATTTGTCCAACCTGTTACTGTCTGATAGTTACCACCGTTAGAACCAGCAACAGTAGCAACCGTCCCAGTGACATAATTATCGGAGTTATCAAACCCCGCGTTTGTCAGATACTGGCTCGTGACATCAGTCTGTGCCGACGCAGTAGAGCCACCGACGATGGACAGCAAGGCCGCCATCGCCCAGAGTAGTTTGTGTTTCATTTCATTGTTGTTAGTTAATGTAAAAAATATCATAAAGAGTTGCATATCAAGATGATTGATGAGGAAAAAGTCATCTGCCACAAGAGAGGAGGTATGGGATGGATGGTGCGCCGGGCACCTGCGTAGAGGAGTAGAGGTCGGTAAGATTCAGTAAGATAGAGAGGGAGCGTACGCGTAGAAAGAGCGTAGTGCGTCAAATCAGCAATCGCGTAGGCGTAGGTCGAGTGTGAAGAACTTTCCCCCGTTTCACGTTTTCGGGCGCAAATATACGAAAACGACTCCATAAAAGAAGCGCGGATTACCCCCCGAGGCGGCAAATGTTGTTTTTATAAGAAAGTTTAACATTTCATGCTGAAGGTGTTGCACACATTCAGGATGTGTGTGCAGTGTCTTTCAAAAAGAAGGCGGACGGGGGCGAGATTTGCACGAACGTTACGGCTGCGCCGTGAAGTTAGGCTGCGCCTCGGGAATAAAAAAAACGGCTTGCACTAACGTTACGGCTACGCCGTGAAGTTAGGCTGCATCTCGGCAATACAATGAAAAAATGAATTTTTTCTTTGCATTGCGCTCGATTTGCACTAACTTTGCAGCAAACAAATGAAACGTTATTCTTTTTTTCGATGATTTATTTTTTCAGAACACCGGCTCAGAGCGTCATCGCGACAAGTGTTGACCATGAGCTTTCTGCTGCTGAAAAGGCAGAGCTGTGCTGGCTCTACGGCGGGGCAGAGGAAGTGGATGAGGATGCCCTCAGGGGCTGGTTCGTGGGGCCTCGGCGCGAGATGGTTTCGCCCTGGAGTACGAACGCTGTGGAAATCACGCAGAACATGTCGCTGCGGGGCGTGGAGCGCATCGAGGAGTATTTTCCCGTGAAGAGCGCCGACGCTGAGCACGACCCGATGCTGCAACGTATGTACGAGGGTCTGAACCAGGACATCTTCACGGTGGACATCCAACCGGCTCCCATCCTGCACATCGACGACATCGAGGCGTACAACGAGCAGGAGGGACTGGCACTGAGTCCCGAGGAAATCGAATACCTGCACGGGGTGGAGCGGCAACAGGGCCGCAAGCTGACGGACTCCGAGGTGTTCGGCTTCGCACAAATCAACTCGGAGCATTGCCGCCACAAGATTTTCAGCGGCACGTTCATCATCGACGGAAAGGAGAAGGAGTCGTCGCTGTTCCAGATGATTAAGCAGACGACGAAGGAACATCCCAACAAAATCATTTCGGCCTACAAGGACAACGTGGCTTTTGCCCAGGGACCCGTGGTGGAGCAGTTCGCTCCGAAGGACCACTCCACGAGCGACTACTTCGAGGTGAAGGACATCGAGAGTGTCATTTCGCTGAAGGCCGAGACGCACAACTTCCCCACCACCGTGGAGCCGTTCAACGGCGCGGCCACGGGGACGGGTGGCGAGATCCGCGACCGCATGGGCGGTGGCGTGGGCTCCTGGCCGATTGCCGGCACGGCGGTCTATATGACCAGCTATCCGCGCAACGGGGCCGAGGGTGCCCGCCCGTGGGAGGACATCCTGCCCGTGCGGAAATGGCTCTACCAGACACCGGAGCAGATACTGATCAAGGCATCGAACGGGGCGAGCGACTTCGGCAACAAGTTCGGGCAGCCGCTCATCACGGGTTCCGTGCTCACGTTTGAGCATCAGGAGAACGGCGAGCAGTACGGCTACGACAAGGTCATCATGCTGGCCGGCGGCGTGGGCTACGGCACGAAGCGCGACTGCCTGAAGGGCACTCCGCAGAAAGGCAACAAAATCGTGGTGGTGGGCGGCGACAACTACCGCATCGGACTGGGCGGCGGCAGCGTGTCGTCGGTGGATACGGGCCGCTACTCCAGCGGCATCGAGCTGAACGCCGTGCAGCGGGCCAACCCCGAAATGCAGAAACGCGCCAACAATCTCGTGCGCTCTCTCTGCGAGGAGGACGTGAACCCGGTGGTGAGCATCCACGACCACGGCAGCGCAGGCCACGTGAACTGCCTGAGCGAGCTCGTGGAGGACTGCGGCGGGCTCATCGACATGACGAAGCTGCCCATCGGCGACAAGACGCTCTCGGCCAAGGAAATCATCGCCAACGAGAGCCAGGA
>CAYPZK010000010.1:0-72060 GCA_964415385.1 uncultured Bacteroidaceae bacterium
AGAATGTTTTCTTTCGAAAAATCGCTAATTTTGCACTTGCCAGTTGAGAGTAGGGTATCAAGGTATATGCATAACAAAGGAAGTTTTCTTAGGCAAAACTTGTCAATATCAAAGATAATATTTATCTTTGCATAAAAGAAAAAATGCCAAAGATATTGCTCTATATTACTGCAAAAGTCATCTGGCAATTCCTGTTTTGGAACACAGATTACTATGAGAACCGTGCTCACGTCCATGTGGGCAAAAAGAAGACGGAGCATCTGTGCAAGATTTGGCTTGAGCCTAACGTGGAAATTGCAGACAAAGGAGACTTCAGTGATTCTCAAGCAAAGGAAGTCTTGGAGATTGCAAAGACATATAAGAACCGTCTGTTAAAGCAATGGAGCATTTTTAAGGAAGGCAAATCTATAAGAATAATAAAAATCAGAAAGACTAAGGAAAGGAGGTCATAATGTATAAGGCTGAAGGATATTGGAATGTGACACCAAGAATCAAGCAGGTGTCGTTCCCTAAAAGAGGGAAGTTTCAGGTTGACCTGCAAGACGGACGTACTATAGTGATGCCCGTTTCATCCTTTCCGTCACTAAAGAAAGTTCCGACCAAGGAGCGCAAGGACTGGTATCTTATAGGTGGAGGGGTGACATGGGATTCCTGCCCCGAAGTTATCCACATTGAGCAAATCCTTGGCAATTACAATCATTATGCTCATGAGAAAAATTCAAAATAAAGGTGACATCCCATCATGTCACTTTTATTTTTTTACTCAGTTTACCGACATTTGAACGTTCCTTAGAAGGAGCAGAAGTTCGTCACGTTGCTTAGTCAACATTTCTTTTTTATTCGGTTCCGAGCTAAAAGCATCATTGAGAATTTCGATGAAATCCGCAAGTCGACAAATCGTAGCCTATAGTGATAAGAATCATCGTAAGTGGCTATTTATCAAATATCGACTTCTTCTATCGCGCTTTTTTCCGAAACAATAACTTTGATTTCTCTGCGATTTCCCTTAACTTTGCATCAATAAACAGCGGACACGACCGACAGAACGAACCAGACGACTATGGCGAAGAAAGAAGGGCTGACACCGATGATGAAGCAGTTCCACGACCTGAAAGCAAAGCATCCTGATGCCTTGCTCCTTTTCCGTTGTGGCGACTTCTACGAGACCTACAGCGACGATGCCGTCGAGGCGGCAGGCATCCTCGGCATCACGCTCACGAAGCGCAGCAGTGGTCTCGGCAAGAAGGAAGACTCCACGCCGATGGCTGGTTTCCCGCACCACGCTCTCGACAGCTATTTGCCCAAGCTCATCCGCGCCGGCAAACGCGTGGCCATCTGTGACCAGCTGGAAGACCCGAAATTGACGAAAAAGCTCGTGAAGCGCGGCATCACCGAGCTGGTTACACCGGGCGTGACGATGAGCGACTCCATCCTCTCTTACAAGGAAAACAACTTCCTGGCCGCCGTTCACTTCGGCAAGGCAGCCTGCGGTGTGTCATTCCTCGACATCTCCACGGGCGAGTTCCTCGTGGCGGAGGGTACCACAGACTATGTGGACAAGCTGCTGACGAACTTCGCACCGAAGGAAGTGCTCTATGAGCGCGGACGCAAACCGATGTTCGAGTCGAACTTCGGCGGCAAATACTTCACTTTCGAGCTGGACGACTGGATTTTCTCCTATGAGACGGCTGAACAGAAGCTGCGCAAGCACTTCGAGGTGAAAAATCTGAAAGGCTTCGGCATCAGCCATCTGCGCGACGGCATCGTGGCCGCCGGTGCCATCCTGTTCTATCTGGAACAGACGCAGCACACCCAGATCAGCCACATCCGCACGATTTCGCGCATCGAGGAAAGCCGCTACGTGCGCATGGACCAGTTTACCGTCCGCTCGCTCGAACTCGTCAGCTCCATGCACGAAGGCGGCGCGTCGCTCCTCAGTGTCATCGACAAGACGGTATCGCCGATGGGCGGACGACTCATGCACCGCTGGATTCTGTTCCCGCTAAAAGACGCGACACGCATCCGCCAGCGGCAGGAAATCGTGGAGCAGTTCTTCCGCGACCCTCACTTCCGCGACACCATCGAAGAACTCCTGCAGCGCATCGGCGACATCGAGCGCATCTCGTCCAAAATCGCAGCCCAGCGGGTCTCACCCCGTGACATGGTGCAGCTGCGCGTCGCCCTCGAAGCCATCCGGCCCATCCGGCAGCTGTGCATCGAGAGCGACAATGAGCAAATCCGCTCCATCGGACAGCAGCTCGACCTCTGCGAAACCCTGCGCGAGCGCATCAGCCGCGAAATCATGCCCGACCCGCCTTTCCTCGTCAACAAGGGCAACGTGATTGCCAACGGAGTCAACGCCGAGCTGGACGAACTGCGCCAGATGGCCTACTCGGGCAAGGACTACCTGCTCAAGATCCAGCAGCGCGAAATCGACACCACGGGCATCACCAGCCTCAAGATTGGCTACAACAACGTGTTCGGCTACTACATTGAGGTGCGCAACACCTTCAAGGACAAGGTTCCGGCCGAATGGGTGCGCAAGCAGACGCTCGTGAACGCCGAACGCTACATCACGCAGGAACTGAAAGAATATGAGGAGAAGATTCTCAGCGCCGAAGACCGCATCCTCTCACTCGAAACACAGCTCTACAACGAGCTGGTCGTGGCGGCAACCGACTTCATCCCGGCCATCCAGACCGATGCCCATCTCATCGCCGTCATCGACTGTCTGCTCTCCTTTGCCATCGCCGCCCAGGAATACAGGTACGTGCGCCCCGTGGTGGACGATTCCCTCATCATCGACATCCGTCAAGGCCGACACCCCGTCATCGAGCGCAACATGCCGGTGGGCGAGGAATACGTGGCCAACGACGTGCGGCTCGACAGCGACAACCAGCAAATCATCATTCTCACCGGCCCGAACATGGCCGGAAAATCCGCCCTGCTCCGTCAAACGGCTCTCATCACCCTCATGGCGCAGACCGGCTCGTTCGTGCCCGCCGAATCGGCCCACATCGGCATGTGCGACAAAATCTTCACCCGCGTCGGAGCCAGCGACAATATTTCAATGGGCGAATCCACCTTCATGGTGGAAATGAACGAGGCCGCCAACATCCTCAACAACATGACAAGCCGCTCGCTCGTGCTCTTCGACGAACTCGGACGTGGCACCTCCACCTACGACGGCATCTCCATTGCCTGGGCCATTGTGGAATACATACACGAGAACCCGACCAACCGTCCACGGACGCTGTTCGCCACACATTATCACGAACTGAACGAGATGGAAAAGCAGTTGCCGCGCGTGAAGAACTACAATGTCAGCGTGAAGGAAGTGGACGGAAAAGTCATCTTCCTGCGCAAGCTCGAACGCGGCGGCAGCGAGCATTCCTTCGGCATCCACGTGGCCAAAATTGCCGGCATGACACCGAGCGTCGTGCGGCGGGCAGGCGAAGTGCTGAAGGAGCTGGAACGCAACAACTCGGGCGACAGCATCAGCCGGCCGCACACCGAGAACATCAGCGTGCCCGACCCGTCGGCGCAGCTCTCCTTCTTCCAGCTCGACGACCCCGTGCTCTGCCAGATTCGCGACGAAATCCTCAACCTCGATGTCAACAATCTCACGCCGCTCGAAGCCCTCAACAAGCTCAATGACATCAAGCGCATCGTGACAGGAAAATAAACTATTCCACGCCCGGAATCCCTTCTTCGGGGAAGAAGAGACTCGTCCGACGAAAGAAAAAAATCTTCAATACGACACTTGGCACGGGATGCCGACGGCCCGCACACGCGCGGCAATGGCATCCAGTTCTGCGTGTGATGCCTTCTCCAGCAGCGGCGAAGGCGTGGCGCGGTCCAGCGTGTAGATCATGACTTCGGCCGGCCCGATGCGGCGGACAGCCGCCAGCCAGGGAGCCACGTATGCCTCGCCAAGGTTCGACATGTCGCGTCCCTCGTGCGTGCCCTTCATGAACATGGTCTGGATGATGCAGGACGACCCGTAGGCCTCCATCCGCTTGATGATGCGCTCCACGTCGAACTGAGCCGACACGGGACGGTCGGCCTGACGGATGTAGTCGGGCGACACGGTGTCGAGCTTCAGGATGTTGTTGTCCACGCGCTTGAGTGCCTCGAACACGTCGTCGCGCACGATTTGCGTGGCGTTGCTCAGCACGCTGATACGCGCCTGGGGAAAATATCGGTCACGCAGACGGATGACATCGTCCAGCACGGCAGGGAAATCGGGATGCAGTGTCGGCTCGCCATTGCCCGCAAAGGTCAGTACGTCGGGCTGCGGCCCGTGGGTCTGCATGTTCCGCAACCGCGCCTCCAGCACGGAGCTCACTTCGGCACGCGACGGGAAGCGGCTGCCATGCGGACGGTGCGCCGCATTGTAGCCGCACTCGCAATATACGCAATCGAACGAACAGACTTTGGCATCGGCCGGCAGGAGATTGATGCCCAGCGACACACCGAGCCGGCGGCTGTGAACCGGTCCGAACACCGGCGAGGGGAAGAGCGTTGGAGTTTTCATTTTTTTCTCACGGGTAAAAAAAGACAACGGCTCTCACGAACCGTTGCCTCCCTATTTTTAACCTAAACCTTAACTATGAAAAAATCTAATTTTTCACTTGCAAAGATGGCGATTTATTTTGTCACGACAAAATTTTCCCCTGCTTTTTCGCGAAAAAAAATGTTTTTCGTACATTTGTCCGCTTTTTCTCCCACATTCATCCCGACATGGACGAACAGCTTCATTCATTCATCCTCAACCACCGCACCGACGACGTGCGCGACCTCCTGCTGCATGCGGCTCCTGCAGACATCGATTTGCGGACAGCCGCCGTGCAAATCAGCGGATGGCAGACCGCACGCCGCAAGCTGCCGCTCTGGGCCGCCACGGACGGCATCCTCTACCCCGCACATCTGCCGATGGAGCAATGCTCGTCGCAGGCCACAGCCGCCTACAAAGCGGAATTGGCAGGCGGATGGATGGAGGGTGAGGTGCGGCTGGCTGACCTCACGGGCGGCTTCGGCGTGGACAGCACGATGATGATACGCCGGCTGCCGCAGGCACGACTCACGTGGGTGGAGCGCGACGAAGGGCTCTGCCGGCTGGCCCGTCACAACTTTCCGCTACTCGGTGTGGAGCGGGTGGAGGTGGTGTGCGGCGAGGCCGAAGACAGCTTGCGCCGGCTGCCCCGCCAGCACCTTATTTATATAGACCCCGCACGGCGGGACAGCAATGGCGGTCGCACGGTGCGCATTGCCGACTGCACGCCGGACGTGGCACGATTGCAGACAGAGCTGCGCGCACGGGCCGACCGCGTGATGGTGAAGCTGTCGCCGATGCTCGACTTGTCCGAAGCTGAGCGACTGCTCGGTGGGCTGGAGGAGATTCACGTCGTGAGCGTGGACGGCGAATGCAAGGAATTGCTGGCGGTGCTCCGCGCCACGGACACCGCCGAACCGGTCATCCACTGCATCAACCTGGGGCGCACACCCGCGCATTTCCACTTCACCCGCACGGCGGAAAACGCGCTGACCTGCCGCTATGCCGAACGCATCGGAGCCTATCTCTACGAACCGAACGCATCGGTACTGAAAGCCGCTGCCTTCCGTACCGTGGCCGTTGCCTTCGGCCTCAGCAAACTGCATCCCGACAGCCATCTCTACACGTCCGACGTGCCGGTGGACAGCTTTCCGGGCCGACGCTTCGCCGTGATGGGACTGTGCGGGTTCGGCAAGAAAGAGCTGCGCAGCCTGCTCGCCGACACACCGAAAGCCAATCTCACCATCCGCAACTTTCCGCTCTCCGTTGCCCGGCTGCGCCAGCGGCTCCACCTGGCCGAGGGCGGCGACACTTATCTCTTTGCCACCACGCTCCGCGATGGCTCTCACGTCCTCATCCGCTGCGCCAAATATTGAAGCGACGGAGCGCAATTCCCGTCACGAGCCCTGCACATCCGGCAAACAACGAACGCGTCCGTTCCGTCGAACCACTACGTTCGATCCGGAAAACGGACGCGTTCGTTTTATCAAAACTCAGGCTAAAAGGGATGTTTTAGAGCCCAAAACGGATGTTTTTCTCCGAAGAGAATGGAGAAAGGCTTGCGCTATTTCAGTCCGAGCTTGGCCTTCACTTGGGCGGTGATGTCGGTGGAGAGGGTCTGGGAGATGAACGGGATGCCGCTGGTGGTGTCCATCACATAGACGTAGCCGCCGGCCGTACCGATTTCCTTGACAGCGGCAGTCACCTTCTGGGTGATGACCTGCAGCTTCTCGGACTGAGCCTTGTTGAGCTCCTGCTGGCTGCTCTGGTAGTACTGCTGCAGGCGGGTGTTGAGGTCTTCCATTTCCTGCTGGCGACGCTGCTTCACGGCATCGACCATCGTGGATTCGTTTTTCTGATAGTCCTCAAGTTTGGTCTGGAGCTCGGTCTGCATGCGCTTGTACTCGTCTTCATACTGCTTGGCCATGTTCTGGAGCTCGGTCTGTGCGGCTGTGAACTCAGGCATGGCCTGAATCACCTCCTGCGAATTGAAGTGCGCGAATTTCTGCGCGAATGCGCCCAATGGGAGTACCATCAGGAGCGCAAGAATCAGTTTTTTCATTGGTGCTTGTAAAATTGTTGTTTATTGTTTGTTTGATAAATGCGAATGGAGGCCGGACGGGCCGGCGGGTCAATGGGCATAGCCGAGCTTCTGGAGCACTTCGTCGCTGATGTCGATTTTGGGCGAGGCATAGACGATGCTGGCACCGGAGGCGCGGTCGATGACGAGCTGGTAGCCGCGCTGGTCGCAGATGTCCTTGACGGCGTTGTAGATTTCGTCCTGAATCGGGGCCATGAGGCTCTGGCGTTTCTTGAAGAGCTCTCCCTCGCTGCCGAAGTATTTTTTCTTGAGGTCGCTGGCCTGCTTTTCCTTCTGCATAATGGCTTCCTCGGTTTTCGTTTTCTGGGCATCACTGAGGAAGACGGACTCCGACTGGTATTTTTTGTACTGCGTCTCCACTTCCTGCAGAATGGCGTCCACTTCGCCTTCCCATTTCTTGGACACTTGGTTGAGCTGTTCGTTGGCTCGCTCGTAGGCAGGCACGTTCTTAAGGATGTATTCCATGTCAACGAGCGCGAACTTCTGTGCATGGGCGGCCACGGCTGTCGTCAGGGCCACCATGAGGGTCAACACGATCTTCTTCATAATCTTAAACTTTAAGTTGCTTGCGTTTTTATGGGGTTTCGGGCGGCGGCCGTCAGAATTCCTGTCCGAGGACGAAGTGGAACTGACTGCCTCCGTAGCTCTTGGAGCCGAACACTTTGTCGAATCCGTAGGCCCAGTCGATACCCATCAGGCCGACCATCGGGAGGAAGATGCGGACACCGAATCCGGCGGAACGCTTGAGGTCGAACGGATTGAACTTCTTGACTTCTGTCCACGCATTGCCGGCTTCGACAAATGCCAAGGCATAGATGTTGGTGGAATTGTTGAGCATGAGCGGATAGCGGAGCTCGGCCGCCATGCGGGTGTAGGCATAGCCGTAGTAGCCGTTTGGCGTGAGGGCACCGTTGTCATAACCGCGCAGGCCGATGGTCTCGGAATAGTAGCTGGAAGAGTAGCCCGACATGCCGTCGCCACCGACGTAGAAGGTCTCGAACGGCGACTTCTTGTCGGCGTTGTAATGACCGAGGAATCCCATGTCGAAGCGCGTCATGAGCACGAAGCACTTCTGCGCACCCGAGAGCGGCGTGTAGAACTTCGACTGGAATTTCCATTTGTGGTATTCAATCCAACGGTAGATTTCCTGCAAGTTCTTCATGCGGTCGGCATCTGCCGTCGTGGCGTGTGCACTGAGATATTTGTAGTCTTTTCCGTCGAAGAGAGAGTACGGCGGCGTGGCGGCCACGGACAGCGTGATGTCCGACCCACGGCGCGGGAAGATCTGGTTGTCGATGGAGAGGCGGCGGAGCTGGAGGGTGAGGTTGATGTTGTTGCAGTTTCCGTCGGTAATGAGGAAGTACTCCCAGTCTTTCAGCATGTAGCGCGTGTAGGCCAGCGTGGCGGAGAAGGAGAAGTTGTTGTCCGGCCAGTTGAGACGCTTACCCCAGCCGATGGAGAAGCCGAACACCTGGAGGTATTTGTCGGGATCGTAGTAGGAGGAGTAGTTGTTGTAGTAAGAACTGTTGTAGTTGCCATATCCATAGAGCATGGAATAGTAACTGTTCATGTAGGAGCTGTTGTAGTAGTTGGAGTTGACATCGGTGTACTTCGAATAGAAGGCCGACACGGAGAACGAAGTCGGACGCTTGCGGCCAAACCACGGGTCGTAGAACGAGATGCTGTACTGCTGGTAGTAGCTGCCGTTGGTGGAGGCACTGAGTTCCACCTGCTGCCCGTCGCCCTGAGGCAGGATGCCATGATGAATGCGGTCTTTGCCGAAGAGATTACGGAGGGAGAAGTTGTTGAACTTCAAGCCGGCCTTGAGAATCAGACCCGTATAGCCCCATCCGAGCGAGAGTTCCACCTGGTCGCTGGCCTTCGGCGTGAGACCGAGTTGCAGGTCGATGGTGCTCTCGTCGTCGTTCGGTTTCGGCTGGAAGTCGATGTGCTCAGGGTCGAAGTGCCCCATCTGTCCGATTTCCTGGTAAGACATCTTGTAGGCATCCATCGAGAAGAGGTCGCCCGGCTTGAGCATCAGCTCACGGCGGATGACTTCCTCATACACACGCGTGTTGCCATAGATGTTGATTTTGTTGATGGTGGCCTGATTGCCTTCAATGATTCTCACTTCGAGGTCAATGGAATCGCCGTCGATGCGGTCTTCGTAAGGAACGACGTGGCTGAACACGTAGCCACGGTTATAATAATAGTTGGCCACAGAGCCTTCGTCATTGTTGAGACGGTCGTCGAGGAGTTTCTGGTTGTACACGTCGCCTTTCTTCATCTGGAGCACCTCGTTAAGCCCATCAGTGGTGAAGAGTGTGTTGCCCGCCCACGAGACGTTGCGCAGGTAGTAGCGCTGACCTTCCTCGATGTCAAGATAGACATCGACCAGGTTCTCGCCGACATCCACCACGCTGTCGGCCTTGATTATGGCATCGCGGTAGCCGAGCTCGTTGTATTTCTCGATGACGCGCTCCTTGTCGGCCTCATAGTTTTCGGCGATGAACTTCTTGGTCTTGAAGAAACTCTTGAATCCCTTTTCGTTGGTCTTCTTGAGCAGACCGCCGGAAAAGAAGTTTCCGTGGAACTTGCGGGTCTTGATGTGGTCGTTGCCGGTGATGTGGATTTTGTTCACCTTCACCTTTTCGTGCTTGTCGATGTTCACATCCACGATGAGCTGGCCGCTGTTGTCCGCATCGTCGCGCTGCACGATGGTGCTCGTGGCGTTCTTGAATCCTTTCTCCTCATAGTATTTCGCGATGACCTGCCGGGCACGGTCCACCATGTTCGGCGTGAGCTGGTTGCCCGTCACGATGCCGATTTTCTGTTCCAAATCTTCCCGCTCAGACTTACGCACGCCGTTGATGTTCACCTGCGACACTTTGGGACGCGCGGTCAGACGAATCGTCAGATAGACGCTGTCGTTCTGTATTTTGTCGGCCACAATCTTGATGTCGGCAAAGAGATTGTAGTTCCAAAGATGCTTGACGGCTTCGGAAATGTCGTCTCCCGGCACGGAAATGACTTCGCCGACAGAGAGGCCGGTGATGCCGATAATCTGGTAATCCTCATAATTGTCTGCCCCTTCCACGCTGATACCTCCGATGGGCAGGCGGCGCGGCTGGCCATAGAGAACAGTCGGTTTGTCAATATTCTGCTGAGCTCTGGCCGCCGGCATCACAAGGAATGTCAGCAGCAAGAGTAGTCCGATTTTCTGAATGTTAGTCATGTGCAAAGTTGTCATCTGTGTTTCGCGTGTCACAAATTGTTCGAGTGAGTAGGCGGAAGTGGAGCCGCCACTTGTTCGCCAGTCTTGCCGAAGCGCCGCTGCCGATGCTGATAGTCGCAGAGAGCCTTGCAGAATTCATCCTCCCCGAAGTCCGGCCAATAGACCGGTGTGAAGTAGAATTCCGAGTAGGCGCTCTGCCAGAGCAGGAAGTTGCTGAGCCGCTCCTCGCCGCCCGTCCGGATCAGAAGCTCCGGCTCGGGCATGAACCGGGTTTCGAGATGGTTGTCGATGACGCGCTCATCGATGTCGGCCGGTTGCAGTATTCCCGACTTCACCTCCGTCGCGATGTCCCGCACAGCCTTCGTGATTTCCCATTTTGAAGAATAGCTGAGCGCCAGCACCATGCACGTGGCCTTGTTCCCGCGCGTCCGTTCTTCGAGGTAGCGCACGGAATCCTGCACATTCTGCGGCAGGCGGTCGATGTCGCCGATGACGCGGAAACGGGCATCGTATTTCATGAAGAGTTCCTCCTCCAGATGCTTCATCAGCAGGGCCATCAGCGCGGCCACCTCGTCGGCCGGCCGGCTCCAATTCTCCGTCGAGAAAGTGTAGAGAGTCAGATAACCGACACCGAGCTTCACGGCTGTCTCCATGATTTCGTGCGCTTTCTGCGCACCGGCCTGATGCCCCATCGTGCGTTCCATGCCACGGGATTTGGCCCAGCGACCGTTGCCGTCCATGATGATGGCAACGTGGCGGGGAATTCTGGTTTTGTCAACTTGGTCGATATACATGAGTTCTGACGGAAAACTTTTCTTTTGTTTGAATGGCGGAAGCGTGGACAGCCGCTACATGTCGTTGTTACATTTCCGATATTTCGGACAGAGGTCGTAGGAGATGTAGAGCATGGTGAAGGAGTAGGAGTCCTTGTTCTTCAGAAATCCGCTCTTGATGTTGTAAGGGTCGCTGATGCCGTCGAGCTTGTCGCTCAAGCTGAAGTGCATGGTCCAGTCAAGCCCCACGTTCCAACGCTCCTTGAATTTATATTTCACGCCGAAACCGACGGGAATGTTCATGGTGAACACATCCGACCCGACCGTGGCTCCGAGCCCGAACTGGATGTAGGGTGTCAGGCGGCGGTTGCCTTTGTAGCCACCGCCCTGTCCGTATCCCCAGAAGGAGAGTTCGTATTGTGCTCCGACATCCACGACGGAGTTGTCGAACTTCCATTCCTGCTCCGGATTCTCGGGAAACTTATAGGAGAGGTTCGAGGCATCGCCCGAGATGCCGCCGTAGGCCACGTCGAACTTCAGCGACATGCGTGGATTGATGTTCCAGCGGGCCAGCAGTCCGCCGCCCAGATTCGTTCCCTTGTAGAACGTGTTCAGGTTGGCATCGCCCATGTAGAAACAGCCTCCTGCCATGCCGCCCAGCTCGAGTGCATATTCCAGCTCCTGCGCGGCGGCCGACGGGGCGGCGGCCAAGCCGAGGAGAACTGCCAGCGTGTGAAGGAATCGTTTCATCAGAACTTGCCTGTTTATTTCTCGTTCATCCCGTTTGGTCGGCGACCGACGGTCATTTGGCCACCGAAATCATGGATCCGCGCCACACGCGTCCGCCGCTTTGCAGCAGCCACACCTTGTCCGCCGCCACGACGGCGGACACCTGCGCCTCAGGACTGGCATTGAGGTCGGCCGGCAGCCCCACGTCCGCGACCTGTTCGTGCCAGGTCACTCCATTGTCGCTCGAAGCATACACAGAGACGTAGGCCAAAGCCAGCCCCTCGTCTGCAGAAGCGGCATTGAGGTCACGCCCACCGAAGGCATAGAGCGTGCCCGCATAGCGGAACATCTGCACATCGGCCAGACGCGGCAGGCCGAAGGCGTTGTCCGCCGTCACCTCCACGTAAGCCCAGTCCTGATCCACTTCGTCGTCGGGAGCCGACACCTTGAACCACACCACGGCATGGGTGGTGTCGCTGTCCGACAAACCGAGCATCACGACATTCTGCAATGCCGCGTTGGTCTTGGTCGTATAAGCCGCATAGTTCACCGGGGCAGCCGGAAGCATATTCAGATTTCTGACGCCATTCTCCTCCCAATTCTCCAAATCGGCCGTAGCCAGCACCCGCGTGCCGTCGAAGGCGTAGAGATAGGTAGCGTCGGCAGCAAGCAGACGCAGGAACGTGGCATCGGACGCTTTTGTCCATGTCTTTCCCTCTTGCAGACTCGTGGAGCGGTAAAGCGTGCCGTTGACATCCAGCGCAAACAGGCTGCCGTCGAAAACTGTCACCGACAGCCAGTCCAAGTCGGCCTCAGCACCACTCACGGCCGACGGCTCCGACCATTCGAGCGGCGACATTGCCGCATCGGCCGAGGTGACGGTCAACCGGCCGTCTGTCTCGGCAAACACATAGATGCGATTGTCCAGCACCACGGCACGGCAACGGCCGTCGAGGCGCGGCACCGTGTTGCTTTCTTCCGTCCAGTAAAGAGAGTCGGAATTGTTGGAGGCCTTGAAGATTTCAGCCGTATAGATTTTGGAGGAAGACTGGTCGTTGGCCACGACCAGGAATTCCACTTTCTGCGTGAAATCCACGGAATCGCTTCCGCTGGTGAAATAGTAGAAGATGGAGTCGCCACCCTGACGGCAATAAACAGTTCCATAAGCAGTGACGGTGGGGAGCACCTGCGAGATGTCGGCCCAGCTGGCCAGCGAGTCCACCGACGTGATGCGGTTGTTCAGCTGGTCGATGTTGAAATAGACAGCATCCCCGTCAATCGTGCGAGTGATGGTGCTGTCCAGACCATCGGAACCCTGAATCACGACATCCGACGCGATGTCGGCCACACTGAAGGCCGTGATTGCGCATTCGGGCGAGGTGGAAGTGGTGTTGTCATCGCTCAGGCACGAACCGAGCAGCATTGCGGCTGCCGCCAGTGCCGATAGGGTCATCAGGATATGTTTCATCTGCCAAGTCAAGTTCTGATTCCGCCGGAGCACAGGTTGCGCCAAGACACAATCCGTGCGTGCAGAATCCGCTTTTGAAATGCAAAAATACGAACAATTTTTGCGATACGGAACTAATGAACATACTTTTAATGAATTTTATAGCAAATTCGTGGCTTTTTCGTTAAAATTTAACTTTCTACGCCCCGCCCGTTGCCACTGATCCCAGGCAAGTCCGCAGCGGCTTGGTGGCGGTAGTGAGCCACAGGATTCCCCATTGTGGAATCGGTGGAGAGCCACACCGCATGCGCCAGCACGGGAGCCGGCACGCCCTCGCCCAGCACCATGCTGCCTGTCTCGACGAAAGCCTCGTCCCAGAGACCGGCATCGATGAAGCTCTGATGCGTTTCCCGTCCGCCCTCCACGAGCAGCGACTGAATGCCGTCCGCCCACATTGCGTGCAGCTGGTCGGCCAGCGAGCCGTTGCGGCGCGACAGCACGTAGCGGCGCGGATTTTGCCCCACCCACGCTCTGACATTGAGCAGCGGAGCATCCGTCTCTTCCGTCCGCCGTCCCACCAGAATCGCCTGATGTTCAGCGCGCAGGCGATGGCACAGCATCTGCGTGTAGGCATTCGAAATCAGCAGCGGGTTGTCGGGAGTCTGCCCCACCCGCCCGATGAATCCGTCAGCGGTCTGTGCCCATTTCAGCGTAACGAAGGGACGCTGCCGGCTATGGAACGTGATGAAGCGCTTGTTGAGTTCCCTGCATTCGTCCTCCAGCACGCCCACGCGCACCTCAATGCCTGCGTCGCGCAGTTTCCGGATACCGCGCCCGTGAACCTTGGCAAAGGGATCCACACAGCCCACCACGCATCGCCGCAGCCCCTTGCGGATGATGAGGTCGGCGCAAGGAGGCGTCTTGCCATAGTGGGAACAGGGCTCCAGACTGACGTAGATGGTGGACCGGCTGAGCAGGTGCTCATCCTCCGGCCGCACACTGGCCAGCGCGTTCACTTCGGCATGTCCTTCTCCACAACGCACGTGATAGCCTTCACCGATGATGCGGCCGTCGCAGACCACCACAGCCCCCACCATCGGGTTGGGCTGTGCGTTCTGCTGTCCGTTGCGGGCCAGCTGGATGCAGCGGCGCATGTATCCTTCGTCTGTCATCTGTTCGTCTGTGTTGTTCATTCTTGAATGTAGATATGCTGCACACGGGTGGAAACGCCCGTAAGCACCTCGTAAGGAATCGTGCCGATGGCATCGCTGAGCACCGTCACCGGCAAGTCGTCGCCAAAGATGGTGACACGGTCGCCCGCCTTGCAGTCGATGTCAGTCACATCAATCATGCAGACATCCATGCAGATGTTGCCGAGGTAGGGAGCCTTCTGCCCGTTCACGAGGCAATAGCAGTTGCGGTTGCCCAGCCGGCGGTTGAGACCGTCGGCATATCCGATGGGAATGGCGGCCACGCGGCTCTGGCGGTCCACGAAGGTCTTGCGGCTGTAGCCGATGCTGTCGCCGGCGGGCACGTCGCGGATTTGCAGGATGGTGGTTTTCAGCGTGGCCACGTTGTGTATGATGCGGTTCGTGCGGGGATTGATGCCGTAGAGTCCCAGCCCCAGACGCACCATGTCAAGATGATACTGCGGGAAGTGCTCGATGGCGGCCGAATTGCAGATATGGCGCAGAATCTTGTGGCTGTAAGCCGCCTGCAACTGCTGCGAAGCCCTGTCGAAGCGGGCGAACTGCTGCTTACTGAATTCATCGAATCCGTCCTCATCGCTGCCCACGAAATGGCTGAACACGGAGCAAGGGATGATGGCCGTCTGACGCTGCAGCCGCTCGATGAGACGCGGCATGTCGGTGTCGGGGTTGAAGCCTAAGCGGTGCATGCCCGTATCGAGTTTGACATGCACGGGAAAATTGGTGATGCCTTCCTTCTCAGCAGCCCGGATGAGGGCTTCGAGGATGTCGAAGTTGAACACCTCAGGTTCGAGCCGGTAGTCGAAAAGCATCTTGAACGATGTCATCTCGGGATTCATCACCATGACGTTGGCCGTGATGCCCGCCTTGCGCAGCTCGGCACCCTCGTCGGCCACGGCCACGGCCAGATAATCCACTCCGTGGTCTTGCAGGGTCTTGCTCACCTCAATGGCTCCCACCCCATAGGCGCTCGCCTTCACCATGCACACCATCTTCGTCTCCGGCCGCTTGAACTTGCGGTAGTAGTTGAGATTGGCCACGAGATTGTTGAGATTCACCTCCAGAATGGTCTGGTGCACCTTCAGCGTCAGCTGGTCGCAGAGCTTGTCGAAGCGGAACTGGCGGGCTCCCTTGATGAGGATGAACTCATCGTGCAGGTTGCGGAACACGTCGCTGTCAAGCAACTCGTCCGTCGTGCGGAAGAAGTGGCATTCCATCGGGAAGTAGGCGGCACACGACGAGATTTCGTCGCCCACGCCGATGACCTTGTCGATGTCGCGGTTGCGGGCCATCTGCGCCACGCGACTGTAGAGCGAACGGGGCGACTCGCCGCTCTGCAAGATGTCGCTCAGAATGAGCGTGCGGCGTTGCTGCTTCATGTCAGGCCGGCGGCTCATGAAGTCCAGGGCGATGTCGAGCGAATGAATATCGGAATTGTAAGAGTCGTTGATCAGCGTGCAGCCGTTCTTGCCGTCCTTCACCTCCAGCCGCATGGCCACCGGCTCGAGTCGCGCCATCCGCTTGCAGATTTCCTCCACATTGAGCTTCAGGCTCACGCAGGTGACGAAACAAGTGATGGAGTTTTCGATGGCGGCATCGTCGATGAAAGGGATGGTGTACTGCCCCAGCTCGTCGCGGTAGGAGAACTTCACCGTGGCCCGTTTCCCTTCTTTCTCCACCGAACGGATGATGACGGTGGCATCGCCCGGCCGCGCGTTCTCATAGGTGTTCCAGCTGACGCGCTCCACCTGTCCGGGAATCGCCGACGAACAGCGGGCTATGCAATTGTCGCACATGTTGACCACCGCCGTGCGGCATTCGTTGAAGAGCTGCATCTTCTCCGTACACTTGATGTCGTAGCTGAGGAAATTTTCCTGATGCGCCTGGCCGATATTCGTGATGACACCCACCGTGGGCTGTATCATGCGCCGCAAGCGTTCCATCTCGCCAGGGTGCGAGATGCCGGCCTCAATGAGGGCGATGTCGGTGTGGCGGTCCATCAGCCACAAGGAGAGCGGCACGCCCACCTGCGAGTTGTAGCTGCGCGGCGAGCGGCACACGTTGTAGTCGGGCGAAAGCAACTGGTAGAGCCATTCCTTCACCGTGGTCTTCCCGTTCGAGCCCGTGATGGCGACCACCGGAATCTGGAACCGGCAGCGGTGGTAGCCCGCCAGCGTCTGCAAGGCGGCCAGCGTGTCGTCCACCAGCAGGAAGGTGGCACCGTCGTAAGAGCGGATTTGCGGAATCTTCTCCACCACGAAACTGCGCACGCCGCGACGATACAGCTCGTCGATGTACTTATGCCCGTCGTTGCGGCGGGTGCACAAGGCGAAGAAAAGCGTCTCCTCCGGAAAACAGAGCGAACGGCTGTCGATGAGCAGCCAGTTCACCACGCCCGCGCCTTCGGCCTGTCCGACAACCTCCGTTTTGGCACCGACGATGCGGGCTATGTCCTCAATTTTGTATTGCATAAGCTGAGTTCCGCCTCGAAGTCGAGGTAGGGATGTGATTGTTGTATGTCGTGAATTTTCTGAATGGTCTGTCGCAGGAAACGCCGGTAAGGCTCGCCTCCCGCATCGAACGGACGATGACGGACGGCGGCGGCGATGTCGGCGCACGCACGGCTCAGCGCTTGTTCCGCCGGCGGAACGAAAGTCTCGGTGAAGCGTTCGTAGATATAATCCACCGCCAACGGCGACGGATGCACCAAGTCGTCGGCATAGAAACGGTAGTCACGCAGCTCGTCCATCAACAGCTCGTAGGCCGGGAAATAGGCGATTTCATCGGAAGAATCCGCGCACAACGCATCCACCGCCAGCAGCAGTTGAGCCTTGCTCAGCTGGTTCGTGTGCAGTCCGTCGCGCTTGTGGCGGACAGGGCTGACCGTGAAGAGGATGCGCAAGTGCGGATTCCGCGTGCGCAAGTCCGCGATGAGCGGCCTCCATTCAGCCGCTATCCGGTCGGCGGTCAGCATTTCACGGACGAAGAGGCCGTCCGGCTGCTTGTGGCAGTTGCCCACCACGCGTCCGTTCTGCTTCAGACGGTAAACGACGGCAGACCCGAATGTGACAATGAACATGTCGGCCCGCCGCAGCTCTTCGCCCACACGGGCTGTCACCGCATTCAATCTTCCGATGAGTTCGTCCGGATTCCTCGCAGAAAACGTCGAATGATGCAGCCAGCTGAACCATCGTCCCGAGGTCGCGTCACGAAAGATTTCGGGCGAATCCATCGAATAAATCCGTTCATCGAGACTCCGACGGAGCAGGGCTGCGATGGAGGCCGGATTGTAGATGGTTCCAAAGGGGTTGACCAGCGTCCGAAACTTATCGGCTCTGAGCCGCTCCCCCACTTCATCGGCGAAGCACGAACCCATGACCACCATCCGCCGGCTGTGAGTCAGCGGCCATCGGCTTTCCGGTATGTCTATGCGCGTCGTCAGATTCATGGTCTTCGCTGCAAAGTTACGTGTTTCTCCCCTAAAAACGGAAGGAATGCCCCGAAAATTTTGCGGGTCAGCGCGAGTTCCGTCCTGCGCCTTACGCTTTTTCCATAAAAAAAACGTACCTTTGCAGCGGACTTGAAACGGACAAGAACGATGAGTGACGGAAACTTCAACCGAGCCTTGCTGCCCAAGAACGAGCTGACGGCGGGCATCCGTGCCGGCCGGGCGCAGATGCGCACGAAAGCCGAAGCGGCTCTGCAAGCCGTGATGGACGAATTTCTGCCGGATGCCGACGCGCAGCGGCGGGCGCAAGTGTCGAAACGGTTCATGGAGCTGCTGCGCTTCTGACCCTTCCGCCGGCGCGTGCCTTTCTGTCCTCCGGGCAGCGGCACCGACCCTCGTTTTGTTTTCTCCGGTCTGTCCCTCTTCCATATTTTTCCAACAAACATCACCAGCACATGAAAGTCCTTCTGTTGGGCAGCGGCGGCCGTGAGCACGCGCTTGCCTGGAAAATCAGCCAAAGCAAAAAAGTGGAGAAACTCTTCGTGGCACCCGGAAATGCGGGCACGGCACACCTTGCCGACAACGACCGCACCGGCATCCACACGTTCGCCCCGACGGAGAATGTGGCCTTGCGGGCCGACGACTTCGAGGCCGTCAAGACCTTCGTGGCGCACCACGACATCGACATGGTGGTGGTGGGGCCGGAAGACCCGCTCGTCAAGGGCATCTACGATGCCTTCCGCAGCGACCCTGCAGTGAGCCACGTGCCGGTCATCGGCCCTTCGAAGGCCGGTGCCGTGCTGGAGGGCTCGAAAGAGTTCGCCAAGGGCTTCATGCAGCGCCACGCCATCCCGACAGCCGCCTATCGCTCGTTCGACGGCACGACGCTCGACGAGGGACTGGCCTTTCTGGAAACGCTACTGCCGCCCTACGTGTTGAAAGCCGACGGCCTCTGCGCCGGCAAAGGTGTGCTCATCCTGCCCACCCTCGACGAGGCCAAGCGGGAGCTGAAGGAGATGCTGGGCGGCATGTTCGGCACGGCCAGTGCGAAAGTCGTCATCGAGGAGTTCCTGAGCGGCATCGAATGCTCCGTATTCGTGCTGACCGACGGCGAGCACTACAAGATTCTGCCGGTGGCCAAAGACTACAAGCGCATCGGCGAGCACGACACAGGACTGAACACCGGCGGTATGGGCAGCGTGTCGCCCGTTCCGTTTGCCGACACCGCTTTCATGCAGAAAGTGGAGGAGCGCATCATCCGCCCGACCATCCGGGGATTGCGGGAGGAGCAAATCGACTACAAGGGATTCATCTTCCTCGGACTGATTCGCGTGGACCGCGACTACGCCAACGCAAAGGCCGGCGACCCGATGGTCATCGAATACAACGTGCGCATGGGCGACCCTGAGACGGAAACAGTGATGCTGCGCCTGAAGAGCGACCTCGCGGACCTGCTGGAAGGCGTGGCCGCAGGCGACCTCGACCGCCGGCAGCTCGACATCGACCCCCGCGCGGCCGTGTGCGTGATGCTCGTCAGCGGCGGCTATCCGCAGCACTACGAGAAAGGCTATCCCATCAGCGGCATCGACCAGGTGGAAGGCAGCATCGTGTTCCACGCAGGCACGACGGAGAAAGACGGGCGCATCGTAACGAACGGAGGACGTGTCATCGCCGTCAGCAGCTACGGCAACACCCGTGCGGAGGCACTCCGGAAGTCCTTTTCCGAAGCACAGAAAATTCAGTTCGAAAAGAAATATTTCCGCTCCGACATCGGCGCAGACCTCTGACCCCGTCCTTCCGCAAGACCAACGCACATGTTCCAACGCACCATCGCCTCAGGACGCTTCACGCTCGCCGTCGTGAACACATTCGCCGTGTTCATCTGGCTTGTGCACGCCCTGTTTCTCCTGAGCGGCACCGGTTTCCTGGACACCTTTGCGCCCGGCACCGGTTCCGGTGCCTTCTTCACGTCGCCGATGATGCGGCTGGCGGGTGGGTTGGTGGTGTGTGCCGTGTCAGCCTATCTGATGGCCGAGCTGAACAATGCGTATGCGCTGCTGCGCGTGAGCAGCCGTACCCTCAGCAGCATCTACTTCCTGCTACTGACCGCCGTGACTTCCTACCACTCCTTGAGTGCACCCCATGTCCTCATCTTTCTGGCCGTTGTCACCTACTTCCCCTTTCTGGCCAGCTACCAGAAGCCGTCCCTGACCGTCTATACTTATCTTTCCTTTCTCTTCGTGAGCATCGCATCGGTGTTCATCCCCCTGTTGCTGTACTTCGTGCCGGTGCTGTGGATTTCGCAGGTCATGCTCCGCTCATTGTCGCCGCGCAACTGGATGGCATCGCTGCTCGGCATCCTCACCCCCTACTGGTTTCTGGCGGCAGCCGCCTTCTGCACCGACCGCCTGCCGCTGTTCGCCGCCCACTTCACGTGTCTCAACACGCCGGCCGTGCCCGACTATTCTGCCCTGACCGTCCGTGAGATTGTGCCCGCCGCACTGACGCTGCTGATTTTCGTCATCGGCACGATAGACTTTCTTCACAACAAACACTTAGACAAAACGCGCACGCGCTGCAACTACTATGTGGCAATCCTGCATGGCAGCGCAGCCTTCGTCTGGTTGCTGCTCCAGCCGCAGCATGCGCTGTCCATCCTGCCGCTGTGCATGGCCAACGCCGCCATGCTGGGCGGTCACTTCGCCGCGCTCTCCATCGGCAAGGTGCAGAACCACATCACCATCGCCCTGACCGTGCTGCTGACAGCGGGATGCATCGCCAGTCTCGTGTGGCTCTGACCCCGCCGGCTGCGCTCCACGGTTCCGGCAGCCCGAACAAAACGACATGAACGATTTCTTCATCCAATACGGCTACTGGGGCATGGCGCTCGCCTCGTTCCTCGCCGGCACCTTCGTCCCCTTCAGCAGCGAGGCCGTGATGGGCGGGCTTCTGGCCGCCACCGACATGCACTTCTGGCCCACCGTACTGGCCGGAACGGCAGGCAACGTGCTGGGGTCAATGGTCAACTATTTCATCGGGACGTTCGCCAGCATGGAGAAAATCGGCAAGTGGCTGCGCGTGAAGCCCGCACAGCTGCACCGCGCCATGCGCTGGACAGACCGCTACGGCGCCTGGATGGGCTTCTTCGCCTTCCTCCCCATCCTCGGCACTGCCATCAGCATTGCTCTCGGCATTGCCCGCACCAATCTCCCCCTCACTTTCCTCTCCACCTTCATCGGCAAATTTCTCCGCTATCTCATCGTAGCCTATTCCGTCGTCAGCCTGCTCTGAATGCCAGCATGTGCTCCGCCACGGACAGCGCGGCGTTTTCCCTGAACTCTGCGGAGAAAAGTCATGACCTCCGCACGGAAAATGTCCGAGCTCCAGCGATTTCGTGACAATCGGACACGTTCGTTCCGCGGATTGAACACGTTCGTTCCGGAAAACGAACGCGTTCGTTTTGGAAAAAGTCAGACTGATTTGGAAATTTTCGAGCAGGGTTTGGGATATTTTCACGGCGGTTGCCGTGACTTTTCTCCGCAGCGTTTGGAAATCTGAAACGCGCCGAAAACAGGCATGCGAAAGCCATGAAATGTTAAAAGTTATAAAATTCCGAAAAATTTATAGTACTTTGTATTGCAAGGTACTTGCAAATCCTATAACTTTGCGGCCGAAAGAACAGGATGCCCATCGGAATCCGGTTCGGGAACTTTCTAAAAACAAGGAGCGACATGAACATCGACAACGCAAAATCGCAGATGCGGAAGGGGATGCTGGAATACTGCATCCTGCTGTTGCTGGAGCAGCGGCCGGCCTACGCCTCCGACATCATCCAGCGGCTGAAAGAAGCCGAACTGCTCGTGGTGGAAGGAACGCTCTATCCACTGCTGACGCGACTGAAAAACGAGGGGCTGCTGAGCTACGAGTGGCAGGAAAGCACGCAGGGGCCGCCGCGCAAGTATTATGCACTGACACCGCTGGGGCAGACTTTTCTGCTGGAACTCGACAAGGCCTGGACCGAAATCAGCGGCACCGTGGAGCATCTGAAGGACTCCGCCGCCCCGACGGCCGCCCCATCGGCTCCAGAGCTTTAATCCTTGAAAAAACATCCATTCATCATCAATTTCATCATCCCAATGAAACGCAACATCACCATCAACATGTTCGGGCATCTCTACAGCATTGACGAAGATGCCTACGGACTGCTCCAGAAATACGAAGAATCCCTGCGCAACTACTTTTCGCGGCGCGAAGGCGGCAATGAAATCGTGGACGACATCGAAGCCCGCATCGCCGAGCTGTTCGACGAGCTGAAGGCGCAGGGCATCGAGGCCATCAACATCGACCACGTGCAGAACATCATCACGCGCATCGGCAATCCGCAGCAGATGGACGACAATGCCACCGACACAGAGGACGAACCGGCTCAGGCCGACAGCGGAAAGGAAGACAGCGGCGCAGAGGCAGACGGCCACAGCGCAGGGCAGGACGGCGGAAACCGAACCACGGACGGCTACTTCAGCCGCCTGCGACAGTCGGGAAAGCGGTTCTACCGCAATCCGCAGGACAAGAAACTCACGGGACTGCTCGGCGGCTGCGCCGTCTTCTTCGGCGGCGACTCGCTGCTTTGGCGTGTCGGCTTCATCCTGCTTTTCTTCATCCTATGGAGATTCTCCGCCTTCACCGACAATCATTTCTACTTTTTCCTTCACGCAATCTTCGGTCAATGGCACTGGTGGCTGCTCCTTGCCTATGTCGTCATGGCCTGCATCACACCGGTGGCCGACACGCCCGAAGACCGCCTGCGCATGAAAGGACAGGCTGTGAATGCCCAAAATCTGGCGCAGGAAGTGAGTGAGGAGGTGCGGCAGACCGCGGGGCAGCCGCAGAGCGGGAGACGAGGCTGTCTGAGCAGTTTCTTCGACATTCTGGCACTGTTCTTCAAGTGCATCATCTTCATCATCGCCGTCTGCTTCAGCCTGACCGCCTTGATTTTCCTCATCATGGTTCTGATCCTCATCTTCGCCCCGGACGGCATGACCGAAGACTTCGGCATCTTCGACACAAACTATCCGTGGGCAGATCATATCGTCATGACGACCCTGCTCGTCGTGAGCCTCATCGGACTGGTGCTCATCATCGTCTATGGTGTCATCCACTCCGTCATGGCGTGGCGCAAGCAGGTGGCGCCGATGGGTGCCGCACAGCGCTTCGGATGGACACTGCTCTGGCTCATCTGCCTCTGCACGGCCATCGCCATCTTCGTCAGAATCGGAACCGACTGCGAGAATCTCCGCCATGAGAGATACCGCCGCGCATCGGCTGAGCGCATCGCCGCCAACACACACGGCGGCTACTGGATGCAACCGGAGGACTGGACTTTCCTGCAACGCCACCACTGGCACGTGGTGACGGCGGACCCGAACGGAGAGAACCACCTCACCTACAAGGGCGAATACTATACGGGCGACGAGGACGTGCGTTTCCTCGACTCCAACAACGAGCTCGGCGGTTCGACCTACACCGTGGAACGCACCGACTCACTGCTGTCGGCGGGCAGCTACACGCTCCTGGCGACTGCACGCTCGTCGGGTGCCGGTGCTTACGTCTATGCCCGTGCCGACGGCAAGACCTATCTGGCCGAGATTCCGACCTACGGCAACACGGGCGGCACCCTATGGGAAAAAGCCAGGGAGGCCGTTGCCGGAATCGACACACTGAGCGTTCTCTCCCCCGAGCAGACCCTTGCCAAGGCTGTGGCCGAGGCCAACGACGGCGAGGGATACGGATGGAGCGAGGTGCGCATCGAAGGCATCCGGACCGCCACGGGACGCATTGACTACGGCATCACCAACGATGAGCGCATCACGCACAGCAGCTACAGCGGCAGCTGGTTCTCCGCCTGCGACTTCAAGCTCCTGCCCGACGGCGGACGGAGCAAGCCCTGAGTGTTGAGTTTCTCAAGAAAAAAAATATATATGTTTAGTGAAGTTTGAAGACTTAAGTCAAAAAGAGAAAGGGAAGCAGCCGTGATGGCCACTTCCCTTCATGTCGTAACGGCAGAAGGCAGAAATATAAGGATTTCCGTCCTCTGCCTGCACGCGTTTCTGAATAATTTCGTAACTTTGCAGCAGACTTCATCCATCATTCCTATGGCACAGAAACCATCCATCCCGAAAGGGACGCGCGACTTTTCACCCATCGAAATGGCCAAGCGCAACTACATATTCAATACCATCAAGGACGTGTATGCCCTCTATGGCTTCCAGCCCATCGAGACACCGGCTATGGAGAACCTCTCCACACTGATGGGAAAATACGGAGAGGAGGGCGACAAGCTGCTCTTCAAGATTCTCAACTCCGGCGACTTCCTCAAGGGCATCGGCGACGAGGAGCTGCTCGGCCGGCAGGCTCCGCATCTGGCTGCCCGCCTCTGCGAGAAAGGCCTGCGCTACGACCTGACGGTGCCGTTCGCACGCTATGTCGTGCAGCACCGCGAGGAGCTGACCCTGCCGTTCAAGCGATACCAGATTCAGCCCGTATGGCGTGCCGACCGGCCGCAGCGCGGACGCTACCGCGAATTCTACCAGTGCGATGCCGATGTCGTGGGCAGCGACTCGCTGCTCAACGAGGTGGAACTGATGCAAATCATCGACACCGTGTTCACGCGCTTCGGTGTGCGCGTCTGCATCAAGGTCAACAACCGCAAGATTCTCAGCGGCATCGCCGAAATCATCGGGCAGGCCGACAAAATCGTGGACATCACCGTGGCCATCGACAAGCTCGACAAAATCGGGCTGGAGCAGGTGAATGCCGAACTGGCCGCTGATGGCATCCCGGCCGAGGCCATCGACAAACTGCAGCCCATCATCCGTCTGGAAGGAACGAACGCCGAGAAGCTCCAGACCATGCGCGAAGTGCTCAAGGACTCGGAAACGGGACTGAAAGGCGTGGAGGAATGCGAGTTCATCCTCGGCAAGCTGGGAGAATCGCTCCACAACCGCATCGAGCTGGACCTGACGCTGGCGCGCGGACTGAACTACTACACGGGAGCCATCTTCGAGGTGAAGGCTCTCGACGTGGAAATGGGAAGCATCACCGGCGGCGGACGCTACGACAACCTGACGGGCATTTTCGGCATGCCGGGCATCTCCGGCGTGGGCATCTCGTTCGGAGCCGACCGCATCTTCGACGTGCTCAATCAGCTCGACCTCTATCCGCGCGAGGCCGTCAGCACCACACAGCTGCTCTTCGTGAACTTCGGCGAGACGGAGGCCGACTACTGCCTGCAGGCACTGCGCAAGGTGCGTGACGCAGGTATTCGCGCGGAAATCTATCCCGATGCGGCCAAAATGAAGAAGCAGATGAGCTATGCCAACGCCAAAGCCATTCCGTTTGTGGCGCTCGTCGGCGACAACGAAATCCAAGCAGGAAAAATCACGCTCAAGGACATGGCGACCGGCGAGCAGCAACTGCTCACTGTCGAAGAGGCCATCAATGCCATCCATGAGAAGCATGGATGACGGTATCAGACAACCGGGAAAAATCGCATTGACGCATACAGGAAAGGACAGACAATGGAAAATTTCACTTTTTGCAGCAACACCAACTTTGTGTTCGGACGCGGAACGGAAACGCAGACAGGAGAACTGGTACAGAAATACGGCGGCAGCAACGTGCTCCTCGTCTATGGAGGCGGAAGTGCCGTGCGCAGCGGGCTGCTCGGACGCGTGAAGCAATCGCTCGACAAGGCCGACCTCACCTTCGGCGAGCTGGGCGGCGTGAAGCCAAATCCGGAAGACGGCCTCGTGCGTGAGGGCATCAACAGAGTGCGCGAACAGCACTACGATTTTCTGCTGGCCGTGGGCGGAGGAAGCGTCATCGACACCGCCAAAGCCATTGCCGCAGGCGCACTCTACAAAGGAGACTTCTGGGACTTCTTCAGCGGGAAAGCCACCATTCACGATGCCATGCCCGTGGGCACCGTGCTCACCATCCCCGCTGCCGGGAGCGAGGCTTCGGGCAACTCCGTCATCACCAACGTGGACACGGGACAAAAAATCTCACTCCGCTGCCCGGATCATCTGCGTCCGCGCTTCTCCATCATGAACCCCGAGCTCACGTTCACGCTCCCGCCCTATCAGACAGCCAGCGGCATCTGTGACATGATGGTGCACATCTTCGAACGCTATTTCTCCAACACCACCGGCACGGACATCACCGACCGTGTGGCCGAAGGTGTACTGCTCAGCATCATGACCGAAGGGCCGAAAGTGATGACCAACCCACGCGATTACGACGCACGCGCCAACATCATGTGGGCCGGCACACTGGCACACAACGGCGTCTGCGGCACGGGGCGCGAAGAAGACTGGTCGAGCCACGCCATCGAGCATGAGCTCAGTGCCCTCTACCACGTCACCCACGGAGCCGGCCTGGCTGTGATTTTCCCCGCCTGGCTCTCCGTCGTCAGCCGCATCAATCCACACCGTGCCCGTCAGCTGGCCGTGCGCGTGCTGAGCGTCAGCGAGAAAAGACACGACGACCGAACCATCATCAACGAAGGTATCCGCCGCCTCCGCGCTTTCTGGACATCGCTCGGGCTGCCATCCACGCTGGCCGGACTCGGCATTCAGCATCCAGACATCGACCGCCTTGTACACAACCTCCACATTACCAAGGGCGAGGTCTTCGGCGGATACGTGAAACTGGATGCCACACTGACACGACAGATCTACGAGGTGGCGCAGACCGGCAACACCGATTGGGACGAATCCAACAAAAACATCTAAAATAAACACAATCAAGCACTATGGCAAAGAAAGCACTTCTCATGATTCTCGACGGATGGGGAATCGGACAGCACGGCGAGGGCGACGTCATCTACAATACGCCTACACCCTATCTCGACTATCTCAACGCGGTCAGCGCTCACAGCCAGCTCATGGCCTGTGGCGAGGACGTGGGGTTGCCTGACGGACAGATGGGCAATTCCGAAGTGGGACATCTCAACATCGGCGCCGGACGCATCGTCTATCAAGACCTCGTGAAAATCAACCGTGCCTGCCAGGACGGCTCTATCCTCCAGAACCCGGAAATCGTGAACGCGTATTCTTACGCCAAGAAAACCGGCAAGAGCATACATCTGATGGGGCTCACCTCCACAGGAGGCGTTCACTCATCGCTGAACCATCTCTTCAAGCTTATTGACATCGCCAAGGAATACGGCATCGAAAACACCTACGTCCACTGCTTCATGGACGGACGTGACACCGACCCGAAATCAGGCAAAGGATTCATCCGTCAGCTGCAGGAGCACTGCGACCAGACGACAGGCCACATCGCCTCCATCATCGGACGCTTCTATGCAATGGACCGTGACAAGCGTTGGAACCGCATCAAGGTGGCCTATGACCAGCTCGTCAACGGCAAGGGACGGCAGGTGGCCGACATGGTGGAAGGCGTGCAGAGCTGCTATGATGCCGACACGGAAGAACACAAAGACACGGATGAGTTCATGGAGCCGCTCGTCAACGCGAACGTGGACGGACGTATCAAGGAGGGCGACGTGGTCATCTTCTTCAATTACCGCAATGACCGCGCCAAGGAGCTCACCATCGTGCTCACGCAAAAAGACATGCCGGAGGAGGGCATGCAGACCATCCCGAACCTCCAGTACTATTGCATGACCCCATACGATGCCAGCTTCGAAGGTGTACATATCCTGTTCCCGAAGGAGAACGTGACTGACACGCTCGGCGAATATCTCAGCCGGCTGGGCAAGCGGCAGCTGCACACGGCCGAGACGGAGAAATATGCTCACGTGACCTTCTTCTTCAACGGTGGCCGCGAAGCTCCGTTCGCAGGCGAAGACCGCATTCTCGTGCCATCGCCGAAGGTGGCTACCTATGATCTCAAGCCTGAGATGTCCGCCTACGAGGTGAAGGACAAACTCATCGGTGCCATCCGCACTCAGCAGTACGATTTCATCGTCGTGAACTTCGCCAATGGCGACATGGTGGGGCACACAGGCATCTATCACGCCATTGCCAAAGCCGTCGTGGCCGTTGACCAGTGCGTGCGCGAAGTCATCGAGGCTGCCAAAGCCGCCGACTACGAGGCTCTCATCATCGCCGACCACGGCAATGCCGACAACGCCATCAACCCGGACGGCACACCGAATACGGCTCATTCTCTCAACCCCGTGCCGTTCATCTACGTCACCGACAACAATTCGGCACGCGTGAAGAACGGTCGTCTGGCCGACGTGGCTCCGTCCATCCTCCACATCATGGGGCTCGAACAACCAGCCGACATGACGGGCGAGAACCTGATTGAGGGCTGAACCGTTTTGCCTCCGCACATGATCAGAATGGCTATCTTCGTCTCAGGCAATGGGACGAATTGTGAGAATCTTATCCGGTATTTCCGGCACTCGGCTGACGTGGAAGTCGTGCTCGTGCTGAGCAACCGCGCCGACGCGTTCGCCCTGACACGGGCCAAAAGGCTGGGGGTGGCCACGGAAGTCGTAGCGCGCAAGGACTTTGCACGCGAAGAAGTGCTGATGCCCTTGCTGCAAAGCTATGGCGTGGACTTCATCGTGCTCGCCGGCTTTCTCGTCATCGTGCCCGACTTTCTGCTGAAAGCCTATCAACGACGGATGGTGAACTTACATCCTGCCTTGCTTCCCAAATACGGGGGCAAGGGGATGTATGGCCATCACGTACACGAAGCTGTGAAAGCTGCCGGAGAAACGGAGACAGGCATGACCGTACACTGGGTGAGCGAAGTCTGCGACGGGGGCGAAATCATTGCTCAGTTCCGCACGCCCATCCTGCCGACAGACACAGCCGACGACATCGCAGAAAAAGAACACGCGCTGGAGCAGGCTCACTTTCCACAAGTCATCGATGCCATTCTGCACGGCACGCTCACTTGACGAAACGCTCGAAGTCGCGCCGCATGTCATCCGTATTGTTGCCACGAGCCAGAATGCGTCCGTCGTGACCTGCAATGAAATAGGTGGGTACCTGCCGGATGCCGAGCGCATTGACCACAGGCGAATCCCAAGCACGTCCATCACAGACATGGCTGATGGACGTGCTGTCGGGTCGGATAAAGTTTTCCCACTGATAGATTTGAGTATCGAGCGAGACGGCCACAAAGCCGGCCTGCTTGCCATACTCACGCTGCAATGAGCGGAGGGAAGAAATGAAGTTCCACTGCTGAGGCATCCAAGAAGCCCAGAACGCCAGCAGCGTGCAGTCATGATTCAATTTCCGGAGGTTCACCTTCTGCTCCTGCTTGGTCGTGAGCGTGAGAGCCGGCAGCAAAGAATCCACGTGGCCACGCCCCATCACTTTCAAACGGCCGGCTGCGGCGAGGAGCGTCCTGTTGTCGGGCTGTGCCGCACGCAATGGCCGAAGTATATCGCTGACAGTTTTGGAATCCACCTGAGCGTCCTGCAAGAAATAGCGGTCGAAGAGATAGACAGCCGCCAGCGACTTCGGATGGTTGCGGATGTATTTCCGCGCCAATTGGAGCGTGTGGTCATGGTCAAGATGTTTCGCTTCTTCGCGGAAAGAGTTCATCAGCTCGTTTTCCTTACTTCCCTCCACCACATAGTTGCCCAGATCATTCGTCTTGGCCCGGTAGCGGAGTGATTGTCCGCCATCGACAAAAATGACCTGCTCCACCGCATTGGGAAAGAGGAGCAAGAGCGCCGTCGGACGACTGACTTGTCCCGTATAAAGGAAACGTCCCTCCTTGACCTGGAGCGTGTCAAACTGCGCCAATTCAGCTGTAGGACTGAAGACGTAGAGCTCGCCGCTCTGCATACCGGAGATTTCGCCACGAATGCGGAACGACCTGCCGCTCGGTCCACAACCGGCGAGGACAGCGAGCAGCAGGCATCCGAGGAGACGAATGAATGGTCTGGAAGTAGTCATACAGAAGTAAGAAGAAGGAGAGAAAAGGCTCATCACTTCACAATCTGCTGCACCAGACTGCGATACTTCACGAACTCAAGGTCTTTGGTGGCACGACGGGCGAGCGAGGAATCAGCGGCTGCGGCTGCCGTCAGCCCTTCGCGGATGGCACTTTCGTTCTGCATACGTGCGCCAAGCACGGCTTTCAGATACTGCGTCGTGGCGTCCGGATTCTGGTTGGCTTCCAAAGCCAGCAAAGCAGCCGCGTAGTCCTGAGCCAGGATGTCAGCCAGAATGGCACTGTTCGAAGAACTCTTCTCCATTGCCACAGCAGCCAGATTGTACTTGCCTTGGGCGATGTAAAGATTGCCCAGTGCCTCGCTCGCATGATCCGAACCCGAGCCTTTCGAGATGAAGACCTCTGCATCCTTCACGTTGCCATCTTGCAGAGCCAGCAGTCCGAGGTTGGTGTTAGGTTCGAGCGCCGACGACTGATGAGCCAGAGCCTGACGCAGATAGTTCTGCGCCGTATCATTGTCTCCCTGCTGCATGGCCAGCACAGCCATGTTGTTGTAGGCACGCGGGTCGTCAGGAGCCGTTTCGATAGCCTTCTGATAGAGTTGCTTGCGTGTGGCATCGTCCTTCACCAGGATATTGCCCGCATAGAGCAGTTCCTCCAGACTGAGGTCGGACGGATTCTCCTGCCATGCAGCCAGGATTTGTTCATCGCTGCGCCCAATCACCTCATAGTGTACCGTCATGCGTGCACGACGCAGCTCCGGCAACACGGCATCGGCCAGCTCGCTGTAAACCGTGGCAACCTTGCGGATTTCCTGCTCGCGCTGCTCCGGGTCGGTGTACATGGAAAGCACGCGCAGGATGAGTTCCTTGTCCTGCAAGTTTGACTGCGACACCAGCTCCTGGAACCCGTCCCAGTCTTCGGCCGTGTAGTTCATGTTCACCTGCGTGTCGAGCTTATTCTTGCGCAACTGCTCGTTCACATAGTTTTCCGACACTTCTCCGCGCTTCTCGGCCAACTGGCTGTTGAAGCCGAACGAGCCGTCCGGCGAGGCATAAGCCTCCACATCGACATCGCCCAATACGATGCTCTGCTCATCGCTCTTGATGTTGCGAAGCGTGCGGATGAAGTCCTGCACGTTGCTGCTGTTGAGCTCCGAGCCGCGCAGGTTCGACTGGCCAATGAGAAACTTGATGGTGGCCGCCTGCTTCTGACGGATGGAACGCTGGAAGTTATCCTGCGCCAAAGCGGGAGAGGCCTGCTTCACGGTGCGCATGACGAGGGCGGCAGTGCAAACCGTGCCCTCAGCGATTTTCACGTCAGGCATTGCCACCTGCTTTTTGCCCTTGCTGGCCTGGAACGTCATCCACAGTCCACAGCTCTCCATGCCTTCACGGAATGGGAAGGTGGTACGCAGGGTGGTGTTTCCGCCATTCTTATAACTGATGATTTGATGGTTGGCTTCGACGCGCTCACCCTGAATGGTGGCACTGGTGCCGGCTATCCGGCTTTCCGACTGCTGCGTGTCGTCTGCCGTCCAGCGCAACTCCGGCGTCATCGTCACCACCGCTTTCTTATTCAAGAACTTGCCGGGCACGTTGACGCTGACCGTGGCCGGAATTTCTCCGGCCAGATATTCCAGTGGCGAAGGAGTTACGGTGAAGTTCTGCTCTGTGAATGGTTTCATCTTCGAGCATCCCGTCAGTACCACTGCGGCCGACAGGACGACCATTACTGATATTTTTTTCATGATTGTTGGGGTTGTGTATGATGGTTGTGATTGATTTCTATTTCGTGTATTTCCGGCTCAGCCTGCGCACGGGATACCATACGGAGGCAAAGCCGACGAGAACGACAGTCAAGAGAACGACGGCGATATCCACGGCATGCACGCTGACCGGATAGACATCAATGATGTAGCTGCCGGCCGAGGAGCCGAACTTGATGAGGCCGAACTGCTGCTGCACAAGGCAGAGGACAAGTCCGATGACAATGCCGGCCACGGCTCCGACAAGGCAGATGAGCCGCCCTTCGGTCATGAAGATGGAGCCTATCGTGCGGTCGTCGGCTCCGAGATTGCGGAGCACGAGCGTGTCTTCCCGCTTGTCAAGGATAAGCATGGAGAGCGAGCCGATGATGTTGAAACAAGCGATGAGCAAGATGAAAGTGAGGAAGATATAGGAGATGAGCTTCTCCACCTTCATGATGCGGAACGTGTCCTCCTGCTGCTCGTAGCGGTCAAGCACCCGGTAGTGGTCTCCGAGTTGACGACGAATCTGGCCTTTGGCGCGACCGGTGCTGACACCGTCCGCCAGCTGCAGCTCCACAGCCGTGACGTAGCCCTGCCGCTCGAAGAGGCGGCGGGCAAAGCCGATGGACGTGACGGTATAGTGGCTGTCGTATTTGGCCTGCTTCACCATGAATCCCACACGTGGCGAATACAGCTCCTCGTTGTTGAAACTTGCAGCAGGGTCATTGAGGTCAATGCGCTCGCCCTGCCGGGGCGCATAGACCTGGATTGGCGGAAACTGGACATCCAGCCCGAGAGCCATGAGCAGTCCCGTGCCCAGAATGCCGTAGTCGATTACATCGGCATGCAGCTCAAACGTGCCCGCCCCGTAGAGAATGCGGTCGGCATCAATGAGCTGCTCGAAATTGTCGTCCACGCCCTTGATGGTCACCATCGCCTGACGGTTGTTCACCATGAGGAGCGCATTGTCCTCCACCGTCTCGCAATAGACGGCGATGTCCGGATTCTGCCTCAGCACCTCCAGTTCCGGTTCGTCCGCCGCCATGTATTTGCCTTCGGCCGGCATCACCTTGAGCTGGGGGTCGAACGCGGTGAAGAGACCTGCCACCATGTCTTCGAAACCATTGAATACGGACAGGATGCAGACCATCGCAGCCGTGGCAACGGCCACGCCGAACACGCTCACACCCGAGATGATGTTGATCACGTGGTGCGATTTCTTGCTCAGCAAGTAGCGACGCGCTATGTAGAAAGGGAAGGACACGGAGCAGAGTGCGTGAAATGGCGATTGTCAGGATTTCTTCAGCAGCTCGTCGATGTGGTCGATGTAGTCGAGCGAATCGTCAAGGAAGAACTTCAGTTCAGGAATGATGCGGAGCTGGTGGCGTTCGAGCGTGCCGAGCTTGTAGCGGATGGCCGATGTCTGCGCGTTGATGTTGGCGAGCAGTTCGGTGGCGCGTTCCGAGGGGAAAATGCTCAGATATGCCTTGGCCACGCTCAGGTCGGGACTGATGCGCACCACGCTCACGCTCACGAGGATGCCGTGCGTCTTGCGGGTCTGTTCCTGAAAAATATTGCTCAAGTCTTTTTGGATGAGCCGTGCAATTTTATTTTGTCTCGTCGTTTCCATCAGTTTGGTCTTCTAAGTTTTTTTGTTGTCTAAAAAAAAGGAAAAATGCAACGCCCTATTTCTTGCGGATGAGCGTCAATCCGTCACGAAGCGGGAGAATGACCTTCTCCACGCGGTTGTCCGCAGCCACACGGTCGTTGAACTCCTGAATGCCGCGCGTCTGCGGGTCAGCCTTGTCCGGCGGTTCGAGCACGTGACCGTCCCACAGCGTGTTGTCGGCCACGATATAGCCGCCGGTGTGGAGAAAACGCATCGAGAGGTCGTAGTAGTCGGAATAGTGACGCTTGTCGGCATCGATGAACACGAGGTCGAACATCACGCCCAGTTGCGGCACCACCTCCATCGCATCGCCGATGTGCAGGCAGATGCGGTCGGCGTAAGGAGAACGGCGGAACCACGGCAGGGTGAAGTCCTCCTGCTCATCGTTCACCTCCACCGTGTGCAGCACGCCGCCCTCCGGCAGTCCCTCGGCCAGACACAAACCGCTGTAGCCGCTGTAAGTGCCGATTTCGAGCACCCGTTGTGGACGCACCATCTGCACGAGCATCTTCAGCAGGCGTCCCTGCAGGTGTCCGCTGGCCATGCGCGGATAGAGCAGGTGGAGCTGAGTGGCGCGGTAAAGGCGGTGGAGCAGCTCCGGTTCACGGTCGATGTGTGCAAGGATGTAGTCGTCAAGACGTTCAGTTTCTGTCACGATGCGGATGGAAGGAAGGTGAAACGGAAAAAGGTCATTCGCCGGCAATCCATGCAGCCCTTAACGGGCCAGGAGAGCCTCCACGGCCAGACGATAGGAATCCAGCCCGAATCCACAGATGACACCGAGACAGGCCGCGCTGATCATCGACTTGTGGCGAAACTCCTCGCGACGGTGAACGTTGGAGATGTGAACCTCGACCACAGGAGCCGTGATGCCGCGGATGCAGTCCTGCAGCGCAATGCTCGTGTGGGTGTAGGCACCGGCATTCAGCACGATGCCGTCCGCGTCGAACCCGATCTCTTGAATCTTGTCGATGAGCACCCCCTCCACGTTCGACTGGAAGTAACTCAGCTCGGCCACACCCTCATAGCGTGCCCGCAGCTCCGTGAGACAGCCGTCAAAACCGCGCGAGCCGTAAATCTCAGGTTCACGCCGTCCCAGCAGGTTCAGGTTCGGCCCGTTCAATATCCATATTCTCTTCATTGTCATTCTCCGTTGGTTCTGTGCCGCTTTGCAGCAAACACTGATGCAAAGTTAGTGCAAATCGAGCGCAATGCAAAGAAATAAAAGCATTTTTTCTTTGCATTGCCGAGATGCAGCCTAACTTCACGGCGAAGCCTGTGTTTGTTTTCTCTGTTCTCATTGTTTCATTTAATTCCATTCCGTCTCAATCCCGTTGCCTGCCGCAATTATTTCGGACAAATTATTCAAAACAAATAATTTGTTTTGGATAATTGGAGAGAAGTCGTTACCTTTGCGGTGCTTGACGTCATCACCAAGGCTGATGGCGTGTATTATGTCGCCGACCCTATGCTTGACTTATGGCTGGAAAGAAACATACCGTCTGCTCAGAAGAAGCTGAGGAAAGTAAAATGACTGCCTGCCGGCCTCTCTATATAAAAATGGATAAGTCATACGACAGCAACGTCTCGGGCTACATCAATCAAGAGGAGGACGCCTGATGGAGAAAGACCGACAACAGATTCTCCGCCGCTACCACCAGTATCTGAAGTTGGAAAAAGGCTTTTCCGACAACACCGTTGATGCCTACGAGCGCGACCTCCGCAAGTTCACCGGCTTCCTCGATGCCGAAGCGGTCGATCTGATGCAGCCCCCGCTCGCAGAGTTCCATCACTTCATGGCCGCACTCTACGACGTGGGCATCCAGCCCGCCTCCCGCAAGCGCATCATGGTGGGCATCCACAGTTTCTACACGTTCCTGCTGACGACCGATGTCATCGAGACCGACCCGATGGAACTTTTCGAGTTTCCCGCCCTGCCCCAACATCTGCCCGACGTGCTCACGGTGGACGAGATTGACCGCATCGAAGCCTGCATCGACCTCACCGCGCCCGAAGGCCATCGCAACAAGGCCATCATCGAGACGCTCTTCTCATGCGGCCTGCGCGTGAGCGAGCTCTGCAATCTGAAGATGGAAGACCTCTACCTGAGCGATGAGTTCATCCGCGTGAACGGGAAGGGCAGCAAACAGCGGCTCGTCCCCATCTCGCAGAAGGCCATTCATGAGCTCAATCTCTGGTTCGACGACCGTTGCCACATCGATGCCCTCCCCGGCGAGGAAGACTACGTGTTCCTGAGCGGTCGGCGGAAACGCATGTCGCGCATCACCGTGTTCCACTTCATCAAGCAGCTCGTGGCCCTGGCCGGCATCACCAAGCACGTCAGCCCCCACACCTTCCGCCACAGTTTCGCCACTTCGCTCCTCGAAGGCGGTGCCAACCTCCGCGCCATCCAGGCCATGCTGGGACACGAATCCATCGGCACCACCGAAATCTATCTGCACACCGACACGCGCCGGCTGCGGCAGGAAATTCTGGAGCATCATCCGCGCGAAATCAAATACCGTCTGGAGCATGGAGGCTGACGCGCGGCTCACGCATCCTGTCCGCGCAGCCGTGTCACGGTGATTTCGAGCGTTTCCTGTCGCCGTTGTGCCGCCGCCAGCTGCGCATAGAGCTTCCGAAACGTGGCGGCCGAGCGGAGCAATTGTCCGCGCACCCAGTTGCGTCCCACGAGAATGCAGCCACTCGTGTCCTCGGGATAGTTGCCCACATGAATGAGTACGCCGTCGAAGCCCGGCACATCCAACAGGCGCGGAATGCGTCCGTGGCAGAATCGGTAAGCCTCCCGTCCGCCCAGCCGCGGACTCTCCACCTCTATCGTGAGCGTATAGGTGCCGGTGGGGATGGCCGTGCGGCCCTGCACCTTGACAGCGGCAATGTCCTGCGGCCGCATCGAAGCGTCCAGTCCGCGGTCGGCCGGTTCCATCGTCTCGCAGCAGAAGGTGCCGTCCACAAAGAGTTTCCCAATCGTGTACCCATCGCGCGGGTACCATCTTTCAAGTCTGATTTTCATGGTTTTGTAGAAATTTTAAGGTTGTGTTTTTTGAAAGGTCGTTGCAGTTATCCTCGGCTCATTTCTCACTGCAAAGGTAACCCGATTTCGCCTGCCAACGCTGCCCTGTCCCGTGACTTTCCGCAAAAACCAACTGACGTTTCCAACCGTTCAGACTGAAAACGCCCTCCGACCGTTCGTCCAGTCCTCCGACCGTTTTTCCCGCCGTGACAACCACCCCATTTCTGCTGCGCGGAGAATCTTTGCAAACACTGCGGAGAAAATGCCTTTTCTCGGGCTTGAAAATTTCCAAATCAGCCTGATTTCTTGAAAAACGAACGCGTTCGTTTTCCGGAACGAACACGTTCATTCCGCCGAACGAACGCGTTCGATTGGCACGAAATCGCTGGAGTTCGGACATATTCTGTGCGGAGCGCACAGATTTTCTCCGCAGTGTCCGGAAAAATGCCGCGCCCGACTTATGTGCGCGATTTGCACGAACGTTACGGCTTCGCCTCAAGAATAAAAATGAAAGTTGTTTTTCGCGCGGCTTGCACTAACGTTACGGCCGTGCCGTGAAGTTAGGCTGCATCTCGGCAATGCAAAGAAAAATTCATTTTATTTCTTTGCATTGCGCTCGATTTGCACTAACTTTGCAGATGTTTTACAAAAAACGATGATACGTTCGCTCCATATTGAGAATTATGCCCTGATCGGGCGTCTCGACATAGAACTGCACAGCGGATTTTCGGTGATTACGGGTGAGACCGGCGCCGGCAAGTCCATCATTCTGGGAGCCTTGGGACTGCTGCGCGGACAGCGGGCCGACACGAAGGCCATCAAGCGCGGGGAGAAACGATGCGTGGTGGAGGCCGAATTCGATGTGTCGCAATATGGGCTGGAACGTTTTTTCACGGAACACGATCTGGACTTCGACGGACAGAGTTGCATCATCCGGCGCGAACTGACGGCGGCAGGCAAGAGCCGCGGCTTCATCAATGACACGCCCGTGCCGCTCACCCTGCTGAAGGACTTGGGCGACAGCCTCATCGACATCCATTCGCAACATCAGAACCTGCTGCTCGGTCATGAGGACTTCCAGCTGAACGTGCTAGACACCGTGGCACAGAACCGACCGCTGCTGACAGCCTATCAGACCACCTTCGGCCTGCTGCGGCAGGCACGGCAGGAGTTGCGCGAGGCGGAGGAGCAGGCCGGCCGCAACCGTGAGGAAGAGGACTATCTGCGCTTTCAGTTCGCCAAAATCGACGAGGCGCAACTCCACGCCGGCGAGCAGGAAGCACTGGAAGCCGAGTCGGAAATGCTGACGCATGCCGAGGAAATCAAACAGGAGCTGTACGAAGCCCGCCAATGCGTGGAGTCGGACGGCGACGACGCGGACGTACTCGGGCGGCTCCGCCAGGCTCTGACGG
Source organism: uncultured Bacteroidaceae bacterium (assembly GCA_964415385.1). GTDB lineage: Bacteria > Bacteroidota > Bacteroidia > Bacteroidales > Bacteroidaceae > UBA3839. The sequence continues at coordinate 37,308 of CAYPZK010000010.1, forward strand.
CTCTTCACGCCGTGAGCGGCAAACTGCCTGCGGCACAGGAACTGGCAGGGCGGATAGACTCTTGCTACATCGAGCTGAAGGACGTGGCAGAGGAACTGGAACAACGGGCCGAAGCGGTGGAATACAATCCCGCACGGCTGGACATCGTCAATGAGCGGCTGAACGTCATCTACGACCTGGAGCGCAAGCATCACGTGGAGACGGTGGAACAGCTGCTGGCGCTGGGCGAGGAACTGAGCCGTCGGCTGGCGGACATCGACAACAGCGACGAACGGACAGCCGCCTTGCAGGCACGGTGCCGCGACTTGCAGACCCAGGCGGAGCAACAGGCCGCGCAGCTGTCGGCCACCCGCCGCAAGGCCGGACAAGAGGTGGCCCGCCGCATGGAGACCAGCCTGCGGCCGTTGGGCATGCCCAACGTCAGGTTCGACGTGCAGACCGACTTCCGCACCGACCGGCTGACAGCCTCGGGCGGCGATGCCGTCACCTTCCGCTTCAGCGCCAACCGGAACGGAGACCTGCAGGACGTGGCCCACGTGGCCTCGGGTGGCGAAATAGCCCGCGTGATGCTCTCGCTCAAGGCACTGCTCGCCAGCGCGGTGAAGCTGCCCACCATCATCTTCGACGAAATCGACACGGGCATCTCGGGTTCCACCGCCGAAAAGATGGCCCGCATGATGCGGGACATGGGCGACCGGGGACGGCAAGTCATCAGCATCACCCACCTGCCCCAAATCGCCGCGATGGGTGCCCATCACTACCGCGTGTATAAGGAGGACAATGCCGACACCACATCGAGCCACATCGCCGAGCTGACGGGAGAGGAGCGGGTGGAGGAAATCGCCCACATGCTCAGCGGCGAGCACCTGACGGAAGCCGCCGTGGAGAATGCCAAAGAACTGCTCACACACTGAACCCCATGACAAAATCTATCTGCATAACCCTGCTGATGCTCGTGCAGTCGCTCTGCGCGGGGGCACAGCGCATGGAAGTGGCCGCACCGAAATGGGCGGCCAAGGCGCAAAAGGCCATCGTGTCGGTCGTGACCTACGACCAGAACAAGGAACTACTCCACAGCGGCAACGGCGTCTTCATCGGCGAGGACGGCATGTGCATAGCCGAGTACGAGCTCTTCCGCAACGCCTACAGCGCCGTGGTAATCACGATGGACGGCAAGAAACTGGACGTGGAGAAAATCATGGGAGCCGACAACAACTACAACTTAGTGAAATTCAAGGTCAGCGGAGCCAAGGTGGCCGCACTGACTCCTGCGCCCAGCACCGCAGGCACGGCCGGCACGACCACTTATGCGCTCGCATACTCCAAAGTCAAAGTCGCCGTCTGCCCTTCTGTCACGGTGGAGAAAAAAGACATCATAGACGGGAAGTACGCCTACTACACACTGGCCAAGGCTTTCGACACCAAGCTGACGGGCGCGCCACTCTTCGACGAGCACGGAGAGCTGTTGGGCATCGTGCAGTCGCCCTTGAGCGGCAAGAGCTATGCCGTGGATGCCGCCCTCGGGCGCGACCTCAGCATCAGAGCCATCCAGACCAAATCGGCACAGCTGGCCTTGCAGCAAATCCACATCCGCACAGGGCTTCCCGAGACAACGGAGGAGGCACTGGTTTACCTCTATTTCCAGTCGCGCACGGCAGACGACGACACTTATCTGGCCCTGCTGAACGACTTCATCTCCACCTGGCCCGGGAACGCCGAGGGCTATTACCGCCGCGCCACGCCCCTGCTCGACACCCATCAGTTCGACGCGGCCGACCACGACCTGCAGACCTACCTGCGACTGGCAGCCGACAAGAAATCGGCCTATTCCAACGCGGCACAGACCATCTACACCAAACTGCTCTACCAGCCGGAACCGCCCTATGAGAAATGGAGCTACGACCTGGCTCTCAGCTACGTGGACAAAGCCATCGCACTGGCCGAAACGGAAGCCGGAGCACAACCGGCGGACAGCCTGCGGCAAGAGTCGGAACTGTCGGCAATCGAATACAAATTGCAGAAAGCCCAGATTCTCATGACGAAGCAGGAGGACCGCGCCGCCCTCGCCATCTACAACGAGGTGAACAGCAGCCCCTACCGCTCCGCCGCCACGTACTACGCCGCCAGCATGGCGCACGAAGCTGCGGGCGACAGCCTCGACGTGCAGATTGCCTTGATGGACTCTGCCATCAACATGTTCAGCAAGCCGCTGCCGCAGGAGGCCGCCAACTACGTGATGCGCCGCGGACAGCTCTACGCACGCGCCGGACGCTATCGCGATGCCGTGGCGGCCTACAACGAATATGAATACTTGCAAAACCACGAGGTGAGCGCCGCTTTCCTCTACGACCGCGCCGTGCTGGAGGAGGAAGCACGCATGTATGAACAGGCTCTCGACGACCTGAGGAAAGCCACGGACATGGAACCCGGGCAGGCACTTTACTACGTGGAGCTGAGCGGACTGCATCTGCGTGTGAACCAAATCGACGAGTGCATCCGGACAGCGGAGCAAGCCATCTCACTGGATTCACGCCTCCCCGATGCCTACCGCATTCTGGGCTATGCCCAAATTCTGAAAGACGACAAGGAATCGGCACGGCAAAACCTCGACCGCGCCATCGCTCTTGGCGACGAGAACGCCAAGGTTGTGAAGGAAAAATACTTGAAATAAAAAAAACAACGCACTACGCATGAACCATCAAGTCATCACGCAAGCCGTTGACCAATTGACCGATGTCAACTCGCTCCAGCGCCTGTTCGACCAGGACAGCCAGGTGTTCCGCATGCCGTCGGAAAAGATACTGGCACAGGTCATCGACATCGCACGCGATATTCTGTTTCCCTACCACTACGGCGACACGCCCGTCTATAACGACACGCTGCGCTACTACATCGGCGTGCGCGTGGACCAGTTGGCACGCCTGCTGAGAGAACAAATCGAAATCGGGCTGGAGTATGAATGCAACAAATGTCCGAACGCGAAGGAAACCGCCGACGACATCACAGAGCAGTTCATCAACAAGCTGCCTGCCTTGCGGGCCATCCTCACGACCGATGTCATCGCAGCCTACAACGGCGACCCTGCCGCCAAGAACCACGGGGAAATCATCAGCTGCTACCCCGTCATCAGAGCGCTTACCAACTACCGCATCGCCCACGAACTGTTGCTGCTCGGCGTGCCACTCATTCCGCGAATCATCACCGAAATGGCACACTCGCAGACCGGCATCGACATCCACCCCGGCGCACAAATCGGTGACTCCTTCACCATCGACCACGGCACAGGCGTGGTCATCGGCGAGACCTGCATCATCGGCCGCAACGTGAAGCTCTACCAAGGCGTGACGCTCGGAGCCAGGAGCTTTCCGCTCGATGCCCACGGCAACCCCATCAAGGGCATCCTGCGCCATCCGATTCTGGAGGACGACGTGGTGGTTTACTCCAACGCCACCATCTTAGGACGCATCACCATCGGACGCGGAGCCACCATCGGCGGCAACATCTGGGTCACACACGATGTGCCGGCCGGCGGACAAGTGGTGCAGCAACGGGCATCACACGAGCCCTGCCTCGAAATCAAAGATTAACCAACACTCAAATCCGAAACCATCAGTCACTCAAACAAAACAATGGAAACCGACAACAACACCTCGGCCAACAGTCAGGAATTCAAGATTATTGCCAAGACATTCCAAGGTCTGGAAGAGATGCTCGCCAAAGAACTCACCCAACTGGGAGCCAACAACATCGAGAAAGGCAACCGCATGGTGTCTTTCACCGGCGACAAGGAAATGCTCTACCGCGCCAACTTCTGCCTGCGAACGGCCGTGAAGGTGCTCAAGCCCATCAAGGAGTTCGAGGCCAACGATGCCGACGAAGTCTATGAAGTGGTGAAGCAAATGCCCTGGGCCGACCTCATGGACGTGCAGCAGACCATCCTGGTGGACTCCGTCGTCTTCTCCGAGAACTTCCGCCACTCCAAATTCGTGGCCTACCGCGTGAAGGACGCCATCGCCGATTACTTCCGCGACAAGACGGGCGAGCGGCCCAACGTGAGCATCAGCGACCCGGACATCCGCATCAACGTCCATATCGCCGAGACGCACGTCACCATTTCCCTCGACTCCTCGGGCGAAAGCCTGCACAAGCGCGGCTACCGCACGGGCAGCGGACCCGCGCCGCTCAACGAGGTGCTGGCCGCCGGCATGATTATGCTGACAGGATGGGACGGACAGTGCGACCTCGTGGATCCCTTCTGCGGATCGGGCACCATCCTCGTCGAGGCGGCCCTCATCGCACAGAACATCTATCCCGGCGTGTTCCGCGAGGAATTCGGTTTCGAACGCTGGAAAGACTTCGACGAAGACCTGCTTGAGCGCATCTACAACGACGACAGTCAGGAACGCGAGTTCGACCACAAGATTTATGGTTTCGACATCAACCGTCAGGCCGTCAGCATCGCACAGGACAACGTGCGCTCGGCAGGCGTAAGCAAAATCGTGGAAGTACAGCAGCAGGACTTCTACGAATTTGAATGGAACGGCGAGCGGCACGTGAGCAACGACGACGAGGATGAGGAGGAAACGGACACCCACCGGCCGGCCGTGATGATCACGAATCCCCCATACGGGGAACGCATCACTTCCGACGACATCCTCGAACTCTACGCCACCATCGGCCAGCGGCTGAAACAGCAGTTCGCCGGCAACGACGCGTGGATTCTGAGCATGCACGAGGAATGTTTCGACAAAATCGGATTCCGCCCTTCCACCAAATATGCTCTCTACAACGGTCCGCTGCCATGCGAGTTCCGCAAATACCAGGTGTTCAGCGGCAAGCTGAAGGAACGCCTCGGCGAAGGACTCAGCATCAAGAGCGACGACGAGCGGCAGCACAACGCCCGCTTCCGTCCACACCGCCGCGACGACTACGACACCGAAGGCAAGTTCGACGGACACGGCTGGCGCGGAGAAGGCTCACGCGATGACGACCACTACTTCAAGTCGCGCCCCGACCGCAAAGGCTACGACCGCCGCGGACGCAAGCCGCTCTTCGAGGGAGACGGTGAGCCGGAACCGAACCGCCACAATTTCAAATGGGGCGACCGCAGCATCAACTATACCAAAGAGGAGCACCGCCACGACCGACGCACACCGAACCGGGAAGGAGACCGACGCGCCTCGGACCACAACGGATATGGAAGCCGCGACCGGCGCGACCGCTACGACCGGCGCGACGAGAAACGTCCGTTCCGCAACGACTTCAGGAAAGACAACCGCGACCGCAAGTCCGGAGGCAAGGACGGGCGCGACCGCAAATGGGGATTCGACCGCGAAGGACATCCGTTCCGCCGCAATGACAATGGCAAATAACTACATTATCTATATAATAAAATAAGGAGGAACACCTATGCCAACCACCATTGCCTTCTTCGATGCGAAGAACTACGACAAAGAGACTTTCAATGAGGTAAACAAACAATTCGGCTTCGACATCCACTACTACAAGGAGCGGCTGAGCATGAACTCCGTCGCCCTGGCCAAAGGCGCCGATGCCGTCTGCATCTTCGTCAACGCCGAATGCGACGGCCGCGTGATTGCCCTGCTCAAGGAATATGGAGTGCGCCTCATCGCACTCCGTTGCGCAGGCTTCAACAATGTGGACATCGCAGCCGCCAAAGCCAACGGCATCAAGGTGGTGAGAGTGCCTGCCTACTCGCCACACGCCGTGGCCGAATACGCCGTCACGCTCATGCTCGCCCTCAACCGCAAAGTCTATCGCTCCGTCTATCGCACCCGCGAAGGAAACTTCAAGCTCGACGGACTGCTCGGCTTCGACATGTACGGCAAGACAGCCGGCATCATCGGCATGGGACGCATCGCCAAGGAACTCATCAAAATCCTGCGCGGCTTCGGCATGAACATCCTTGCCTACGACCTCTACCCCGACCGTCAGTTCGCCGAAGAGCACCAGGTGCGCATGGTCACGCTCGACGAGCTCTACGAGCAGAGCGACATCATCTCCCTCCACTGTCCGCTCACGCCCGACACCCAGTACATCATCAACGGCGACTCCATCTCGAAGATGAAATACGGCGTGATGATCATCAACACGGGACGCGGCAAACTCATCCACACCGAAGACCTCATCGCCGGGCTCCGCAGCCATCAGGTAGGCTCGGCCGGACTCGATGTCTATGAAGAAGAAGCACAATACTTCTACGAAGACCGCAGCGACAAGATGATTGACGACGACAAACTGGCACTGCTGCTCATGATGCCGAACGTCATCATCTCGTCCCACCAGGCCTTCTTCACCCAAGAGGCGGTTCACAACATCGGACTCACCACTCTGCAAAATGTGCAGGACTTCGAAACCGGCAAGGAACTCGTCAACGAAGTGAAATGAACCACCGGCGGCAGCCCCTCCAACACGCAAGATGCCCGACTCGCTCCAAGCGGCCGGGCATCTTCTGTTTTTGTACAATCCTGTCAACTGCTTCTTTTCCCGAAGCATCTACGGAGTCAGGCAGCCGTCTCCTTCGGCGCGATGCCTTTCCAGATCAAGGCAGCCAACGCACCACCCACAAACGGACCTACGATGAACACCCAGAGCTGGCAGAGCGCGTCGCCACCCTCGAAGAGAGCCGGACCGATGGAACGGGCAGGGTTCACGGAAGTGCCGGTGAAGTGGATGCCCACCAGATGGATGAGAATGAGGCTGAGACCGATGGCCAGACCGGCGAAATTGTTGGTGGCACCGTTCGTCTTCGACGTAGCGCCGAGCACAACCAGCACGAAGAGCGTGGTGAGCACAATCTCGACGATGAGGCCGTTGACCACACCGTAGTTGCAGGCATTCGCACCTGTAGCCGTACCCTCAGCAGCCAAATCTCCGCCAGTTGCCACAATGACCCAGAGCACAACGGCAGCGAGGATACCGCCAATCACCTGGCTGATGATGTAGCCGAGCGCATACTTGCCGCTCATACGTCCGCTCAGCAGCACGCCGAGGGTGATGGCCGGATTGATGTGGCAACCGGAAATGCCGCCGATGGTATAAGCCATAGCCACAACCGAAAGTCCAAAAGCAAGAGCGGTGCCGACAATAGAGGCCGTGTCGCTTCCGCAATTCAGGGCGACAGCCGTACCGCAGCCCAGCAACGTCAGAACAAACGTTCCGACCAATTCTGCAAGAAACTTTTTCATGAAAATATTGATTTTAAGAGTAAAAAAATAAGAAGTGCTATAGTACTAACGGCAAAAGTAGAGAAAATATTTCAAAAGCGAAGTGCAAATGGTGGAAAAAAATTCAGATTCTGCCGTTTTTTCCGTAATTTTGCAGCAAAGAAACATTCCCGCTGTCGGCGGGACGTGAAAAGCAAAAAAAGAGGACAGTTCCCATAGAAACCATCTTCATGCAAACCAAATCACTCTTCACTGCCGCGCTGCTTGCGGCACTTCCCCTTTTCGTCATGGCTCAGAACAACAGCAGCATTCGCGCCAAAATCAAAAAGACCTTTACCCTCGAAGACCTCATCCCGGGCGGCTCCACCTATTTCCAGCATTCCGTTCCGGCCAACCGCTACCTGACGTGGTGGGGTGACGAGTGCGTGGAACTGAAAATTGACCGCTGCGACATGATTGACAAACAGACGGCAACGGAGACCACACTCTTCACACTCGACGACGTGAACACCAGCCTGACCGGCAGCAAGCTCCACCACCTCTACAACATTTCCTTCCCCGATGCGGAACAGCCTCTCGCCCTCCTGACCACCGTCAGACAGCGTGTGCTCTACGACTGGCAACGGCATCAGTCCGTCTGGATACAGCCGAGGGACACGGCGGCGACGAACGAGGACTGGAACGCACGGTCACGCCGACTGGCCTACGTCAAAGGGCACAACCTCTACGTGACCGATGCCGACGGCAGCACGACAGCCGTGAGCACGGACGGCAGCGTGGACCTCGTGTACGGCGAGAGCGTCCACCGCGACGAGTTCGGCATCAGCAAGGGCACCTTCTGGAGCCCCGACGGGCGGCTGCTGGCCTTCTACCGCATGGATCAGTCGATGGTCTCCACCTATCCTCAGGTGGACATCACACCCGAGGTGAAAGAGGGCGAATCGCGCTGCGCACGGCTCGTGCCCGACAAATATCCGATGGCCGGCGAGACGAGCCATCAGGTGACGGTGGGCATCTACGACCCCGCCACGCACCAGACGGTATATCTCGCCACAGGCGACCCCACCGACCGTTACTTCACCAACATTGCCTGGAGTCCCGACGGGCAAACCCTCTATCTCATCGAGCTGAACCGCGACCAGAACGCAGCCCGTCTCGATGCTTACGACGCAGCTTCGGGGCAGCTGTTAGGGACACTCTTCGAAGAGAAGAACGACAAATACGTGGAACCGCTCCATCCGATTCAGTTCTTGCCGTGGGACAACTCCCGCTTCGTCTATCAGACGCGCAAGGACGGTTACAACCACCTCTACCTCTATCAACTCACCGACCGCAGCCACTGCAAACCCGTCAGCCAGCTCACGCGCGGCACGTTCGAGGTGCTCGATGTCGTGGGCTTCGACAAGTCCGGCCGCTCCATCCTCTTCACGAGCAACGAGAGCGACCCCATCGGCTGCGGAGTCTGGGCTGTGAACATGAAAGGCCGCCGGCAACCGCTGGGCGAACGCAGCGGATGGCACAACCCCACCGCCTCTGCCTCGGGCAGCTACGTGAGCGACAACTGGTCGTCGCCCGAAGTGGCACGCCGCATCGACATCACCGCCGTCCAGTCGGGGCAGACCACGCGGGTGGACGAGATGCCCGACCCTTGGAACGCCTACCATACGCCCGAAATCCGGGTGGGCACGCTGAAGGCCGCCGACGGCCGGACCGACCTCTACTACCGCCTCGTGCTACCCACCGACTTCGATGTCTCGAAGCAGTATCCCGCCATCGTCTATGTCTATGGCGGGCCGCATGCCCACCTCGTGCAGAGCTCACGCCACTGGGACGTGCGCGGCTGGGATGTGTGGATGGCACAGCAGGGCTACGTGATGTTCACTCTCGACAACCGGGGCAGCGAGCACCGTGGGCTGGACTTCGAGCAGGCCACGTTCCGCCGGCTCGGTGCTGAGGAAATGAAAGACCAGCTGCGGGGCGTGGACTTTCTCAAGAGCCTCCCCTATGTCGATGCCTCGCGCATCGGCGTTCACGGCTGGAGCTTCGGCGGATTCATGACCACCAGCCTCATGACCACCTATCCCGACGTGTTCAAATGCGGCGTGGCGGGCGGCCCTGTCATCGACTGGAAATACTACGAGGTGATGTACGGCGAACGCTATATGGACACGCCGCAGACCAACCCCGAAGGCTACCGCGAGACTTCGCTGCTCAACAAGGCGCAGAACCTGCGGGGACGGCTCCTCCTCATCTACGGCGGCAACGACCCCACCTGCGTACCGCAGCACACCCTCTCCTTCCTCCGCGCCTGCATCGACGCCGGCACCCATCCCGACCTCTTCACCTATCCGGGCGACGGCCACAACATGACGGGTACCGACCGCGTACATCTGCACGAACACATTTCCCGCTACTTCAATGATTTCCTGAAATAACTATTTCACGCCCCGAATCTCTCCCGCCCGCTGTCGGAAAAGACTCGGGGCTTTTTTGTGGAAAATTATGACACTGTCCTTGCACCTTTTCCGCGGTCAGGTTTTTGGCCGTTCGGCGGAAAAGTCGTACCTTTGCAGCGAATTCATCAGAATGTGGACAGATTTGGGCTGCTTGCAACCACTCGAAAAAATGCTAAAACGACAAATGGAGCGGGACGCTGTTCCGTCCATCGCATCTTCCCAACTTCTATCCCCATTGTGTTTTAATCATTTATTTACTTAAAACAATTATGGGATATCTATTTACATCAGAATCAGTGAGCGAAGGCCATCCGGACAAGGTGGCCGACCAGATTAGCGATGCCGTGCTTGACGAACTGCTGGCCTACGATCCGGAGTCGAAAGTGGCCGTCGAGACGCTGGTCACGACCGGTCAGGTGGTGATTGCGGGCGAAGTGAAGAGCGAAGCCTACGTTGACCTGCCGGAGGTGGCCCGCCAGACCATCAAGCGCATCGGATACACCAAGGCCGAACTGAAGTTCGAGGCGGAAAGCTGCGGCGTGCTGAACGCCATCCACGAGCAGAGCGGCGACATCAACCGCGGCGTGGAGCGCGAGCGGCCGGAAGACCAGGGCGCAGGCGACCAGGGCATGATGTTCGGCTACGCCACGAACGAGACAGAGAACTACATGCCGCTGCCGCTCGACTTGAGCCACCACATCCTGCGCACGCTGGCCGAAATCCGGCGCGAGGGCAAGGTGATGACCTACCTGCGGCCGGATGCCAAGAGCCAGGTGACCGTGGAATACGACGACCACGACCGCCCCGTGCGCATCGACAGCATCGTGGTGAGCACGCAGCACGATGACTTCATCCGCCCATCGCTGACACTGACGCAGGAGCAGGCCGACGAACAGATGCTGGGCCGCATCCGTCAGGACGTCATCAACGTGCTCATTCCGCGCGTCATCAGCGAAATCAAAAACGAGAAGGTGCGCAACCTCTTCAATTCCGACATCAAATACTACGTGAATCCGACGGGCAAGTTCGTCATCGGAGGCCCGCACGGCGACACGGGTCTCACGGGCCGCAAAATCATCGTGGACACCTACGGCGGCAAGGGAGCGCACGGCGGAGGAGCCTTCTCCGGCAAAGACCCGAGCAAGGTGGACCGCTCGGCCGCCTACGCCGCCCGCCACATCGCCAAGAACATGGTGGCCGCCGGTGTGGCCGACGAGATGCTCGTGCAGGTGAGCTACGCCATCGGCGTGGCACGCCCCATGAACATCTATGTCAACACATTCGGCAAGAGCCACGTGGACATGAGCGATGGAGAAATCGCACAGCAAATCGACCGGCTCTTCGACCTGCGGCCACGCGCCATCGAGGAGCGGCTCCAGCTGCGCAAGCCCATCTACAGCGAGACGGCGGCCTACGGCCACATGGGTCGCCGGCCGCAACACGTGACCAAGCACTTCGAGAACCGCTACTACGGCAAGCGCGACATCGACGTGGAACTTTTCACCTGGGAGAAATTAGACTACATCGACCGCATCAAGCAGTGCTTCGGCCTGTAGCCCTCCCCACAGCCCTTCCGCATCGTGCCGACACCTTTCGACAGCATACTGACCCGACCGACCACGCCGACGGTGGTGGACACTCTCTTCTACGCAAGAGGGAGCTCACTGCCCGACACCGACGTGGCCGGACAGCTCCGCCCCGAGACCTTCGCCGACGACGCATGGGTAGCAGGCACGCTGCTCGGGATGTTCACACTGCTCTTCATCATCCTCTGTCGCAACCACGACTACCTCAGCTACCGCATCAAGGACTTCTTCACCACCGAACGGCGTTTCGCCGACCCCGCCGCAGCCAGTGCCTCCGGCCTGCCGCAGGAACTGTTGCTTCTGCTCATCGGCAGCGGCAGCCTCGCCCTCATCGCCCTGCACCGGCTCACCCTCACAGGAGCAGTGAACGCCTGGACCGAAGCCCCCTGGCGCATCTTCCTGCTGCTCTCCGGCCTCATCCTCGGCTTCGTCCTCGTCAAGGCGCTGCTCTACGAACTCGTCGATTGGGTCTTCTTCAACCGGCACGAAAGGAACAGGTGGATGGCCTCCTATTTCTTCCTGACCTCCATCTTCGCCTTCCTCATTTTCGCCACCGCCACAGCCCTTCTGTTCACCCCTTTCGGAACAGGAAAAGTGTCATTTTGCCTGCTGTTTTTGTTCATTGCATACGAAATTCTCCTCTATTACAGGCTTGCAACTAACTTTCAGACAAAATTTTATGGCCAATTGCTGATTTTTTTGTACTTTTGCACCCTCGAAATCGTCCCTGCCCTCGTGGCATGGCACATTTTCGAACTCAGTAGCACGTAAGACAACAAGAATCCAACACAGACCTCAAAGGAAAAATCAGAGAATTGATGGTACCCAAAATCTTGATTTCGCAACCTAAGCCACAGACAGAGAAGTCGCCCTACTACGACTTAGCCGAAAAATACGGAGTGGAAATCGTCTTCCGCCCGTTCTTCACCATCGAGCCGATGACGGCCAAAGAATTCCGCCAGCAGAAGGTGTCGATTCCGGGTCACACCGCCATCGTCTTCACCTCGCGCCACGGCATCGACCACTTTTTCTCGCTCTGCAAGGAACTCCGCGTCAACATCACCGAGAGCATGAAATACTTCTGCAAGTCGGAACAAGTGGCACTCTACATCCAGAAATACGTTGTCTATCGCAAGCGCAAGGTGTTCTATCCCGCCACGGGACGCATCACCGACCTCATCCCCATCATGGTGAAACACAATCAGGAAAACTATTTCGTGCCGCAGTCGTCCACCCACAACGACGAGCTGAAGAACATGCTCGATGCCGCCGGACTCAAGCACGACGAAGCCGTGATGTACTACACCGTGAGCAACGACTTCAAGCCGGATGAGCCTTTCGACTACAACATGCTCGTCTTCTTCAGCCCCGAAGGCATCCATTCGCTGAAAAAGAATTTTCCGGACTTCGACCAGGGCAAGATTGCCATCGCCTGCCTCGGACAGAAGACCGTGGAGGCCGCCGAGGCCGAGGGTCTCACCGTCAACATGCGGCCCACGCCCGAGCTTCGCAGCGTGCCGGCACTCATCGAAGACTTCATCAAGCATCACAAGAAGAGCGAAATCTGACGTGGACACGGCATGGAGACATTCAGCAAGGCAGAAAGGATTTGCAGCAAACTGCTGATTGAAAAGCTCTTTGCTGGCGGAAACCCGTCGATGGCGGCGTATCCGCTGCGGGCTGTGTTCATGACTGTCTCCCCCGACGACCCGAAACTGCCTCACGACGCGCCCGTGCAGGTGCTCATCAGCATACCCAAGCGGAAGCTCCGCCGGGCCGTCGACCGCAACCGCATGAAACGACAAGTGCGCGAAGCGTATCGCCGCAACAAACAACAGCTCTGCGACCTCATGCAGGAGCGCGGCGAGACATTGGCGCTGGCCTTTGTCTGCATCGGCGACACGCCGTGCAGCAGTGCAAAAATGACGCAAAGCGTGTGCAGCATCCTGCGCCGCGTGGGAGAACGGCTCAAGAGGAGGGAGAGATGAACGCGCTCCGCGCCATCGCCCATGCCGTCAGCGTCGTGCTGACATGGCTGTTGCTCCTGCCCGTCTATTTCTACCGCAAGTGCATCTCCCCGCTCACGCCGCCCTCCTGCCGCTTCACCCCCACCTGCTCCGCCTACGCCATAGAGGCCATCCGGAAGCACGGGCCGTTCAAGGGATTCTATCTGGCCTGCAAGCGCATTCTGCGTTGCCACCCTTGGGGCGGCAGCGGCTACGACCCCGTACCCGAACAATTCCATTGGTGAAAAGCAGGGGACGGGAATGCGGTCACCCGCATCCGCACAGAAAACATCATCAACAAGAGAAAGGAAATATGACAGACATCAGCGATTTGCTCACCGAGCACGGCGTGAAGCCTACCGCCAACCGCATCGTGATTGTGCGGGCACTGGAGAACAGCGGACGTCCGCTGTCCATGTCTGAGCTGGAGGAGCGCATCCTGACCATCGACAAGTCCGGTATCTTCCGCACGCTCACACTCTTCCGCGAACACCACCTCGTCCACGTCATCGAGGACGAAGGCGACGGCGTCCGCTACGAACTCTGCCACAGCCACAATACCGAAGACGACGAAGACATGCACGTTCACTTCTTCTGCGAGCGTTGCCACAAGACCTTCTGCCTGGAAGACACACCTCTTCCCTACGTATCCCTTCCCGAAGGTTACGAACCGCTTTCCGCCAATTATATCATCAAGGGAATCTGCCCGCGCTGCACCCGTCAGAACACTTAATCCACCGTAATCACCGTGCCGCCCTTCCGCCCGATGCAGTCGGCACGCGTGATGACCACGCGTCCCACACCGGCGCGGCAGGCCGAAAGCGCGTTTTCAATCTTGGGAATCATACCGCCGCTGATGATGCCTTCGGCCTTCAGTTGTCCGAAGTCAGCGGCCTTGATATGCGGAATGACACTGTCGTCATCGTGCTCATTCCGCAAGACACCGGGCTTTTCGAAACAATACATGAGCGTCACGTCGAAGTAGGGAGCCAGCCCCTTGGCTGTCTCGGCAGCAATCGTGTCCGCATTCGTATTGAGAATATGCCCCTCACCGTCGTGCGTCAAGGGAGCCATCACAGGCACGGCACCGGCCTCGATGAGGCGTGTGAGCATACGTCCGTCGCAGGCTTCCACATCCCCCACGAACCCATAGTCCACCATCCGGTCCGCATCCGGTCCGTCCTCACCGCCGGCCACCGGCACAGGCGGCCGGCGGCGCGAGCGCAGCACGTTCAAGTCGGCTCCCGTCAGTCCCAACGCGTTGATGCCCCGCGCTTGCAGCTGCGCCACGATGTTCTTGTTGACAAGTCCGCCATAAACCATCGTGACCACGCGCAGCATGTCCGCATCCGTCACACGGCGGCCTCCCACCATACGGCTCTCGATGCCCAGCTCGGCAGCCAGTCTCGTGGCCGAACGTCCGCCGCCGTGCACCAGCACCTTGAAGCCCTCCACGGCGGCAAAATCCGTGAGCAGCTGCGCGAGCATCTGCCCGTCTTCCACGATTTTGCCACCCACCTTGATGACAGTCAGTCTTTCCATACGTAGTCTGCCGGAGTCAGGCCTGCCGCTGGAATTCGGCGAAAATTCTGTCCGCGATGTCCTGCATTTCCTCGCCCGGGAGCGAGAGCTTCGGATTGCTGAACAGCATGTCCTTCTCGCTCTGCATCGGAATCAGATGGATGTGGGCATGTGCCACCTCCAGTCCCAGCACGGCCTGCCCCACCTTGACGCAAGGAAAGGCGGCCTTGATGGCGCGGGCCACCCGCTTGGCGAACACCTCGAAGCGGCCCAGTTCATCGTCGTCCATATCGAAGATATAGTCCACCTCGCGGCGCGGAATCACCAGCGTGTGTCCTTTCACCAGCGGATTGATGTCGAGAAACGCGTAGAACTCGTCGTCCTCGCCACATTTGTAGCTCGGAATTTCTCCGGCCGCGATTTTTGAGAAAACATCCATAAGCCGTGTCCTTTTGATGATAATACCTTTATACTTTATATCATAGGAAAATCCTTTATCCTATGATCAGGTATCGGTTTCTTATACGGAAATATTCGTGATTTCGAGCTCGATGACTCCCTGCGGAATCTTGATGGTGGCGACATCGCCCACGCGCTTGCCGAGCAGTCCCTGCGCAATCGGGGTCTGCACCGAGATCTTGTTCTCGCGCAGGTTGGCCTCACTCTCGCTCACGAGCGTGTAGGTCATCTTCGCGCCCGTCTTCACGTTCTTCATCTCCACTTTCGAGAGAATCTGCACCACTTCCGTCTGGACCTTCGATGTATCGATAATCTTTGCGTTCATCAGTTCACCCTTCAGTTGCGCAATCTTCGTTTCGAGCTTTCCCTGCGCCTCCTTGGCGGCATCATACTCTGCATTCTCCGAGAGGTCTCCCTTCTCGCGTGCTTCCTGGATCTGGCGAATCACCTCGGGGCGTTCCACCTCTTCCAGCTGCTTGATCCGGGCCTTGAGCCGATCATAGCCTTCTTGTGACATGTAAGCCATATTCGTTCGTTTTTTGTGATAAATTGCTACACAGAAATGTAAAAAAGAAAGAATTCCAATGCCCTGCTACAGGCATCAGAACCCTCCTTTTTACCTTTTCGGCCGCAAAGTTACGTCTTTTTTCAGTCACTCCAAAATTTTTCTGACCGAAAAACGGCCACAGAAACAAAATTGAGGCCTACGATTGGTTCATTTATTTCTTCAGATATTTCCGGCCGTCCTGCACGATGATACCCTTGTCCGACGCATGGGCTTTGATGCCGTCGAGCCTGTAGGCAGTACCCTCGCCGTCACCGGCCACTGCGGGGCTGTCGATGCCCGACGACTCGTTGATGGTGCCGCTGCCGCTGAGCGTGGTGTAGGTCAGTGTGTAGCCGTTCGTATAGACGGTGCCGTCGTTCGCCAGCGTGTCAATGGTGGTGTTGGCCGTGAGCGTCCATGTGGCCGTGCCCGCCACCGTGACGTTGGCCGTATAGCCGTCGTCCCGCTTCACGATGCCCGTGTAGTCCCCATTTTTCAGCGTCAAGTTGCCCGTGGCACCGCTCGTGCTCCACTGTGAGTCCTCCTGCACGTACATCAGGATGCTGCTGGGCACGGTGAGCGTCACGTTGTCGAGCGTGAGCGAAGCCGTCACGTCGGTGGCCACCTCCAGGAGCGGTGCACTGGAGTCGGTCATCGT
This sequence comes from uncultured Bacteroidaceae bacterium, assembly GCA_964415385.1. Classification (GTDB taxonomy): domain Bacteria; phylum Bacteroidota; class Bacteroidia; order Bacteroidales; family Bacteroidaceae; genus UBA3839. Next base: position 53,728 of record CAYPZK010000010.1, read on the forward strand.
CAGGGTCGAGTTGGTGATGGTCATCACCGGATTGCTGCCCTCCGCGTCGCCCGAACCGCTCTGCATCATCAGCAGTCCACGGCTGCTGCCGCTGCACGCGAAGTCGCAGCCCGTGATGGTCACGCTGTTGTCGCCCTCGATGTCGGCAATCTCTCCCTTGGCCGAGCTGCCCGTGCAATTTGTGGCCGTCATCGTGCCGGCAGAGTAGATGATGGCACACTTGTTGCCCTCGCAAATCAAGCTGCTGTTGCTCACGCTCACGGTGCCTCCGCCACGGTCGGTAGCCATCACCGACGACGTTTCATCCTTGGTCGTGATGGTCATGTCGGAAGCCGTGATGGTGCCTCCGCCCGTGGCAATCAGGCCGCGGGAGGCGCGGGAGCTGTTGACAACGGTGAATCCGCTGACCTTCAGCACACCTCCGCCGTATGCGAAGAAAGCGTTGGCTCCCTGTGCCGTAGAGGTGATTGTGCCGCCGGTGGCGTTGATGGTAGCCGAAGTGCTGGTGTCCTCATTGCCTGCGAACACCACAGAGTTGACCCCGTAGAAACTGGTCTCGTCGCCACTGGTCGAGGTGTCGCCGGACTTGGTGATGGTGGCATCCGTCATGGTGAACGTGCCGCCCGTCACCTGCACGGCATTCTCGTCGCTGCCCGTTGACGAATAGGTAGGACTGGTCGCCGTGTTCGTGCCGCCCGACTGCGAATAGCCCGACGACGACGTGCCGCCGTAGCTGAAGCTGGAAGTCGTTCCTCCCGGCGTGTCTCCACCGGGATTGCCGCCCCCCTGCGCATGGCTGTTCACACTCAGTGCAGCCACAGCCATCAATACGAAAACCTTCTTCTTCATAAGTTGCATATATTAAAAAGATAAGACATTGGCTCCCACCTGCAAAGATACATTCATTTTTTTGACAGAGAAAGAGGACTTCAGTTTTTTTCGCCCATCTGAAAAAATCTTGATACTCAAAACGAACCGCCACATCCAGATTCCTCCTTTGCCGGCGCAAGTGAGCTTGCAGACTCTGCACAAAAAATCCCCGACATCAAGCTTAAAAAGATTCAAACCGGTCTGACTTTTTTCAAAACGAACGCGTTCGTTTTCCGGAACGGACACGTTCAATCCGCGGAACGAACGCGTTCGATTCGCACGAAATCGCGCGAATTGAGGAAAGAAATCGGCGGAGATGGGAAGCGGAAAAGGCGGAGAATAAAACTTTCATTGCCCACCGTACATTTTTATCTGGATTGGTTTGCGTTTTCTCGTTTTTTGTAAATTTGCACACGGGTTATTAGATATGGGAACATGGCAATAGAAAAATCCACATATTGGAGAGACAAGTGCGGGGCTGTATAGCCAGATGAGCGACCAACAGCGCAGGTTTCTCGGTTTAATCAACAATATGAACACCGAGGCTCGCTATCCTGACCATAAGTCAATTGTGGCTCGTTCGCTTGACGAGCGTAAATGCCGCGATATCATCAACGAGACAAAAAAGATGCAGCAATGGATAACGAAGCCATCGGCCTCGTCAGAGACTACAAACGAGTCATCGCCCCCCGCTTTTCCACAGAACCGAAGGTCTATCTGTACGGCTCCTACTCCAAGGGCCACCCCGGCCCGAAAGCGACATTGACGTGGCCGTCATCGTGCCCCGTGTCGAGGGTGACTGGCTCGACGTCTCTACCGACCTCTGGCTTGACGTCGACAAGGTGAACATCCTCATCGAGCCCGTCCTGCTGGAAGAGGGCAGCCTCTCGCCACTTTACGACGACGTGATACGCACGGGAGTGGCAGTGTGAAAGTCGCCCGCATCAGATCCAACCGCCACATTTGCTACGATGTGAGACGCCCTGTTATGAAGCTTCCAATATGGATTATTCACTAAAATAATTGTCATTCGAAACTTTAGTCCTATAAGAAGCGACAGCCTCTTGCATGGCATTGGCAAACTCTTTTAGTAGTTTCTTTGCACGTTTTGGCTTCGTGTCAATAATCCATACCTTGCCGTTTGTACGCTGTATCACAATGCGCCTTATTTCTTTCTGTGTGAGGTTATCATAATTAGGGTACACAAGAACACGGCGTTGGTAAATATCCACGACACGATGATTGATGATAGTGTTGCTATAAGATTTAGGTGCAGCCTTCACTTCTAATACTTCACGTGTACTGTCAGTATATTCGATTGAAACCTTATGTCCTTCAGATATATCCAAATAGGTATCACTGGTATTCATAGAGATAACCAAGCCATAAATAACCTACACCATTTTCTTCTGTGTAGTTGACGGTGGCATCTGGCTCCCACAATGCACCCACAAAGTTATTGTCCTGTAAAGACAGTGCCTTTTTTGCAATACCCACTTGTGCCGATGCATTTTGAAGCATCGCAGCAAACAAACAAATCAAAATCTTCTTCATTTTGTCAGAAATTAAAAGTGATATAGAGTCAACCAATAAGTGTTATTGAACATGTCCAGAATGAAAGGCATCATCTGTTCCCTCTCATTATAACCTTTTTCTATTAAGAATCTTAATAACCGTATAGTCCTGTTTGACATCATTGACAGACAGTTCTCCTGATAAATAGCCAGACCCTTTCTTTACAATGATTACAATAGGCTTGCTGGTATACGATTGTGGAATCTGTGCCGCCATCTTGTATTTCACAGAACTTACTTTTGAGAAGTCATGACTGATTTCAGAATAATTGCCAATGCTTGCACCATAGGTTTTATATGAAGCGTATTCTATTCTAAAATCGTCTATCTCTTTCAATTTGCCATTTACAATCTCACACGCATAGACCGTTGGAGTGGAAGCATAATCTTCTTTTGTGGAAATGGTCAATGATGCAAGTATATACGTGCAATTCTTGTCTGCGACTTCGTAGGAGTATTCATCAACATCGTATACATATTCAAAAGTAAACGTTCGGCCATAGGTAAATCCTGAAAAGCTGTAAGTAACTTTATCGAGCGTGACAGATGGTGTGTCGCTAAAAGCCTTAAAGCCCAATGCCTTTATCCTTTCTTCTTCGGCTTTCGTTGCGGCCTCAATAGCTTTTATCTTTTCAAGATACTTCCTTGCATCAGCATTTTCCTTAGCGTTGGGAAAGACGCGCTCCAACTCTGCAATTTCCTTACGAGCCTTATCATATTCTTGAGAATTGTATAGTTCCACAATGTGGTTCAAACGTTGGTCAGCAGGGAATTTCAATACCTCAATTTGTGCATTGGCTTGTTTGAGCTGATTCTTCAACACAGATATAGAGTCTTGATATTTCTTTTCAACATCTGCAACCCCTGAAGAATTCTCTGGCTGATGAGTACAGGATGCCAGTATCATCAGGAGGAATACAACAACGAAGACAAACAGTGCTATGATGGCATAGTTAGACGCATTTCCTCCGTTAGAACCCTCTATTCCGATGGGCTGCTCATTGATGAACGTTTCTTTGGATGACTCATTATTGGCTGGTTGTAAAGAAATCATGCCACCATCCAGTATTTTTCGCTTCTGTTCGTTATACTCCTCCGTCAAGATTCCTTGATCTACCAACTGCTTCAACCTGGTAAGCTGCTCCACCATGTCTACATTTTGAAGCGTCTCTTTCTCTGGAGGGTAGCTTGCAAGAACATTCGAAACGGCATTGATAATCTTATCGATGTTCTGCTGATTCTTTCCAAAGTCCATGGCACCACCAAACATCACCCCTGTCTTGGGTGTTGACATCACCTTCATTTGGGTTCTTGCAGACGAAACCTTAATCAGTTGGACAGGTATGGTTTCGCCCCAACTGACAAGACTTACACCAGCCTTGAAAGTCACTCTTCCACTCATTTCATCGGCACTGTCAAGTGAAAGCCCATTCATGTGGGGTGCTGCTTCCATGATAGCTTTGAATACTGTCTTTTGTGAGAAGGGGTACTCCACTTCTCCATGATGATCTACGATGCTCATACACTACTAATTACTTGATTATGTTTTTATAAAAAAAGAAGAGGCGCAGACTTTCCATACGCCTCTCGGTTCACCACAAACCATACATGTATATGGAGGAATCTGCGCCCATTGGGTGCAGCCCCATACATGTATTGCCCTTTCTCGTGGTGGTGAATGAGAGGCTATAGAACAATATGTCTTTGCACTCCTTTCGGATTGCGTAGACAAAATTACAAAAAATCTTCCATTCTGCAAATAAAAAGCCGATTATTCTACTTTTGCATAAAATCCACGAATTTGTACCTTCCACACTCCTTTCAGAAAGCACAGTAATAAGAGTCTACACATCCACAAAGGATTCCACGACAAGGTCAGAGATCAAGTAATGAGGGCGAGGCCACACGCGACTTACGCACAAGAAATGAACAGAATCTGGGCACAAAACAGAGCCGCACGGGACGTTTAGAAAGTTTAACAGAAACGCAGCGTTCCGCGGCTGTTCGGAGGTCTTGTCGGGACGTATGTTGTCACCGGCAGCAGCGTATCTTTGCAGCAGAATCGGCATTCCGCCGACACGAATCAACCAATCCTCAAAATTTATCTCAAGTACCATGAAAACATCATTCACGTTCACGCCCAAGCGCCTCAACACCACCCGGAAGTGGTATGCAGCCGTGGAGAAAACAGGAGAAAAAGTGAGCCTCGAGGCCTTCAACCGCGAGCTGATGGCCGCCAACCATTTCGACCGCCAGACCTTCCAACGCTTCAAGTCGCTCTTGCAGATTTACCTGATTGAGGAACTTTTGCAGGGCAATTCCGTCAACCTCTTCGGCATCGTGCGCATCGCCCCCTATTTCCAGGTGACGCGCCGGGCCGTCAAGAGCGAGGCCGAAGCCCGCGCGCTCATCAGTCAGCTCACCGACAGCGACGTGCGCACCAGCGTGTCGGCCCACGCCACCCTCTTTTTCTCACGCCTTTTCGCCTTCCACGCGCGGCATCACAACACCGCTCTGGTGCATCCGGCAGGCCGCTGAGAGCCACGGAAAGGTGAAAAGACCAAAAAATGTGGAAGATTGAATATGTCCTGACGATGACTTTTTGCGCAAAAATCACTAACTTTGCACCCGATTTAGAGACGGCTGAAAGAAAGAAAGAAAGAAAAGCAGGCAAAGCCTGCGCAGTGCAAGAAGGACAAACAGGATGGACAAGAAGGCTAACTACAGATTGGGAATCGACGTAGGTTCCACCACCGCGAAAATCGTACTGCTCCACGGCGACGACATCGTGTTTTCCCGCTACGAACGGCACAATGCCCGCGTGAACGAACTGCTGCGCCGCTATCTCGACGAGATGGCGGCGCAGACAGGCGATGTGGACACCTCCGTCTGCGTCACCGGCTCGGTGGGCATGGCCACGGCCGAGCAGCTGGGTGCGGAGTTCATCCAGGAAGTGGTGGCCGCCACCGTCTATACGCGGGCACGCCATCCTGAGGTGAAAGCCCTCATCGACATCGGCGGCGAGGACGCCAAGGTGGTGTTCTTTGAAGGCGAGCACACCGAGCTGCGCATGAACGGCAACTGCGCCGGCGGCACGGGCGCGTTCATCGACCAGATGTCGCAGCTGATGGGCATCAGCAACGACGAGATGAACGAGCTGGCTCTCCGCTCCACGCGCATCTATCCGATGGCCGCCCGCTGCGGCGTGTTTGCCAAGACCGACATCCAGAACCTCATGAGCCGGGGCGTGCCCCGCGAGGACATCGCCGCCAGCATCTTCCACTCCATCTCCGTGCAGACCGTCACGACGCTCAGCCACGGCTGCGACTTCCACGGCCCCATCCTCCTCTGCGGCGGACCGCTCACATTTCTGCCCGCCCTGCGCAAGGCTTTCTGCGACTACATGCAGATGGACGAAAGCGAGTTCATCTGCTCCCCCGACAATTTCCTCATCCCCGCCCTCGGCTGCGCCCTCCGCAGCGGCACCACCGCCGTGCGGCTCTCCGAGCTGCGAGACCGCCTCGCCCGCCCGCTGAAGGTGACGCCCGCCGACGGCCTGCAACCGCTCTTCGAGAGCGAGGAAGCCCACCGGCAGTGGCTGCACGACAAGCAGCAGTATGCCACGCAGGTGCTGCCGATGACCGGCGGAACCGAGGACGTGGTCATCGGCATCGACTCCGGTTCCACGACCACCAAAATCATTGCCGCCCGCACCAACGGCGACATTCTCTTCACCCATTACGCCCCCAACCTCGGCAATCCAGTGAAAGCCGCCGGTGAAGGGCTCGAAGCCCTGCGGCAGCAGGCACGGACCAGCGGCACGGAGCTGCGCATCGTCGGTTCGTGCTCCACGGGCTATGGCGAGGAACTCATCAAGGCCGCCTTCGGGCTCGGCAGCGGCATCATCGAGACGATGGCCCACGAGCGGGCCGCCGAACATCTGATGCCGGGCGTGAGCTTCATCCTCGACATCGGCGGACAGGACATGAAAGCCATCTTCGTCGACCACGGCGTGGTGAACCGCATGGAGCTCAACGAGGCATGCTCCTCCGGCTGTGGCACGTTTCTCCAGACCTTCGCCAGCAGCCTCGGCTACAGCATCGGCGACTTTGCCGCCCTGGCCTGCACGGCGTTGCACCCCTGCGACCTCGGCACGCGCTGCACGGTGTTCATGAACTCCAAAATCAAGCAGGTGCTGCGCGAGGGAGCCACGGTGGCCGACATCAGTGCCGGCCTCTCCTATTCCGTCATCAACAACTGTCTCTACAAGGTGCTCAAGCTGAAGAACACCGACGAGATGGGACAGCGCATCGTGGTGCAGGGCGGCACCATGCGCAACGATGCCGTGGTGCGTGCCTTCGAGATCCTCACCGGCCGCACCGTGGCCCGCAGCAACATGCCGGAAATGATGGGAGCCTACGGTTGCGCCCTCCACGCCGCCGCCCACACCTCCGCTCCGCAACGGCTCGAGGACATGCTGCGGATGTCGGCTTTCGAACAGAAAATCCTTCACTGCCACGGCTGCGAAAACCAATGCGCCGTGACGCAATACACCTTTGGCAACGGCAACAAATATTACAGCGGCAACCGCTGCGAGCGCGTTTTCAACAATCAGGGAAAACGCACCGCCAAAGGCGAAAACATCTACACCTACAAGTACCATCGGCTCTTCGACCGTGCCGATGCCCCGTCGGAAGCCACACGCACCATCGGCATTCCGCGCATCCTCAACATGTATGAGGACTTCCCTTTCTGGCACACCCTGCTCACGGAGTGCGGATTCCGCGTGGTGCTCTCGCAGGGCAGCGATTTCCGCCGCTACGAGTCGGCCCTGCACACGGTGATGAGCGACAACATCTGCTTCCCCGCCAAACTGGTGCACAGCCACATCGCCGACCTCCTGAAGAGCGGCGTGGAGCGCATCCTGATGCCGTATGTGGTCTATGAGCACCGCGACGGGAAAGACATGGTGAACAGCTTCAACTGCCCGATTGTGTCGGGCTACAGCGATGTCATCCGCAGTGCCATGCGCCCCGACGTGCCGTTCGACGCACCCGTCATCACCTTTGCCGACAAGACGTTGCTCCGCAAACAAATCATGCAATACCTGAACCGGACTCTCGGCGTGAAGCCGCACCGGGCCGCACAGGCCTTCAGCCATGCGCTCGCGGCGCAGCAGACGTTTGCCGGCGACCTGCGGACGGAGGCGCGGCGGCTTCTGCTCGACAGCTACCGCCGGAAGCGGCTCACCATCCTGCTGGCCGGACGGCCCTACCACACCGACCCGCTCATCCAGCACCGTCTCAGCGAGATGATTGCCGCAATGGGCGTGAACGTCATCAGCGAAGACATCGTGCGCGACGACGAATCGCTGCCGGGCGGACAGACCAATCTCGTGCGCCAGTGGGCCTATATGAACCGCATCATCAAGGCCGCGCAGTGGGCCGCGGAACAGCCCGACGACGTGCAGTTCGTGCAGATGACCTCCTTCGGCTGCGGACCCGACGCGTTCATCCAGGACGAAATCCGCGACATCCTCTACCGCTACGGCAAGTCGTACACCCTGCTGAAAATCGACGACGTGAGCAACACGGGCTCACTGAAGCTCCGCGTGCGCTCCCTGCTCGAAAGCCTGCAGCAACACCGCGAACGACCCGCACAGGAACCGTTCCGCACCACCCGCACCTTCGTGCCGGCTGACCGGAACCGCCTCATCCTCGCTCCCTATATTTCGGAATACGTCACCCCACTCCTGCCGCCGCTCTGCCGGCTGGCCGGCTACGACGTGGAGATTCTGCCGCCGAGCGATGCCGAGAGTGCCCGCGTGGGACTTCAGTGCGCCAACAACGAGGTGTGCTACCCGGCCACGCTCATCGTGGGCGACATCATCCGCGCCTTGCAGAGCGGACGCTACGACCTGAACCGCATCGTGGTGGCCATGACGCAGACAGGCGGACAATGCCGCGCCACCAACTATGCAGGACTGATCAAGCGGGCCATGACCAACGCCGGCTTCCAGAACGTGCCCCTCATCACCCTCGGTGTCTCCACCACGGGCGACGAGGACAAAGAGCAAGTCCACATGGACTTTCCGTGGCTCAAGCTCGCCCCCGTCATCGTCTCCTCCCTGCTCTACGCCGACGTGATGGCAAAATTCTTCTACGCCACCGTCATCCGCGAACGCGAGCAGGGACTGGCCGCACGACTGCGCGACGACTATCTCCGGCGTGGCGGCGAAGCCATCCTCCGTCAGGACACCAAGGGCATGGAACGGCTCGTGCGGCAGGCTGCCGCCGACTTCGATGCCGCCGCACAAGACCGCGACACCGTGAAGGTGGGCATCGTGGGCGAGATTTTCCTCAAGTTCAACCACTTCGCCCACCAGAACATCAGCCAATGGCTCATCCGGCGGAAAATTGAAGTGGTGCCGCCCCTCATCACCCCGTTCTTCCTTCAGGATTTCGTCAACATGGAATGGATCAAGCGGCTCCATCTGGAGAAGAAAAAGACGCTGAAGTCCATCATCCGCCTCGCCTACAGACTCGTCCACCACCGCATCAGCCGTTACAACAAAGCCGCGAGCGCCTTCCGCTACTACGTGCCATTCAACGACATCTATGCCGACGCACGCCACGTGGACGGCATCGTCTCTCCCGCCGCCCAGTTCGGCGAAGGCTGGCTTCTGCCCGCCGACATCATCAGCTTTGCCGACGGTGGCGTGCGCAATGTCGTCTCCCTCCAACCTTTCGGCTGCATCGCCAATCAGGTCGTGTCGAAAGGCATCGAGAAGGAACTCCAGCGCCGCTACCCGCAACTCAACCTCCTCTCCCTCGACTTCGACTCCGGCGTGTCGCGCGTCAACGTGACCAACCGTCTCCTCCTCTTCATCGAGAATGCCCGGAAACAGTAAAGATTTGATTGCCGGTTCGGATATTCTTCGTATATTTGCCACATAGTCAAACTCCTTATTATTATGACATCAATGCAGTTGAATGCGGATCTCTTCCGTGAATTAAGTATCATTGCCGAAGATGAGACAATGATGCAGAAATTGCTGAAATATGCAAAAAAACTGACCGCCAAGAAGCAAGCGATGGACGAAACCGAATATCTGATGTCCTCGCCTGCCATGAAAGATATTATTCATCAAGGACAGGAAGACATCAAAAATGGACGTGGCCAAATGGTCAAAATCGAAGACCTATGGAAATAATATTGCTTCCTCAAGCTCTTGAAGACAGAGACTATTGGAAAAAAACAGGAAACACACGCATCATGAAGCGTATTACAGCTCTGTTGCAAGACATCGTAGAGCATCCGTTTACAGGCATCGGAAAGCCTGAGCCTCTGAGAGGTAATCAGCACGGCTTATGGAGTCGTCGTATTACTGACGAACATCGCCTTGTCTATTCCATCAGTCAAGGAATGGTCTATGTATATGTGCTTGCCATGCGTTTTCATTACTCAAAATAATCATTCGGGAAAGCAGAAGATTTGATTCTCATCTTATGAAACACCGGTACTTCTTTCTTCTGCTGCTTGCAGCAATGGCCGTCCGTGGCGAGGCCCGCGACTTCCATGTCGGACAAGGCGACACCCTGTTCGTCCACCTCCCGGACGACGCGACCGCCGCACCCGTCGTGACTTCAGCCCTGCAAATGCTGAAGAGCGACTTCCAGGCCGTGCTGCCCGGATGCGTGTGGCAACCGGCGGCTGCCGTCCGCTCCACCCGTCAGGGCGGTTGGCTGACAGGCCGCATCAATCCCGCCCTGCGCAATCCGCAGACCGGAGCCGTGGGAGAGGCCGAGGCTTTCCGGCTCACAGTGACCGGCACGGGACAGCTCACCGTCGTCGGCAGCGATGCACACGGACTGGCCTACGGCCTGCTGGAGATTTCCCGCCATTTGGGTGTCTCGCCCTGGATCTGGTGGACAGACTCGCAGCCGCAGCGTGTCGAGAAAGTATCGATGAAATCGGGCTTTTCTGACTATCAGGCACCGGCCGTCCGCTTCCGCGGCATCTTCATCAACGACGAAGACTGGGGACTGCTCCCCTGGGCCACGACGAATTTCGAACCGGCTGGCGACGGGCGCATCGGGCCGCGCACGTCGGAACGCATCTTCCAGCTCCTGCTGCGCCTGCGGGCCAACACCTACTGGCCTCCGATGCACACCTGCTCCTATCCTTTCTTCCTCACCGAGGGCAACCGCGCCACGGCCGAGCGCTACGGCATCTATATCGGCACGTCGCACTGCGAACCGATGGCGGCCAACACCAACGGCGAATGGAGCCTGCGCGGGGAGGGCGACTACGACTACGTGCACAACAGCGAGGCCGTGCGCAGGTTCTGGGAAGAGCGCGTGCGCGACGTGGCCCACCAGCCGATTCTCTACACGCTGGGTATGCGCGGCGTGCACGACGATGCCATGAACGGTGCCCGCACGGTGGCTGAGCAGCGCGACGTACTCACGCGCGTCATCACCGACCAGCGGCAGCTGCTCGCACAGTATGTCAATGCCGACGTGACACAGGTTCCGCAGGTGTTCATCCCCTACAAGGAAGTGCTCGATGTCTATGAGGCCGGGCTCTCCGTGCCCGACGACGTGACACTGATGTGGACGGACGACAACTACGGCTACATCCGCCATTTCCCTACCGCCGCCGAACAGCAGCGCAAGGGCGGCAACGGACTCTACTACCACGTGTCCTACTGGGGACGGCCTCACGACTACCTCTGGCTCGGCACCTTCTCGCCACGACTGCTGCGCCAGCAGATGCTCACGGCCTTCCGCCACGGCATCCGCCGGATGTGGGTGCTCAACGTGGGTGACATCAAACCGGCGGAATACCTGACTGAGCTGTTTCTCGACCTGGCCTGGATGGGCGAGCGCACGCCCTCCGTGCCTGCCCATCTCGAAGCCTCCCTCTGCCGTGAGTTCGGAACAAAGACGGGCCGACGGCTCGCGCCGCTCATGCTGGAGCACTACGACTTGGCTTTCGAATGCAAGCCCGAATTTCTGGGCGGGACGCGCACCGAAGAAGCTGACAAAAACTATTGGAATACCATCCACGACCTGCCGTGGACGGAGACGCACATCCGCCGGCGGCTCCGCAGCTATGAAAGAATAGAGAAAGCGGTGGAGCACTTCGCGGCGGACATCCGTGCGGAACAGCGCGACTGCTACTTGCAACTCGTGAAATACCCCGTGCAGGCCGCAGCCGAGATGAATAAAAAGATGCTGACAGGACAACTCGCCCGCCACGGACGCGCGGACTGGGCCGACAGCGATGCCGCCTACGACAGCATCCGGACACTCACGGCCGCCTACAACAGCTGCCATCAGGGAAAGTGGAAGGGAATCATGGATGCCGCGCCCCGCCGACAACCCGTTTTCGCCCCACTGCCGCACGTTGCCGCCACCGACTCCCTGCCCGCAGAACGTCCGTGGCTGCTCGACGCGAACCTGCTGCCCATCAGCGACGACGATGCCGGTTCGCCGGCACAGACCTTCCGTTTCAAAGCCGAAGCCTGCGACAGCGTGGAGGTGGAAGTACAGTTGCTCCCCACCCTGCCGCTCAACGGACGGTCACTCCGTTTCCACATGGAACTCGACGGCGTGCCGTCGCCCGAGGCCGACATCACCACGCATGGCCGCAGCGAGGAATGGAAACAGAACGTGCTGCGCAACTATGCCGTGCGGCGGTTCCGCCTGCCGCTGGACCGTAAGAGCCGTCACACCTTGCAGTTCATTCCGCAGGACGAAGGACTGGTGCTGACACGCGTGCGAGTGTCAGCCGACTGATTTCCGCCAAAACCGTCCGGTGATGTCCGTCAGGGCATCGCCGGCCTCATGATTCACGCGATAGAGCCGTTGGTTCGTGTGCGGATTGTCCAAGGGACCGGCGGCAGCGTCGTAGCGGCCCACTTTGATATAATCGAAGCACGAGATTCGGGCGGCCACCGCAGGAGCAATCACATCGCGTCCCGAATACCACCCCGTCTTCAGCGAAGGACTCATCCGCTTGGCACACGCCACCACAGCGGCCACCGCCTCAGAATCGGCATCGCCGCCCATCAGGCAGATGGCTGTGATGCCGGCATGGAGCGTCAGCAGGTTCCGCACGGCCTCCTCGTCCAGCACCTCGCCGACATCCTGCGACAGATAGGGCGAATGGCATCCCGGACACCGGCACGGGCAATTGCTGATGTTGACAGCCAGCGTCACCTCGTCGGGCAACTCCCGGAAGACAATCCGGGCATCGGTGTACTTCAACGCGCCCATCAGGCAATGTGTTCTTCCGACAAATACACGCGCTGCTTCTGCTCTATCTGCCGGCCGCTCGACCAGTTCTTGATTTTCGTCAGATAGCCGATGACGCGGTCGTAGTAGTTGATGCGCTTGCTGCCGCACTTCGGACATTCCGCAATCGGATGCTTGGTGATGAAGCCGCATTCGTCGCATTCCGAGTTCGGCACGTTGAACGTCAGATACTGGCAACCGTTCTCGGCGGCATACTTCAGGATTTCCTCATATTGCTTCGCGCTCAGATGCTCGCTGAGATTGATGTGAGCCGCCGCACCGCCGTCCAGATAGTCGCCGATATAGTCCTTGCCGTGCATCCGGATCTTTTCCAGCACCGACAAATCCTCGTTGGGCTTGAAGATATAGCTGGCGTAGAGGTTCACGTCGTCCGGCACCCAATAGCCGTCGGCCTTGTCCCAGTTGTAGTTCTTCACGGCCAGACTTTCGGCTGGCACCTGTTCGGTGTTGAACATGAGCTTCTTGGTTCTGTGCTTGGCGTTCTGCTCCTTCACCGTGCCGAACACAAAGCGGCAGAACTGCGCGTAGTCGGGGTTGTCCGTGCAGTGCAGCCCCATGAACTCTGCAGCCTGGTTCAAGCCGTTCAGCCCCACGGTCAGATATTGCTTGTTCAGGTTGATGAATCCCGCCGTATAGACAGGCAGCAGTCCGGCATTGTACATATCCCACAGCAGCTCGTTGTAAGCCTCATGGTATTTGTACACCCGCTCCAGAATGGCGGTCAGATAAGCGGCGAACTCCTGATAGAAAAACGACAGGCTCTCTCCATTCGGATGCTTTTCGCGGAAGAAATTCTGGACGATGCGGTTCAGATTCAGCGTTATCACGCTCTTGCTGCCCGTCTGCACGCCGATGTTGCCGTTGGTGAAGTTGAACTCCTTGGTCTGCACGGTATTCTTCAGCCGGCAGCAGCTCGACAAGCTGTCGGCCGTGTCGGAGATATACGTGAAGAAACTGTGGCCGCGGGCGTATTCCTGCGCCACAAACTTGAAGTTCTCCTCATCGACGAACTTGTGATCCTTATAAATCAAGGCGAACGACTCCACAGGGAACGTCAGCATGCAGTGCAGACGCTCCTCGTTGAACCATTTCATGAATTCCTTCTGAAGCCAGTTCAGCGAATCCCAGCACGGAGGCGTGCCGTCGGGGAAATAGAAGTCGCCGAACATGCCGTCGAAGAACGGCTTGTCGAAATAGCTGAAGTTGACGAACGCGCTCTGCAAGCCACGGGCGGCGGCCGGCTGGTTGATGGAATAGATGACCTGCTGCCAGTACTGGTGTATCTGTCCCAGGATGGTCTTGCGGCGGTTCACATGCTCGGAGAACACCTGCTCGTCGGGTCTCTGCCAGTAGTCCTCGCCAAACTCCTTGCGGGCGAAATAGTCGAAGTAAAGGAAAAACTCGCTGGTGGCGACGGCACCGGCGAACATGGCGGACGTGGCGAAAATCAAGTTGATATACATGCCGCAGAAACTGTCCAGATTCTTGGGCGCGGCACTCAGCCCCCCGATGCCCTTGATGCCGCCGGTCAGGAACGGATACATCGTTTCCGACACGCAGTAGGGCGCGATGGCTCCTGCAAATCCGCTTTCGTCATTCTTATAGATGATGTGCGCCGTCAGGTCGCGGCTGTACTGCTTATAGTCGAAGCCCGGAAACAGCTCCTTCAGCTTCCGCTCAATCATCGCACGGCTGATCTGGATGTTGTCCTGCTTGTGAATCTCCGAGTTCAGCACGCCGATGTTCTTGTTCCCCACGTTGCTGTTGTCGTCAATCGTCGAGTTGGCCACATTGTTGGAATCCTTGAACCCCTGGATGAACGCCAGCTTCTTGTCCACCCAGTTCCTCACCTCGCTGTGCTTCTCGCGGTACAGAATGAAGGATTTGGCCACGGAGAAATACTTGTTGTCCATCAGGGCATTCTCCACCATGTCCTGAATCGTTTCCACCGATACGATGTCGCTGCCGGCCAAGGCGGCAGTCACGGCATCCAATACGTTCGCGTCATAGTCCACGTCGCGGCTCTTGAAAGCCTTCTCCAGAGCTGCGGCGATTTTTCCGGCGTCAAATCTTACGATTTGACCGTCACGTTTCCTTACTTTCATATCTGAGTATTCAAAATCTAATCCACGAGATTGTTGAAAATATCACGCCGCATGGCAGGTCTCCTGACTCGTTCCCCGTCCGGACAGCCTTCCCGATTGCCGCTTCGGCAATCAGTGGCCAACAGTCCGTGTCCGGACGGTTGCAATGGAACATACAGTAGCGGGACTGTCCAGGATTCTCACCTGATTCCCTTTTCACGCCTCAGGCGGCAGTGCCCTCAGCGAACCAATGCGAGTGCAAATTTATCATTTTCTTTCAGAACGCGCAAGCGTTTGCGGAACTTTTTTCAGCATCCAGAGATAGAAACCGGCACAGATGAGAACACTGAGAAACGAGCCGGCCGGCGTGGCCCAGCCCATCGGATAGAGCGACTCGGGATGGGCGGCGGAGAGCAGCCAGCTGAACGGAATGCGGACGAGGAGCGTGCTCGCCAGATTGTGGACGAAAGAAAGGACCGCGCGGCCGCAGGCGCAGAAGAAACCGCTGAAGCAGAAGTGAATGCCGGCAAAGACGGTGTCCCAGATGTAGGAGCGCAGATAGTTGGCACCCGACCGGACGACGGCGGCATCCGACGTGAAGAGCCCCACCGTCTGACGGTCGAGGAACTGCATGACGGCGGCCACCACCACTCCATAGACTGCCGCCACAAGGACGGCGTCGCGCAGCGTGTGCCGGGCCCGCCACAACTTGCCCGCGCCGATGTTCTGCGCACAGATGACGCTCACGGCCGAGAGCAACGACGACGGCACGAGGAACACCGCCCCGATGACCTTCTCCACGATGCCCACGGCAGCCGCGTCGGTCAGGCCGCGCAGATTCGCGATGACGGTGATGACGATGAAAGCCACCTGGATGAACCCGTCCTGCAACGCCACGGGCACGCCGATGCGCAGCACGGCTCCCATCGCCTCCTGCCGCGGACGCAGGTCGGAGCGGACGATGCTGATGAGCCGGCGGCGACGGATCATCACGAGCGAGACCACCACGCTGAGCGCCTGCGCGAGCGTGGTGCCCAAGGCCGCGCCTGCGGCCTTCATGTCCAGCAGACCGATGAACACATAGTCCAGCACGATGTTGGTCACGCAGGCGATGGCAATGAAATACATCGGACTGCGCGAGTCGCCCAGCCCTCTGAAGATGCCGGCAATGATGTTGTAGGCCACGATGAAGGGAATGCCGAGGAAACAGATGGACAGATAGCGGCGCGTGCCCTCCACCGCCTCGGCCGGCGTGGAGACCAGTCCGACGATGCCGTCCGCCGCCACCAGCAGCACGGCCATGAGAAACAGGGCAAAGCACATGAACAGCGTCACCGTGTTGCCCACCACGAGCGCCGTCCGACGCAGGTTGCCCGCGCCGACGCTCTGCCCCACCACCACCGTCGTGCCCATCGCCAGACCGATGATGACCACCGTCAGCATGTGCATCACCTGACTGCCGATGCTCACGGCCGTCGTGCTCTCCACACCGCAGTAGCGGCCGATGATGAAGAGATCCGCCATGCCATAGAGAATCTGGAGAAAATAGGAACAAAGATAGGGCACGGCAAAGTCGGCGAGATTGCGCAGGATGCCGCCCTGAGTCAGGTCGTGAGCCTTCACTGTCTGCATAGGGAAAAAGGTACGAAGTTGATTCGAGTGTGCAAAGTTACGAAAATCCCCCCGCATCTTTGCAACCCGGTTGCGAAACCTTTTCCCTAATTTTGCAGCGGAAATACAAAAACACCGTAACAAAAATCAGCAAAACAGCCATGAACCGAAAACTCATCCGCATCATCCTGACGGCCCTGCTCTTAGCGGCAGCCGTCATCGTGGAAAAGACCTGCCGGCTGCCCGTCTGGCAGCTCCTCGTCATCTATCTCGTGCCCTACCTCCTCATCGGCTACGACATCATCGCCGAGGCCGTCGAGGGACTCACCCAAGGTGATGCCCTCAACGAAGACTTCCTGATGGTGGTGGCCACGCTCGGAGCCCTGCTCATCGGCTTCCTTCCCGACGCAGCCACGGAGTTTCCCGAGGCCGTCTTCGTCATGCTTTTCTTCCAGGTGGGAGAACTCTTCGAGGACTATGCCGAAGGACAGAGCCACCGCAGCATCTCAGCCCTGATGGACATCCGGCCCGACACGGCCAACGTGGAGCGCGGAGGCCGGGTGGAGACGGCCGACCCCGCCGGCGTGCAGGTGGGCGAGACCATCGTCGTGCGGCCGGGCGAGAAAGTGCCGATGGACGGACGCATCCTGGAAGGCACGTCGAGCCTCAACACCGTGGCGCTGACGGGCGAGAGCATACCGCGCGACGTGCAGGCGGGCGACGAGGTGTTCTCCGGCTGTGTCAACCTCTCAGGCGTGCTGCGCGTCTGCGTGACGAAGACCTTCGGCGAGAGTACCGCCTCCCGCATCATCGACCTCGTCGAACATGCCAGCGCAGCCAAGTCGAAGAGCGAGACCTTCATTGCCCGCTTCGCCCGCATCTACACCCCGATTGTGGTGCTGGCCGCCCTCCTGCTGGCCGTCGTGCCGCCCCTCTGCCCGGGCGCGTCCGCCCAGTCCTTCTCTGTGTGGCTCTACCGCGCCCTGAGCTTCCTCGTGGTGTCCTGCCCGTGCGCCCTCGTCATTTCCGTGCCTCTCACCTTCTTCGGCGGCATCGGCGGAGCCTCGCGCAACGGCATCCTCGTGAAGGGAGGCAACTATCTCGAAACCCTCGCACGGGTCGGCACGGTGGCTTTCGACAAGACCGGCACGCTCACCGAGGGCGAATTTGCGGTGACGGCCATCCATCCCGAACAGCTTGACGAACAGCAGCTGCTCCACCTCGCCGCCCACGTCGAGCGCTACTCCACCCACCCCATCGCCATCTCCCTCAAGCAGGCCTACGCCCATGAGGACGACGACTGCCGCGTGGAGCAGGTGGAGGAAATCTCCGGCCACGGCATCCGGGCACGGGTGAACGGACAGACCGTCTGCGTGGGCAACGACAAGATGCTGGCCGCGCTCGGCATCCCCGTGAAGGTCTGCGACCGCTGCCGCCGGCTCGTGGGCACCATTGTCCACGTCGTGGTGGACGGCACGTATGCCGGCCACATCGTCATTGCCGACAAGGTGAAGCCCGACGCGACCCAAGCCATCGCCGACCTGAAACGGCTCGGCGTGGAGCACACCGTGATGCTCACGGGCGACCGCCGCGAAGTGGGTGAACACGTGGCCCGCACGCTCGGTCTTGACGAATACCATGCCGGACTGCTGCCGGCCGACAAAGTGGCACTGATGCAGCAGCTCATCGCCCGTCAACAGGGCGGCCGCAAGCTGGCCTTCGTGGGCGACGGCATCAACGACGCGCCCGTGCTGGCTCTCGCCGATGTCGGTATCGCGATGGGAGCCTTAGGCTCCGACGCGGCCATCGAGGCCGCCGACGTGGTGCTGATGGACGACCGCCCATCGAAGGTGGCCCGCGCCATCCAGATTG
>CAYPZK010000011.1:0-71380 GCA_964415385.1 uncultured Bacteroidaceae bacterium
CCATCGGCGACAAGACGCTCTCGGCCAAGGAAATC
This sequence comes from uncultured Bacteroidaceae bacterium, assembly GCA_964415385.1. Classification (GTDB taxonomy): domain Bacteria; phylum Bacteroidota; class Bacteroidia; order Bacteroidales; family Bacteroidaceae; genus UBA3839. The sequence goes on from CAYPZK010000011.1 coordinate 36, forward strand.
ATCGCCAACGAGAGCCAGGAACGCATGGGACTGCTCATCCGGGAGGAGCACATCGACCATGTGCGCCGGATTGCCGAGCGCGAGCGGGCTCCCCTCTATGTGGTGGGCGAGACGACGGGCGACGCGCATTTCGCCTTCGAACAGGGCGACGGCATGCGGCCTTTCGACCTCGACGTGGCGCAGATGTTCGGCCACTCGCCGAAAACCGTGATGCAGGACGAGACCGTGGCGCGCCGCTATGAGGACGTGACATACTCCGCCGACCGGATTGACGAATACGTGGAGACGGTGCTGCAACTCGAGGCCGTGGCCTGCAAGGACTGGCTCACCAACAAGGTGGACCGCAGCGTGACGGGCAAGGTGGCCCGCCAGCAGTGCGTGGGCGAGCTGCAACTGCCGCTGAGCGACTGCGGCGTGGTGGCCCTCGACTACCGCGGCACGAAGGGCATCGCCACGGCTCTGGGCCATGCGCCGCAGGCCGGGCTGGCCGACCCCGCCGCCGGCAGTGTGCTCAGCGTGGCGGAATCGCTCACCAACCTCGTGTGGGCTCCGATGGCCGACGGTCTAGAGAGCGTGTCGCTCTCGGCCAACTGGATGTGGCCCTGCCGCTCCCAAAAAGGAGAGGATGCCCGCCTCTACGCAGGCGTGGAGGCACTGAGCGACTTCTGCATCCGGTTAGGCGTGAACGTGCCGACGGGCAAGGACTCGCTCTCCATGACGCAGAAATATCCCGACGGCTCCAAGATTGTGAGTCCGGGCACCGTCATCGTCAGCTCGGGCGGCGAGGTGAGCGATGTGAAGAAAGTCGTGTCGCCCGTTGTGGTGAACGACCCGCAGAGCGTGCTCTACCACATCGACTTCTCTTTCGACTCGCTCCGTCTCGGCGGTTCGGCCTTCGCCCAGAGCCAAGGCAAGGTGGGCAGCGACGTGCCGACCGTTAAGAACGCCGAATATTTCCACGATGCCTTCGAGACCGTGCAGCGGCTCGTGAACGAGGAACTGCTGCTGGCCGGCCACGACATCAGCGCGGGCGGCCTCATCACCACCCTGCTCGAAATGACGTTCGCCAACATGAAGGGCGGCCTCAACATCAACCTGAAGGGCATTGCCGAGACAGACCTCGTGAAGGTGCTCTTCGCCGAGAATCCGGGCGTGGTGATCCAGGTGGCCGGAGAACACACCGCCCTCGTCGAGAAAATCCTGGACGAGGAAGGTATCGCCTACATCCCCATCGGCCATCCGACCGCCGACCGCAAGCTCATCGTGAAGAAAGAGCACAAGGCTCTGACCTTCGACATCGACCGTCTGCGCGACGTGTGGTTCTCCACGTCCTACCGCCTCGACACGAAGCAGAGCCGCCACGGCATGGCCGCAGAGCGGTTCAAGAACTACAAGCGGCAGCCCGTGGTGCAGCGTTTCCCTGAAGCCTTCACCGGCAAGCTCGCCCAATATGCCATCAGTCCCGACCGCCGCAACCGCACGGGCATCCGGGCCGCCATCATCCGCGAGAAGGGGACGAACGGCGAGCGCGAGATGGCCTATTCACTCTATCTGGCCGGCTTCGACGTGAAGGACGTGATGATGACCGACCTCGTGAGCGGCCGCGAGACGCTGGAAGACATCTCGATGATTGTCTTCTGCGGCGGCTTCTCGAACAGCGACGTGCTGGGCAGTGCCAAGGGCTGGGCCGGCGCTTTCCTCTACAACCCGAAGGCCAAGGCCGCGCTCGACGCTTTCTATGCCCGCCCCGACACATTGTCGCTCGGCATCTGTAACGGTTGCCAGCTGATGGTGGAACTGGGGCTCCTCTTCCCGCCGCTCCGGGACGGCGAGGCTGCTCCGGCGAAGATGCTCCACAACATGTCGCACAAGTTCGAGAGCGAGTTCATCACCGTGGACATTCCGCAGAACGAGAGCGTGATGTTCGGCTCGCTCGGCGGCAGCCGCCTCGGTCTCTGGGTGGCTCACGGCGAGGGACGCTTCAGCCTGCCGCAGCCTGAGGACCACTACCACATCATCGCCCGCTACAGCTATCACAACTACCCGGGCAATCCGAACGGCAGCGACTACGACGCGGCCGGACTGTGCAGCGCCGACGGCCGCCATCTGGCCATGATGCCGCACTTGGAGCGTGCCATCTTCCCTTGGCAGCAGGCCGTGTACCCGCGCGGCCGCCGCTCCGACGAGGTGACACCCTGGATTGAGGCCTTCGTCAACGCCCGCCAATGGATTGCTGCAAAACAGAAATAAAACACCTCTCCGCCCCTCCACCCCCGCGAGGGGCGGAGGGCATACCCCACCCACCATGCTCTGGAAGATGTTCTTCACATTCAACAAAATCGGTGCCTTCACCCTCGGTGGAGGTTATGCGATGGTTCCGCTGATGCAGCAGGAAATCGTGGACACCAACCACTGGCTCGAACAGGAGGAATTCATTGACATCATGGCCGTGGCACAGGCCACTCCGGGGCTGTTCGCCATCAACATGGCCTCCCACATCGGCTACAAGCTGCGCGGCGTGTGGGGCGGTGTGGTCGGCACGGTGGGCGTGGCTCTGCCGTCGGTGGTATGCATCCTGCTCATCGCCATGTTCTTCCAGCACTTCAAGGGCAACGTCTATGTGGAGAAAATCTTCCGTGGCATCCGCCCCGCCGTCGTGGCACTCATCGCCGCGCCCGTGTTCAGCATGGCAAAGTCGGCCCGCATCACGCGCCACAACATCTGGATTCCCGTCGTGGCCTGCCTCCTCATCTACGCCTTCGGCGTGTCGCCCATCTGGGTGATTCTCGCGGCGGGTCTCGGAGGCTTCCTCTGGGGACGCCTGAGCCGGCGCTGACACTTTTCCATTTTTCAGAAAAAACTGACCATCATGCTGTTCCTCAAACTCTTCATCGTCTTCTCCAAAATCGGAATCTTCAATTTCGGTGGAGGCTACGCCATGCTTTCGCTCATCCAGAACGAAGTGGTGATGAAGAACCACTGGCTCACGAACAGCGAATTCACCGACATCGTGGCCATCAGCCAGACCACACCCGGCCCCATCGGCATCAACTGCGCCACCTACGTGGGCTACACCGCCGTGGTCAACGCCGGCTATCCCGTCTGGCTCGGCATCCTCGGCTCGCTCCTCACGTCGGCCGCCATCCTCTGGCTGCCGTTCATCCTGATGATCAGCATCAGCCGGTTCCTGCTCAAGCACCACGACAGCCCGGCCGTGAAGAACATCTTCGGCGCACTCCGCCCGGCCATCGTCGGACTGATTGCCGCCGCCGCACTGCTCCTCATGACGAAGGACAACTTCAGCTCATGGGACGAAAGTCCTTTCGCCTTCACCGTGAGCCTCCTCATCTTCGTCTTCGCCTTCGTCGGCACGCGCCTCTACAAGGTCCACCCCATCCTCATGATCGTGCTCTGCGGACTTGCGGGGCTTCTCATCTACTGAACCATTACATCACCTTTTCTAAAAAACATCATGATATGAAAACCAATTATGAAATCCGCTATGCGGCACACCCTGAAGACGCGAAGAGCTACGACACCACGCGCCTGCGCCGCGACTTCCTCATCGAAAAAGTGTTCTCAGCCGACGAGGTCAACCTCGTCTATTCCCTCTACGACCGCATGATTGTGGGCGGTGCGATGCCGGTGAACGAAGAGCTGAAGCTCGAAGCCATCGACCCGCTCAAGGCTCCTTACTTCACCACGCGCCGCGAGGTGGGCGTGTTCAACGTGGGCGGCAAAGGCTCCGTCCGCGTGGGTGACGACATCTATGAGCTCGACTACAAGGAGGCTCTCTACATCGGACGCGGCGACCGCGACATCGTGTTCGTCAGCGACAACGCCGCCACTCCCGCCAAGTTCTACATCAACTCCACCACGGCCCACAAGGAATATCCGACGAAAAAGGTGACGAAGAAAGATGCCGACATCCTCGCGCTGGGCAGCCTCGAAGGCTCCAACGACCGCGTCATCAACCGCATGCTCGTGCAGAAAGTCCTCGACTCCTGCCAGCTGCAGATGGGCATGACGGAACTGAAGCCGGGCAGCGTGTGGAACACCATGCCGGCCCACACCCACTCCCGCCGCATGGAGGCTTACTTCTACTTCGAGGTGCCCGAAGACCAGGCCGTCTGCCACTTCATGGGCGAGCCGACCGAAACGCGCCACATCTGGATGCGGGGCGACCAGGCCGTGCTCTCGCCGGAATGGTCCATCCACGCCGCCGCGGCCACCAGCAACTACACATTCATCTGGGGCATGGGCGGCGAGAACCAGGACTACGGCGACCAGGACTGGTACGCCATCACCGACCTCAAGTGAGCGGACATCCTCTCCCCGAAACCCGTCAAGTCCCCGCAAGGCGTTCCCGACGCACTGCGGGGACTTTTTCTGTCTTTCCTTTTGTTTGTCAGTCTATGAAAGTTTTATAACCTTTGCCCCGCGATACAAGAAAAGAGATAAGAAAGGAGACAAACTTATGTACTATGTATCGAAGAAGATAGAAGTGCCGTCGCGCATCCGCCAGCACCCACAATGGCGGTTGTCGTTGCAACAGCAGAAAATCATCGGAGTGAGATAGGCAATTGGGGAAATTTATAAGGAGCATGAAGCATCCGGGATCAGCGGATGAAGAATCCGGGGGCAGCGGATTTGCCGCCGAACGAGCGCGTTCGTTCGGCGGAACGAACACATCCGTTTCGGAAAACGAACGCGTTCGTTTTCCGAAAACTCAGACTAAACGAAGTTTTTTTGACTTGCATTCGGGGGACTTTTTCGTCGCTTCGCAACAACACACTCGCCCCGCTTTCCGTAGCGGTTGCCGTTGCAACAGCAGAAAATCACCGGAGTGAGATAGGCAACTGCGGGGAAAACGCGGAAATAATGTTAAAAAATCTTTACAAATAAGCTTCGTTAAATAAAATTATTTATATTTGCAGCGGACTAAAGACAGTCGAACCAAAGACATCCATGAGGAAGATGTTCCTCGCCACATGATGATGGGGAGACAAGCTCACGCCGTGCCGGAGGCGGTTCAGCCGCACGAGGCGGATGTTGGGTGGGTGTGTCGTAGTCCAGACATATAAAAGGCGTTTACTCGGCGCTGTGTTTGAGACGGATCGGAATCTTGCAACCTCTGAATGAAAGTCTTGAGCATTGCAACAGTAGATGTCCAGGGCGAATAATATGCCCCAGTGGAGTTCTGTGTCATATCACTACTGGCATACCGGCAGGAGTGTATGTATAGGAACTCCATTGTGGAGAATCTTATATCGGCGTGGGCTCTGTGTTGTCTGTTCAACTTTTATGGGCAATGCAAGAGCCTCGATCCGTGGAACAGACAACAGAACGGTTCCACGCTTTTTTTGTGTCATTACGCAAAAGTCTTTCATCTGTAAACTAAATATTTTTTAAGCGTATGTCACAGAATAAGACAGTCATTCAAGGCCTGGAGCCTGAAGGTAATGGCGGACGGGGCGGAAGAGCCTCCATGGGTGCCGCTCCGGATTTCTATTCACGCGGCAACCAGCCGTCTTCTTCGCGTGGTACGGTGGTTCCGGGAATGATGGAGGCGCAAGAAGGACAGACAGGCTACAACGGCCAGCCGGAAGTCCAGTCAGCACCCCGCAGACAGGCACCCAAACCGGGTCGTCCGATTGTAGGCTTCCTCTATTCCATCTCACGCACCAGTATGGGCGAGTATTGGCCGTTGCAGGTGGGTCGCAACACCATCGGCAAGGACAGCAGCAACGACATCCAACTGGCCGAGGGAACGGTGTCGGACAGCCACGCCGTGATTGTCACCCGAATCGTGAAGAGCGGTGTCATCGCAGCCATCACCGACGCGCAATCGACCAACGGCACGATGATCAACGGCGAGACCATCGGATTCACGGCAGAGGAATGCCACAACGGGGATGTCATCACCATCGGCAGCAACTATCAGTGCGTGCTCATCCTGATTGATGCCGGAAAGCTGGGGCTGTCCACTTCGAAGGACTTCATTCCGGTGAATGTGGAAGAGGACGATGATTTCATACCTCCGTTCGACCCGAACGGCACGCGTCCCGGCGGTGGCGGCTTCGACCCTTACAGCAGCGGACCCGCCTCATGGGGGTCCGGCAGTGTCCCTGCCGGAGGCACGGTCGGCCTGGACGGTTCCACGGCCGGCAGCAACCGCGGCGGTACGGTTTCTCTCTAACGTTTTTTCCATGTAGTGAACGTATTCGGTTATGTCTCTTTATAAGATACAGGGCAAGGCTGAGCGGCAGAAAGGCATCTACTATGAGTTCAACTCAGAGGACACGCCTCTGGGTGAAGGAGGCATGGGCAAAGTCTATAAGGGCCGCTGTGTGGACGAATCGACGGGCAAGTCGAGAGACGTGGCCGTGAAATTCATGTACAGCGACCTGCCTCCCTATGCCATTGAGAAGGCACGGCGCGAGGCCTCCATCCAGTTCCGTCACCCCAACCTCGTCGAGATGCTCGGATTCATCGAGACGGAGAGCCGTTCGCCCATCGGCGAGACCGTGCACCACTATCACGTGGTGAGCGAGTTGCTCGTCGGCGTGTCGCTCGACAGCCTCTTTGAGGGGAAGCTCACTGACCAGCAAGGACATGTGGTTCCGTTTGCCGAGAAGCTGTACAAAGACTACCAGCAAGACCCCAACCACTTTGCCATAGAGATTGTCAAGAACGTGCTCTCCGGACTGATGGCCATGCACGATGCGGGGTACATCCACCGCGACATCGACCCGACCAACATCATGATTACGGCCGACGGGCACATCAAGCTCATCGACTTCGGCATCGCCAAGAAGATGAACTCCCTCACCACCCACGACAAGCATCTCACGCAGGCCGGCCAGTTCGTGGGCAAGCCCGAATACGCCGCTCCGGAGCTGGTGCTCGGCGCCATCAACGAACAGAATCAGACCACCGACATCTATGCGGTCGGCATCCTCCTCTTCCAATGCATCGTCGGACACGTGCCTTTTGAGGGCGACCGCACGGACATCCTTCAAAAACAGATACATTCGCCGCTGCCGCTGAACCTGGTGAAGGACAAGGGGCTGAGAAAAATCATCGCCAAGGCCACCGAGAAGTCCAGGTCCAAGCGTTTCCAGAGCGCGGCGGAATTCCGCGTGGCCATTGACCAGCTGAACCTCACGCGCAACACGCGCCGGAGCTTCACCTGGCCATCCGTGCATATCAACTGGAAATACGTTGAATATGTGGCGATAGCCGTCATCTGTTTGGGAGTCCTCAGAATGCCTCATAGCATCAAGGAAAAAATTTCCAGAACCGTCCTTCAGGTCTTCCGTGAAGACAGCCAAAAGGAGAAGTCGTCTTCTATTACCGAGATGATGCAACAAACAGCTCAGTCACGTCCGCTCACCTATGACAAAGCCGTGGCGGAACTGCACGATGCCCGCACCGCCACCAAGGGAATGACCCACCTCCAGACGCTGTCTGACAGTGGCAATGCCGATGCCTCTTTCCTGCTCAGCCGACTCTACTTCAGAAGTAAGCTGCAGGACGATTATTGTCCCGACTCCATCCGCGCCCTCCAGGCTCAACTGTCCGTCACCGGCGACAACGCACGGGCTTTCCGTCTCTTGCAACAGTCCATCCGGCAGAATCCACGAAACTATCAGGCATTATTCGAGCTGGCCTGCGACTATTGGAAAGCGGGACAACGCACGGAGGCCGTGGGTGAAAGACAGGGTGAGAGAGCAGACACGCTTTTCCATCAGGCACGGACGTATGCGGCAGAGGCAGGCGACCAGTTCTACGTGGGGATGATAGACACCTATCTCGCCGCCGTGAAACAATGGAAGGAGAACTTGAGACTCATCAACCAGGGCAGATAAAAACAGACACAAGATACGGGAGGCGACAAAAGATGGTCAATCAAACGGCTAAAAAAATGAATCAAGTGCGGCGTACCGTCCTGCAAAGACCGGGCGACCCTTTCATCTATCTCTATGTGATGGGGGAATGGTACTGCTACAATCCTCAGGAACCGCCATTGGGCAGCGGAGCCATGGGGGATGTCTATCTCGGCTATCGATGCCGGAACGGTGCGGCCGTGGCCGTCAAACGGGTCAAGGACGCATACGCCAACAACAAGATGATCCGGGAACGTGCCCGTCTGGAGGCATCGCTGGCATTCCGCCATCCCAACCTCGTAGAAATGATCGGATGCTGCGAGTATGCTCCCGACCACGGCCCGATTTTCATCCTCAGCCATTTCGTGCGGGGGAAGGACATCGACGAATACGTCAAGAGCTTTGCCGGTTTGCCTTCGCGGGTGGAGAAAATCTGTATGGCCGTCTGCTCCGTGCTTGACGCTCTGGACTATGTTCACTCGCGCGGTGTCATTCACCGCGACATCAAACCGTCGAACATCATGATTGAGAACGACTCCAACGTGAGACTCATGGACCTCGGCATCTCGCGCATGAACGGCGGCAACAAGTTCTCACAGTACGGATTCATCGGCACTCCGCAATATTCGGCTCCGGAACAGATCAAACGGGAGGAAGGCAATACCTCCACGACCATCAATGCCACCACCGACATCTACGAGCTGGGAATCACCTTCTACGAACTGCTGACCGGCAAGAATCCTATGGATGCCGGTTCGGAGGCCGAGACGCTGGCCAAACAGATTTCCGAACCGCTTCCGGCCGACCCTACCATTCCCAAGAAGCTGATGGCCGTCATCTGGAAAGCGACTGAGAAGGACCAGTCGAAGCGCTACCAGACAGCTTCAGAGTTCAAGAATGCCATCCAAGCGGCTCTCTTGCCAGACCCGCCATTCTCGGAGCGAGCGTCGCAATGGATGCAGAAGCACGTTGTGGCGGTTGTGTCTGTCACCGTAGCAATCGCCTTCATCATATTCCTCATCATTCTCATCCACATTTAATCGACTGACAATGGAATTGCAAAAAATATACACCGATGAAAACGGCCTGGTGAGAGCTTTGGCCGAATCGAGAATCGGCGGCCGCCCCGAAAACCAGGATTCCTACGGATGGAAGGAGACACCCTTCGGCTATCTCGTCACCGTCTGCGACGGCATGGGCGGCGGTCCTGGAGGCAAGACAGCCTCATCCATAGCCGTAAGAGAAATCATCGACGGCATCATGGAGGGTGGACAAGACGAGGAAACCGCCAACATCATCATCAAAGCCATCCGCCGCGCCAACATGGCCATTATCGAGGCCGGCAACGAAAACGAGAAGCTGCGTGGTATGGGTTCTACGGCCACTGTGCTTCTGGTCACGAAGGAGGCCGCATACGTGGCTCATGTGGGCGACAGCCGTGTCTATCAGTTGCGCGGAGGAAAGAAAGTGTTCCGCACGTTCGACCATTCGATGGTTTTCGAAATGGTGGCGCAGGGTGTCATCACCGAGGAACAGGCACGGCTCTCAGCACAGTCGAACGTCATCACGAGAGCCTTGGGCATCAAACCGGACGTGGAAGTGGAACTGCACGAGTTGCCTTACGAGAAAGGTGACCGCTTCCTGCTCTGCACCGACGGCATCCACGGCACGATGCCGGAGAAGGAGCTGATCAAGCTGGTGAGCAGCCGCAAGGGAAAGCTCGGAGTCATCACGGATGACATTGCCACCATCGTTGACAACATCGGACGCTCCGCAGGGGGCGGGCACGACAATCTCACACTGGCGATTGTCGAAACAAAAACGAACTCAAAACTCAAACCTACCATGTCTAAGCAAAACAAAATCATGATTCTCGGCATCTGCGTACTGCTCATCATCAGCATCGTCCTGAACATTGCCCAGTGCAGCAGCTCGGAAAAGACACCACGCCCGACCGCCGACTCCACGACAGTCCGGCAGCTCAACGACAGCATCGCGACGCTGCAAGACTATTTCAAACAAATCGAAGAACAGGCCGGACAGGTTTCCGGTTCCAACATCGCGCCGATGGACTCCATCGGGAAAATCATCAAAAAGGCAACAGAACAAACAACTAAATAACCATCATCTCCTATGAAAGTATATTCGATTGGCCGGGAAGCCGGCTGTGACATCGTCATCAACGACGCCACGGACGTCATCAGCCGTCGGCATGCAGTGCTCAACGTCTCCCCCTCAGGGAAGATGACCATTGTCGATTCCAGCCACAACGGCACCTATGTCAACGGCATCCGGATCTCGCCGAACGTTCCGGTTCCTGTCACACGCAAGGACAATATCTCCTTTGCCCACGTGGCGCGGCTCGATTGGAACATGGTTCCGAAAACGACATCAGCGATGCGCTATATCATCATTGGAATCGTAGCGGTTATCATCGTAGTCTGTGGTGTGTTCGCCTTTGAATATCTCAGTCATTCCGAACCGGAAAGCCCGGCGGTGGAGGACACGACACATGTCAGACCGGCAGAGCCGGCCAAGCCTGAGGTCATCAATCAACCGGCAGAAAAGAGCACACCTGCGGAGAAGGCAGCGCAACCAAAGAAGAAGGCTGCTAAGCCCAAGTCCGCAGACAAGCGGAAAAAGGAAGCCGCACCAACGACAGAGAAAGAGCCGAAGAAGGATGCCTCCAAGCCGGCAGACTCATCGGCCGACCGGCATTAGAATCACCGATATTCATATCTAAAAAATCCATCCCCATGAGACTATTGAAAATCGGGCGCGACATGTCGTGCGACATCGTGCTCCACAGCGATAAAGTCAGTTCGCTCCACGCAGAGCTCACACTGCTCAACAGCGGTGACATCATGCTGGAAGACAAAGGCAGCCGCAACGGTACCTTCGTCATGAACCAGCCCATCAAGCCCAACCAGCCTGTCAACATCCGCCGAGGCGATGCCGTCCGCTTCGCCGACGTAGAACTTCAGTGGAGCCAAGTGCCGATGTCGGAGGACAACTCGGCCTACAAGGCCATCTTCGGCATCGGAAGCCATTTCAACAATGACATCCAGCTGGCCGGAGCCACCGTGAGCCGTTATCATGCCACAGTCAAGCAGGGGCGCGACGGCAAGATGTATCTTATCGACCACAGCAAGAACGGCACGACCGTTGACAGCACAAAAATTCCATCGAACACGCCTATACGCATCAAGCGCAAGAGCGCGGTGGTGTGCGGCGGCGTGCCTGTCGATCTCAGCCGCCTGCCTTGGCCGAATGACTCATGGAAGTATCTTGTCGGCATCGCGGCAGGCATTGTCGTTCTGATAGGTATCGGCCTCGGTGTCTATCAGCTGATACATCGGGAAAGAATATGGGATACAGAAGCCATCAACAGGCGTTATAGCCCGACAGTGGTCATGCTCATCGGCATGTTCCACTATGAACTGGCATTCGATGGTCTCAGCGATGATGAAACCACTGCCATGGCACAGGCCATCGGTCTCAGTACTCCGCAGATTGCGCTGAACGGGAATTCGGTAGTGGATTTCGCCAAGCTCAGTTCTGACGAAAAAATGGAACTCTGCGCGTATGAGGGAACGGGATTCTTTATCTCTGATGATGCAAAGATTATCACAAACCTTCATGTGATCAAACCTTGGCTTTTTGATCCTTTTTCTGATAAGATCAAGCAGATGGAGGACTTAATCCGCACGCTTTTATCTTCGGCCTATTTTGAAGGTGCGACCATCAATGGAAAGAAAGTATCAGCCTTTATCTCCCAAGTGAAAGTGAAAGGTGTGTCGGACGGTGTGCTGCTCATCCCGCAGGGCAGATTCTTTTCTTCGGAAAACGCCATCAAATGTACGGTATTGTCAGCCGGCGAAGACACGAACAAAGACGTGGCTCTGATTCAGAGCGACCGCATGGAGCTTCCGAACCGGCAGTGCTCATACGTGAACGTTACAGACTCCTTGGATGAATCCGAAGAGTCGCTCCGCGTGGGCGCGGCCATGTTCACCATCGGATTCCCGCATGGAGTAGGATTGCAAGACCTTGAGTCGGAGAAAGGGCTGCAGGTATATTGTCATTCCGGCAAGATTACCCGCGAGAGTTCCGATTTCAGCTTTTATTTCGATGCGGTGTCAGCCGGCGGTGCCAGCGGTTCCCCGATTTTCAACGACCACGGCAAGCTGATAGGCGTGCTCAATTCGGGAGTGACAAAGGAAAACCTCAATGAAGGCATCAAGGCAAAATACATCAAGGAAATCATCGAATCTCCACATGTAAAATAAATACGAATTGAAATGAAGAGACTTGTATTTTCAATCATCACGGCAGTGATCGGCATACTCACGACAAATGCCGTCGTGGTGCAGCGTGTTCATTTGAAGAATGGCTCCGTTCTCTACGGTTACATTGAGCAGCAAGACAAGGGCAGCAATATCATCACTTTCCACATTGACCAGGCACTGATTTGCGTACCAGGCGACAAATATGCCTCGAAGACCGACCGGCAATATGCCGTCGGTGAGCTGGACAAGCAATGGGTGACATGGGCAGAGAAGAACGAGGCCTTCAATGGCACCGGTAACGACAGAACACTCCTGCTGAGCGACGTGAGCTTCAAGAGCGGGAGCCATGTGAACGACAGTGTGTCCACCTCTCAGGCAGAAGACAGCTACTTTGAGAATGCTTTCGGTAAACAAATCCTCAGCGTCTCCAAAGTCAGAGTATTGGAGACAGGAGCCATCCTGCGCTATCTGCAGCTCTCGCCGGGGCAATATCAGTTCAAGTGGGAAGACATCAATTATATTGATGCTGAACGGAGAGCGAAAGATATGCTTTCGGGCATCAACCGCACCTATGTGCTGAAAGGTGGCAAGGAAGTTACGGGACAATATGCGGGGGAGACGGAAAACACACTGAGTCTGTATGGCCAAGACGGCATGAAAGAGACTTACGATATGGACGATGTGGACAAATATCTGTACAAGGGCATCAATCCCAACCAGACCCTCTTCGAACAGAGTGCACTGCTGGACATTGTCGAAACCCGTCAAGGTGGCAAGTTTGAAGGCGTCATCGTGGAGCGCGACTTCACGACCGGCAGCAATCATCTTGTGATTGAGCTGTCGCCGGAAAGCCGCCAGACGGTGAAATTTGCGGACATCATCCGGTACTCCAAGAAGGAAAATCCAGGTTACCAGCCCAAGACCGACATCCTCCTGAAGGAGGGGCAGGTGATGATCAACCGTATTGCCGCAGACTCCGTGAAAGTGAGCGATGCTCGTGGCATGCTCGTTTTAGAGGGAAACGACATGATCGCATTGCCTGCCGGAACGAGAGAAGTCGTGATAGAGTACTATAATCCACAGCATCGGGCAGAGAAGCTGATGCTCGTCAAATTGCAGAATGTCGGCACGAATAAGAGACCGGTCTATGGCTTCACGTCCAACATCTTCAGCCTGCAATCATTTGCCGCGGAAACCTCTGAAATCAGTGTCAACAACACCTCCCGTGTGAAATACACACTCCCCGGAGCGGGACGCTATGCATTTTTCGACAACGACAACCGGCAGGCCATGCCGTTTATCATTCCTTGACGTACAGGCAGAACTGAATGCCCTTATCATTGCATCAAAATGACAATCAGAGAAGTAACGGTAGGCCGATCAAAAGACTGCGACATTTATCTTGACGCAGTTTGTCAATATGCCAGTCACCATCATGGCACGCTCTACTATGACGGCAACCAGCTGATGTTCCGTGACACCAGCGCCAATGGAACGCTGGTGAACAACATCAATGTCCATCACCGCGCCGTGCCTGTTCATCACGGAGATGTCATCATGCTGGCAGGCCGGTATCCACTCACATGGAAACAAATAGAGGCTTTCTTCCCGGCCAAGCCCAGCTGACGCATTGATTTACATAGTTGCATGAGAATCCTAACATACAAAACCACACACAGTATGAATCTTAGAGAAGTGACGATTGGAAGGTCGAAAGACTGCGACATCTATTTGGATGAACGGTGTCAATATGCCAGCCACCATCATGGTACGCTCTACTATGACGGCAACCAGCTGATGTTCCGCGACACAAGTACAAACGGTACGCTCGTGAACAACATCAACGTTCACAAACGTGCCGTGCCTGTCCACCGCGGAGATATTATCATGATTGCAGGCAAGTATCCTATCACTTGGAGCCAGATTGACGCTTTTTTCCCTTATTCACCCATGCAACAGAGTGTCATCCCCGACACGCCGTCCGCACCATCCTCATCTCAGTCTCCTACAAACAACACTCCCAATCTCTCCGCATGGAGTTGGGGGGCATTCGCATTGTCTTGGATTTGGGGGTTCTTCAATGGCTGTTGGTGGATGTTCCTGGTAAACCTTGGACTATGGATTCTATCGGCTTTTACGGCTTGGGTTCCCGGGTTATGGATTCTGCTGTCCATTGTAAGCCTCTCCGTTTCAATCTATTTTGGATGTAATGGGACCAAGTGGGCATGGGAAAACCGAGTGTGGAGCAGCACAGAAAGTTTCTTAAGCACCCAAAAAACCTGGAACACCGTAGGCCTCATCCTTTTCATCCTCGGAATCGTGTCGTGCGTTTTAACTGTCGTCTTTGTCGGAGTAGCGATTGCCGGACTTTAGTTGTGTAGATATGGATATATTCTCCTCCAACATGATTCCTCTTCACGGAGTGGCTGTTTCCATGCAAGGCGGCCGCCCCGAGAACCAAGACGACGTAGGGGGGATTGATACGCCTCTCGGCTATCTCCTCATCGTGTGCGACGGCATGGGAGGCGGACCTGCCGGCAAGGCAGCCGCGTCCATCGTCAAGAACTCGATTGCAAGGACGTTGTGCGAATCGTCACCACAGGCTCAGCGGGAACATGCACTGAAAATGGCCGTTGCCCGGGCGCAGGAAGCTCTGATGGAGACAGCCAGAGAGAACCCTTCCATGAACGGAATGGGCTCTACATTTGTGGCCCTGCTCATCAACGCCCGGTCGGCTTTAGTGGCCCATGCCGGCGACAGCCGCTGCTACAGGCTTCATGGCAGGAGATGCCTCTACCGCAGCCACGATCACTCATTAGTGGCAGAACTGGTCAGGAAGAAGGCGTTGACAGAGGAACAGGCCAGAATTTCCCCACAGTCGAATGTCATCACACGAGGACTTGGTAGCATGAGCAACCACATTCCCGACATTGAAGAAATGCCATACAAACGTGGCGACCGCTTCGTGTTGTGTACTGACGGAGTGTGGGGCAGTATGCCTCATGCCCAACTGCTGCAAAAACTGACTCAACAAGTGGATTTGCAGACGCTGGCCACACAACTCTCTAACGAGATTGACCGCCTTGGATTTGCCAAGGGTGGCGGGCACGACAATCATACGATTGCCATCGTAGAGATGGAAAACAACTCACAGCTTCAGGAAAGACTTTGGAAGCGATGGATGACACTGCCTTTGGCCGGATTCTGTGTGTTGCTGCTCCTAACACTCACCATCTCCAAACTGCTCAAACCTGACGACTCCACTCATCAGACAACAGCCCCTGCAGGAATCCAGACGATGAATCAGACACCATCCGCCGAGAAGACTCATGCCGCAACAGCCGGAACTACAACGCAAGACGGAAAGACTTCCGTCGTCTTGAGCACTCCCCAAAGGAAGGCGGAAGAATCGTCGCAACCTGCTGAACCGGTCCGGTCTGACATCGTCAGCAACGACAGCACTCAGAAGCCGGACAAAAAAGATACGGCTGATGAAAAAACAGGCGACATCGTTGCCGCGCAGGAAACCACGCAGAAAATCATCAACCGGCATCAGGAGGCACACAAACTCAGCGAAAAAACGGTCAAAGCGGCTGAACAGAAGATAGACGGCCTCCGCACAGAAATCCAGGAGCTTGCATCACAGCTGTTGGAGCAGATTCAGGGACTTCCTTCCATCCATGGGTTGGTTGACTCTTTGGTCGCTGAAGACAAGAAAAGCCTCTGGTACGTCGATAAAGTGGATGCCAAGACGAAAAGGTGTGGACTGACTGCTGCGACCCAAAAACTCATTGACAAGCAGATTTCGAAATACGAAGAAGTGAGAAGCATGTTATCTCAAGAGAAAAAGAAAGAGAAAACCAAAATATCAAAAAAATGATAATCAGTACCAGATATTTTCTGCTGGCAGCATTTGCCTGTCTGGCTCTGACCTGCAAAGGGCAGACCGTGGTGTGGCAGCTGATGCCGACGGACTATCATGACATCGTAAGGCTGAAATCCGACCTGTTCAAGGTGACGCGCAACGGCAAGGTGGGGCTGATTCGCTCCGACGGAACGGTCGTGGCTCCCATCGAGAACGACCAGATAGGTGACTTCTATGAGCGCAAGGCTCTGGTTACGAGAAACGACGGCAAAGGAGAGCGCATCTCCGGCTATCTGACAGAAGAAGGCAACTACACAGCTTTTCCGGAGGCATACTACACACTCGCCGGGCAGAAATTCTTCTCTGATGGTCTTCTGTCCGTTGCCAATGCCAGCGGCAAAGTCGGCTACATCGACACTTATGGCAACGAAGTCATCGGTTTTGACGGCAAGTACAACCGCATCAAGCCATTCACCGAGGGTTTTGCTGCAGTGAGAAAAGGGGAAAAATATGTGCTGATCGACAAGGACGGCAACGAGCAGCGGTTCGAATATGGAGGTAACGGTATTGGAGCTGCCATTGGCGGTTGTACCAATGTATATCAGGGAATCGCCTACGTATATGATGAATACGGAGGCAATGACAGGTCTTATTTCACCTATGACGCCAAATGGCACAGCAAGCTCCAAAAGACAAGACGAATCAGAAATACGGAGATGGACTATCTCTACTGTTATCGTGAGGTGACAGGACGAACGAAAGAGGTTCCTTTCCAAAAAGCCGCGCCATATCGTGGAAGCAAAGGTCCCGAAGCTACGGCCACGGACGGACTGTACGGCTACACGACTGACGGAAAGCAGATTGTGCCACCCCAATTCACATCGGCCACAACCTTCGAAGATGGCCTCGCCATCGTGACAGCCGATGGGAAAGAAGGCATTCTCAAATACGTGGAAGGCTCCGGATTCGCGGCTTCGGCCGTGACGGAATCACTAAGTTTCGACGCAGGTAGTCAAGTCACCTGCAAATTCCGTGTCGCCGTTCCGGGTATCTGGCAAAGCAGGGGCATTGAACTCATACTCAAAGACAACGCCGGCAACGTACTGACGACGGCAGGCAATGCTGACACCCGTTCTTTCACTGTCAGGCCTACAGCTTCAGGACGAGCCACCTACCACTTGTCTATCCATGGTGAAGGACTGACCCTTTATGAAGGTACTCTGACGTACACATTCCACAAAAAAGAAGTCGTCCGCCCAACCGTGGGCACGGAAAAGAAAAAAGACACGGAGAAGCGGTGCCCGACTTGCGGGTTGCCTATCAGCCAGTGTCCTTACCAAGGCGTACATTAGTGTTTCATAACTCTTATTTATTCACCTTAATCAATTCAAAACATGCGAAAGATTTTAATTTCCCTGTTGGCATTGGCATTTACATCGCCGGTGCTTGCCCAGTCGGACGAAGGCGAAGACGATGGCTATTCAGGCAAGACGAAGAACAATGCTTTCTTCCTCGGCATCAAAGCCGGCGGAACGCTGACCACCATGACACAGCCTGAGGAGGGAGACCTCTATGACGGAAGCGGCTTTGGTTTCTCAGCAGGTTTGGCACTCAAAGCCCGTTTCGGAAACCCTTCGGGCGCGTCCCATGCCGGTTCGGGGTACTTCGGAGCCGGTCTCGAATTGAAGTACAAGCTCAACACCGTGAAGACCGTCGGAACGGATGAGGACGGCAAGGAAAACGCCAATTTGTCGGTCGGCTATTTCGAAGTGCCAATATATGGCCAGCTGTACCCGCTCGTGAAATCTCCGGCTCTCAACTCACTCTACATCGAGCTGGGTGTCTCGTTCGCAGGAACGCTCTCGCGCAGTCCAAAGAGCCTGACCATGTACAATCCGAACGAACGCTACTCGGAGGTGACGTATTACATCGACGGCAATGGCAAGAAGCTCAAGGGCATGGATGTCCGCCCGCTGATTGGTGCCGGCTACACCGTTCCGGGCACGGGCCTCGACATCAACCTGCGCTACTATCTCGGCACGAGCAAGCTGGCTGAGAACTTCGACTGCAAGATGAACACATTCGAGTTTTCCCTGGCATGGAACTTCCAGTTAGGCACTTTCTAATCATCAACCCATCATTAACATCAAAGTCATGAAAAAGTATATTTTTGCTATAACCGCCTTCACGGCGTTGCTTTTCGCGTCGTGCTCCAACGACGACATTGAAATCGAAACGTCGGAAGACATCAATGATGTCAGTGTCACGGTGTCATTGTCCGATTTCTTTTCCAGCTATAACTTCACGGACACGCAACATGACATAAACGTTCAAGAGAAAAGCTACCGCACTTTCAACTCTGAAAGCGGTTTGTATATTCAAGTGCGCACGCTCTTCTACAACAGTCGTGGAAATCTGGTTGATTCCCTGCTCACCTACAGCTCCAACACCAATGCTGTGACGCAAAACACCAAATTGGCAGAAGGTCAATATACGGCCATCACCACGCTGACGTTCGCATACAAGACAACCTCCGGAGATTATAGATCGTACTGGTGGGCTTTGACCGACAAGGACAAGCTCTCCACGGCAAAACTTTCGGAACAGTCACGGTCACGGTGGAGCATCCTGTCATACGAGGCCAAGACGATAACGGTGACCCCTGAAAGCACCACGACACTCACCATGTCGCCGTCTCCGGTTGGTTCACTTGTCTATATGTACTTCCAGAATTTCCAATATGAGAACGAGTCCTCGTATGGTACGGTGACCGACAACGACATCAGAAGACTTAGCTTGTTCGGCCGCAATCTTGCGACAGACTTTGTACTCAATCCGGACGCTTCCGAAAAGTATATCTATCGTGATGATGCGGGCAGCGACAGTTGGTGGTATCTGTATTCCTTTGAACCTTCCGACTTTGACGACGACTGGACATATTTCCAATCAAATTTATACTCCTTCTTCCACCTTCTCTCTCCAAACCCAACCATCATCTTTGGTTATGAACTTGACGGAGAAAACTATTTCCATCCGTATGGTGAAGGAACGTATAACATCCAGAACGGAAAGACCTATCTGGCTTATTGGGATTACTTCCAGGTGGGCAACCCGTACTTCGGCATCGCCGACAACAACCACTGGAACACCTACTCTTCAGAGGTCAAAGCCTTGGCACCTGCCAAACGTTTCGGAACGCTGGCACAATAACATCTGTTCCCTGCACAACACATGAGGGGTTGCCGTGTGACCCAGACGCACACACGGCAACCCTTACCTACATCTCACAGAGAATTACCATAGTTTAATCATAAAGAAAACGATGAAAAGAACGGTTCGATTTCTGCTGCTGGCAGCCTGTCTGCCGGTCTGTCTGCATGCTGCCTCCATCTCTGTCGGCGAAGCCGAACACATCGCTATGGAGTTTTTAGACACGTCTGAACTGACACTTGAACGGCAGGACACGGCTTTCTGCATCTTTCAGCGGAAAGACAGTGCCGGCTTTGTCATCGTTTCCTTGCACGAGAATCCCGGCCGGCGCATTTTAGGATTCTCCAAAACCAACGGCTGGGATGAGCGTTCATTGCCTCCTCAGCTCGCCGAATGGCTGGAGCGGATTGGGAACAGCGGTGACACATGCGCCGTCGCCCCCCGCAGAGTAGCGGCTTCAGTCTCGAAGCAGAGCGTAGAGCCCCTGCTCACCTGTCACTGGCACCAGAGCTCACCCTACAACGACCTCTCTCCCGTCATCACCGACGGAAACATCAAGACCGTCGCGGGATGTGTGGCGATAGCCGCCGCGCAAATCGTCTATTTCTGGCGCGACTACAACCCGGATTCCACGCTGCGCAATACACCGACCTACATCTATGGCGGTGCCCCTGTGACGGAAGTCATACCGAAGGGCAGCCCCAATCACTGGGAACTGATGCGCGATGACTACACATCTGTCACCGACTCTGCCTCCCGCGCCGCTGTGGCTCAGCTGTGCTATGTCGTAGGAACAACCTCGTATCTGAATTTCGCGAGCTCCACCAGCGGCAGCATCCGCGATGCCGCCAATGCCATCAGCTCACAATATCAGCTGCTGTCCTCCTACGCATCCAAGGCAAAATACACACAAGAAGAGTGGACAGACTTGCTGTATGGAGAGGTAGCACAAGGACGACCCGTGCTATGTTCCGGCACGGGCAGCGGGGGACACGCCTTCGTGCTCGACGGCTATGACAGCGAGACCGACCTGTACCATTTCAATTTCGGATGGGGAGGCTATGGCGACGGCTACTATCCTGTCAATGGTTCGGCTGAAGACATGGGCGGCTATTCCGAGAATCAGGCCGTTGCCTACAACATCCACCCCAAAAGTATGGACATCGACGGCATCACAACCCCTCAAACCGTCGTTAGGCGCGAGCGGCCCATCATATACAACATGACGGGCATGCCGGTCACCCATCTTGAAGGCCACGGCATCTTCATCCTGGACTACGGAACGGAACGGCAGAAAATTTTCGTTCCATGATTCCCCTCTCCTATATATTTTTTCTTGAGAAACTCAACACTATACGCAATCCGCTCATTGAAGCAGACGACGTGTCCGACATCCTCTTGCAGCCATGCGACACGGGCGACGGACAGCGCAACAAGGAAATCCTGAACCGGTGTGTGGAGTTCATCCGCCAGCACCCACAATGGCGGTTGCCGTTCCAACAGCAGAAAATCACCGGAGTGAGATAGGCAACTGCGGGGAGAAAACACGCGCAAATAGATGATATAAAACATTTGTGTTCGCGCACATTCTTTGATTTTTATCAACAAAAGGGACTATTCCGGACAAAAAAGCGCGGGAGAATATTGACGGAACAGGAAAGTCAGCGTAACTTTGCAGCGTCAAAAGAAAACAGACCGGGGTATTCCGAGTGCGGAACCCGTCAGTCATGACGGTGAGACCTCGGTGGAAAAGCCTCAGAGAGGTAGCAAGATTGTTTAGGATAACTGAAAAGATGAAGTCCGCGGGGAACGCGAATTCCACGACGGACAGATTCGACAAAGTAGTGAGATTACACATTCGTTTTTGAAGTCAGTTAATATTAGTTAGGTGATAAATTTTTCCGCATTACGTGAGATTGGAACTTGCTTCCAATCGAGTGATGCCAAACAGATTAGGTAATTAGGTGTTATTTAGTTAGTACTAAATGGATGATGGAACTGCTCGTTGAGAGTCGTTCCATTTTTTTGTGCAATACCCTGCACATGCAACTTTTTGCAGGATTTTTTACGCTTTTGCCTGTCATTTGTAGAGAAATATTCTGATTTGACGAGGTTTCTTTTGCTTTTTTAGTATTTTTTAGAACAAAATTTCTACCTTTGCAGCGACATTAGAGCAACTACCAGTTTTCGAGCGTGCCGGAAATTGTCCCTCCCGGGATGAGCTTGACAGACTATATTTCTCTCCACCTTATATGAACAGACAACTACAACTCCTCTACCGAATTTTTCTCTTTGCTGCCGTCGCAACGCTTCCGCTCTCTTTGTATGCCCAAAACGGCCGTGAGCAGCGAAGCGGGCAGACAGGCCAGTCCCGCATCGTGACGGGCACCGTGACGGACGAGACGGGAGAACCGCTTCCGGGCGTTTCCGTGATGGTGACCGACTTCCGGGGCTTGGGAACGGCCACCGATGCCAACGGAAGGTTCACGCTGCGCACCGTGCCGTCCACAGCCAAGACGCTCACCGTGTCGTTCATCGGCATGAAGACCAAGGTGGTGAACATCAGCCACAAGTCCATGCACATCGTGCTGGCGGAGGACAAGAAAGCGCTGAGCGACGTGGTTGTCAACGGCTACCAGCAGATTGACCGCCGCAACCTGACCAGCTCCACCTATTCGGTGGATATGAAGGACATCTACGTGCCCGGCACAGCCAATCTGGACCAGATGTTAGAGGGAAAGATTCCGGATCTGGCCATCCAGACCAACTCAGGCGAAATCAACTCCACCACGCGTCTGCGCGTGCGCGGCACCTCGACGCTCATCGGCAACCGAGAGCCGCTCTGGGTGCTCGACGGCATCATCCTGACCGACCCTATCGAACTGAGCGCCGACGTGCTCAACGACCCTGACTACGTGAACCGCATCGGAAATGCCATCGCCGGCATCAACCCGCAGGACATCGAGCGCATCGACGTGCTGAAGGACGCGGCAGCCACCGCGCTCTACGGCACACGGGCCGCCAACGGCATCATCTGCATCACGACGAAGAGCGGACGTGTGGGCCGCCCCATCGTGAGCTACAACTATCAGGCCACCTACCGCCGCCGGCCGCGCTACACCGACCGCAAGATTGACCTGATGAACTCGGCCGACCGCGTGTCCTTCTCCCAATATCTGGCCGAGAACCATTACAAATACCCCTCGAACATGCCGCGCGTAGGCTACGAATGGCTGCTGGAGCAACTCTACACCCGCATGATCACGCAAGAAGAGTTCAACGAGCAGGTGGACGAGCTGGCCATGCAGAACACCGACTGGTTCAAGATTCTCGACCACGACTCCTTCTCCCAGGACCACAGCGTGAACGTGAGCGGCGGTTCCGACCGCATCCGCTACTACACGTCCTTCGGCTTCACCGACCAGGACGATGTCATCAAGAACACCACGAACAAGCGTTACACGGGCATGGCCAAAATCAACGTCAAGCTGAACGACAAACTCGACCTGGAGGTCAATGCCAACGGCTATGTGAACGACCGCAAATACAACGCCGGCAGCGTGAATCCGACGAACTATGCCTACAACACGAGCCGCACCATCCCGGCCTACAATGCCGACGGCTCCTACTACTATTATCAGGTGAGCGGATCGGAAGAATGGCTGAACTACAACATACTGAACGAGCTGGACAACAGCTACACAAAGCAGCACGTGCAGAACATCATCGCCACGGCCAACCTGCGCTGGAGACCGACCGACTGGCTCGACTTCTCGTGGACGCTCTCGGGCAATGCCTCCAGTTCCGACCTCAACACCTGGTACGGCGAGAAGAGCTACTACATCGCGGAGTTGCGCCGTACCAACTATGGTGAAGACCCCAGCACGAAAGCTACAGCCCCCTATGGCGGCGAACTCTCCACCAGCACCACCCGCAACACGGGCTACACCTCGCGCTGGCAGGGCAACCTCAACAAGTATTTCGGCAAAGACCGGCAACACATGATCAACTTCTCGCTCGGCGTGGAAGCCAGCTCCACCAAGTCGAAAGGCTACAGCCGCACGGAGCGCGGCTACTTCAAAGACCGCGGCGAGACCTTCATGACGGACATCGACCTCACCAACTTCGCGTCCTACCGCTCATGGCTGGCCGGCAATGTGGCCACCCTCACCGACGGCCTCAGCAACATGCTATCAGCCTATGCCACACTGACCTACGCCTACAAGGAACTGTTCACCCTCAACGCCAACGGACGCTACGACGGCTCCAACAAGTTCGGCAGCCGCAGCAACGAGAAAGTCCTGCCCATCTGGTCGGTGTCGGGCAATGCCAACCTGATGAACATCTTCCGCCTCAACCACACGGAATGGCTTGACAACCTCATGCTGAAAGCCTCCTACGGCGAACAGGGCAACATGCTCGACGGCCAGATGCCGGTGATGACACTGAAGAAAGGGTCGCTCAACTCCTACTACAACGAGTTCGAGTCCACCGTCAACAGCTTTGCCAACCCCGACCTGCGCTGGGAAAAGACGCGCAGCGCCAACTTCGGACTGGAGTCCAGCTTCTTCAACGGCCGTCTGCAAATCGGCGCAGAGTTCTATCTGAAGAAAACCGTGGACGCCTTCCTCACGAAGACCATCTCCGACGTGAACGGCTACAACTCCTATGTGGTGAACTCGGGCACCATCACCAACCGAGGCTTCAACATCACATGGAGCACGACACCGGTCAAGCTCAAGAACTTCTATTGGATTCTCTCGGGCAACGCCTCGAAAGTGTGGAACAAGGTGCAGACAGCTCCGGGCGCGGAGACCTACGAGCTGAGCGACTTCCTCAACGGCACGGCCGTGGTGCAAGGCAAGCCGGTCGGCACCTTCTTCTCCTACAAATTCCTCGGACTGAGCCCCGTGGACGGCGGCCCCATCTTCGACGATCAGGAAGAGCAGCAAATCGACTGGGAAAGCCTGTCGAACTACGAGACCTACACGAAGCTGCTGAAGGCCACGGGCAAGCGTGAGTACGACTTCACAGGCTCGTTCGTCAACACCTTCACCTACAAGCATTGGCGCCTCGGAGTCACCTGCGCCTACGGCGTGGGAGCCGACACACGTCTCTTCAAGGTGATGAACCAGTACCTCACCGGCTATTCGTCGGAGCAGAACGTCAACAACGCCCTCCTCCACCACTGGTCCAAACCGGGCGACGAGAACACGACCGTCATCCCGTCGCTGCTGTCCTCAGGAAGTGACAACTATTACTACTATAATTGGCACTACTCCTACAGCAACGGCAACATCGCCGAGATGACTCCCGGCGGAGACATCAGTACCTACAGCATGTATGATTACGGCGACATGCGCGTGGTCAGCGCCGACTACCTCAAACTGAGCCAGGTCACGCTCACCTACGAGTTCGACCAGAAGGTGCTCGACAAGCTGAGCCTCTCCCGCCTGGCCATCACCGCCAGCGGTTCGAACCTCTACACCTGGTGCGACAAGAAGCTGAAAGGACAGACCCCGACGCAAGGCGGATTCTCCGAAGTGCAGCTCTCCGAGCGTCCTTACTTCACGTTAGGCGTGAACGTGCAGTTCTGACCCTCCGCGCCAATATCTCTACCAGACATTCTTTCGACCCGATTCAAAGCAAGACAATGAAAACTCTCAACAACATACTGAAGACACTCACCCTCCTCATCACCACGGCGGCCTGCTGCGGATGCTCCGACTTTCTGGAGGACTACTCGCAGGACCAATACTACGTGAAGAGCTGGGAAGACCTCGACGAGCTGCTCATCGGCTCGGGCTATATGGAAGCGGAATACCAGGTGGAACCATCCAATTACGGCGACACACATGCAGGATTCTTCCTGAACTTCATCGCCGACGAAATCTCGGAAATCAACGTGGGTCCCTCTCAGGACTATGACAACCATCAGGCCATGTTCGGCTACTACACCTGGCAGCAGCGGCCGGGCATCGACGAGACACTCAGCACGGTGAACAGCGAGAACGGCACGTGGACACGCTGCTACTACCACATCAATGTGTGCAACAACATCATCAACTCCTTAGACGACGTGCCGGTCAAGACCGAAGAGGAGCAACAGGGCTACCACAAGGTGAACGGCGAGGCGCACTTCATCCGGGCCTACCTCTACTTCTTCCTGGCCAACCTCTACGGCAAAGCCTACAATCCCGAAACCGCCGCCACCGACCTGGCCGTGCCCATCAAGACCAGCCCCAACGTGGAAGACGTGAAGTTCAGCCGCAACACCGTGCAGGAAGTCTATGACCTGGTGCTCAGCGACCTCGACGTGGCCCGCACCGAGCTCACCCTCTACACGACGGAGCAGAAGAGCATCCACCACGCCGACAGCGTGGCCGCCTTCCTCCTCTCCAGCCGCGTCTATCTCTACATGCAAGACTGGGAGAACGCCGTGCGCTACGCCGACAAGGTCATAGAAAACCATCCGGCCCTGCAAAATCTGGCCTCTTCCACAGGAGCAACGTTCGAGACCTCTTCCAACATCGAGACCATCTTCTCCATGGGCAAGAACGACTGCCACCGGATCTGCCACTACGGCCCGCAGGGATTCACCGTGACTCCCTCCACCTTTGCCATCTACGACACGTATGACTACCGCCGCACGCAATGGTTCTGGCATTTGGGCACTTTCACGGCTCCCACCCTGATACCGCCATCGGATTCATGGTCAAGCTACACCGAGACCAACGTCTCCTACTATTACATGCGCTACCAGGCATCCCTGTCGAGCCGGGCATACGTCTCCGACGTGTTCTGGCTGCGCAGCGGAGAGGCATATCTCAACAAGGCCGAAGCCCTCTGCTATCTCGGCCGTGACTCCGAGGCGCAGGCAGCCGTCAACCAGCTCAAGGTCAACCGCTACACCACTTCCTCTCCTTATTATAAAGAGACGGCCACGGGCGACAGCCTCGCCCAGGACATCCGGCTCGAGCGACGCAAGGAATTCATCCTGCAGGGACACCGCTGGTTCGACCTGCGCCGCTATGCCGTCTGCCAGAAGTACCCGCAGAAGACCTCCATCCAGCACGAATACACCTACTACACGGCGCGCGACGAAACCACGATGACCGAGCGTCACCGCTACACGCTCACCGAGGACGACCCGTTCTGGACACTGCCGATACCGAAAGAAGTGCTCGACTTCAACACCGGCATGCCGGACAACGGAGCCGAATGGCGCACCTTCGAAGATGTACCGATTGAATAAAATTTTCCGCCAACGACTTTCCATAGAGATACTCTCATGAAACATATCCTGCTCACCCTCACAGCTTTCGCGGCACTTGGCGCCGTCATTTCCTGCTCCGACGAAGGAACGCCTGTCCCCAACGTGAAGGACACGTCCTATTACTTTGAGCCACAGCCGGACGACACCACTGAAGAAGCCTCCATCCGCCGCACGTTTTTCGAGACCTACGGCTCCCACCTGCTCTTCAACGACACGCTGCAGCACGAATTTCTGGGCGTGAACTTCCTCGGCGACTCCATCTGGTTCACCGAGAAGCTCGATGTCAACTACTTCATCGGTACATCGACCAACACCAACAGCTATTCCTACACCTACAAGCTCATCAAGACACTGGCGAACAAGAAGCTGGCCGTCGATTTCCTGGAGACCTACATCCTGCCGCATTTCACAGCCGACCTGCAGCCCTACTCCTGGCTGCTCGTCGATACCATCATCTATTACAGCAACGGGCCGACCTCCTATCCGTATGCCGCCAGCGGACAACGGGCCACGGTCATCCGCTGCGCCAACCTCGCACGCTATTCCGAGACGCAGAAAGCCCGACTAGCCATCCAGCCGCTTTCCACACTCGTTGCGCAAATCGTCAACAACTACTCCGACAACTTCAATTCCTTCAAGAAAATCAGCCAGACCTACTATGGACAAACGTTCATCGACGAGAACACCACCCTCACCACGCAGCAGAATACGGCCTACCTGCGGGCAGCCGGTTTCCTCAGCCGCGGCAAGAACGGATGGAACATGGCTGCCAATGGCTACTATCCCGACGAGAGCAGCGACCTGAGCGACTACGGCATCCTTGTGGTCAACTACACGCTCGCACAGATTGAGCAGATGTATGGCGAATGGCCCGTCGTCATCCAAAAGGCCACGCTCTTCCGCGACATCCTGCACGAACTCGGCTACAAGTTCGACGATGACCTTGCAGCCGAAACGGCCGCCTGACCCGAACAACCCAAGAAAAACGAAACATTCAAAATCATGAAACAGCTCTTCCTCTTCATCGCAAGCCTTCTGACAGGCACGGCTCTTCTCACCATGACCGCCTGCAGCGATGACGACGACACGCCGGCCGTCGCGACACCAACGGCACAGGGCACGTTCCTCGACGAACGCGACTCCACCCTCTACCACTGGGTGCGCTACGGCTCGCTGGACTGGATGGCCGAAAACGCCACCTATTTCAAGGACACCATCGGCATCGATGTCTATCAGCCCGCGTGGTGGAACGCGAACTACAGCAAAGACTACGGATACCGTGCCAAGTACGGTTGCCTCTATTCCGTGGCCAGTGCCGTGGCCGTGACTCCCGCAGGCTGGCGCGTGCCGACCGATGACGACTGGCAGAACCTGGAACGTGCGTTCGGCATGTCGGCAGGGGATGCCGCCTCGCGCGGCTGGCGCGGCAACATCGCCCTCAACATGATGCTCCAGCAGGACAACTACGGCGGCATCAATATCCTGCCGACCGGCTACTTCACCAACAAGACAGGCGGTCAGACCACCGGCTACCGCCTGCTCGGCAGCGAAGGCTTCTACTGGACTTCCACCATAGACACCGTGAAGAACGGCTCCGAATACTTCTACCGCAAGTTCTTCTACACGAAGAAAGAAGTGTGGCGCGAGAGCACCGAGTCGGGCAATCTGCTGATGTCCGTGCGCTGGGTGCGCGACGCGCAATAGCGCAAGACTGCGGAGACATCCGACGACAAACGAAACGAAAGGTAAAAAGATGAGAACACCATTCATCACGCTGTTTGCCCTCGTGGCGGCAACGTCTGTCCACGCACAAGTGACGACGACTTTCTCCGGAAAAATCCGTGACTACCACGGCACCGACACGCTGTTCTGCTACACAGGAAACATGGAGGAAGGCTACGACACCGTGCAAATCTCCAAGAAAGGAACGTTCGCCTATTCCCTTGCGCTGACCGAGCCCAAGCGCGTCCAGATGTTCTGGCAAGGGCGCGGCGGCCACAGCCGGGGTATCACGTTCCTGCTCGAACCGGGCAAGGATGTCAGGGCCGAGCTGTATGTCACAGGCAATCAGCCGACAGACTACAAGCTGGCAGCCGACTTCAAGGGTAAGAACGCCCTCAAGTCGCAATATGAGAACCAGAGCTTCCAGCACTTCAGCAACACCTCCGACTTCTCACCCGAGACCTTGAGCAGCCTGCCCACCTTCGGAGACTGCCGGCAGTATGTGGACAGCCGGATGGCCGACATGAACGCCACGCTCGATGCCATCCGGGACGACGACGCCTACGTGGCCGAAGCCCGTCACGAGCTGGCCGCCCAGCGCACGAAAGCCCTCTTCACGTTCGCCACCGAAAAGGAAAAGACAGGCACGCCGATGAAGGACGATGCCGGTTTCCAGGCCTTGGTCAGCAGCATCAACCCGAACGACACGACACAGATAGACGACATCCTCAGCTACCTGACTTGGGCGCAGGCCGCCAATCCGCAGCAGTACGCCCCGCTGGAAGGCCAGGCCGCGCTGCTCCGCCGCGTCAAGGACTACACGCAGAATCAGGACGTGCGCAACAAAGTGGCCGACTACTGCTTGCAGACAGCATTCTTCTACGTCATGTTCGGCGCGAGTCCGGCAGACCCGCAGTTCAAGCCTCTCTACGAGACCTACCTCGACGTCAGCACCGACACCACCTACCAGAGCTTTGCCCTTCAGGCCTTAGCCAGCATGCAGGCCACCAGTGCCGGCTCTGCTCCCTCCGACTTTCCACTCGTTGACATCAGCGGCCAGCCGCTCACCTTCGCCTCGCTCATCCGGCCCGGCACCGTCACCTACTTCGACTTCTGGGCCACCTGGTGCGGCCCGTGCAAACGCGAAATCCCGAAACTCGCCGAGCTGGCCAAGAAATACGCAGGCAATCCGAAGGTACGCATTGTCAGCCTCTCCATCGACGAAGACCACGAGGCCTGGCAGAAAATGGTGACGGCCGACAAGCCGCAATGGGAGCAGTACCTCATCCCCGACCCGCAGAACTCGGCAGGCTTCACGGCCTACGGCATCAACTCCATCCCGCGCTTCATGCTCTTCGGAACCGACGGCAAACTGCTCGACGGCAACGCCACGCGTCCGTCCGACCCCGCCACGGAGCAGCGCATCGACCAGCTCATCAACGGAAATCC
Source organism: uncultured Bacteroidaceae bacterium (assembly GCA_964415385.1). Taxonomy (GTDB): domain Bacteria; phylum Bacteroidota; class Bacteroidia; order Bacteroidales; family Bacteroidaceae; genus UBA3839. The sequence goes on from CAYPZK010000011.1 coordinate 29,736, forward strand.
ATGAAGCGCGGACTGCTGACAGGAATGCTCCTTGCATGTATGCTGCCCCTCGCAGCTGCTGCGGAACCCACCGACTCGCTGCCACCGGTGAGCGCCTCGTTGCTCATCCTGCAGCGCAACCGCTCCGACCTGCTGGCCTACTTCGGCCACGTGGCACTCCGCCTGCAGGCTCCGTCCGTCGGCCTCGACTTCTGCTTCACCACGGAGAGCGCCCCCGATGCCTCGTTCCATCAGCTCCTCACCGCCCCCAACACCGTAGCGATGGTGGCAGTACCCGATTCCACATTCCGTGCCGGATACTTGGCCGAAGGGCGGCGCATCGAGGAATATCCGCTCAACCTTACGCAACGGGAAATCCGATGCCTCTGGCAGTTGCTTGACCGGCAAGTGGAGGCAGGCCCGTCGGCCGACTTCGACTTGGCTCACCACGGCTGCGCACAACGCATCGCCGACCTCGTGGCAGCGGCCACCGAGGGAGACATCCGCTATCAGCCCGCCCCGTCGGGCAGCGCCACCTCGCGTTTCGCCATCGCCGAGCGTCAGTGCGCCCGCCATTCGCCCTACCGCCTCGCGCTGGCCTACCTCTTCGGAACGACGGACATGAGCCGCCCCACACCCGACAGCGAGCGCATCTTCATGCCCTACGACCTGCGCGACCTCTGGCTGACGGCCACGATTGCCGCCACCGACAGCACGGCCACACGCCCCCTGCTCGCTGCCACGACACCCGCCGTCACACAGCCCCGGCATCCACTCACCGAGTCTGCTCCCCTGCGGCTCGACCTCGTACTCTTTGCGCTGCTGGCCATCGTGACTCTCGTCACGCTCCTCCAGCTCCACAGCCCCGCCGACCCCGCCGTCCGCCTCGCGGGCCGCATCACCGACGTGCTGCTGCTGACAGCCTACACGCTGCTGGCCTTGTTCCTCACCTATCTGTGGCTGTTCGCCCGCCTGCCGGCCGTGGCCGGATTCAACTGGAACCTGCCGGCGTACAACCTGCTTCCGCCCATCGTCCTCGCCATCGACAGCCGCCGGCACTTCGCCACGCAGACCCAGCACCGGCTCTACCGCTTCTATGCGCTCGTGCTCGTCGCCATGCTCCTGCTGATGACGCTCCGCCCCGACATGTTCGTCGAAGAGCAATACCTCGTCCTCGTCATTTTCCTCGTGAGATGCCTCGGCAAGGCCATTCCACGGAAAGACATCCAAAATAACAAAATAAAAAGAACAATTGTTTAACCAAAACCAATTTTTATGATGAGAAAAAATTACTTTTCTTCACTGAAGGGCGTGCTCGCAGCAGCACTCACCTTCGCGGCTTTCACCACCGCATCGGCCAACAGCTCCTATTACTGGCACTACGCTTCGGCCACCGCTTACCCGACGGGCAAAGGCACCGTCTATATCGAGAACCCCGAGGAACCGTCCGACAGCATTGCCTATGCCGATGAAACCGAGCTGAAGTTCGTCGTTTCGGCCTATAGTGCCAGCACCGATGTCACGCTCTACGCACAGCCGGCCGAGGGCTACACCTTCGTGGGATGGACCACACAGACCACCAACGAGGACGGCTCGAAGACGCTCGCCCAGTCCATCTTCTCGACCGACAACCCTGCCACCGTGTCCGACGTAGCCTCCGTAAGCAGCGACAGTGAAATCGGCGACAGCTACCCGCTCGAGCCCGACAACCAGTACGTGGCCGTGTTCGGCAAGGATGGCGTAGCCTACATCCCTGGCCAGAAAGACAACTTCGGCACCGTCACCTACTCCCGCTTCGATGCCACGGAGGACGGCGACACGCTTACCCTCACCGCCATTCCGGCAGGCGAAGACTTCGGCTTCGAGTACTGGACGGACGACCAGGGCAATCAGTACACCGACAACCCACTGCAGGTGACGGTGAACGGCAGCCAGACTTTCACGCCACGCTTCTCCTGCACGCGCGGCGGCACGTTCGACTTCCCTGCCGACGGCGCCATCGCGCTCTATAACAACAATAAGTACGTGACGCTGCCTTACGATGCTTACGAGGCAGGCTCCTGCGGTTTCTTCACCATCCGTGCCACCAGCTGGCAGGAAGGCAAGGACTACATCACCAACGCCGCCGACGAATCGGGCTACATGTATCAGGGCCACGAGAACGAAGGCTTCCTGCTCTACGGCAAGGGCACCTTCTCCGTGCAGACAGAAGAAGACCAGGGCTATACGCTCTTCGACGAAGAGAACTACCTGATTGCCGACTCCCTCGGCTACTACATCGAGGAGATGCCGAGCGACGGACTGAAGTACTACGTGCTGGCCAGCGACCACAAGTTCCATCAGGTGAGCGAAGGCTTCATCGACTCCGACCGCTGGGCTCTCGTCGTGCCTGACTCCGTCAACGCCAACTCGGTAGTCATCGACTTCGTGCTCGAAGGTGCCGGCGAGACCGTTGACAACCGCCTGCCGATTCTGAATCCGTTCGACCTCACCAAGTTCGTCCAGACCGACCCGTCTGCCATCAACGGCGTGGAGGCCGAAGAACCAGTAATGACGGAGAAGCAGATTTACGACCTCGGCGGCCGCATCCTCGCCGCACCTCGCAAGGGCATCAACATCGTCAACGGCAAGAAGCTGCTCGTCAAGTGACGGCCGTCTGAACCACCACAGTTCCAACACCTCTGTCCCCTTTTCGGAGACAGACCACACACTTTCCACAGACAATCGCCGGGGTTCCGCCACTCCGGCGATTGTTCGTTTCTGACATGGAATCACCGGTACGCAGAGACGATTTCCAAACTCTGCGGAAAATGAGTGCAAGCCGGGAGAAATAGAGAATCTTTTTTATTTCCGAGGGCAGCCTCATTCACGGACACCGCCGTAAAAACTACCGAAATCAGCTCCAAAAAAACACGAATCAGTCTGAGTTTTTCCAAAACGAACGCGTTCGTTCCGGAAAACGGACGCAGTCGTCCGGCAGAACGAACGCAGTCGATAGACACGAAATGCGCAGGGATGGTGAATTTTCTGTGCGGAAGAAGGAACTTTTGTGTGCGGAGTCGGGGAAGACGGTGCGCGGATCACAGCCGGAGCCGGCGCACCTCGGCGTTCGTCATGGGCGGAATGTCGCGGATTTCCACGCCGTGGAAAACCACTTGGATGATGCGGCAGAAGAAGCCGTGGGACACGGCCAGCACGGTTTGTCCGTCGTATGCCTTGCGGACAAAGTCAAGAAAAAGACGGGCCCGGGTGCGGAGTGCGTCGAGGCTCTCCATGTCGGCGGGCAGCCGGATGGGATTGTAGGGGTCGGCGATTTTTCCCGTGGCCGATCCCCAGTCGCGCTCGCGCAGTAGCGGCGTGTAGAGCACGGAGGCGAAGCGTGGTGAGGTGTGAAGCAGGGGGAGGACGGTCTCGGTGGTCTGCACGCAGCGGCGCAGGTCGCTGGAGACGACGGCGTCGAACACGACATCCTGCAGCCGGGCGGCAGCCTCACGTGCCTGTTGCCGTCCCGCCTCGTTGAGTGGAGTGGGCAGCGTGCCCTGCAACACATGGCGGCGGTTGTCGTCGGTTTCGCCGTGGCGAAGAAGATAGAGCTGTATCACAAGCGGAGAAAAAACGATGACGGGTGGCAGAATCAGGATGTCCGCATCGGGCGGGAGGCAGTGTCGTTGAGATTCACGCGGCGCATGACACTTTTCACGAACGCGTCGGCCGCCTGCCGGCCCGACAGCCTGTGGTCGATGAGGAACGTGACGGCGCTGCCCAGCCCCGCCTTCTCCAGCCCGCGCCGCCTCACGCACCACAGGCTCCAGTCGTGCAGCATGTCGAAGTGCTGCAACCATCGGGAAATGCATGCTGCAAGCTCGCTCATCATCAACGAGTGGACATCAGCATTGAGCGAGTCGAGACATTTGTCGATGCGGACAGCCAGATGCAGTTCGTCGCTCTGCATCGCGGTCTGGGTCGTCAGATCCGCCTGCGCCTTCTGATAGGTCTCAAGCCGCAGGATGAGTCCTTTCATATCGCGCCATCTCCAATGCCGGGCATATCTGCGGAGCGTCTGCAACAGGGCGTGGCGGGCAAACATCCGCGGCACGAACCATTTGGCCTCAATCTCGCTCACGCGTTGGCGGAGCCGGGCGGCATCTTCATTGATGACAGTGGGCCGGCAGTCTTCGAGCAAGGCCATCCGGGCCCAGTCGCGCGCCTGCATGAGCTCGGCACATTTGCGTAGCTGCTTCACGGAGAGGCCGGGACGGGTGGCCGCGAGCCGGACGACGAGCTGCTGCAGTTCTTCGAGCTGAGACCGGACTTGCTCTTCGGTGGCGGCACCGGTGTCCTCCATCCGCAGTTCGCGCAGCGGATGGGTGGCGGGATGGCCTGTGGTGACGAAAATGGCATCGACACTGCCGAGCTGGTCGGCGAGGCCGTGCAGCCTGGCTTGTGTCATACCGCGCAGCCACCGGTCATCAACGGGCATTTCCACACCGGAGACGGATTCCGCATCGGGCGATGTGGAGACATCTGCCGTCACCTTCGGCATCATGGCCGTCTGCCGGTTCTCATGATTCTCCTTGTGTGTGTTTCCAGTGTCATTCATCTTGGTTATTCTCTTCAAAGTCAGGGGACATCCGTTGTCCGCCGCACAGCTCTGCAAAGATAGGAGTTTTTCTGAACTTTTCATAAATTCTCCATGCCTAATTCTGAATTACGGAATTATTTGCGTACCTTTGCACTTGATTTTTCGAAAAATCTTCCGATGAAGCAACTTTTTATCGAGACTTATGGCTGCCAGATGAACGTGGCGGACAGTGAAGTCATTGCCTCTGTGATGAAGATGGCGGGGTACGACACGTGCGACTCGGTGGAGCAGGCGGATGCCGTTCTGCTCAACACCTGTTCCGTGCGCGACAATGCGGAGCAGAAAATCTACCACCGGCTCGAAGTGCTCAACGGCGAGCGGCGGCGCAGGCACCGGCCTGCCGTCATCGGTGTGGTGGGCTGCATGGCAGAGCGCGTGAAGGACGATCTCATCCGGAATCACCATGCCGACCTCGTAGCCGGTCCCGATGCCTATCTTTCGCTGCCCGAGCTCTTCGCGGCCGCCGAGATGGGCGAGAAAGCCATCAATGTGGAGCTGTCGACGACGGAGACCTACCGCGACGTGCTGCCCACGCGCATCCATGCCAACCATGTCAGCGGATTCGTGAGCATCATGCGCGGTTGCAACAACTTCTGCCACTACTGCATTGTGCCTTACACCCGCGGACGGGAACGCAGCCGCGACGTGGAAAGCATCCTGCGCGAGGTGGCCGACCTGCAGGCGCGGGGCTACAAGGAGGTGACGCTGCTGGGGCAGAACGTCAACAGCTACAACTGCAGGCCGACGGCCGACGGAGCGGCAAGCGTGAGCTTTCCACAACTGCTCGGCCGCGTGGCCGAAGCCTTTCCCTCGATGCGCATCCGGTTCACAACGTCGCATCCGAAGGACATGAGCGACGAGACGCTCCACGTGATTGCCGGCCACGCCAACGTGTGCCGCCACATCCACCTGCCCGTGCAGAGTGGCAGCAACCATATCCTCCGTCTCATGAACCGCAAATACACCCGTGAATGGTATCTGGAGCGCGTGGCCGCCATCCGGCGCATCGTGCCCGACTGCGGCCTGACGACGGACATGTTCGTGGGCTATCATGCGGAAACGGAGGACGACCACCGCCAGTCGCTCTCGCTGATGCGCGAAGTGGGATTCGACTCCGCCTTCATGTTCAAGTACAGCGAACGACCGGGCACTTACGCCTCGAAACACCTGCCCGACAACGTGCCGGAGGAGGTCAAGCTGCGGCGGCTCAACGAGATGATTGCCCTGCAAAACGAACTGTCGGCCGACAGCTACCGGAACGACGTGGGCAAGGAACGCGAGATTCTCGTGGAGGGAGTGAGCAAACGCTCCCGCTCACAGCTCTTCGGCCGCACGGAGCAGAACAAGGTCGTGGTGTTCGACCGCGGCAATCACCACATCGGCGACTATGTGCGCGTGCGTATCACCGGTTCCTCGTCGGCCACACTTCAGGGCGAGGAGGTATCACCAGCAAATTATTCCGACTATGGCAAAGAGAAATAAACGCTCACCTTTCTTCAGCACACAGGCCACAACGACGTGCATCAGCACCACGCTCGTGCTCGTGCTCCTCGGCACCATCGTGCTCTTCGTGCTCATTGCCCAGAATCTCTCCACATACGTCCGCGAGAACATCAACGTGACCGTGCTCATCAGCGACGACGTGACGGGCGACAGCATCAGCCGGATGAAGGCGCGGTTCCTGCAGGAGCCCTATGTGAAGAGCATCAACTATATCTCCAAACTGCAGGCCCTGCAAGAGGAAACGGAGGCGATGGGGGTCGATCCCACGGAGTTCATCGACTACAATCCGTTCACGGCCTCGTTCGAAATCAAGATGAAGGCCGCATACGCCAACAACGATTCGCTGAACAACATCGTGCGGCAAATCCGCCAGCACAAGGAGGTGCTCGATGTCATCTACCAGAAAGAGCTGATGCAGTCGGTCAACGACAACATCAAGAAAATCAGCATGGTTCTGCTCATCATCGCGGCTCTCTTCACCTATATTTCGTTCGAGCTCATCAACAACACCGTGCGGCTGACCATCTTTTCCAAGCGGTTCTCCATCAACACGATGAAGCTTGTGGGAGCCTCCTGGGGCTTCATCCGGCGGCCGTTCCTCCGCCAGAGCGTCACCCTGGGAGTCGTGGCCGCCATTCTGGCCGATGTGCTCATCTGGCTCGGACTGCACTGGTGGTGCAAGGTGGAGCCGGAGCTCAACGCCATCGTTGACGCAAGGGTCATCGGCATCGTGGCCGTTGCAGTCCTCGTCTCCGGCCTCATCATCACGTTCCTCTGCACCTATGTGTCGCTCGGGAAATACCTGCGCATGAGCAGCAACGAGCTGTATCACGTGTAGCACACACCGCCGACATCCCCGATTTTTTCCAAAAAAAACAACAAACAATCAACGATATGAACAAGAATTTCGCTTTCAGCAAAATCAACTACATCCTGCTCGTCATCGGTTTCCTCATTGTCATCGCGGGCTTCATCCTGATGGCAGGCAAGGGAACCACGGAGCAGACCTTCGAGCCGGACATCTTCAGCACGCGCCGCATCGTCGTGGCGCCGATGGTCTCCCTCTTCGGCTTCCTCTTCGTCATTGTCGCCATTCTCTGGAAAGGCAAGAACAGCAGAGACATCACCAAAGCCGAATGACCGTATGGATTGGATTCAAGCCCTCATCATGGGCATCTTTCAGGGGCTCACGGAATACCTGCCCGTGAGCAGCAGCGGACATCTCATGCTGGCCAGCGAACTGCTTGGCGTGCAGGATCCCGACAAGATTCTCACGTTCACGATTGTCGTCCATATCGCCACCGTGCTGAGCACGCTGGTGGTGCTGTGGAAGGAAATCGCATGGATCTTCCGCGGTCTCTTCAAGACCGGCAGCTCCATCGTACCCGCCGCCTACGGCATCCGCAGCCTCAACGAGGAGCAGAACTACGTGGTGAACATTCTCGTGTCGATGATTCCCATCGGCATTGTCGGTTTCTGCTTCAAAGATCAGGTCGAAACGTATTTCAACAGTCTGACGGTGGTAGGTGTCTGCCTGCTCGTCACGGCCGGGCTGCTCTCGTTTTCCTATTTCTCCAAACCGCGCACGAAAGACCATATCTCTATCGGCGATGCCTTCATCATCGGCATTGCCCAGGCCATCGCCGTGCTGCCGGGGCTTTCCCGCTCCGGCTCCACCATCGGCACGGGGCTGCTGCTCGGCGACAGCAAGGAGAGGCTGGCACAGTTCTCTTTCCTCATGGTCATCCCGCCTATCCTCGGCGAGGCTCTGCTCAATGTCAAAGACATTGCCGAACAAGGCTTTGCCTCGGCTATGAGCGGCATTTCCGCAACGGCACTCGCCGTAGGCTTCGTGGCGGCTTTCCTCACGGGATGCCTCGCCTGCAAATGGATGATCGGACTGGTGAAGCGCGGCAAGATGATTTACTTTGCCGTCTATTGTGCCATCGTCGGTCTGTTCACTCTGATCTGGCAGCTCTGCTGAAACGCATAACCGTGTCTCTCACATGATTGCAACGACTCCTACCATGCCGGCTCCCGTAGCAGGCGAGATTTTCTGCTTCAACAAGCCCTATGCGATGACCTCGTTCCGCATCGTGTCGCGTGTGCGCGGCATCTTGAACCGGCAGTTAGGCATCAAAGACCTGAAAGTGGGACATGCCGGCACGCTCGATCCGTTGGCCACAGGCGTGCTCATCGTCTGCACGGGGCGCGCCACGAAGCAAATCGACACCTTGCAGGCCGGCACGAAGGAATATATCGCCACCCTGCGGCTGGGAGCCACCACCCCGTCCTTCGACATGGAGACGGAAGAGGATGCCGCCTACCCCACCGCCCACATCACGCGCGAACTCATCGAGCAGACGTTGCCCCACTTCCTCGGGCGCATCGAACAGGTGCCGCCCATTTTCTCAGCCGTCAAGGTGAACGGCAAGCGGGCTTTCAAGTTGGCGAGAAAAGGTGAGGACGTGGAACTCAAACCGAAGGTGCTCGTCATTGAAGAAATCGAACTGCTCGGCTGCAATCTCGACAGCCTCGGCGACGGCCACCGGCATCCGCAATGCGTCCATATCAAGGAGGTGAAGGAGGAAGAGGCTGCCGGCCTGCAAGCCCGCAACGCCGCCCTCACACCGTCCATCACCATCCGCATCGTCTGCAGCAAGGGCACATACATCCGCGCCCTGGCCCGCGACATCGGTACGGCTCTGGGCAGCGGAGCTTACCTGCAAGCGCTGTGCCGCACGCGCATCGGCGACTACACGCTGGCTGACTGCCACGACATTCAGAATTTCGAAGCATGGGCCAGTGCCCATTATCATATCATCTAAGAAAGGAGAATATTCATGAAACTTTCCCAATTCAAGTTTACCCTTCCCGACGAGAAAATCGCCCTCAACCCACCGTTCAACCGCGACGAGGCCAAACTCATGGTGCTTCATCGCGACACCGGCGAAATCGAGCATCGCATCTTCAAGGATGTGCTTGATTATTTCGATGAGGGCGACACATTTATCTTCAACAACACACGCGTCTTTCCGGCCCGTCTCTATGGCAACAAAGAGAAGACAGGGGCGCAGATTGAAGTGTTTCTGCTGCGCGAGCTCAACCGTGAGCAACGCCTCTGGGACGTGTACGTGGATCCGGCCCGCAAGATACGCATCGGCAACAAGCTCTACTTCGGCGAGGACAACTCGATGGTGGCCGAAGTCATCGACAACACCACTTCGCGCGGACGCACCCTCCGCTTCCTCTACGACGGCACGCACGAAGAATTCAAAGAAGCCCTCTATGCGCTGGGCGAGGCTCCGCTGCCCGAAGACGTGCGCCACCTGCGCAAGGCAACCAAGGAGGACATCGAGAACTTCCAGACCATCTATGCCACGGAGGAAGGTGCCGTCACGGCTCCCACGTCCGGTCTCCACTTCTCGCGCGAGCTGATGAAGCGCATGGAAATCAAGGGGGTCAATCAGGCTTTCATCACACTGCATGCCGGTCTCGGCTCGTTCCGCTCCATCGACGTGGAAGACCTGACGAAGCATAAGATGAGTTCGGAGCAGATGTTCATCGGCAAGGAAGCCTGCGACTACGTCAACCGGTCGCGCGAAAGCGGTCATCGCGTCTGTGCCGTCGGCTGCACCGTGATGCGTGCCTGCGAGACGGCTGCAGGGCCCGAGGGCAGCCTGAAGGAATACGACGGATGGACCTGCAAGTTCATCTTCCCGCCTTATGAGTTCAGTGTCTGCGATTCGCTCATCATCAACTTCGAGCTGCCGCTCTCCATCATGCTCATGCTCACCTGTGCCTTCGGCGGCTATGACCATGTGGTGAATGCTTACCGTGAGGCACTGAAAGGCGACTACAAGTTCGGCACCTACGGCGACGCATTGCTCATCATCTGATGCACACGGTCTTCCTCTCCATCGGGTCGAACCTCGGCAATCGCGAAGCATATCTCCGCCGTGCCATTACCGAAATCAGAAAGCGGATTGGGGCAATTGTGTCCCAATCCGCCTTTTTTGTCACCGCCCCTTGGGGCTTCGAGAGCGAGCATCAGTTTCTGAATGCATGCTTAGGAGTGAAGACCCTTCTCCGGCCCGCCGACCTGCTCCGCGAGACGCAAGCCATCGAGCGTGGGATGGGACGGCAAGAGAAAAGCCACGGCAGCTATCACGACCGCATCATCGACATCGACATCCTGCTCTACGACGACCTCACAATTCATTCGGCCGACCTCATCGTGCCGCATCCGCTGATGGGCGAACGGCTCTTCGTGCTGCGTCCGCTTGACGAAATCGCTCATTCCGTCAGGGTGCCGGGCACGCGGATGTCTGTGGGAGAAATGCTCAAGGCTCTCGCCGCGCATTCATAAACCGCTTCGATAGACACTCCCGAATCATCCGTCTCCAGCCACATCTGTCCGGACTCCCAGGCCTCGCGCAGGCTCTCCGCATGAAACCGGGGGCCAAAGGAAAGTCCGAAGCCCAGCCGCAGCAGCTGACGTGCCTGTTCCGGCTTTCCACGGAATCCATGAAACACCACACGCCGCATGCCGCGGCACAGCCGAATCACATCATCCACCGCCCCCACGCAATGCACCACCACGGGCAAGGCATATCGGCGGGCCAGTCGTAACTGAGCCTCGAAGCAGTGCAGTTGGTCCTGCCATGCGCCGCCACGCCGACGGTCAAGACCGCATTCGCCAACCGCACACACATGAGGCAACCGCAACAGTGCTTCCAACTGCGTCAGCTGCCGTGCCCAGTCCGCCCCCACGCTCCACGGATGAATGCCCACGGCACACTGCGGAAAGCCGTCTGGCGGCAGGGCACACCCGCAATCCAGCACTGCCGAATAGGTCGCGTCGGGAAGCCGCTCACGGTTGTGTGTATGAAAATCGAAGTATTTCGTAGCCGCATTCACTTCTTGATATTGTTCCACTCGCGGCTCTGTGAGGCATTGAGGTCGGAGACAATGTTGAACACCGTCTCTTTCTCCTTCTCCGTGCCATGCCCCTTGTAGATGTTCACGATTTCATCGCGCTTGTAGTCCGTGAAAATCTGCGGCAGGTCGGACAGCGGCCGGTTGGCATGCGCCTCCTTCAGCAGCCCGATGGCCTCGGTGATGGCGGTACGGCCCCGGTCGGCATTGCCAGCCATCTCGTCCAGCCCCTCGCGGTGGTACTTGTACATGAGCTGGCGGAAAGGCTCCATCGAGCTTTCCATGTAGTCATTGATAATGCCATGACGGTTGCGGGTGTCGTCGAACGCTTTCCAGCCCGTGTCCGGCATGGTCTGCGCGTTGTTCACGATGGTCTCCACATTGTGCAGGACTTCCGTGCCGCCAAGCGGCGAGAAGGTGTCGAGATCCATGCCGATGAACAGATAGGCATAGTAAGCCAGCATGGCGGTGAGGTTGTTGTCCATCGTGTTGACATTGAAGTCCAGCTGGTCGTATTCTTTATAAACAAAATTGAAGTTGGCATCGCGCATCGAGAAGACCACCGTGTTGTAGGCGGAATTATAGACAGGACGGTTGAGCTGGAACAGCATCTCGCCCACGAAGGAATTGTCGTCCTGCTTGTGCTGCTTGATGGTGATGGTCATCATGCAGTCAATGCGCTCGTTCTGCGTGAACTGCAGTTCCGTCCACGACCGTGTGTTCATGAATTCCGAGATGGCCGTCTCCAGCGTCTCGAACACACTGGTATTGGTTCCCTGCACTTGTGAGTGGATGATTTTCACCTTGCAGTTGAGCTCTTGCGCCCTGGCCGGAGCAAAAGCGAGACAGGCAGCGAGGATGGGAAAAAGGAGATGCTTCATACTCAGAGAAAAAAAATAGCGTTGCGGAAAACAGTATGACAGCGCGGCACACGCATCAGTCAGCGTCCGGAAGCACGCTGACCAACTGGTCGATGATGTCGTGCGCCACTTCCGTCTTCGGCTTCAGCGGATAGGCCGTGCGGCTGAGGTCGCGGCGGATGATGGTGATTTTGTTGGTGTCGGTGCGGAATCCCGCGCCAGCATCGTTGAGGGAGTTCAGAACGATGAAGTCGAAGTTCTTCTTCCGCAGCTTGCCCTCGGCGTTTGCCTCTTCGTCCGTGGTTTCGAGAGCGAATCCCACGAGCACCTGTCCCTCGCGTTTTTCCCGTCCGAGCGCAGCAGCGATGTCGCGCGTCGGTTTCAGCCGCAGCACCAGGTCGTCGCCCTGCCGCTTGATTTTGCGGTCGGACGGAGCTTCGGGCGTGAAGTCGGCCACGGCAGCACAGAGAATGGCGGCAGAGGCCTGCGGGAAAAGTTCATGACAGGCATCGTACATCTGGCCGGCGGACTCCACGCGGGTGACATGGATGCGCGGGCTGTGGAACGACGTGTCAAGGAGAATGGGACCGCAGACCAATTGGACTTCGGCACCACGGGCCGCGCATTCCGCAGCCAACGCCAACCCCATCTTGCCCGAAGAATAGTTGCCGATGAAGCGCACCGGGTCGATTTTCTCATACGTCGGACCGGCGGTGATGAGGACAGTCCGCCCCGCCATGTCGCCTCCGCCAGCCTGTGAGCCTACAGTGCCGCTCAGCCGGTTGTCAAGGATTTCCACGATGCGCTCCGGCTCCTCCATGCGTCCCTTGCCTTCCAGATGCGAGGCTAAAAATCCCGTACCCGGCTCGATGATGGTGTTGCCGAACGAACGGAGACGGGCGAGATTCTGCTGAGTGGTGGGATGGGCATACATGTCAAGATCCATCGCCGGAGCCACCAGCACGGGAGCCTTCATGGAGAGATAGGTGGTGATGAGCATGTTGTCGGCAATGCCGTTCGCCATCTTGCCGATGGTGGAGGCCGTGGCAGGAGCCACCAGCATGGCATCGGCCCAGAGCCCCAAGTCCACATGGGAGTGCCACGTGCCGTCGCGCTGGGCAAAAAATTCGCTGATGACGGGCTTGCCCGTCAGTGCCGAGAGGGTGACGGGGGTGATGAATTCCTTGCCTGCAGGCGTGATGACCACCTGTACCTCCGCGCCGGCTTTGATGAGCTGACGGATGATGAGGCACGACTTGTAGGCGGCGATGCTGCCCGTGATGCCGAGTACGATTTTCTTTCCTTGGAGCGACATGAGTGAGAGATTTGTGAAGGGTCAGGACTGAGCGAGGGAGAGCTTCAGGAGCACCTGCTTGGTGTTGAGCGGGAAGTCACCCTGCTCTACCCACTTCAGAAAGTTGGGGTCACGACGCAACACGTCCCTGACATGCTGCCCCTTGTAGCGTCCGAAGTTGACGGTGGCAATGCCTTTTTCATCGAGCACGAAGCGTCCCGCAAAGTCCAGATGGCGGTTCATGGCCGAGAATGCCGAGAGAAAGCCCACATCGTTCTGCAACTGCGTGGGATAATGGTCGAGTTGCGCCTCCAGCACGGCGAGGGTGGCCCGCGTGTCGCCTGCGGCCGAATGCGCGTCGGACAGCTCCTGTCCGCAATAGAAGCGGTAAGCCGCTGACAGCGTGCGTGGCTCCAGCTTGTGGAAGATGTTCTGCACGTCGATGAGGCAGCGGTCGGCGAAATCCACCGCCACCCCTGCCCGCAGAAACTCCTCAACCAGCATCGGCACGTCGAAGCGGTTCGAATTGAATCCGGCGAAGTCGCAGTTCTCGAATGTGCGCACCAACTCCTGCGCCACCTCGCCGAAGGTCGGGCAGTCGGCCACATCCTCGTCCTTGATGCCGTGCAGCTGCGTGGTGGCCTCAGGGATGTGCACCGTGCGTCCCAAAGCGTCCACGGGACGCAGCCGCAACGTCCGCGACTCCTCGTTGCCGTTAGGCTCCACCTTGATGTAGCAGAGCTCAACGATATGGTCGTGACTGATGTCCAAACCCGTGGTCTCCAGGTCGAAGACCACGAGCGGACGCTTCAAGTTCAGCCTCATAGAGTATGTATGAATGTGAGAAGAAAGGTCAGTCGTTGAGCATCATCGGCATGAGGAGCATGAGCAGGTCGTCGTTCTCGTCCTGCTCGGCCGGAATGATGACACCGGCGCGGCTCGGGTCGGCCAGCTGCATCACGACTTCCTGTGAGCTGATGCTGCTGAGGATGTCGATGAGGAATGTGCCTTTGAAACCGATGGAGAGCGGCGCACCATTGTAGTCGCACATCAAGTGCTCCTCGGCTGAGGTGGCATAGTCGATGTCCTGGGCCGACACCTTCAGGTCGTTGTTCTCGAAGCGCAGGCGGATGAGCGACGTGCTGGTGCTGGCGAACACGAGCACACGCCGCAACGCACCCATAAGCGCAGCGCGGTCGATGGTCACGTGGTATGGATTGTCTTGTGGAATCACCGACGCATAGTTCGGGTAGCGGCCTTCGATGAGACGGCAGCTCAGCGTGTAGTTCTCCAGCGTCACCTCTGCGTTGCGGTCGTCGAAGCGGATGACCGCCTCGCCTGCCTCATGGCCCAGGATTTCTTTCAGCGTCTTGGCCGGTTTCTTCGGCAGGATGAACGACACCGGCTGCTCGCCGTGGGCAGCCAACGAGCGGTCGCGCACCAGCTTGTGGCCATCGCTGGCCACAAACGTCACGCTCTGCTCCGTGATGTCGAAGAAAATGCCGTTCATCACCGGACGGAGCTCATCCTCAGCCGTGGCAAAGAGCGCACGGCTGATGCCGCTCAGCAGCACATCGTCGGGAATGACCACCTGCTGCGTGCTCTCGCCGACAGGCTGCACCGGCGGATATTCTTCGCCGCTCTGACCCACGAACTTGCTCTTTCCGTTCTGATAACTGAGCAATATCTCGTGTGTCTGGTCGTTCACCTCAATCATCACGGGCTGCTCACTGATTTCCTTCAGTCCGTTGATCACCGTCACGGCCTTGATGGCAAAGCGGCCCGCGCCCTCCACCTCGTTCACGTCGAGACGCGTCGTCAGCGTCGTCTCGCTGTCAGAAGCCGTCATGGTCAGCCGGTTGTCCTGCAGTTCAAACAGGATGCAGTCCAGAATCTGAATCGCGTTCCTGTTGGCCAGCACGCGGCTCAGCGTCTGAAGCCGGTTGCACAATGTTGTACTTGAAACACTGAATTTCATAGAGTATCTATTTTTACGAATTGTGAATGATAAAGTCTGTCCAACTGTTCCTCAAATATTTTGGTAAGCAAAGATAGAAAATGTTTTCCGTTTTTTTGAAAAAAAATCCATGAAAATTAGTTTTCTCCGAGAGAAAGTCGTAATTTCGCACAGAATTTACACAAAACCAAATGGAATTAGCAGGAAAAGTCATCAAAGTGCTCGAAGCACGCAAGGGCGTGTCCAAGTCCACCGGCAACCCGTGGATGATGCAGGACTACGTCATCGAAACCCACGAGAACTTCCCACGCCGCATGGTGTTCAATGTCTTCGGGGAAGACAAAATCAAACAGTTCAACATTCAGGAAGGCGAGGAAATCAACGTATTCTTCGACATCAACGCCCGCGAATACAACGGACGCTTCTACAACGACATCCGTGCCTGGCGCATCGACCGCGTACAGCCCGGGCAGGCACCCGAACCGCCAGCCGCGCAGCCGTTCGCCGCTGCCCAGCCGGCAGCTCCGGCCACATCCGCTCCGGCCGCCTTCTCCCAGAGCCAGGACTCGACCGACGACCTGCCATTTTGACCTCTCCCCTTCCGCGGCCCCAACGCCGCGGAGACATCTTCCCAACCCATTTCAAGGCCGCTTGTCACGCACATACGGCCTTGAAATGTTTTTTTCTGCATACAAGAACTACTTTTTCCAGTCAACACCTCTCTTCAAGACAGCGGCCGTTTTCCCATGTCCTCCTATGACGCACCTTGTTTCCATAAAATCTTTGGTAATGGTGGAGTTTGCCGAAATGATATTGTCATCTGCAATGGTGACACCTTTCAAGATGGTATTCCTACAGCCAATCCATACGTGACGGCCTATTCTGACAGGCTTGGGGGCATTCGCAATGTTCCCTTGACCATCCAAAACTTTGTGGAAGTCCGTATCCATGATGAGAATATCCCAGGACAAGAGGCATTGACTTCCAAACGTAATTTCCTTGTGACATATAAGCTCTGAATTACCTG
This sequence comes from uncultured Bacteroidaceae bacterium, assembly GCA_964415385.1. Classification (GTDB taxonomy): domain Bacteria; phylum Bacteroidota; class Bacteroidia; order Bacteroidales; family Bacteroidaceae; genus UBA3839. The sequence continues at coordinate 45,936 of CAYPZK010000011.1, forward strand.
TAATCATGAAGCCCTCTCCAAGCGTGAGGACAGCCTGCCTCCCCACGCTGATTTTGCTGCCACGCCCGATAGATGTCTGACCCTTAATGACCAATGTCCCCATGACTTCCCACATGGTTCTCGAATAGAGCAGGTCTTGAGTGCCAAGACCATGACATCCGAATTTCACCAGCCCCGGCCTGACAGCGGTATCCAAGATGATTCTTCCCTGCATCTTATACAATTCACTCCTCTTATATATAAATACAGGCAGCCGCACGGCAATCTTCAGAGGGAAATAGTGGAAATTGAAATACACGGTCTTCCAAACATTTACCTTTTGGCATAACTTGAACAACGATTTGAGCATCTTTGCAGTCCTTCCCGTTTTGGTCTCGCCTGATACCCCGGAGCGACGAGTGAATTTTCTGTTGAGCGACCACAAAAGAAAAGCGGGGTATCACACTTTCTGCCGTCCGTCATTTGAGGCCTACCACAGCCTGTCCCATGAACGAGCAAAAGAGATACCCACGCCGGTATATATGTACGCCCGAAAAAGCGTGCTTGAGGACATGTAGAGCCCTCCGCACGCTAACGGGACAGTATATACCTACCCGTAGCATCTACTTCAGCCAAGTTCTTGATGAGACATTTGATTGTGGTAGTTCCAAATGACCAAAAACAAAGCGTCAGTGACGCATTCCTATTGTAGTGCCATCACATGGCCTTACAGCCTTTGTATCGCCGTTCAGCACCTGTATGACAGGTGCAAAGTTAAGCATTTTTCCGAATAAACTGTCGCATGAACGTATCTTTTTCCAAGAGATTTTTCTGCCATCCACCATCTACAGCAATTACGCCTACATCCTACAAGTCTGCTTGAGGCTATGCCCCGAATGCAGCTAAATGATATGTAAAGTGTGTAATATTCAAGAAATTTATCCGTTAATATATAATAGTAATAGTTCATTTTATGAAAAAGATAACACTCATTCTTTTAAGTTTGATAACCACAATGACAACTATGGCGCAACAGAAATTCGGTATCAGTTATCACTATCAGATGGTCGGCAACGTGAATGTATTCTATCGTGAGGCAGGTGACCCTGAGAAACCTACCATCCTCCTCATGCACGGATTCCCGTCAAGCAGCGTGCAGTTCCGCGAGCTCATGCCCGAACTCATGGACGACTACCACCTCATTGCCCCCGACATGCCGGGCTTCGGACAGACCGATGCGCCCGTGAAGCCGTTCTACGACTACACCTTCGACAATCTCGCCAAGACCATCGAGGCATTCATCGACTCCATCGGCTTGAAACATTTCTCAATGTACATCTTCGACTATGGCGCACCCGTCGGCATGCGCATCGCCATGTGGCATCCCGAGCGCATCGACGCCATCATCTCGCAGAACGGCAACGTCTATAAGGAAGGACTCGGTAAGAAGTGGGAAGCACGCGCCGAGTATTGGGCTCACCCGACACCCGAGCTCCGCAAGCAGTATTCCTCTGCCTACGACTTGGAGACAATAAAAGGGCAATACGTCAATGGCACTCCCGAAGGCAGTGTCGGTCCAGATGGCTACACCATCGACTATGCCTACATGCAATTGCCGGGGCGTAAAGACGAGAACGACGACCTCATCTTCGACTATCAGAACAACGTGAAGCTCTATCCCGCAATGCAGAAATACCTTCGTGACAACCAGCCGCCATTGCTCGCGGTATGGGGAAAGAACGATCCGAGCTTCATTCCCGCCGGTGCCGAGGCATTCAAGCGTGACCTGCCAAAGGCTGTGGTGACTTACGTTGACAGCGGTCACTTCGCCCTTGAGAGCCATCACACGGAGATTGCCGCACTCATCAAGAGATTTCTCAAAGACAACAAGATAAAGTCAAGATAAAGTAGTGAATCATCAAAAAAGCGGGATGCAATTCTTTGTGGAATGCGTCCCGCTTTATTATAAAGAAAATATGTCCTTGTGTCTTTACGCCATAAAAATCTGGCATTCTGTCCTTACTTGACCTCCTCGAAGTCGGCTTCCTGGACGTCGTCGTCACTCTTGGTGTTCTGCTGGGAGCTGGACTGCTGCTGACCGGCACCCGGCTGGCCTTGTGCGCCTGTACCCTGGTACATCTGCTTGCTGGCTTCGGCCCAGGCGGCATTGAGCTCGTTGGTAGCGGCATCGATGGCAGTGAGGTCAACCTTCTGCTTGGCATCTTTCAGATGCTGGAGAGCCTGCTCGATGGCCGGTTTCTTGTCGGCAGGGAGCTTGTCACCAAGCTCCTTCAGCTGGTTCTCCGTCTGGAAGATTATGGAGTCGGCCTGATTGAGCTTGTCCACGCGCTCGCGCTCCTTCTTGTCGGCTTCGGCGTTGGCTTCGGCTTCGGCTTTCATGCGGTCGATTTCTTCCTTGCTCAGTCCGCTGGAGGCTTCGATGCGGATGGCCTGTTCCTTGCCCGTGGCCTTGTCTTTGGCAGTGACGTTGAGGATACCATTGGCATCGATGTCGAAGCTGACCTCAATCTGTGGCACTCCACGCGGAGCCGGAGCAATGCCGGTGAGGTTGAACTGACCGATGGATTTGTTCTGTGCGGCCATCGGACGCTCGCCCTGCAGCACGTGGATGGTGACTTCCGTCTGGTTGTCGGCTGCGGTGGAGAAGGTTTCGCTCTTCTTACAAGGGATGGTGGTGTTGGCATCAATGAGTTTCGTCATCACGCCGCCGAGCGTTTCGATACCCATCGAAAGCGGTGTCACGTCGAGCAGCACGATGTCGCCCACGCCCTCTTCCTTGTTCAGAATGGCTCCCTGGATGCTGGCACCCACGGCCACCACCTCGTCGGGGTTCACGCCCTTCGAAGGAGTCTTGCCGAAGTAGTTCTCCACGAGCTGCTGCACGGCCGGAATACGGCTGGATCCTCCGACGAGAATCACTTCGTCGATGTCCTTGGTGGAGATGCCTGCGTCCTTGATGGCCTTCTGGCATGGTTCCAGACAAGACTGGATGAGGTTGTGTGCCAGAGCTTCGAACTTGGCGCGTGTGAGCGTCTTCACGAGGTGCTTCGGTGTGCCGCCTGCCACGGTGATGTAAGGCAGGTTTATTTCAGTGGAAGTGCTGGACGAGAGCTCAATCTTGGCTTTCTCGGCAGCTTCCTTCAACCGCTGCATGGCCATCGGGTCGGTGGTGAGGTCAACGCCTTCCTCCTGCTTGAAGTCGCCGGTGAGCCAGTCGATGATGACCTGGTCGAAGTCGTCGCCGCCCAGATGGGTGTTGCCATTGGTGGAAAGCACTTCGAAGACACCGCCGCCGAACTCCAGGATGGAAATATCGAACGTACCGCCACCGAGGTCGAACACGGCAATCTTCATATCCTTGTTGGCCTTGTCGATGCCGTAAGCGAGTGCTGCGGCTGTCGGCTCGTTCACGATACGCTTCACGTCGAGTCCTGCAATCTGTCCGGCCTCTTTCGTGGCCTGACGCTGCGAGTCGCTGAAGTAGGCAGGCACGGTGATGACGGCCTCCGTCACTTCCTGGCCTAAATAATCCTCGGCGGTCTTCTTCATCTTCTGGAGAATCATGGCCGAGATTTCCTGCGGCGTGTAGAGTCGTCCGTCGATGTCCACACGAGGCGTGTTGTTGTCGCCGCGGACTACCTTATAAGGTACACGTGCGATTTCCTGCTGCACCTGGTCGTAGGTCTCACCCATGAAACGCTTGATGGAAAACACCGTGCGCTTCGGGTTGGTGATGGCCTGACGCTTGGCAGGGTCGCCCACCTTGCGCTCACCGCCGTCCACGAATCCTACGATGGAAGGGGTTGTACGCTTGCCTTCGCTGTTTGCAATGACAACTGGCTCGTTGCCTTCGAACACGGATACGCAGCTATTGGTCGTACCCAAGTCAATTCCTATAATCTTTCCCATAACTGTATTGTTTTTTTTGTTGTTTTTTGAATCAATGCTGGTTGGCAGGACTTCCGTCCTTGCTGCTGCCACCGGAGCGGCAACGCCAAAGTGAGAGCAAAGTCTGTGCCACTTTCCGCCGCCTTTGTCTCCGTCTCCGGGCCGGCGGTCGGATTGACGGTTACGTCTGCCAATGTGTCAGCCCCGCGGATGGTTCTTTGGAACAATATTGGATTTTTGTGGGACAATTTTGCGGCACGCTCCACTTTTTCGCGGCCACCGGCTGCCCTTCTCATTTTTTTGTCGTAAGTTTGCAGCATCATCTGACAGAAAATCATTCTTCACACCATCAATACCCCAATCTCATGACACACCATCGCTTCCTCCTTGCCGTGGCGGCCGCCCTCCTGACGACAGGCGCACAGGCACAACAGCAGGACATCCGAGTGAAAGTGGACACGTCGGCAGAACCTGTCTGTGCCGGCAAGTACGAACCCAGCTGGGAGTCTCTCTCCGACTACGAATGCCCCGAGTGGTTCCGCGATGCCAAGTTCGGCATCTGGGCACACTGGGGACCGCAGTGCCAGCCCGAATACGGCGACTGGTTCGCCCGGGGCATGTATCAGGAGGACGGTGACCAATACCGCTACAGCCGCGAGGCACGGGCTCCGCAAAAAGACTTCGGATTCAAGGATTGGATTCACGAGTGGAAGGCTGCCAACTGGAATCCTGAGCAACTCGTCGGTCTCTACAAGGATTGCGGCGCGAAATACTTCTTCGCCCTCGCCAACCACCACGACAACTTCGACCTCTACGACAGCCGTTACCAGCCGTGGAACTCTACGAAAATCGGTCCGCAGAAGGACATCATCGGCGGATGGGCTGCCGCCTGCCGCAAGCTCGGCCTGCCCTTCGGCGTGAGCGTCCATGCGGCCCACGCCTGGACATGGTACGAGGTGAGCCGCGGTGCCGACACGAAGGGCACCTTCCAGGGACAGACCTACGACGGGCGGCTCACCAAGGCCGACGGCAAAGGCACCTGGTGGGACGGACTCGACCCGCAGGATCTCTACGAGCAACGGCACGAGCTGAGCAAGGACAACCGCGAATGGGACTGGGATCCGGCCAAGGTGACGCTCCCCGACCAAGCCTATTGCAACCGCTTCTACAACCGCACGATGGACCTCATCAACAAGTACAGCCCCGATGTCATCTATTTCGACGACACCGTGCTGCCGCTCTACCCCTTCTGTGACGCTGGCCTCGACATTCTGGCCCATGTCTATAACAAGAGCATGGCCGAACACGGAGGCAAGAACCAGGCCGTGGTCACAGGCAAGGTGATGCAGGACTGGCACAAACGGGCACTCGTGTGGGACGTGGAGCGCGGCGCTCCTGACAAGATTCAGGAGAAAGCGTGGCAGACCTGCACCTGCATCGGCTCGTGGCACTACGACAAGCGCACGTTTTTCAACGGCTGGTACAAGTCGCCGCAGACCATCATCCAGACACTCGTTGACGTGGTCAGCAAGAACGGCAACCTGCTGCTGAGCGTGCCGGTGAAAGGCGACGGCACCATCGACTCGTTAGAGTACAAAATCGTGCGGCGCGTGGGCCAATGGCTCCAGATGAACGGCGAGAGCATCTACGGCACGCGCCCGTGGACACAGTTCGGCGAAGGCCCGTCCTGCGACCAGGAAAATCCCGTCAACGCCCAGGGCTTCAATGAAGGAAAAATCAAATACACTGCTGCCGACATCCGCTATGTGCAGAAACCGAAAGAACATCTGCTCTACGCCACACTCATGGACGTGCCCGAGCCATCGTCCGTCGTCACCCTCAAGGCCGTGAAGAAAGCCAAGAGTGTCCGGCTGCTCGGCCACGGCCCCGTTGACTTCCGCCGCACGGCCGACGGGCTCTCCGTCACACTGCCCGCCATCCTGCCCGACGACCTCGCCCTCGTGCTCCGCATCCGTCAGTGAGGCGGACGGCAGGGGGGTGCGCGAAGCACTTTTTTCTATCCTCGCGAAATTTTACAGACAGACGCGGGCAATTGTGTGAACCGATTCGCGCAATTGCCCGCCGAAGACGTTTGTTCTGCAGAATGAAGGCATTCGTTTCGGAAAAAAATCTGACTAAAAACTAAAAATAAGTTTTCAGGGCAAGACTTTGGACATTTTGTCCGCAGTGTTTGCATCTTTCCTCCGCACACGAACATCTCTTTTCAGAAGATATTCTCCCGCTTCCAGAGTAGCAGATGGGCATCGAGTAATTTTTGGTTAATCTTCTCTGCAAGTGCGTCACGCTTGTCGAAGAAATCGGTGAATATGTGCAAATTTTCATCCGACACGAACCCCTCCACCGTGTGTCTGCCAAATCCAAGCGTACCCTTTGTGGTCTTCACTCTCGTAATACGCCTGTCGTTTTCCCTGTCAAGCGACTTAAAGGTTGTGATATCCTTATGCATAATCGCGTTGACGATGTCGTAGAAGCTATCGTTCCAGTCTTTGTCTTGATAAGCGTTACAGTGATGATAGAAACGGAACACTTGCAAGGCGGCATTGTATAGAGCTTTTGCTTCGACGGAGAAGTCAAACTGTGATAGAAACTCCCTGAAGTCGAATGGTTTCTCGTTCTGCATACTGAAGAGGTTGATGTCCTTGTCAGGAAATAGTACGTTGAGGTCATTCAGCTCACAGCCAAGCTCATCAGCAGTGAAAGGCATGATATAGTTCTTCTGTCCCTTGTTGGTGAAGAGTATCCCCTTGTAGAAGAGAGAAAACATAATGGCATCATTGAAAAGCTCAGAAGGTATTTCTGAAACCAAGCCACGATAGACAAGATAATTCCATTCAAAGTACTTGTGATGTGTATTAAAGTTGATGCCTTTTGACAAAAGACACCATTGCAGATTGTGAGTGGTTATCTTATGCGGTTTTTCCTTTCCTCCGTTACTTATTTTCATGACACTATTCAGGTAGCTCCATTGCCCGAGAACCATACCTGACATATCATTTTTTATTTTCTTTTCAATCTCCTTGATTAGGTTCGGTCGCTGGTTGTCATAAGTATATTGATTGATAAAATGCAACTGTTTGTCATTACGGTCGATTTCATATCTGTCGGCTGTGATATGGTTTCCGTTTAGTTGTGTGCCTTTTTCTTTGTCAAACACTACAAGAGACACTGACCATTCGGAGAGTTTGAAGGTGTCCTTGGCATTGGAAAAGACATGTGAAACGATGCGGTAGCCAGAATTAACGAAAATGTTTATTGAGGGGCGAAGGAAGAATTCTGTTTTGCAATAATAGACGATAACGTCTGGATGGAGTTGACTCACTTTAGTGAAGAATTCTATTGCGAGATCTTCCTTATGCCCTTTTTGCCTTGTATATGGCGGGTTCATGATAATCATGAGTTTCCTGCCTTCACGTGCGGCAATTTGGTTGATGTCAAGCGTCTCACCACGGTATTTCCATGTGGGCTGCTTGTTGTCACGCAAGTAGTCGTAGCGGACGGAGTTTTCAAAGCCCTTTATCTTACAGATGTCAACATCCATCTGCTCCAATGTCGAAAGATAACAATACTGCTTGTATTCCCTACCAAATTGATTCTCAAGGTTTCCTACTCCGGCACATGGGTCGCACACAATGTATTCATCAAGGTTGTAGTGCGTAGTGAGTATTTGGTTTTGCAAGTTGACAAAACAGGTCGGCGTGTACTCTCCTCCAGTATCTCTGCGATACCCGTCGGAATACAGTTCCGCGCTATGTTCGAGGATTTTCATGTACTCCCTTTGCTCCGGCGGGCGTTTATACTTTCGCCAAAACGTGTCGTATCCTTCTGAGTTTGATATTGCGTGGATGATGTAGTTGTCGTAAACGATTCTCACCTTTCCCTGATATTTCTCCAGTTCGTATTTGCTGAGATTCGTTCCCTCACGCATCAGCGGTCTGCCCGTTCCTTCATATTTTTCACCAACCTTTTGCAGCCCGAAAAGCGTGGGCTCGGTAATGTCAATCTTCACCTGCAATTCATACTTTGTACCATTGAGAATATCGGTGAGGAACAGGTTGATAAGTTCCTGCTCGTCCCTTTCCTCTTTCGCGAAGCGTATGGTACTTTTCCACTGATTATAAACCACGTTGAAGTTATTTTCGGTAATCTGTATCTCTGTTCCTTCGCCACTTTTCAAAGTGTGATAAATTGCTCTGATATCATCGTTGTAAAATGGTGTTATCTTTCCTCGTATGCGGTCGTTGATACGGTCTATAGCATCCTGCGATGGCTCGCTCGGTATTTCAGCATCCCAGTTGATGTCGTTGTTGAACATGACGGAGTTGTCGGAGCAGTCTATGATTTCCAGTACGTCACGCCCGTCTTCCGTCATGTAAGCAAGGGCAACGTGGTCGAGAATATGTTGCTGTTTCTTGTTCGTGATGATTGTCTGTGCAAGAGCCTTGCGATGGAGTTGGAGGTTTCCCAGACGGTACTTGAACTCTATGTACAGAAGGTTCTCTCCACGCTTGCCTTTGAGCAGGACGTCAACATGGTTAACTTCCTGATCCCAGTTGTTCTTTCCGAAATACTTGTTACAATAATTCTTCTGATAGTTCTTTTCTTCGCTGTTCATCTGCACACATAATTGATTCAGTCACAAAATTACAAAAAAAAATCTTTATCTCTATCATGAGTTGTGTCTTTTCTTTCATATATAAGAATCATCATATGAGAAGGCAAACTTCACAAACATCGTCTTTCAGTGTTTGCATCCTAAAACTGGTAACAACCGGCATCGGGATGAGAGGCGGGACGTGGCTTGCCATTTTTGTCCGTAGGGCAGAGCGTCACGTAGTCGCCACTGCCGATGCCGCGTGCGTTCGACAGCGAGTCGAGTTGGAAGTCGTAGCTATAGACGGCATCGTCAATCAGGCGGAAGTTCAGGCGGCCATAGACGCGCGAGTCCTCGCCGGCGGCCGTCGTGCCGGAGCTGCCCGACGCAGAGGGGAACAGCTCGTATTCGTTGACGCTGGCACTGAACATGTTCAGGATGGAGTCGGGCTCATTGCCCGTGAGGTGGATGTTGACGAGGGAATTGGGGAAGGAGGCGTTGAAGGCCGCACCGCTGTCGGCGGCGGGATTGCCTGCCAGCTCGTCGGCGTTGCGGCCCGTGATGACGCAATTGTAGAAGTCGGCGGCCTCCAGCGGATAGATGGTGTCGTTCTCGGTGTTGGTGAAATAGAGTGCGGAGCCTTGCTCGCTGTCCCAAGGATAGAACTGCGCCAGCGTGCAATGCACGAACTGCGCAGTGCCGCCGACGAGACTCACGCAGTTGCCTCCGGCATTGGAGAACTGGGAGTTGAGGCAGACGGCAGCCGCGCCCACGAGCCGCAGTCCGTCGCCCGCTACATTGTGGATGGCCGAGTTTGTCATGCGGAGCTTCAGCTCGTCGGTGGTTGTCTGCGGGCAGCGGATGCCCCAGTTGCCGCCGTGGATGTCGGCATGCTCGAAGCTGTTGCCGCTGCTCTCGGGGTAGAGCGTGATGCCGCCCCACTGCGCGTCCATGCGGTCGTAGGGCAGATAGCTGAAGAGGCGGTCGGTGCGGTCGCCCCGGAACGTGACCGGCTGCTCCAGCGTGCCATCGCACACAAGCGTGCCGTGGACACCGAGGAAGGCTCCCGCATGGAAGCAGAGAGTTGTGCCGGCAGCGAGGGTGAGCGTGGCTCCCGCCTGCACCGTCAGGCTGTCATAGACGAGGTAGGGACGGGCAGACGTGAACGTCTCATCGGCCGTGATGTCACGGGCACGGAGAATCACCACATCCTGGCCGTAGGCTTCCAGAATCATCTGCTGGCTCACGCCGCTCTCCAAGCGGAAGATAATGGAGTCGCGCACGAGCACGGGCGAGTCGGCATCGTGGGGATTGACGGTGACTTCGGCAAAAAGGAAGAGGCTGTCTTTCTTCAGAATCTCGATGTCGGCGAGCGACGGGCCGGAATGGCCGTCAACGTTGATGCGGAATCCGCTGGAGCCGCCGCTGGCCAGCGTCACGGAGCTGATGCGGATACCCTTGTCGTTGGGATTATAGACTTTCACGCGGCGGGTTGAACTGCCGATGGTGGAGAAAACCGTGTCGAAGCGCACGGTGTCGGACTCGAAGGTGAGTCGGCTGGAGGTATCGAGCGTGAAGTTGTCGTCGTCGGAGCAGCCTGCGGCGATGAGGGCTGCTGTCAGCAGCAGAAAGATGTGGAATGGTTTCTTCATGGAGGGCTTGATGTTTGTCGGCGCGCTGCCGGTCGTTCCGGTGGAACGTTTTTCATAAAAAATAACGGAAAAACTTTCCCTTTATTATAGGTTGTCCGCAGTGTGTCTGTCGGAGGATGATGTCTTGCCATCGGCAGGGCAGAGGTGTTTGACATAGTCCGTCGGTCTGCATCCGAACTGCTTCTGGAAACATTTGGCAAAGTATGAGCTGGAGTTGAATCCGACGGCGGCGCTCACTTCGGCAATGCGGCTGTTGCCGGTGCTGATGAGCTGAGCGGCACGGCGCAGACGGATGACCTGGATGATTTCGTTCGGAGTTTGCTCGGTGAGCGACTTGATTTTGTTGAAGAGCGTGCTGCGGCTGATTTCGAGCTTTTCGGCCAGCAGGTTCACCGACAGCTGGGGATTGGCCATGTTCTGCTCGATGATGGTCTCCATGCGCGTGAGCAGCTCGTTGTCCACGGGAGTCGGGGCGATGGTGGAGACAGGCAGTGACGGATGGGTGGAGAAACGCTGCATGAGCTGGCGGCGCGACTCGATGAGGCGGCGGATGCAGGCATCGAGATACTGCACGCTGAATGGTTTCTCGATGTAGGCATCGGCTCCGATGTTCATGCCTTCCACCTTGCTCTGATTGTCGGTCTTGGCCGTGAGCATGATAAAGGGAATGTGGCTCGTGGCGCGGTCGGCTCTCACGCGGCGGCACAGCTCTGCACCGTCCATGCCCGGCATCATCCAGTCACTCACAATGAGGGTGACGTTGTGGTCCGCCAGTTGCCGAAGGGCTTCCTGACCGTTTTCCGCCAGAAGAATGCTGAAGTGACGGCGGAAGTTGTCGGCCAGAAATCCGCGCATGTCCTCGTTGTCCTCCACGATGAGCACGCAGGGAGTGACGGCGAACTGTGCGGCGAGCGCGGCATCGGCGGCCGAATCGTCGGTGGCCGGGATGCTGGCGGCGGTGGCATCGCTGACGGTGCCCTCAACCGGAGCCTCAGTGGCGGTGGTGCTGTCCGTCGTTCCGTCGGCACGGAGCGGAAGAGTGACGACGAAACGCGTGCCCTGGCCGGACTGGCTTTCCACGGTCGTGGTGCCGTGGTGAAGGAGCACGATGTTCTGCACGATGGAGAGTCCGATGCCCGTTCCCGGCTTGTTGTGTTCGGCCTGATAGAAAGGCTGGAAGATTTTCTTTTGCTCCGCGTCGCTGATGCCGGGGCCGTTGTCCTCGACGGTGAGCGTGAAAGTCTGGCTGTCGGGCTGCGACGTGCAACTGACCGTCACGCGGTCGCGGGCATATTTCAAGGCATTGCTCAAGAGGTTGCTCAGCACCTTCGTGATGCCTTCGCTGTCCACGACAGCCTCGACAGGCGGCTCAGACGTGGTAACCCTGAAGTCGATATGACGTTTCTGGAACGAAGGGCGGAAACGGTCGGCCACGCTGCAAGTGAGCTGGCACACGTCCGTCAGGCTGAGCCGCAGGTGCAAGTCCGTGCCCTGCACCTTGCTGAAGTCGAGCAACTGGTTCACGAGTTCGAGTAGCCGTGCCGCATTGCGCTGGATGATGCCTAAGTCGTTGCCCACGAGTCGGTTCGCGGGAGTCGGCTGGACGCGCTGGATGACATGCTCCAGCGGACCGATGATGAGCGACACCGGCGTGCGGATTTCGTGTGCCACGGTAGTGAAGAAGTTCAGTCGTTGCCGCTCTTCCTCAGCCTTCCGCTGCTCCTCCATCTGCCGCAGCTCCTCACGATGCTGCCGACGCACGCGCCGCAGCCGCCAATGAGTGTAGTACCAGATGGCGAGGACGGCGAGGAGCAGGTAGAGAATTCTGGCGGGCAGGCTCCACCAGAAAGGCGGATGCACCACGATGCGGAGTGTGGCCTCGTCGGTGCTCCAGATGCCGTCGTTATTGGTGGCCCGCACGCGGAAGGTGTAGGTGCCGGCGGGAATGTTCGTATAGTTGGCCGTGTGGCGCGGTCCTGCATACGTCCATTCGTCGTCGAATCCTTCGAGCTTGTAGGCATACTGGTTCTTCTCCGGCGAGCAGTAGCTGAGCGACGTGAATCCGAGGGAGAGGTTGTTTTCGCTGTAGCCGAGGCTCAGTTGACGGATGCTGCTGAGAGCTTCGGGCAACTGGCTGCAGCCCACGTCCACGGGCTTGTTGTTGATGGCGAGTTGGGTGATGAAGACATGCGGACGCAGGCGGTTCAGCTCAATGTGGTAGGGCAGGAAGCGGCTGAAGCCGTAGATGCTGCCGAAATAGAGGTGTCCGTCACTGCTGATGAGGCCCGAATTGGGCAGGAACTGGTCGCCCACGAGCCCGTCGAAACGGTTGAACAGCTGCACGGAGTCGCCGCCCATCCACTTCACGAGCCCGCCGCCTGTAGAGAGCCAGAGGTCGTTGCCGTAGGGGATGAGGCAGCAGATGCGCTCGTTGCGGACGGGAAGCACGATAGGAGTGAAGTTCTCGCGATCGGCATGATAGCGGAAAAGTCCGTTGGCCGTGGCCACAAGCAGCTGTCCCTGTGCGTCGAGACAGAGAGAGTTGATTTCGTCGGTCGGAAGGGCGCATCCCGCCTGAGTGTGGGAGAACTGCTTCCACCGCCCCGTGCGGATGTTGTAGCGCCACAGCCCATGCACCTGCGTGGCGTACCAGATGTTTCCCTTGCCGTCAGACAGAATGTCAATGGCGATGGACTCAAAATACTGAAGCGAGGTGAAACGCTCCGTCTGCCGGTTGAACACGCAGGCTCCGCCGAGTGTGCCGACCCACACGCGTCTGCTGTCGTCCACGTAGATGGCATAGCCGCTGTTGTCGGTCAGTCCGTCGTTGGAGTTGAACGCCCGCACGCTTTCCGTTTGCAGGTTCATACGGTAGATGCCGTTGGCATAGGTGCCTATCCAGAGGTCTTCGCCGTCGATGCAGAGCGAATGGATGTTGAGACGGGAAAAGAGGTCGCGGTGGGGATAGTCGATGAATTGCCGCGTGGCGGGGTCGTAGCAGTTGAGACCGCCGTCGTCGGTGCCCATCCAGATATGCCCCCGTGCGTCTTCGCAGAAATGCTCCACAACGCTGCCCTGCAGACCGCCGGGAGCGGGAGTGTACGACTCGAAGCGCTCGGCCACAGGCGAAATGTAGTTGACACCACCGTAGAAAGTGCTGACCCAGATGCCGCCTTCCTGGTCAAGAATGGCCGAATAGGCGAAGCGGCTGTTCACCGAATAGGGGTTGTCGGTCATGGCCACGTGACGCCATTTCCGGGTCTGGGGAGCGATGGCCAGGAGACCGTCGCCGCAGGCCACGAGGATTTCGCCCGTCGCAGGCAGTTCGAGCATGTCGGATGTCTGGCTGCCCACGCCGCTTTCGGCGGGATTGAGCAGGAGGGAGAGCGAACGGTCGTCGTCCAGCCGGTAGATGCCCTGTCCCCATGTGCCGATATAGATGTGGCCGTCACGCGTCTGCAACATCGTGGTCGAGTTGCCGAGGTCGTCCTCGTTCTTGAGCTGCAGCGGCTGGAATTTCTCCGTGGCTTTGTTGAATTTCCACACGCAGGGGCTGGTCGTGAGCAATGCCCACACTTGGTTGTCATTGTCCACATACACGCAATTGACACGGCCGCCCTGCGACTGGAACGGAAAGTGGCGCGTGTGCTGTGTGCGGATGTTGTGACAATAGACTCCGTCGTTGAGCGATGCCGCCCAGAGATTGCCGTCGCGGTCGGTGCTGATGTCCGAGACGATGGAAGTCAACTGCGGGACGATGCGCTCGAAATGCTCCTTGTGGGTGTCGAACAAGAAGAGGCCGCTGTTCGTTCCGACGAGGATGCCGTCGTCGCTCAGGGCCAAGCGGGACACGTACTGGTCTTCCGCGTTTTCCTCGATGCGGAAGGGCTTGATATAGGTGCCGTCGTAGCGACACAGCCCGTTGTCCGTGCCGAACCAGATGAAGCCGTCGGCATCCTGCAGGATGGTTCTGACCCCATAGGCCGGAAGTCCGTCGGCCATCGTGAAGTTGCGGTAGCGCACATCCGTGCCATTGCCGGCCCACGTCAGAGTGACCGACAGAAAGCCAATGATGAGAATCAGAACGCGTGGCATGACATTTCTCTTTCTGAAATCAGCGTTCCGCAAGCACGCTTTATGGAATGACGAACTTGGCAGAGCGGGTATGACCACCCACATGCCAGCTGACGATGTAGATGCCGCCGGGCAGGTCGGCCACGGAGCACGGCTCGCTGGCCTTGAAGCTGCGCTGGCGCAGGCCGGAGAGCGTGTGGATGGTGGCTGTGAACGTGAGGCGTTCGGGAGTTTCGGAGGCAAAGTGAAGCAACCGCTGCTGCGGGTCGTAGGCAAGGGCGTATTCGTCCGGCTCAACGGCCTGCACGCCCCGGATGCCGTCGGCCTCGGTGGTGTCGACCACCGCCGTGTCGGCCGGCAGGTCGGACGAAGGGATGATATACCACAGACGGTTGGTGCTCGTGGCATTGCGGCTGTCGCTCGTGTAGCTCACCACGTCCGTGCCGTCGACCGTTCCCCCACCCTTCAGGTTGGCCGCGTGCTGCGAATGGAGGTTGATGAAATTGTAGTAGCCTGCTGTCCCCTGCGGTGTCAGCGTCCAGAGCTGCCGCTCGTCCGTCGAGTCTGGCTCTGCCACGGAGAGCTGCGTGCCGGTGTTGGTCGTGGCCGTCACGGGGTCGCCCGTCGGGTCGCTCAGTGCCAGTCCGCCCAGCCGGTTCTGAATGAAGAAATAGTCGCCCACGGGCGTAAAGCGCCACTCTTCCGACAGGCGGTCAGCATCGTTCTCCCACGTGCAGACGAGCGTGCCTGCAGCGGGCTGGTTGTCTTCGGAGAAACCCGAAGTCCCGTCGGCGGCTTTGAGCTCGAACGCCTTGGCCGAACGTGCGCTGGTGATGCGATAGTAGTAAGGGCCGGCGGCGAAGGCGGGTGTAGGCTCTGCCGGTTTCTTGTCGGCGAACGCCGTCAGGAGATACTGGTTGTGAGTAGTGATGAAATCCTTCAGATCAGTGATGTACTGGTCATAGGAAGAGTAAATCACAATCTCATGGTAGGCACGCGTGTTGATGCCCCATTTGTTGTAGTTGAGCGTCTGCGATGCCTGAAGCAGTTCGTCCAGACTGTCCACCTTGGCCAGCATGAAGTCGGTGAGCCCGCTGTCGATAACCTGCCCGTAGCGGCGGTTGACGAGTCGGGCGAACCACGGATCCTTCCACATTTCGTTGACCCAGAGCCGCGTCTGCCCGTAGCCCACGTCCGACATGAGGCTCTGGCTGGTGTCGCCCTTGCGGTAGTCATTGCCGTAGGCGATGTCGTAGTCCCAGAGTGGTCCGAAATAGAGCAAAGGATTCTGCTGGTCCTTGTAGAAATAAGTGCTGTAGAATCCGTCCACGTTCGCGCTCACCTCCGTGGCGATGTACCAGTTGGCCAGCGACGTGCTGTCCACCCACGCGCGGTAGCCGTTCTCCGCATCCTGCGCGTCGTTGCCGTAGAGGGCAGCCTCGAAGCCGTTCACGTAGTCCTTGATATAAGTGTTCTGGCTGGCGGCTATTTCGTCCTCGTCGGGATAGTGGATGCGGACGGGCGCGGCGGCCTGCTGTGTCGTGAAGCAGTTGCCGTCCTGAAATCCGTCCACCTCCAGCAGGTAACCGCCCGAAATGTCGCTCGTGTCGGCCAGCGGATAGTCCTGCTCTGTCACGTTCACGCGGTGGGCACGCACCTCTACCTGGTCGCTGATCTGATAGTTGCCCATGAAGGTGCCGTTGAGCGTGAGGTCCACGAAGCGTGCGGCCGGATTGAATTTCAGCCCGAGCCATTCGCCCAGCTCCGACGTGACGGCATTGCGGATGAGCGTCTTG
Source organism: uncultured Bacteroidaceae bacterium (assembly GCA_964415385.1). Classification (GTDB taxonomy): domain Bacteria; phylum Bacteroidota; class Bacteroidia; order Bacteroidales; family Bacteroidaceae; genus UBA3839. The sequence goes on from CAYPZK010000011.1 coordinate 61,958, forward strand.
TCGGCGGCGTTGGCCAGCAGCGTCCATTTCTTGGCCTTGGCGTAGCCCTTCCCGAGAAATTTCTCCTTCGTCTGGAACTTGATGCGGTAGGGTTTCTTCGAAAGATTCCACGTGGAGTTTCCCCGTCCCCGTATCTGCAACGAGTCATAACGGGTCACGCTGTCGTTCTCGTCCACATAGCGCATCGTGGCATAGATATAATTGGTCTTGCTCGTGATGCTCTGGCTGTTGGCCGTATTGATATAGATGTGAGGCAGGTTCGTCACGCGCCTGAACGTCTGAGCCGAAGACTGTCCGGCTGAGAACAGCAGGCAGACGGCTGTCAAAAAGGTGGCGTATCGGTGTTTCATGAGTTTCTGTGCTTTCACTTTTCAGCCGCAAAGATACGACATTATTTTGAAAAATCAGATGGATTCCCGCTCTGCACGAAGAAATTCCACGGATGGCGCGGAGTTTTTTCCTGGACACTGCGGAAAAAATCTGCGTGATACGCCTATTTCATTTCCCGACCCGCGCAAGTTCGTGCCGAACGAACGCGTTCATTCTGCCGGACGACTGCGTCCGTTTTCCGGAACGAACGCGTTCGCTTTTTCAGAAATCAATCTGAAACAGAATTTTTGCAGGCAGATTCCGGGACTTTTTTCCGCAGTATTTGTTCACTTCTGCTGCGGGGCGGCGGTGCTGTCTGTATCTGTGGCAGGTGCCGGGTAGCGGGCGAGGAGGCCGCGGCAGGCATCTTCGATGAGTTCGAGCGCATAGTCGAAGCCGGGGGCATCGCCGAAGTAGGGGTCGGGAATGGTCGTGGTGCCCGGGTGGTCGGTCAGATAGTCCGCCAGCATGTGGACTTTCTGCGCGTCGGCGTGGTTGCGGGCTTTCGCCGTGACCGCACGGTAGTTCTCGCAATCCATGACCATGATGAGGTCGAAGCGGTCGAAATCGGCCGTCTGGAACTGGCGGGCGCGGTGGGTGAAGTCGTAGCCGTGGCGTGCGCCGCACGCCCGCATCCGTGGATCGGGCAGCTGTCCGATGTGCCAGTCGCCGATGCCGGCCGAGTCGATGTAGAAGTCGTCGTCGCGTCCGGCCCGGTGCGCCATTTGCCGGAGCACGCCGTCGGCCGCAGGGCTTCGGCAGATGTTGCCGAGACAGACGAAGAGAATTTTGGTTTTCATCGGCGCAAAGTTCGGGATTTTTTTCTGAAAAGAGGTGTTTTAGGCGGTGGAAAATGCGTTTTTCAGTGATTTCCAGCGGGCGAACGAAAAGTTTTGCGTAACTTTGCAGCCACAAACGAAAGAACTTGCCCCTGTCATTTGTTTTTCTGTCCTGTCTTCACCGGTCGGGGATTTTAGAAGGGTGTCGCTGCGGGGCGGTGTTCTTTCTGCATTACACACATTCTAAAAGGTTAAAAGATTTTGAAAACATTCGAAGAATTGGGAGTGTCTGAGGAGATACTCCGTGCCATCAGGGAATTGGGTTACGAAGAGCCGATGCCTGTGCAGGAGCAGGTGATACCTTATCTGCTGGGTCACAACAACGATGTCGTGGCACTGGCACAGACGGGGACGGGAAAAACGGCTGCCTACGGGCTTCCGTTGTTGCAGAAGATCAGCCAGAAATCTGACTTGTGGAACACGAAATACGATGGTCCGGCCGTGCAGGCGCTGGTCATCTCGCCCACACGCGAACTGTGCCTCCAGATTGCCGACGACCTGAAGTCGTATTCCAAATATATCAACGGGCTTCACATCCTGGCCGTGTATGGCGGCGCGAACATCGAGACTCAAATCCGCCAGCTGCGGAAGGGCGTGCAGGTCATCGTGGCCACGCCCGGCCGCCTCGTGGACTTGATGGAACGGGGCGTGGCCGACCTGAGCCAGGTGGAGAACGTGGTGCTCGACGAGGCCGACGAAATGCTCTCGATGGGATTCTCGGAGAGCATCGACACGATTCTGGAGAAGGTGCCGACGGAGCGCAACACACTGCTTTTCTCCGCCACGATGAGCAAGGAAATCGAGCGCATCAGCAAGAACTACCTGCACGACGCCAAGGAAATCGTGGTGGGAAGCCGCAACGAGGGTGCCGAGAAGGTGAACCACATCTACTACCTCGTTTCGGCACGCGACAAATATAACGCTCTCAAGCGCGTGGCCGATTACTACCCCGAAATTTACGCCATCGTCTTCTGCCGCACGCGCAAGGAGACACAGGAAATCGCCGACCGCCTCATCCAGGACGGCTACAACGCCGACTCGCTTCACGGCGAGCTCTCGCAGGCGCAGCGCGACCTCGTGATGCAGAAATTCCGCAACCACCACATCCAGCTGCTCGTGGCTACCGACGTGGCTGCACGTGGTCTCGACGTGGACAATCTGACACACGTCATCAACTATGGCCTGCCCGACGAAATTGAAAACTACACCCACCGCTCGGGACGCACGGGACGTGCCGGCAAGACGGGCACGAGCATCTGCATCATCCACGTGAAGGAAAAGGGCAAGGTGAGAGCCATCGAGAAGCAAATCGGCAAGGAATTCGTGGCCGGCACACTGCCGACAGGCGAGGAAATCTGCCGCAAGCAGCTGATGAAGGTCATCGACGACATCGAGCACGTGGAGGTGAACGAGGAGCGGATTGCGCCTTTCCTCGACGACATCTACCGCAAGTTCGACCTCATGGAGAAAGAAGACGTCATCAAGCGCATGGTGTCGATGGAGTTCAACAAGTTCCTCAACTACTATCAGAATGCGCCCGAAATCATCCAGCCGACGGGACGTGGCGGCGAACGCAGTTCCGACCGTGGCGGACGGACGCGGCGTGAGCGTGGCGGACGCGACACCGTGGCCGAGGCAGGCTACACGCGCCTCTTCATCAACATCGGCAAGCTCGACCACCTGCATGTGGGCGAGTTCATGGGATTCATCAACCGCTGTGCGGTCGGCAAGCGCATCGACATCGGCCGCATCGACCTCATGAAGTCCTTCTCCTTCTTCGAGGTTCCCGACAATCAGGTGAACGATGTCCTCCAAGCCTTGCAAGGACAGGACTTCGACGGACGTCAGGTGAACGTCGAGGTAACGGACAACGCCGCCCATGCCCCTTCGCCACGCCGCTCGGAACGGCGCGGTGATTCCCGTCGAGGAGCCTACGGCGAAGGCCGCCGAGGGCATGACGACCGGCGAGGATTCCGCAGCGAGAGGCGTTACCAGAATCCGGCGGAGCGTCGCATCGAAGAGAAGAAAGCCCGCAAGGGGAAGCGCGGAGATGACTCCGACGCACCGCGACGCGACGGAAAGAACGGAAAACCCGAATGGGCACAATTCTTCGAAGGACAGGTGGAAAACCAGCCGTTCTACGGTGTCTTCGAGAAAAAAAAGAAGAATAAACGGAAATGAGAACCATTCATTTCTCAAACAGAAAGGGTATCAACGATGAACGTTTTCCAGCATGTAAGTGACTTGGGCGACTTGAAGGCCGCCCTCGCCGAGGCCGCCGAAATCAAGGCCGACCGTTTCAAGTACAACAGCCTGGGCCGGAACAAGACCGCCCTGCTCATCTTCTTCAACAATTCGCTCCGTACGCGGCTCTCCACACAGAAGGCCGCCATGAACCTCGGCATGAACGTCATCGTGCTCGATGTAAACCAGGGAGCCTGGAAACTCGAAACGGAGCGCGGAGTCATCATGGACGGCGACAAGAGCGAACACCTGCTCGAAGCCATCCCCGTGATGGGCTGCTATGCCGACATCATCGGCGTGCGCTCGTTCGCCCGGTTCGAAAGCCGTCAGGATGACTACGAGGAGAAAATCCTCAACCAGTTCATCCAGTACAGCGGCCGCCCCGTGCTCTTCATGGAGAGTGCCACGGTGCATCCGCTCCAGGCCTTCGCCGACCTCATCACCATCGAACAGTATAAGCGTCGTCCGCGTCCGAAAGTAGTGCTCACATGGGCACCCCATCCGAACGCCCTGCCACAGGCCGTGCCAAACTCTTTCGCAGAATGGATGAACGCGGCGGACGTGGACTTCGTGGTGACGCACCCCGAAGGCTACGAGCTCGACCCACAGTTCGTGGGCAACGCACGCGTGGAATACGACCAGAAAAAAGCCTTCGAGCATGCCGACTTCATCTATGCCAAAAACTGGAGCTGTCCGGGAGTGACGCATCCCGAAGACTACGGCAAGGTGCTCTCGAAAGACCGCTCGTGGACGGTGGACACCGAACACATGAGCTGGACGGACAACGCCTTCTTCATGCATTGCCTGCCCGTGCGCCGCAACATGATTGTCACCGACGATGTCATCGAGGCACCGACCTCACTCGTCATCCCCGAAGCCGCCAACCGCGAGATTTCAGCCACCGTAGTGCTCAAGCGCATGTTGGAGAGCCTGTAATTCTCCGATTGTATCTTCTCTCCGATACCGGGTCGCCGTAAGTCTAACGAATCTCTATCTTTGATACTTTCTAAAAAAAATGGCCTTTGTGTCAATTTTTTAGAAAGTATCATTTTTTATATAAAAAATATTATCTATTTTTGCATTGCCGAAAAAAGGATTGTCCGACCATAATCCTATGACCTTCCATACAGACAGACGTTTCAGACACCCACGGATGCGCTGTATGTGTATGCTTTACTTCAATCATGGTTTTCGCCTTGTTTAGGGTGAGCAAGGCTGTACTTTCAAAAAAATTAAGAAAATGACAGATGAAAAAGAGAAAAGGGTACAACGTTTTTTAGTCGAAAACAAAAAGTACTTTCCACAGAACCGCATGTCTGACATCAAGAAGAAGGTGGAGAATATTACCGATGAACAATTTGAGCAGATAGAGTGGCTGGAATTGAAAGACCCGTCCATGATGACAATTATCGCAGTGTTCTTAGGCTTGCTTGGTGTTGACCGCTTCATGCTGGACGATGTGAAGTACGGGATTCTCAAGCTGCTGTGCACACTGCTGACGTTTGGCATCGCCGGCGCGATTTGGTGGTTCATCGATTTGTTCACCATCGGCGACAGAACGACAGCCTATAATTATAAGAAGTTCACAGACATCTTGACCTTCATTTGATAGTACGATACGGGGGTGTGCGGCCAAGAACCGTACACCCCCGCAACGTTGACAGGACAAAGCTGCCCCTCAGATTTGCCGTGCCTCATCCGGCGCGGCATCAATAGTTATTCGCGTCAATCTCGAAGTAGCTCTGCGGATGGTTGCACGTCGGACATACCTTCGGAGCCTTCGGGCCGATGACGATATGACCACAGTTGCGACACTTCCAGATGCGGTCGTCGTCGCGGCTGAAGACGATGCCCTCATCGATGTTCTTGAGCAGGCGCAGATAACGCTCCTCATGGTGACGCTCGATAGCTCCCACCAGCGCGAACTTGGCGGCAATTTCGTTGAATCCCTCTTCGCGGGCTTCACGTGCCATGCGGTCGTACATGTCCGTCCATTCGTAGTTCTCACCTGCAGCCGCATCCTTCAGGTTCGCCATCGTGTCGCCAACCTCGCCGCCGTTCAGGTATTTGTACCACATTTTCGCATGTTCCTTCTCGTTGGCCGCCGTCTCCTCGAAGAGCGCGGCGATTTGCTCGTAGCCGTCCTTTTTGGCCTTCGAAGCGAAGAACGTATACTTGTTTCGTGCCATCGATTCGCCGGCAAACGCCTCCTGCAGGTTGCGCTCTGTCTTGGTTCCTTTCAAATCTTTCATCTTTACCATTTTTTAGAATCGTGAAATCCAATATGGAAATTTCGATGCAAACATACGAAAACTTTTGCGTTCCGACAATTTCTTTCAAAAGATTTGTACACTTTTTCAGCGGAACTTTATGGCTGTAGAGTCACGGCACTTTATGGCGGCACTTCACGTCACTTTTCAGCGGCTCCGGCTACCAACATCCACCTTCGGACGATTCCCCACAAACGGAACTGTATGTTTTTTTTTGAAAAAAAATAAAAAATTAAGATGATATTTGTTTATTACATAGAAAAAACTTAATTTTGCGGTCGATAACAGAAAAAGCAAATTTCGTATATCCAATCACAAAAGTAATTTGGTGGCGTCAAAAAAATGCTGTGAAGCATAAGACGCCCAAAAGGTTTGTAACTCTTAAATTTAACAGGATTCTTCGTGAGAAGAGTCCTGTTTCCGTTTCTACAGGTGCTTGATTACAATCGTCCCTTTATCTTCTGTTCCGACTCCCGCCCGAAGTTGACCACCGGAAGACCCGTGGAAAAGAGAAATTTCCGGCAAAATTGTCCATCGAACAAAATTATCATTCGATTTCTTACAGGTTTTGAAAAAAAATCTCTATCTTCGCCATTCAAAGGCTGTTGCCGCTGTCCCCCAACAATGGGGAGACGGCAGATTCCGCCTCTTCAGAGAAAGATTATCACATCATTATCCACAGTTAATCTATTTCCAAAACATGAAATTCAAACAAATCTTGACCACGGCCACGCTCGCGGCACTGATGATTCCGTCGGCGCAGGCCCAGAGCGACAAGTCGGGCTATCCGATTACACCCGTTCCTTTCACCAGCGTGAAAGTGACTCCCGGCACCTTCTGGGGGCAACGACTGCAAGCCAGTCGCGATGTCACCATTCCGCTCGCATTCAGCAAATGTGAGAGTGAGGGACGCTATATGAACTTTGTTCATGCCGCCGAACATCTGAAGGATCCTTCGAAAGTATTCAAGGTGAGCGGTTATTCGTTCGACGACACCGATGTGTACAAGACATTGGAGGGAGCCAGCTATCTGATGCAGACTTATCCTGACAAGAAGCTCGATGCCTACTGCGATTCCGTCATCGCCATCGTAGCCAGTGCACAGGAACCTGACGGCTACCTCTACACCTCGCGCACGCAAAATCCGGAGCACCCACACGAATGGGCCGGCCCGACACGCTGGTCGAAGGTGGAAGACCTCAGCCATGAATTCTACAATCTCGGACATCTGTGCGAGGCTGCCGTTGCCCATTATTACGCCACGGGCAAGAAAAACCTGCTCAACATCGCCATCAAATACGCAGATTGCGTCTGCCGCGAAGTAGGTCCGAACCCGGGTCAGGCCTGCGTGGTGCCCGGCCATCAGATTGCCGAGATGGGGCTCTGCAAGCTCTACATCGCCACAGGCGACAAGAAATATCTCGACCAGGCAAAATTTTTCCTTGACTACCGAGGCAAGACCAGCATCAAGACGGAGTACAGCCAGAGCCACAAGCCGGTACTCGAACAGGACGAGGCCGTGGGTCACGCCGTCCGTGCCGGCTACATGTATGCAGGTATGGCCGACGTGGCGGCACTCACAGGTGACCAAGGCTACATCAACGCCATCGACCGCATCTGGGACAACATCATCTCCAAAAAATACTATATCACCGGCGGTGTGGGAGCCACCAGCTCGGGTGAGGCATTCGGAGCCAACTACGAACTGCCCAACATGAGTGCCTACTGCGAAACCTGCGCAGCCATCGCGCAAGTCTATCTCAACTACCGTCTCTTCCTGCTGCACGGCGATTCCAAATACTACGACGCGCTGGAACGCACGCTCTACAACGGCGTGATTTCCGGCATCAGCATCGACGGCGGCAAGTTCTTCTATCCGAATCCGCTCCAGAGCATGGGACAGCATCAGCGTCAGCCTTGGTTCGGTTGCGCCTGCTGTCCGAGCAATGCCGCCCGCTTCATGCCGTCGCTTCCGCAATACATCTATGCTGTCAAGGACAACAACTTCTACGTGAACCTTTTCGCCGGCAATGAAGCCAACGTGAAGGTCGGCGGCAAGAACATCCGCTTCGTCCAGACCACCAACTACCCTTGGGACGGCGACATCGAGATGACCATGAAGAAGGCCGGTGGCAAGTTCGCACTCCACATCCGCATTCCGGGATGGGTGCGCGGACAGGTTGTGCCGAGCGATCTCTACAACTATGCCGACGGCAAACAACTGAAATACAGCGTCCGGCTGAACGGTCAGGAAGTGACAGGCGAGCTGAAGGACGGCTATTTCGTCATCGACCGCAAATGGAAAAGCGGCGACAAGGTGAACGTGCATTTCGACATGGAGCCGCGCCTCGTGAAAGCCAACGGAAAAGTGGCCGCCGACAAGGGACGCGCCGAAATCGAACGCGGACCGCTCGTCTATTGCGCCGAATGGCCCGACAACTCCTGCGACGTGCTCAGCGTGCTCCTCAACCAGGAACCGCAATACACACTGGGACACAAGGATATCCAGAACACCGACGTGCAGACCATCACGACCGACGCTCAGACGCTGGCCTTCGACAAGAGTGGACGGCTCACGGCTCAGGACGAACGACTCGTACTCATCCCTTACTATGCCTGGGCTCACCGCGGCAACGGCAAAATGACCGTCTGGCTCCCAATCGACCTCAACGCCACAAATCCGGCCCTGCCGCCTTCCATCGCCAGCGAGAGCACCATCGCCTCCAGCACGCCACGCCTGCCGGCACTCTCCGCCATCAACGACCGACTCGTGCCGGCCGACGGAAACGACCGCTCCATCCCTTACACGCACTGGTGGCCGAAGAAAAAATCCACCGAATGGCTCAGCTACACCTTCAAAGAACCTCAGACCGTGTCCAGCAGCACCGTCTATTGGTTCGACGACGGCCCTTGGGGCGGATGCCGCGTGCCGAAATCCTGGAAACTCTACTACCAGACCGATGGTGGCGAATGGGCAGAGGTGAAGAATCCGAGCAGCTATCCGTGCGAGAAAGGAATTCCGTGCGTCGTCAACTTCGACGCTGTCAAGACGCGTGCCGTGAAGCTCGAAATCGTCCAGCCGGCAGACTACTCCTGTGGCGTATTCGAATGGAGCGTCAAATGACCACTACGTCAGCATCGCATCCCGTCGCTTCAGCTGATGGCTGATTCCACGACCGCTGTACGGCAGACATCCCCAAGTCTTCACATAAGAGGACTTGGGGATTTTCTTTTTCAACACCATATCATAAAAATATATTTTTTATTTTTTTATAAAAAGAATGCTGGTTATGTTGTCCTGTCGAAAGTGTTGAAAACTTTTCGGCCGGAAACTTGCTTCTGAAGTTATTGTGACGGAAAACTCCGTTTTCAACAATCCTTTCAACATCTTTTTCCTTAGTCTGCCAGCCTGTTACGGATGTTTTCGACATCTTGTTCACAACGCGTGCTGTTGACAAAATTCTTTTGATGGAATCGTTGAAAACTGTGGAAAATGGGTTCAAACTTTTTTGAAAAAAAATGATAACTTTTCTTGCGTTTTCGAGTGTGCCGCCGGCATAGAATTTTTTTCGGAAAAGTCAAAAAAAAGTTTTCAAAAGTTTTCAACAACTTATCAACCGTCTTTTCAACAACCATGCTGTTCCTCTCCCTGTTCCTCAGCCCCACCTTTCGCGGTTTTGTCATTGTTTTTTCTTCACCTT
>CAYPZK010000012.1:0-64069 GCA_964415385.1 uncultured Bacteroidaceae bacterium
GACAGCGGCGGAGGCCTCCTTTTTTTGTGCCTCGTCCGGCCGCCCGGCGGCGGAGGTTGGGAGCGACGAAGTTGATGGACAGCAAAATGCCCCGCACTTTCCACTGAGGTGCGGGGCATTTTGCTTGTACCAAGTTGTCAAGTCGTTGTGACTCGTATAGGATTCAAACCTATAACCTTCTGATCCGTAGTCAGATGCTCTATTCAGTTGAGCTAACGAGCCTCTTAAAACGATGCAAAGGTACATCTTTTTACGGAAATGGCCAAGGTTTTCCCCGTTTTTTTCCCGCTTCGTCGTTTTTTCATGTCTAAGAGCTGAGCCTGAATGAAAAACGTTGCGTTTCTATTTGGAATCTTCATTTCTGCGTACTGTCTCTGTTGTGTGAAGTTACTCGTGACGAGGTGGGAGGGATGTTCGCCCGCAGATGTGGGCGAAGTCACAATAGGTGCAATGGGACGTGTTGGTGGTCTGCGTGAACGGCAATGAGGGCGTAAAGATGGATGTGATGAGGCGGACGAGCTGCTCGTGGAAGGTGTCGTGAACGGCGGGGTCGTGGAAGTCGGTGACGGTTGTCTGTCCGAGTCGGATGGCAGGCTGTGGTGCTTGGCTGCGGGTGAGCTTCACGTACATGAGCGCAGGTGCTACGGGTGTCGTGTGTGTGTGGCTGTAGATGTAGGCGTAGTAGAAAGCCTGGAGGATGTGGTAGGGACGCTTGGGGACGGTGGGGGCGAAGAGCTTGTCGATGGTGTCTGAGGTCTGTGCGACGGTACTGGTCTTGTAGTCCACGATGCGGTGCAGGCGCTGTGTGCCGACAGTGACGGTGTCGATACGGTCGATGATTCCGCCCAGACGGACATTAACGGGACCATCAGGGGTGGAAATGTCGAGGTTCAGACTGTGAGACTTGTCTTCAACGGCATGTACGGTGAGAGGACAGAGCTGGCTGTCGTGGAGGAGCTGGTTCTGTACGTAGAGCATCAGAACCGAGCGGTTGAGCTGCTGCTGGCCGTTGTAGTGTGGAGAACGGTTCTTTTGCGGTCCGTCGATTTTAAAGTATTCCACGTTGAATCCTTCGTCCACGAGTGCACCTATGGTATCGGCATTCTGGCTGAGGGCATAGAGCGTCTGGCTTTGGATTTCGTGTCCTGTGGGCAGGATTCGTGAGTAGATTTGCTCCATACAATAGTGGAAAATGCTGCCGAAGATGTCGTTGCCGACTTCCTCGGTGATATCGTCTTCGGCCGTGAGGCGGGTCACATAGTGGAAATAGAACTGGAGTGGACAGTCGAGATAGGTGTTGAGGGCGGACGGGGAGAGGCGCGAGTGTGTCAGTCCGTCGGTCCAGTCGTAGAGCTGGTGGAGCCGTTGCATCACGGCGGGCGACTTGGATGCGGACAGGACAGGTGGTGTCTGAGAGGCTTGGGACGAAGTGAGTGTGAGCATGCGGATAGCGCGGGCAGCGGGGATGGTGGTATCGATGAGGAGCTGGCGCATGAACCGTGACATCTCGCCCTTGGCCGGAGTGTCGGCATTGTTGTTGTAGGCAAGGGTGATGTTGTCAGCACGCTGGAGCAATCGGTAGAAGTAGTAGGCGTAGAGACTGTTGCGTTTTTCTACGGTGGTCATCCCATAGGCATCGCGCAGGTTGTAGGGAATGAACGAGCTCTGGTGGTCGCTGCGAGGCAGATTGCCTTCGTTGGCGGAGAGAAGTATGACGTTGCGGAAGTCCAGGTTGCGCGTTTCGAGCAGCCCCATAATCTGCAGGCCGACGGCGGGTTCGCCATGAAACGGGATGGTCTTGGCTTGAATGAGCTGATGGATGAGCCGCGCGAGTGTGGCGGCATTGACTTGCAGCAGCCCGCTGTCATGGATGGTGCGCAGGCGGGAGAGGAGGGTGAAGGCGCAAAAGACCGATTCGATGTGAAGCGGCATCTCGGTATCGGACGATGTTTCGGGCGGCGGGGACGCGGTGGCCTGTCGGTAGGTCTGGCCCAGCAGGCGGACGATGTCCGACAGATAGCTGAGGAGCTCGTTGTTGTTGGTTTGTCGGGTGAAGATGAGACGGAGAGTGGTGTTCCTTCCCAAGAAATTGGTGGTGGGGAAGAGCGTATGTTTCTGCTTCATCTCGCGGATGAGTTGGCCGGACAAGCCGGAAGACAAACGGTCAGTGAGCGGATGGCGGAGTACGGCACTGGCATGGGCATGTCGACAGGTTGTGTCATCGTAGAATCCGTGGAGCTGGAGGTGGAGTAAGGCGTTGATCAGGCTGCTGACAGGTGTCTGCTGGAGAGGGAATCCCATCGTGACATTGAGTGTGTGGGAGGAAGGGAGTGCGTGGAGCACGGACAGCAACAGCGATTCGTCGCAGAGCACGACGGCGTTTTGATTGAGTGGTGTGTCGGTCTTGGTCACTTCCTCCATCCAGTGTGCGGCATAGTGTGCCTGCGCATTCTCGGTCGGGGCGGAAATGTAGGTGATTTGCTTGGAGCGATGGAGCTGGCGGTAGCAGTCGGCATCCAATGGCAGCGCATTGCCGAACTGGTGGATGTCCTGTCGGATGAAGCGCCCTGCCTCCGTCAAGTTTTCCTGTTGCAGGTACGACTCGTCGAAATCCCAGTAGAAAAGTGTCTGTGCCCGCTCCTTGAGCTGTGTGAGGAGATGTTTCTCGGTCTCATTGAGCACGTTGAAGCCGACGAAGGCATAAATTTGGGAGGAATTGACGGAGCAGAGACGGGTGTCGGCATGTTCCACGACATCGCGTTTGAGCATGCCTTCGTAGGCATAGCCGTCAGCCCGGAGCGTTTGACGGAATTCCTGATAGATGGGCAGCAGGACGTTCCAGATGCTCAGGAATTTTTCCTTCAGTCCGGTCTTGCTGCCGGAATGAAAGTTTTGGAAGAACTGACGTATGGCTTTTTCTTGTTGCTCAGAGAGATAATCGAAAGAAGTGAGTTGGTTGAGGTCTTCGATGTTGCGGAAAAGCTTGTCGGCCGACACGAGATTGTTGTCCACATCATCGAAGTCGTTGAGCATCATTTCGCCCCATGAATAGAAACGGTCGAGCGTGTCGTCGCGTCCTGTGATGCGGCTGTAGATGGTGTAGAGGCGACAGATGAGGAGGATGGGGTCGGCCAGCGTGAGGGGGGAGTATTGTTGGAAGAGGTCGCTGATGGTGGTGAAGTGGGGCGACCAGATAGGATGGGTGAGATGTGCGGCCAGTGCCTGGTTGAAGAACAGGCGGGCGCGCTTGTTGGGGAAGATGATGGTGAGCTGCTCGAAATGTCCGTCGAGCCGCTCGTACAGGTCTTTTGCTACGGTTTGGAGAAATGTCATGATGCAGGGATGCTGATGCTGTGATGAGGATTCTTGTTACGTGACGGGAACAATGTCTTCGCGTCGCACGTACCAGATGTAGCCGGACACGTTCGGATAGCCCATTTGGCGGAGATACTGCATGTAGGTGCGTACTTGCATCTCGTATTCTGTGCTCTGCCGCCCCGTTTTGTAGTCAATGACAATGGTTTCGTCGCCATCGGTGATGACACGGTCCGGACGGCATTGCTGCAGTTGATTCTGCTGGTCTTTGTAGAGAATGGTAGATTCGTTGATGACCTGCCAGTGAGGGTCGAACCATCGCGCAGCTTCTTTCTTGGCGAAGGCTTTCTTGATGAGCCTGTCGATGTGTGTGCGGTAAACGGTGTTGGGGAAGAAACCGGCGGAATCGAACTTGCGGATGGCCTTGTCGATGTCGGCGGGCTGCTGGATTTCTGCCATGAGGTGGTGGAAGAGCACACCTTCGTTCAAATAGGTGGTCTTTTCGGCAACTGCGGCATCGGAACTCCAATCATCGTTGCGGATGAATTCTGCCGATTGGTTCGATTGCAAGAACTGTACGTGGGCTTCGTGTCCCTCGAACTGAATGTGAATTGGCTCGGGGCGGCGGAGCAGCACATTGTCCGTCGGCTTCAGTGTTTTGGTGCTGCTCGGAACGATGGTGCCGCTTTCGTAGATGTGTAGCTTCATGGAGCCTTCGTCTGTGTCGGTCTGTGGCAAATCTTGCAGAGCGAGCCGGATGAGCATGTTGGCATTGCAGTTTCTGGAAGTGATGGCAGGGCTGTTCTGCCGGCTGCTGCCGGTTTGGGGGGAGATATCTTGCCCGGTGATGATGATGAGATTGTCCTCAGCGCGGGTGAAGGCCACATAGAGCAGGTTGAGATTGTCCACGAAGTTCTTGAGCTTTTCCTCACGATATTCGGTGCTGAAGAAAGACTGTTCGGTTTTGGATGTATAGTTGACCGGAACGAGCGGAAGCTGATTGAACGGCGGTTGCTTCGGCTCGCACCACAGCAGGTCGTCATCTTTTCCATCCAGCGACCAGTTGCAGAAGGGCACGATGACGTTCTTGAACTCCAGACCTTTGGACTTGTGGATGGTGAGGGCGCGGATGCCGCAGGCGGATGTGCTGGGAATTGTGACGCTGCAGAGCGTCTTGTCCCAGTAGTCCAGAAACGAGTCGATGTCTGACGGTTCGTCTTTGAGATATTCGCTGAGCTGGTCAAAGAACGTGAACAGATAGGCATCTTGATGTGGAATGTGTTCCAACTGGAAAATCTGATGCAGCTCTTCGGCCAGTTTGAACAAGGGCATGGTGGCCAATTCGGTGGAATGATTGCAAAACGCTTCTGGCAATACGGTGCCGAGCGCATCGTCGGTCAGCAGGAAGATGCGGTTGATGTCATCCGGTTCGCCGTCGGCATCCGTTTCGGCCTCTGGTGCGGCGGTTATGTGGTTCTGGTATTGGAAGGCAAGTTGGTAGCGGGCCAACCGGTCGTCAGGGTCAGCCAACACACGCATGGCCTGAATGAGGAGGCAGACAGCCGGAGAGGAATCGAGCCGGAAGGCTTCTGCGCTGACGATGTGAATCCGGTTGCGTATGTTGGACGGAAACTTCCGTTGGGTCACTTCTGTGAAATGGCGCGTGATGCTTTGCAGGTCTTTCTTCCGGCGGATGAGAATGGCAATGTCGTCCACATCCACATGTGCGTCAATCAACATCCTCACAGCGTCCGAGAGACGTTCCAGCTGCAGCTGATTGAGATCGTTCACGTCGCCTGTGTGCTCGATGCATTCCACGCGCACATACCCCATTCCACGCTTGCCCGGCTTCGTCTCCTGCATCAGTTCTTGTGTGTCGTATGCACGCAAGATGTCGTCCGAATCAGACTCCGTCATGTCGCGATACAGATGGTTGAGATGGTGGCTGGCATGCTCAAAAAAATAGTTGTTGAAGTTCACCACGGCCTCGCTGCTCCTGTAATTGACGTGGCTACGCAAGGGCGTGATTTTTCCTGCGAAAGTTCCGTCCTCGATGTTGTTCAGAATGCCCCAGTCGCTGTTTCTCCAGCGGTAGATGCTTTGTTTGACATCGCCCACCAGCAGACATTCGTGATTCTCCGCAAGGCTGTTCTGAAGCAGCGGCTTGAAGTTGCGCCATTGCAGGGCCGATGTGTCCTGGAACTCGTCAATCATGATGTAGTGGAACTGTGAGCCGGTGCGTTCGTAGATGAATGGAATGTCACTGCCTTCGATGAGTTCGCTGAGGAAATGTGCGGTGTCGGCCAGCAGAAAGCGGTTGGCCTCGTCGTTCAGGTCGCGAACCATGGAGTTGATGGCGTTGATGAGCGTGAGATGGTTCAGATGCTTGCGTGTCACGTCTATCGTATTCAGCGTGCGGACGATGAGCGGCAATGCTTCGACCGCCTTGTTCAGACAGGGCACGAGATACTGCTCAATGGAGGGTATGAGCCGGTTGTTGCCTTTGTTCACCCATACCGTGGCATCGGAACACGCCTGCTGGAGCGTGGCAGACTGAGCGTTGGGAATCTCACCGTGGGACAGCTTCTCGAAGAAGAAACGGGGTGAGCCGCTTCTCCGGCTCAAGTCCTCTGCTTCGATGCCGGCCCGGTGGCAAGCGTCGTCAAATTCTGCTCCCATTGCTTTGATTTTCTGCTTCTCGTCATCTTCCAGCTGCGTGAGCGATTGCTTGTAGTGTCGGAGCGTTGTCACGTCGCCGATTTTTTCTCTCACGTCCTGCCCGTGCTCCAGATATTGCTCGTTGAAGATGTTCTGTCCGAACTTCTTCACTTCCTGATTGATGTTCCAGTTCTTCCCTTCGTTGATTTTCTCCTTGATGAAGGTGAAGACAGAATCGAAAAGCATTTTGTTCTGTGGCAGTTCATCAATGATGGCATTGACGGCTTCGTCCAGCACTTCCTCATCGTTCAGGTCCACCCGCAGATTCGCTGTCAGATTCAGTTCGTGCGCCAGCTCACGGATGACACCTTGGAAGAAAGAATCGATGGTTTCAATGCGGAACCGGCTGAAGTCATGCATCATGCAGCTCAGGGCTGTCCGTGCCCGCTCCCTCACCTGTCGCTCGTCCAGCCCCAGGGAAACCACATCTGCGTCCTCCATGACGGTGCGCAGGTAGTCATTCGATTCGGACAGACCCGCGCCGATGCCATAGAGCTGACTCAGTATGCGCTGCTTCATCTCGGCGGTAGCCTTGTTCGTGAAGGTCACGGCGAGGATGTGCCGGTAGTTCATTGGGTTCTGAATCAGCAGCTTAATGTATTCTACGGCCAGCGTGAAGGTCTTTCCGCTTCCTGCCGATGCCTTATAGATTTTCAGTGGTCTGCTTCCCATGTTATGTTCAATAAAAAAGCTGCAAAAAACTGCTCAGTGCCTATCTCTTATCCGCAAAGATAAAACAATAAAATGATTTGAGCAACAAAACACACCGCTCTTTTCTTTTTGAGAGAAAACTTTGGCGGGGGAAAATAATTTTCTGCTGAAGCGTCTGTTTTCTCGCGGAATTTGCTTACATTTGTGGACTTCACAACGATTCCAATCCTTGAGATGAAGCCATTAGCAGAAAGATTGCGTCCGTTGACGCTCGAAGATTATGTAGGCCAGCAACATTTGGTGGGCGAGGGTGCGGTCATCCGCCGTATGATAGAGCAGCGCCGCATCGCCTCGTTCATTTTATGGGGACCGCCGGGCGTGGGCAAGACGACGCTGGCCAACATCATCGCCCGCACGCTGGAGGTGCCGTTTTTCACGCTCTCTGCTGTGACTTCGGGCGTAAAGGAAGTGCGCGAGGTGATTGAGAAAGCGCGTGCGCATAGCGGACTTTTTGCTCAGAACGGCAATCCGATTCTTTTCATTGATGAAATCCACCGTTTCTCCAAATCGCAGCAAGACTCTCTGTTGGGAGCCGTGGAACAAGGTGTCATCACCTTGATTGGGGCAACCACCGAGAATCCTTCGTTCGAGGTCATCCGGCCGTTGCTCAGCCGGTGTCAGGTTTATGTGCTGAAACCGTTGGACAAGGACGACCTGTTGCGGTTGCTGAATCGTGCGATTCATAGCGACATCTATCTGAAGGAGAAGGATATTACGTTGCAGGAGACGAATGCCATGTTGCGGCAGAGTGGGGGTGACGCACGAAAGTTGCTGAACATCTTGGAGCTGACCGTTGAGGCTGCCGAGAGCCATTCGGCTGACGGCAGGATTGTGATTACTGATGAACTGGTGGTCAACAGCATCCAGCAGAATCCGCTGGCCTATGACAAGGACGGCGACATGCACTACGACATCATTTCGGCCTTCATCAAGAGCATCCGCGGCAGCGACCCTGATGCCGCCGTCTATTATCTGGCCCGCATGATTGAGGCGGGCGAAGACCCTGTGTTCATTGCCCGCCGTCTGGTCATCAGTGCGAGCGAGGACATCGGGCTGGCGAATCCCAACGCGCTCTTGCTGGCCAATGCCTGTTTCGACACGCTGACCAAAATCGGAATGCCGGAAGGGCGTATCCCGCTGGCCGAGGCCACGGTTTATCTGGCTACCAGTCCGAAGAGCAATTCTGCTTACCTCGCTGTTGACGCTGCGCTGGACTACGTGCGCCGGTCGGGCAATCTGCCTGTTCCTTTGCATTTGCGGAATGCTCCTACGAAACTGATGGCGGAGCTGGGCTACCACGACGGTTATAAGTATGCGCACGACTTTCCGAACCATTTCGTCGAACAGCAATACCTGCCGGACGAAGCCCGTGCCGAGCGGTTCTGGCATGCACAGCCCCACACGCCGTCCGAGGCCAAGCTCTATGAGCGGATGCTCAAATGCTGGGGAAAGCGTTTCGATGATTCGCAGGGCAATGCTTGAAAGGATTGTCGTGCAAAGAAAAAAGGTTGATTTCCGAAACGAAACCAACCTTTTTTATATAAGAAGATGTGTGTTGCTTATTCTGCAGGAGTTTCCTCGGCCGGAGCTTCAGCAGGCTCCACGTCTTCAACAACCTCAGCAGGAGCCTCCTCAGCCTTTGTGGCTTCCTTGGCCGGAGCTTCAGCTTTCTTCTCTTTCTTGACAGGAGCGTCCGAAATCACCTCGAATGGCACTTCGACAGCGACCTCTTTGTGGAGCTGTACGACAGCAGTATAGGAACCCAGTGCCTTGACTGCTTTCAGCACGATGCGCTTCACGTCGGTCTCGATGCCTTTGGCTGCGAGAGCCTCGGCGATTTCCTTGGCACCCACGCTGCCGTAGATGTTGTTGCCATCCGACACTTTTGCCAGGATGGAGAGCGTGACACCTTCGTATTTTTTTGCGGCCTCTTCGGCATCAGCCTTGATTTTGGCGAGTTTGTGGGCACGCTGTTTCAAGTCCTCTGCCAGCATTTTCTGAGCCTTCTCAGTGGCAATCACTGCGTATCCCTGAGGAAGAAGATAGTTGCGGCCATATCCGTCCTTCACTGTGAGGACATCGTCCTTGAAGCCTAAGCCCTGGACGTCTTTCTTCAAAATAATTTTCATATCTGTCTTTTCCTCCTTTCATTATTTCAACAAGTCGGTTACGAACGGAAGCAGCGCGATTTGGCGGGCACGCTTCACGGCCTGTGCCACCCGGCGCTGGTACTTCAGCGAAGTGCCGGTGATACGGCGCGGCAGAATCTTTCCCTGCTCGTTCAAGAACTTCTTGAGGAACTCAGGATCTTTGTAGTCGATATACTTGATACCGCTCTTCTTGAAGCGGCAATACTTCTTCTTCTTGACGTCAACGGTGGCCGGAGTCAAATAACGAATCTCTGATGATGATGTCTGTGTGGCTGCCATGATCAATCCTCCTTCTTTTTGTTGTTACGACGCTTCTCAGCATACTGGGCAGCGTATTTCTCGTTCTTCACGGTGATGTAGCGGAGCACACGCTCGTCGCGGCGCAGCTGCAATTCGTAGTTCTTGATGACATCCGGCTCTGCCTTGAACTCGACCATGCCGTAGAAGCCGGTCGATTTCTTGTCAATAGGGTAGGCCAGTTTGCGAAGACCCCAGCTCTCCTCGCTGAACACCTCTGCGCCTGCCTGCGTCAGGATGCCTTTGATCTTCTCTACCGCTTCCTTTGTCTGTTCGTCAGACAAAACGGGAGTTAAAATGAAAACGGTTTCGTACTGATTCATACTTTGTTTGTTAATAATAAAATGTAAATTGATGGTTTTTGGAAGCCCGCGCTTTTCGGCGCAAAGCGGTTGCAAAGGTACGAACTTTTTTTGAAACCACCGCGCTCCGTGCCCGCTTTTTTCCTGAAAAAACTTTCTTTCCCTACTATTTTGGGTCTTGAACGAAAAAAGTTTCCCAAAAGTTTCGCCTTCTCCTCGAATTTTGCTTAATTTGCAGTCGGAATCAATCAACTTCTTAAATACGATGAAACTATCATTAAAGAAAAATTTAGGCGTGTTGCTCATCATTGTCTGCGCATTCCTCTTGATTTTGCCGGCCGTCATACCGGCCTTGCAGGATCTTCTTGACCACAACATCTACACAGCAGGTCTTGCCTTCCTCATCATCGTCGGGCTGATTGCCCACATCGTGCTGAACAAGTACTTGCCGCTGGGTGACGACGAGTCGGGAAAGGCGCAGGTCAACGCCGCGAGTGAGGAAAACTGACACCGCCTTTCATTTCGGCGACCAACAAAAAAACACGCATGGCTGAGCACTCGATGTGTTTTGCCATGCGTGTCTTTTTTTGTGCCGTGCACAGAGTCTAATCCGAAATGACGAGCTTGTAGCCCTTGCCGTGCACGTTCAGGATTTCCACGTTCGGGTCGTCCTTGAGGTGTTTGCGCAGCTTGGTGATGTACACGTCCATCGAGCGGGCGTTGAAATAGTTGTCGTCAATCCAGATGGTTTTCAGTGCATAGTCGCGCGGCAGCAGCTCGTTCGACTTGTTGCTGAGCAGGGTGAGGAGTTCGGCCTCCTTTGTCGTGAGCTTGGTCTGCTTGTCGCCGATGGTGAGCAACTGTTTCTGGGTGTCGAATGTGAACTGGCCGATTTTGCGGATGGTCTCATTCTTGTTTTTCTTGCCGCGCACCCGCCGCAGGATGGCTTCGATCCGGAGCACGACCACGTCCATGCGGAACGGCTTGGTGATGTAGTCGTCGGCACCGATTTCGAATCCCTCGCGGATGTCCTCGATGAGGGTCTTGGCCGTGAGGAAAATGAACGGTACGTCTGTATTCATCTCGCGGATTTTGCTTGCGAGTGTAAAGCCGTCCATCTTCGGCATCATCACGTCGAGGATGCAGAGGTCGTAGTGTCCCGTGCAAAATGCGTTGAAGCCTTCCTCGCCGTCGGCACAGAGCTCGGCTTTGTAGCCTTTGGCTTCCAGATATTCGCGAAGCAGCATGCCCAGGTTTTCGTCGTCCTCGCAAAGGAGAATGCTGACATCTTCAAACTTTTCTTCCATAATCGTGTGGGGTATTAAAGGTTGATATTTTATTTTCTTGTGTGGTGATTGCGTTTCCTGATGACCTGTGTCTCACTCGTCCAGCAGCGGAATCTTGATGATGAACTTGGTGCCGATGCCGAGCTCGCTTTCCGCGTGCACGGTGCCGTTCTGGTCGTCAATGATTTTCTTCACGTATGCCAGTCCGAGTCCGAATCCCTTCACATCGTGCAGGTTGCCGGTGTGAACGCGGTAGAACTTCTCGAAGATTTTCTTCAGGTCATCCTTCTTGATGCCGATGCCGTTGTCCTGAATGGAGATGCAGAGTTTCTTCGGTTCGTTCCAGGTGGTGACGGTCAGTTCGAGCTGTGTGTCCGGCCGTTTGTATTTCACGGCGTTGTCCATCAAATTGAAGATGACGTTGGTGAAGTGCATTTCGTCCACGAGCACGATGGGGTCTTCCGCCTTGAGGTTCGACACGATTTTCCCGCCGTTCTTTTCCACTTTCAGCGCGAATGTATGGATCACTCCGGAAATCAGCTCGTTCGCGTTCAGTTCCACCATGTGCATGTTGGCCTTCTGATTCTCGTACATCGACAGTTGCAGCACCTTTTCCACTTGGAAGCGCAGGCGCTTGGTCTCGTCATTGATGGTGGTGGAGAGGCGTTTGAGCATCTGCGGGGATTTCGTCACGGACTCGTCGTTCAGCATTTGCGAGGCCAGGGAGATGGTGGAAATCGGTGTCTTGAACTCATGCGTCATGTTGTTGATGAAATCGTTTTTCACGGCCGAGAGTTTCTTTTGCCGGAACACGAGAATCATCGTAATGATGAACGTGATGAGCAGGATGATGGTGAAGATGACGGACGGGATGATGAACGTGATGGAACTATAGACATACTGGCTGAACTCGGGGAAGTGGACTTTCAGCATGCCCATCTTCTGCACGGGGTCGTTCCTGAACAATGTGGTGGAGAATGTCCACTGGTCGCCTGTCGGGTCGTAGTCGGAACATTGGTAAACGCACTGTCCGTTACTGGAGTACACCGAGAAGTGGTAGGTCAGGTCGATGTCGTTGCTTGCCAGCTCCGATTTCAGCAGTTGGTCGAGCTCTTTGAAGTCGATGCGGTCTTGCAGCGGCCGGTCACTGGCGGTGTAAAGGATGGAATAGATGACTTCGTCCACGAGCGCTTTCTCATAGGCGTACCGTTTCCTCATGATGTCTTGCAGGCTCTTCTTCTTGCCGGACAGCGTGCCGGTGTTGCGCTTCGTGAAGTACTTGTCGTCAAGATTGGTGCTGGCCGTGGTCTCCAGCACCTGGAACACACTGCCGTCCTTGGCTTTCACCTTATGCGTGCGCTGGATGACGGTGGAGTCGGTGTTCACGATGATGGAATCCACCGAAGTGGCGATGCCGTCCATTGCCATCGGCCCCTGTTCCAGATAGCGTGCCGTTTCGTCCAGCTCCAACTGATGGGACACGTCGCTGAGGGCGCGGTTCACCGACTCTTCGAAGTGCTGGCGGCGCATGTTGAGCACTTCCTCGATGTAGCGCATCTGCAACACGAGCAGGCTGATGAACGAGATGCCCATCACGATGGCGAGTATAATGGTCGTTTTCTTCTTCATTCGTTCGTTCCTGAAAAACATTGCAAATGTAAGAAGAAAGCTGAATGGTCTTTGAAATAAGCAAAAAAATTTGATAAAATAAACATAAAAAGTCGAGAAATTTAACATTTCCCGACTTTTTAGTTGATGAAAAATACCTTTTCTTAGTCCTCGTCTTGTTCTTGTGCGGCAAATTCGGCCATCAGCTTCTGCTGGATGTCGGTCGGCACGAGTTCGTAGGAGGCGAACTTCATGATGAATGAAGCGCGTCCGCCTGTGATGGACGACAACGTTGTGGAATAGCTCGACAGCCCCTTGAGCGGCACTTTGGCGATGAGCTTCTCGTAGCCGCTCTCGCTTTCCGAGCCCACAATCATGCCGCGACGGCCTTGCAGGTCGCTCATCACGTCGCCCATCTTGTCGCTCGGCACGAACACCTCCACGTCGTAGATAGGTTCGAGCAACTTCGGGCCTGCATTCTTGAAGGCATCGCTGAAGGCGTGCCGTCCGGCCAGCATGAACGACAGCTCGTTGCTGTCAACCGGGTGCATCTTGCCGTCGTACACAATGACGCGCACGTCACGGGCGTAGCTACCCGTCAGCGGGCCATGCTCCATGCGGCTCATGACACCCTTCAGGATGGCCGGCATGAAACGCGCGTCGATGGCACCTCCCACCACGGAGTTGATGAATACGAGCTTGCCGCCCCATTCTAGGTCGATTTCCTCTTTGCTCTTCGTCGTGATTTTGAATTCCTGCCCACCGAACTTATAGGTGGTCGGGTCAGGCATACCGTCGTAGTACGGCTCCACGATGAGGTGCACCTCGCCGAACTGGCCTGCGCCGCCCGACTGCTTCTTGTGGCGGTAGTCGGCACGTGCCGCTTTCGTGATGGTCTCGCGGTAAGGAATCTTCGGTTCCTCGAACTTGATTTTGATTTTCTCGTTGTTCTCCAGGCGCCATTTGAGCGTGCGGAGATGAAACTCGCCCTGTCCCTTCACGAGCGTCTGGCGCAGCTCCTTGCTCTGCTCGATGATCCAGGTCGGGTCTTCCTGGCTCATCTTCTGGATGGCCGCCATCATCTTCTCCGATTCGGCCTCGTTCTCAGGCTTCACGGCGCGGATATATTTCGGGTCAGGATATTTCACGAAGTTGAAGCGCCAGTCGCAGTCCTTGCCGGCCAGCGTATTGCCCGTGCGCACGTCTTTCAGCTTTACGGTGCAGCCGATGTCTCCGGCCACCAGTTCCTCCACCTTCTCGCGGTTGGCTCCGGCGCAGACGTAGAGCTGGGCCAGACGCTCCTTCGAGCCGCGGTCGGTGTTGGTCAGGTCGTCGCCCTCGTGCACCTTGCCGCTCATCACCTTGAAGTATTGCACACCCCCGATGTGCGGTTCGTTGGCTGTCTTGAAGAAATAGAGAGCCGTCGGGCCGTTCGAGTCCGGCGTGATTTCCTCGCCGCGCGTGTTGTGAACCTTCGGCATCTCGTCCACGAACGGCACCACATTGCCTAAGAATTCCATCAGTCGGCCCACGCCCATGTTCTTCACGGCGCAGACGCAGAACACAGGGAAGATGCTTCGGGTGGCCAGACCCTTGCGGATGCCTTCGCGCATCTCGTCCTCCGTGAGCGTTTCTTCCTCGAAGAACTTCTCCATCAGCGTCTCGTCGTTTTCGGCGGCGGCCTCCACGAGTGCCTTGTGCAGCTCCATCGCACGGTCCATCTCTTCGGCAGGGATGTCCTCGATGGTCGGTTTGCCGCCTTCCGGCTTCCACGTGTATTTCTTCATCAGCAGCACGTCGATGAGCGAGTTGAAATCAGGTCCTTCGTTGAGCGGGTACTGAATCGGCACGACTTTCTGTCCGCCGTAGATGTCCTTCAGCCGTTCCACTACGTTGTGGTAGTCGCACTTGTCCGAGTCGAGCTGGTTGACCAGGAAGATGACCGGCTTGTGCAGCTTTTCCGTATAGCGGAAGTGGTTCTGCGTGCCCACTTCAGGGCCGTATTGGCCGTTGAGCAGCAGGATGGCCGTGTCGGTCACGTTGAGGGCGGTGATGGCCGCGCCCACGAAGTCGTCCGACCCCGGGCAGTCGATGATGTTCAGTTTCTTGTTGTTCCATTCCACGTGGAAAACGGTGGAGAAGACCGAATAGCCGTATTCCTGCTCCACGGGGAAGTAGTCGCTTACCGTGTTTTTCATCGTGATGCGTCCACGACGGGCGATGATGCCGGCTTCATAGAGCAAGGCCTCGGTAAGGGTGGTCTTGCCCGCACCGTCATTGCCAAGCAAGGCAATGTTCTTGATTTCGTTCGTTTGATAAACTTTCATACGTGTGTGGTGTTATTTGAGGTTTTTCGGATTCGGGGCGCAATTTACGAAAAAAACTGAATACAGCCAATAATTCCGCCCTGCTTTTTTGCGGCAGGGCGGATTTTTCGTGATTTCCCGCAAAACCATACCTATTATATTTATAGGCAGACGGTTTCTGCAAGATTTTGATGACCTGATGGAAAAAACATATCGCTGAAATCAGAAAAAAGTGGCATGATTGCCGTGATTCAACCCTGTCAAATGCAGAAATCATGTTGGTGATAAAAACTGCAAAAAACAGTCTGAAGAAGTGGAAGACCAGGCAGAGTTCGTAAAAAACGAACGCGTTCGTTTCGGAAAAGCAACGTGTCCGTTCTCCGGAACGAACGTGTCCGTTTCCTCATGTTTCTTCATCACCTTTGTTGCTGTCAGAAACTTTTTGCAAAAGAAAATTTTGTTGGTAGGAAATTTTATCTTAACTTTGCCAAAAATCTGTAGCCGAATGACTATCAAGAAAATTGTATGTTCGCTGACCGCCTCCCTGCTGTCTTTGGTTGCCGTAGGGCAGACTGCGCAGGTGAGCAGCCCGGATGGAGCGTTGAAGGTGAACGTAAATGTAAATGTAAATGGAGGAAAGATTTCTTACTCAGTTACTTATGACGGTCGTCAAGTGTTGGATGATTCCCCGCTGGGATTGGTGGCCGACTATGGCGACCTGTCGTCCGGACTGTCGCTGGTGGACACCCGTTCGGACAGCATCGACACCCATTATGAGCTGAACCGCTCGAAGGTGGCACACGTGCACTATGTGGCCAACGAACTCCGCGTGAACTTGCAGAATGCGAAGCGGCAGTTGCTGACCGTCACGTTCCGCGTGAGCAACAACGATGTCGCCTTCCGCTACGAGGTGCCGAAGGCCGGCAACACGGCCAGCATCCGCGTGATGGAAGAAAAGACAGGCTTCGATTTCCCGGGCACGACCCGCACGTTCCTCACGCCGCAGAGCGATGCCATGATAGGCTGGAAGCGCACCAAACCGTCGTATGAGGAGGTCTATAAGGCCGACGCGCCGATGACCGAACGCTCGCAGTATGGTCACGGCTTCACCTTCCCCTGCCTGTTCCATGTGGACGAGGATCTCTGGGCGCTCGTGAGCGAGACGGGCGTTGACAGCCGCTACTGCGGTTGCCGCCTGAGCGACATGCAGGGCGACGGTCTCTATCAGATAGCCTTCCCGATGGCGGAAGAGAACAACGGCAACGGCACGAGCGAACCGGCGTTCAGCCTGCCGGGCACAACCCCCTGGCGCACCATCACGGTGGGCACCTCGCTCAAGCCCATCGTGGAGACCACAGCTCCGTGGGACAACGTGGAGCCACGCTTCACGTCGGAGCACGACTACAAGTTCGGACGTGGCACGTGGAGTTGGATTGTCTGGCAGGACAACAGCATCAACTACGACGACCAGGTGCGCTACATCAATCTGGCCAAGCAGATGGGCTACGAATACGTGCTGATTGACAACTGGTGGGACACGAACATCGGCACCGAAGGCATGGAACGCCTCGTGGCCTACGCTCAGGGACAAGGGGTCGACGTGTTCCTCTGGTTCAGTTCGAGCGGCTACTGGAACGACATCGTGCAGGGACCGACCAACCGCATGGACAACCCTATTGCCCGCAAGCAGTGGATGCGCTGGATGCACAAAATCGGAGTAAAAGGCATCAAGGTGGATTTCTTCGGCGGCGACAAGCAGGAGACCATGCGCCTCTATGAGGCCATTCTGAGTGATGCCGACGACAACGGGCTGATGGTCATCTTCCACGGTTGCACCCTTCCGCGTGGCTGGGAACGGATGTATCCCAACTATGTGGGCAGCGAGGCCGTGCTGGCCAGTGAGAACATGGTGTTCGGCCAGTCGTTCTGCGACAACGAGGCTTTCAACGCTTGTCTC
The DNA here is from genome assembly GCA_964415385.1 of uncultured Bacteroidaceae bacterium. GTDB lineage: Bacteria > Bacteroidota > Bacteroidia > Bacteroidales > Bacteroidaceae > UBA3839. The sequence continues at coordinate 16,651 of CAYPZK010000012.1, forward strand.
CATCCCTTCATCCGTAATGCCGTGGGGTGCATGGAGTGGGGCGGCAGCTTCATGAACCGCCGTCTGGCCAAGGGTAACCGGAGCGGCACACGGCGCATCTCGACCGACTGCCTGGAACTGGCCACGGCCGTGCTCTATCAGAATCCGATACAGAACTTCGCCCTCGCGCCGGAGAACCTGAACCCGCAGGATGAAGGCGGCGCACCCGAGGAGTCGATGGATTTCATGCGGCGCGTGCCGACCACATGGGATGAGACCCGCTTCATCGAGGGCTATCCCGGACGCTATGTCGTGCTGGCCCGCCGCCACCATTCCACGTGGTACATCGTCGGCGTGAATGCCGGTAAAGAGCCCCTCAAACTCAAACTCGACCTCTCCGACTTCGTCAATAAGGGCGACTACGTGGAATCGTACACCGACAACCTGAAGAATCAAGATCCCGACTACAGCCGCAAGCGGCTCATCCTCTCGCCACGCAGCGTGAACGTGAAGATGGCTGCCGACGGCGGTTTCGTGATTGTGAAATAATAACCCTTTTTTACTAACTAATTTTTATAAATCAAGCAATGAAAAGAATTCTACTTGCGTGCTCAGCACTCTTTCTGCTGGGCATCGTGAATGTCTCAGCGCAGGAAGAGGAGGATGTGACCAGCTACATCGCCAATTCCGGCTTTGACGAAGACATCACGTGGAACGCAGACGGTTCCGTTCCAAAGGAAATCATCAGCAACACGGACATGATTTCCTATCGTAGCTACAAGTATTTGGCAGCCGACAGCTCCATCTACGCGATGGCTAACACCGATGTCCTTACCAATGGTGAGTGGAAAGCAGCCGATGGCAGAACATGGGCTACCAATGGTTTCGTGGCCCGTATCTCGGGCTGGGAACTGGTGAGCTCCGCCAGCGGCGAATGGGTGTATTTCGGCTCGCTGCCATACAGCTTGGGCGAGAATGCCGTACCTGTGGCCGATAACGGTACGGCCTATCTGGCTGCTCCGGCTACCAAACCTGCGGACGACGACGGCGATGACAACGTGGCCGCGCTCTATCTACGCGCCGGCTGGGGAGCCCAGGCCATTTATCGCCAGACCATCAACCTCCCTTGCGCTCAGTATCGTCTCGACTATTGGGTTTACAACGCCAACTATGCCAACAGCTCCTCCAACACGGGCGTGACGAACCTCTGCAAAGTGACCTGCCGCCGCGATGAGTTCCTTGATGAGGACGGCTTCAACGCTCAGGAATGGACGAAGCACAGCATCGAGTTCACCCCGACCACAGACTTCACCATTCAGTTCGGCTTCAAGTCGAGCGGTGGCTCCAACTCGAACCCGTTCATCTTCATCGACGGCATCAAGCTCTACAAAATCGGTGAAGCAGACGAGGCCGAGCTGGTCGAATCCGACATCTACTATTATCAGGAAATTCTCTACGGTCTGGCCGCCAACGACACCGTTGCAATATTCGACGGAGTCGTGGAGCAGATTGACTCCGTAGCCTCTGCCGGCGACGATGCTGCCAGCAGCAGAGACCTCGATGAAATGACGCAGAGCGTCAAAGACATGCAGGCATACATCGCAAAGATTCAGGGTTATCTTGATACGTATGGTTCCTACACGGTCTATATGGCTACCATCGAGAACCTGCTTAAAACAACTCACTATGCAGGCTACGATGCGCTGGAGGCAGTTCAGAACTCCGCCGCCGATGTTGTGGCAGTGGCCGGTGCAGACGAGCTGGCTGACTTCATCAACAGTTTGCAGGATGCCATCAGTACCTACAACCGCTCGCAGGAGGCATCGGAGGACAACCCTGCCGACTACACCTTCCTGATGCAGAGCCCTTATTTCACGACGGAGGCAGCCAAACCTACCATCGAGTATGCTGACAACAATGCAGCCGTGCTTTCTGTCACCTATCCGAACGTGGCCGACTACACGACCGGCTCTGCTCCAAGCGACGCCAACAGCACAGGTTGGAGCATCGGCACGAGCGGCGGCGACCAGCGTCTGAACTATGCCCAGGGACGTGTCTGCTGGAACGCATGGCGCACAGGCAGCTTCACCGTCACCGTTCAGCAGTCGCTGACCGACCTGCCTAACGGATACTACACGGTTTCGGCCGAGATGATCACGCAGGCTGACTATGTGACCGACCAGCACGTGTTCGCTACGGCTACTACCGGCACTTCGGTTTCACCATCGCTGACTTCCGGCCAGTGGAATGATGATGCAGCGGGTGCTTGGGATTACCTCACCACAGAGAAGGTGCTCGTGAGCGACGGAACCCTCACCGTGGGTGCCGCCGGTTCGCAGAGCTCAGAGACTACCGGCACGCAGGCCGGCTGGTTCTGCGTGACCAACTTCCGTCTCCTCTACTACGGAGAGGCAAGCGCTGACGCGCTCAAGGCCATCTACGACCAGAAGCTCACCGAGGCAAATACGCTCGTCGAAAGTGTTTACTACAAGGCTGACAAGGCTGCTTACAGCGACAGCATCGCTGCTTACAGCAACGCCACAACGGCCGACGAATACAACGCTGCCCTCAAGGCACTCAACAGCGTGATTGCGCTGGCCAACGCTTCCATCTCGAAGTACAACGACGTGACCGCAGGTTCGCTCAACGACCTGAAGACCAACATCGAAAGCGGTTACAGCACCAACCAGAAGGCCATCGCCCAGAATGTGGTGAACAATATGGAGGCTCTCGAAGCTGCTGACGATGCCACCTACACAGAGATGGATTCGCTCACGACTATCCTCCGCTACTATCGTGATACCTATCTTCCGAAGCTCGCCGAGGTTGAGTCTGCAACCGTGACCGATGCTACGGCCAAGGCTGCTGTCGAGGCTACCGTCGCTAAGCAGGTTGCTGCGCTCTCGACTGCCAGCGAGCTGCTCACGACCGATGTTTTGGCTACCTACGTGGCTGAGCTCGAGCGTGCGCTCAACATCGCTGCTGCCCAGGATGCTCTCATCAGTGGCAACACTGACCTCACGGGTCTGATCACAAACCCGTCGGTGGACGCTTCCAGCAACTCCGCAGTTCCTGAAGGTTGGACGGTGAACCGCACCAACGGCGACAAGAACACCACGACAGGCCAGGCCTACAACGGTGAATCTTCGAACCGCTATTTCGACTCTTGGAACGCTACGGCCGGCACTGTCCTCTTCACGGCTTATCAGGTGATTGAGAACATTCCGAACGGTGTTTATGAACTCAAGGCCAAGCAGCGTGCTTCGGGTACGGTCGGCCAGGAAGGTGTTTACCTCTTTGCAATGGACGAGGCATTCTCTGAGACGGCTGCGACGGGCGTATTTGCTCCGGCTCACGTTCAGGCTACCGACTCCTTCTATGTGGACAATACGATGACCAAGGGCACGGCAGTCGGCTACTTCACCGACTCTTACGGCCCAATCTGGACTGAGGCTTACGATGCTGTTGACCTGACGGGCGGAACCGAAGAGCAGAACGCCATCGTTGCTGCCAACGGCGGTATCGGACGCGGCTGGTTCTACAACTCGCTGCAGATTACGGTGACGAACAACGTGCTCACGATTGGTGTCACTTGCGACTCTACGCTCACGGCCGGCCATACCGACACGGAAGGCAACCTCTGCGTGCCATTCTCCGGCAACTGGTTCTCGACTGATGACTGGGAACTCACCATCATCCAGAACAACCAGCCTGACTACAATCTGGCTACGGGCATCGAGACCATCAGGCAGAACAACGCTACGCTCGTCGGTGCAGACGCTATCTACAGCGTGGACGGCCGTCGCGTCAGCACGCTCGACAACGTTCCTGCCGGCATCTACGTGGTTCGTCAGAACGGCAAGACCTACAAGGTGCTGAAGAAGTAATCTTCGGACAACCTACCATCTCATCTCAACAAGGGGTGCGCCTGATCCGTCGGACGCACCCCTGTCTGTCGAAATCCTAAAAATCCTAATTTTCTCCAAAGAAAATGATAATTCCCGACACAGGCTTGCCCATGTCGGGAATTTTTCGTAATTTTGCCGACCAAAGTGGATTCTCAGCCCATTCAAATGAAAAAGTCTCTTCTCTTCCTTTTGCTGGCAGGCACGCTGATGTCCTGCTCGGAATACAACAACTTGCTGAAGTCTTCCGATCTCAACTATAAGTACGAGGCTGCCAAGCAGTGCTACATCGCCGGCCATTATTCGCAATGCTATCAGTTGCTCGAACCGATGTTGCTCACGCTGAAGGGGACGGACAAGGCCGAGGAGTCGCTCGTCATGATGGGGCTCTGTCACTTCAATCTGAATGACTATGAGACGGCCACGGTGTATCTGGATCGCTATGTGAAGACGTATCCGCGCGGAACGTATGGGGAACTGGCCCGGTACTACAGTGGGCGTGCCTCTTATTTGGAGTCGCCGGATCCACGGCTTGACCAGACTGCCACGTACACGGCAATCAGCAGTTTGCAGCAGTTCCTCGAAGTCTATCCGTACAGCGACCGCCGCACGGATGTGAACGACATGATTTTCCAGTTGCAGGACCGCTTGGTGGAAAAGGAGTACGAGAGTGCCCGCCTCTATTATAATCTGGGAACCTACACGGGTAACTGCATGAACGGCGGCAGCAATTATGAGGCTTGCATCGTGACTGCGGAGAACGCGCTGAAAAGCTATCCTTACACGAACCTGCGCGAAGACCTCTACTGGCTGATTCTGCGCTCGCGCTACCATCTGGCCGTGAACAGTGTGGAGACGAAGGCGGAGGAACGTTTCCGTCAGACCATCGATGAATATTACGGATTCAAGAACGAGTTTCCGGACAGCCCCTACATGGCTGAGGCCAACAAAATCTTTACGCAGTCCAACAACCGCCTGAACAAAGTGGAGTCGAAGGAGGCGGACAAGGAAATCAAGAAGATGGAGAAGGAACTGGAAAAATCCACCAAATCCGATGCAAAGGACAAGCAGGGCTGATGTCTCCGTTCCTGCGCCGCAAAGTACCGTTGGAAGCTTGACGGACGGATGGGCCTGCTGCAAAAAGGGAATTGATCTATCAAAGTAAAATAATTATTTTTCAGAAACATGGATTTTAAGAAGACAAATGCTCCTACCAACACGGTAACGCGTAATCTGATGGATTTGTGCAAGGAAACGGGCAACATCTACGAGAGCGTTGCCATTATCGGCAAACGCGCCAATCAGATTTCGACCGAAATCAAGGAGGAGCTTTCCAAGAAACTGCAGGAATTTGGCACGACGACGGACAATTTGGAAGAGGTGTTCGATAATGACGAGCAGATACAGATTTCCCGTTACTATGAGCGTTTGCCGAAGCCGACACTCATTGCCACGCAAGAGTTTCTGGAAGACAAAATCTATTATCGCAACAACTCGGGCAAGGAGTCTGTTGCAGACGAGAATCCGGACTGAGCCTGACCGTTTATGATACAACGCATTCAGACTGTTTATCTGTTCGCTGTAGCGGTGCTGTGTCTGGCGGCATTGCTTTCCCCTGTGGGAAAGTATCTGACACCGACAGGCGACGTGGTGGCTTCATTCAGCAACTTCGCCTTCAGTACCGGGACACAGCTTCATGCCGCCGATCCGTGGGCATTGGGCGTATTGCTGATTGTGGTCATCCTGCTCAGTGTGCTGTCCATTCTGCTTTTCCGGAAACGGATGCGCCAGTTGCGTCTCACCATTTTCTCGACCATCCTGCTGTTCGGCTACCTGGCTGTCTATGCGTTCTATTCTTGGCTCTATAGTGCCAAGCTGGAGATGGTGATGGCATCGGATGCGTTTGACTTCCGCATCGGTATGGCAGCGATTTATCCTGTGCTTTGCATCTTGCTGAACTTTCTGGCAATTCACGGCATCCGAAAGGATGAGGCTCTGGTGAGGTCGCTCGACCGGCTGCGATAGGAACGAGACAAACGGTTCAGGAACCAATCCAATCAAATAGAGAACAGCATCATGGATTTCAAAGATTTGGTACAGAAACGCCGCAGCATCCGGAAGTTCACAGACGAGGAACTGACACCGGAGGAGGTGCAGACCATCCTGCGCGCCGGACTGATGTCTCCTACTTCGAAGGCGACACGTGGCTGGCGCTTAGTGGTTGTTGACGACAAGGACTTGCTCGACAAACTTTCGCACTGCAAGGCTGCGGGTGCGGAATTTCTGAAGGATGCGCCGCTGGGCATCGTGGTCTTGATGGACACGACGGTCACAGACGTATGGGTGGAGGATGCTGCCGTAGCTGCGGTGACCATGCAGTATCAAGTGGCGGATCTCGGTTTGGGAAGCTGCTGGATACAGGTGCGTCTGAAGACAATGGCTGACGGCACGCCATCGAATGATGTGCTGCGATTCCTGCTGGGCTATCCGGACACGTGGGAGCCGGTGTGTATTCTGGCCGTGGGTCATCCTGCTATCGAACGCAAGTTGCAGGACGAATCTAAACTCAAGTGGGAGGCGGTGCATGTGAACCGTTTTGGTTCAGAGAATCCATCTCCGTCGGATTCCACGGACTAAGTCTATGCGCGTCGTCTTGCTCGGAGCCGGAAATGTGGCCACCAACTTGGGTTGTGCGTTGCAACAGGCGGGCCATGAAGTCGTGCAAGTGTGGAGCCACACGCGTCGTTCCGCCCGGACACTGGCTGAGAAATTGTCCGTAGCTTGTTATACGGACCGGTTGGAGGACGTGAAGGGTGGGGGAGACATCTATATCATTGCCGTGGTCGATTCGGCCGTGGAAACCGTCGGCCGCAGTGTTGTGGCTTTGCATCCGGATGCGTTTGTCGTGCATACGGGTGGCAGTATGCCGATGGATACACTGATGGCGGTTCATCGCGGCGTGTTTTATCCCATGCAGACATTCTCCAAGCAAAGGATTGTGGATTTCTCACATCTCCCCTTGTTTCTGGAAGCCTCGACGGCTGATGACTTGAAGGTTCTGCAGCAATTGGCCGCTTCTCTCAGCGACTCTGTCCATGTGCTCGATTCTGATGCCCGCAAATATCTCCACCTCGGTGCCGTGTTCTGCTGCAATTTTGCCAACCATTGCAGTACGTTGGCTGCACAAATCCTTGAGAAACACCATATTCCGTTTTCTGTGATGTTGCCGCTGCTGGACGAGACCGTTCGGAAACTCCATGTTCTCCCGCCCGCAGCCGCGCAGACAGGGCCTGCCATTCGTCACGACATGAATGTGATGCACCGCCAGATGGACATTCTGAAGTCTGAGGGTGAAGCACATCTGCTGGCTGTTTATCGGATGCTGAGCGAAAGCATTTCCCACACTTCTGTTGACTGATAAAAAAGCGATGATTACATACGACTTGAAAAAAATACGTGCCATGTTCTTTGACATAGACGGTGTCTTGAGCAGGCAGACCATCAGCCTTCATCCCGACGGCGAGCCGATGCGCACGGTGAATATACGTGACGGCTATGCCATGCAGCATGCCGTGAAATGCGGGGTCGTGATGGCCATCATCACGGGTGGAACAACGGAGGCTGTGCGCAAGCGTTACGAGCGTCTGGGGCTGAAGGACATCATGATGGGCTGCGCCGTGAAGATTCATGCCTACGAGGCTCTTCGTAACAAGTATCAGTTGCGTGATGAAGAAATCCTCTATATGGGCGATGACATTCCCGACTTCGAAGTCATGCAGCGGTGTGGGTTACCTGTTTGTCCGGCTGATGCCGCCCCGGAAATCAAGAATATCTCAACCTATATTTCTCCATTCAACGGCGGCGAAGGCTGCGGACGTGATGTCATCGAGCAGGTGCTCAAGGTGCAGGGACGCTGGATGCACGATGCTTCTGCCTTCGGATGGTGACGGCGTTTGCATTGGGCATTGCCGGGTGAATGACCGTTTTAGTTTCAACATTGCGACTATGCTGGACAATCTTTCTTCATATCATCTTATTTTAGCGAGCCAGTCTCCGCGTCGGCGCGAGTTGCTGGCTGGTCTGGGCATTTCATTTGAAGTCCGCACGATTCCGGGAATTGACGAGTCCTGGCCGGACGGTTTGCCGGGCGAAGAAATTCCTCAGTACATTGCCCGCGAGAAGGCCGCCGCCTATCGTGCCTGCCTTCATCCAAAGGATTTGCTCATCACCGCAGATACGATTGTATATGCCGAGGATGAGCGGAAGCGGCACGTCGTGCTGGGCAAGCCCCAAGACCGCGACGACGCGATGCGTATGCTGCATTTGCTTTCCGGCATTACGCATCAGGTCATCACGGGTGTCTGTCTCACCTCGACAGAGCGGCAGATGTCTTTCAGCAGCGTGTCGGAGGTCACGTTTGACGTGCTTACAGACGAAGAAATCGACTACTATATCTCGCACTTCCGACCGTTCGACAAGGCTGGGGCGTATGGCATCCAGGAGTGGATTGGCCTCATCGGCGTGCGACGGCTCGAAGGATCCTATTTCAATGTGATGGGGCTTCCCGTCCAACGGCTCTACCAAGAGTTGAAGAATTGGTGAAACGTCTTCAAACAGGCGGTTTTCCACTCCTTTCATTCGTTGTGTGTGCGTTTCACTCCAGTGATTCCATACGAAAAAGCGAAAAAAACGCCGAAATTTTTGTTTTATAGGGAGAAATCCGTTATTTTTGCTGACTGAGAAAGTCCAATACTTGACATGATACACAAATCCATCTAAAATTTTTTATATTACAATCATCAAATCAAACAGTATGAGTCAGAAAAGAGTTTATCTTTTCGGCAATGGCAAAGCCGAAGGAAATGCTAAAATGCGTGAGGAACTCGGTGGCAAGGGTGCCAACCTTGCCGAGATGAACCTGATTGGTGTTCCTGTTCCTCCCGGATTCACCATCACCACAGACTGCTGCAACGAATACTACAAAGTGGGGCAGGCACGCATCATGGAACTGCTGCAGGACGAAGTCAGTGCGGCCGTGAAGCACATCGAGACGCTCATGAACTCTAAGTTCGGCGATGTGCAGAATCCGTTGCTCGTCAGTGTCCGCTCGGGTGCCCGTGCTTCTATGCCGGGTATGATGGACACCATCCTCAACTTGGGTCTCAACGACGAGGTGGCCGAGGGAATGGTGCACAAGACCAACAACCCACACTTCGTTTACGACTCGTATCGCCGCTTTGTGCAGATGTACGGTGACGTGGTGTTGGAAATGAAGCCTGCCAACAAGGAAGACATCGATCCTTTCGAGGAAATCATTGAGAAGGTGAAGGCACAGCGGGGCGTGAAGCTCGACAAAGATTTGTCTGTTGACGAACTCAAACAACTCGTGAAGCTCTTCAAGGAAGCCATCAAGCAGCGGACAGGCAAGGAATTCCCGACAGACCCGATTGAACAGCTTTGGGGAGCCATTTGCGCCGTATTCCGCAGCTGGATGAACGAACGTGCCATTCTTTACCGCAAGATGGAAGGTATTCCTGACGAGTGGGGAACTGCCGTCAGCGTTATGGCTATGGTCTTCGGCAACATGGGCGACACCAGTGCTACGGGTGTTTGCTTCAGTCGCGATGCCGCCAATGGTGAGAACCTTTTCAACGGCGAATACCTCGTCAATGCTCAAGGCGAAGACGTGGTGGCCGGTATCCGCACACCACAGCAGATTACGAAGATTGGCTCCGAGCGTTGGGCCAAGCGTGCTGGAATCAGCGAGGAGGAACGTGTGGCCAAATACCCTTCGATGGAAGAAGCCATGCCGGAAATCTACGCACAGCTCAACGGCATTCAAGACAAGCTCGAAAAGCACTATCGCGACATGCAGGATATGGAGTTCACCGTACAGGAAGGCAAGCTCTGGTTCCTCCAGACTCGCAACGGCAAGCGGACAGGTACGGCTATGGTGAAAATCGCTATGGATCTCCTGCACGAAGGCATGATTGACGAGAAAACTGCCATCGAGCGTTGCGAACCACAGAAACTGGATGAGCTCCTTCACCCTGTGTTCGACAAAAATGCACTGGAGCATGCCAAACCGATCACTCAGGGCTTGCCAGCCTCTCCGGGTGCCGCCTGCGGACAGATTGTGTTCCACGCCGACGATGCCGAGGCTTGGCACAAGGATGGGCACAAGGTGGTAATGGTGCGCATTGAAACTTCGCCTGAGGATCTTGCCGGTATGGCATCTGCCGAAGGCATTCTTACCGCTCGTGGTGGTATGACTTCTCACGCTGCCGTCGTGGCACGCGGTATGGGCAAATGCTGCGTATCGGGTGCAGGTGCCATCAATGTGGACTATAAGACCAAGACGGTCGAAATTGAAAACGTCGTTTATCATGAAGGTGACTATATTTCCCTCAACGGTAGCACGGGGCAGGTATTCGCAGGTGAAATCCCGACACGTGCAGCCGAACTCAGCGGCGATTTCAAAGAACTCATGGATCTCTGCGACAAGTACACGAAGCTGCAGGTTCGCACCAATGCCGATACACCGCACGATGCTCAGATGGGACGTGCTTTCGGTGCCAAGGGTATTGGTCTGACTCGTACCGAACACATGTTCTTCGACGACAAGAAGATTATCGCCATGCGCGAAATGATTCTTGCCGAGGATGCCACGGGACGAAAGAAGGCTCTGGAGAAGCTCCTTCCGTACCAGAAAGCCGACTTCAAGGGTATTCTGGAGGCGATGGACGGACTGCCTGTCAACATCCGTCTGCTCGACCCGCCTCTTCACGAGTTCGTTCCGCATGATTTGGCTGGACAGCAGACAATGGCCAACGAAATGGGAGTTGACCTCAAAACCATCCAAAAGCGTGTGGCTTCTCTTGCCGAAAACAACCCTATGCTCGGTCATCGTGGCTGCCGCCTCGGCATCACCTTCCCTGAAATCACAGCCATGCAGACCCGTGCCATCCTCTCGGCTGCATGTGAACTGAAGAAAGAGGGCAAGCATCCGGTTCCGGAAATCATGGTGCCGCTCATTGGAACGGTCAACGAATTCCACCAGCAGCGCGAGGTGATTGTCTCTACTGCCAAGGAAGTGTTTGCCGAGTATGGCACAGAGATTCCATTCGAAATTGGAACAATGATTGAGATTCCGCGTGCCGCCCTCACGGCCGACAAGATTGCCTCCGAGGCCGAATACTTCTCCTTCGGTACGAACGACCTCACGCAGATGACCTTCGGTTACAGCCGTGATGACATCGCCAGCTTCCTCCCTGCATATCTTGAGAAGAAGATTTTGAAGGTCGATCCGTTCCAGGTGCTCGATCAGGAAGGCGTGGGTCAACTCGTCAAGATGGCCGTTGACAAGGGACGTGCTGTCCGTCCAAACCTCCGCACCGGTATCTGCGGTGAACACGGTGGTGAGCCAAGCTCTGTGAAGTTCTGCGCTAAGATTGGCCTCAACTACGCCAGCTGCTCACCATTCCGCGTGCCAATCGCACGACTCGCAGCCGCGCAGGCAGCAGTGGAGGAAACGTCGCAATTCCAATGAGAATAGCTAATACTCAATGATTTAGGCGGTAGGCTTTTGGTTTCCAAAGGTTTACCGCCTAATTGTTTTGGGGGATTTCACGTGCATTCTGCACGATAAATGAGCAGAATGAACGCAAATGTTTACAAATAGTTTACGAAAATCAAGGGTGGTGTTTACAACGTGTTTACAAATGCTTCTCCCGAAAGGTGAACGAGTTAGACGAAGATAAGCCTCAAAACATTGGAACGCGGTTAAGGCGTTTAGGAACACGGAATAGTTTGAACCCTATAATAACAACAGAGAATGGCAAATTTCAAAGCACTGGTAAGGACTGCACGAGCAGATGGCTTTTACCAAGTTTACATCCGAGTCACCCACAACCGTAGCACAAGCTACATCAAGACGGACAAGATGGTGACCAAAAACGAACTGACAAAGACGAAAGAGATAAAAGACCTTTGGGTGTTACAATACTGCACCAAGCAGATTTTAGAGTATAACGAGAGGTTGAACAAGAAGGACATCGAGCATTGGACGGCAAAGGAGGTGACGGACTATCTTGTCAGAGGCGATGACGACATCTGCTTTTCCGACTATGCAAGGAACGTGCATATCCCGAAGATGATAGACAACGGACAGGAGCGCAACGCAAGAAACTACCAACTCGCCTTGCAGCACATGGAACGTTTCTTCGGGACGAACAAGGTCATGTTCTCACATCTGACATCAACGCAGGTTGCGAAGTGGATTAAGTCGTTGGAGCAGACACACAGGGCAAAGGAAATGTACCCCATCTGCATGAGGCAGGTGTTCAAGGCTGCACAACTGGAATATAACGACTACGACAACGGCATCATCCGCATCAAGACTAACCCGTGGGTGAAAGTGGAGATACCGGCAGCGGACAAAGCGGAGAAACTTGCTATCACGCCGGAGGAATGCAGAAAGTTTTTCTCCCACCCTATCCCGGACAGCAAGATGAAGTTCCCCTTGACAGAGTTTGGCAGGGATATTGCGATGATGGTATTGTGCCTTGCTGGTATCAACACAGTGGACTTGTATAACCTGCGCAAGGAAGACTATTCGGGAGGCATCATCCGCTATCAGAGGGCAAAGACAAAGAAGTTTCGCGCCGATGGCGCATACATGGAGATGCGTGTTCCAGCTATCATACAGCCGCTATTTGAGAAGTACCTTGACAAGACTGACGACAACCATCTATTCAACTTTCATCAACGCATGAGCAATTCGGACAGTTTCAATGCGAATGCAAACGGTGGCATCAAGCAACTATGCAAGGCTATGGGAATGCCGAAAGAGGACTGGTATTCGGTCTATACATTCCGCCACACTTGGGGAACGGTGGCGCAGAATGATGTTCATGCCTCAATTTCGGAAGTGGCGTTTGCCATGAACCACAGCGCAGGGCACAAAGTAACACGTGGCTATATCAAGATTGATTTCTCACCCGCATGGGAGTTGAACGACAAAGTCATTGATTTCATTTTCTTTTCGGGGAAATCCTCTTGCAGGGAGCAGAAACAAGAAGAAACCCATTTCAGACTTTCGTATCGGTTCATGGTGGAGGCCGCAGCCTATCACAACGGTCAGAAAGTGGCGGAGCTTAGGGATGTGGGCTTTAACAACGTGGACGAAGTGATTGCAAGGTTGGTTACGATGTTGCCCGAGGACATTCCCGACCGCTCAATCGTGATGTTCAAAATCGTGAACCTTGACAAAGGCCAGACGGTGGTTTACCAACGACAGAAGGGTAAAGGGTTCTAATCATTGCTGACTTTAATGTCGGAGAAAGCTACGGTGAAACGTTCATACAGGGTTATTCTCTACTGGCATCTAACACTATATTCTTGCAGCTCACCTTGGCGAGTTTCCTTGCCTCGTTGAAAGTTATGTTGTCGCCAACGACAAGGGTCATTTGCGTTTCGTTGACGGCAGACAGTCTTGCAAACTCTTCCAATTCGGAATAACGGTAGTCATCAGAACGCACGATGAGCTGAATGCCATCGCGTAGCAATGTCTTGATGTTTTCTTCTGTTAGTTTCATTTTGAATGTATTTATGATTACTACGGCAAAGGCTTCTAATCGGACACGACTTTCATGTGCCCCTTGGCTTCTTCTGCAAGCAGCAGCCAGTTCTCGGGAGAGAACGCATCTGTATTTCGCAAGGTGACAATACAGCCCGAATGAAGGGCGGCTTCTTGAACAATACGGCGCACGTTGTTGAGAGAAACAATTTCGGGGTTAAACTCTATTGATGTCCCTCTTTTGACAAGCGAGAGGAGATTTTCGAAAGTTGGTTTCATTGCTTCGATAATTTTTCGGCAAAGGTAACAGGCAAGGCGCAGGTTTGCGGTTTATCTTTTTACGCCCACGAGATTTTTCTTTGTGGGTTTTCATTTTCCCCTACTTCTCTACTCTAAAAAAATAACTCCCCAAAAAATAATTTTCTCACGTGCGCGCACGCGCACGCGGTGGATGTAGTAGTAGATATATATACTTTACTTTGTTGCATTTTTACGGAGTTTTTCCGAGTTTATCGCGATAAACTCCGTAATCCTCCGAGGAAATGGCAATAAACTCCGAAGAAATAGGGATTAACTCCGAAGAAATACCAATAAACTCGGAAGAAACCCCTATTTCCTCCGAAGAAATTTTCGCCGTTTTTCATCGAAAAAAGGCGTTTTTAGGGGTGTTTTTCACCCCTTTTTTCATGCGTTTTTCGCTTGATTCGCATTTTTCAAAAGTGTTGTACATTTATTGCGATAAACTCGGAAAAACTCCGAAGAAATAGCGATAAACTCCGAAGAAATCCCTATTTCCTCCGAGGAAATGCGGATTAACTCGGAGGAAATACCCATTTCCTCCGAAGAAATTCGGGAAAATCAGAGAAAAATAAAAAGACGGCATCAAAGTCTGATACCGTCTCCCAAACAACTGCAAATATTACAACCAAAAACACACGAAAAGTCAAATTCTAAAGTAGAGGGGAGTAGATTGTCATCCCTCATCTTCTTCTGCCGAAAGTCCGAGAAGTTTGTCCTCGATGGTGAGACGCACCTCACTTTCGTCGATGTTGATGTTCTTTGGCATGATAATCTTGATGAATTCCGCAGAGACTTTCACCCTGTCGCGAGGGTCGAGTTCCATGAAGTCCTGCATCATCAGCGAACAGTTGTCGCCCTTTGGTGTGGTGTTGTGGGCTTCAAGCCATTTCTGAATCATGCCCCTTGCAAGCCCTGTTATCTTGTTTGGCGTTCCTTTCTTCCTGCCGCCAGTTTTTTTGCCAATTGCCATACGTCCGTAAAAAGATAAAATGATACTGCAAAGATAAGTGATTAGTTTTGCAGCCTAAGTATAACTTTTTACGAGCAAAGATTTATGGGACTAATTGGTAGTGCAATAGGCGCAGCAGGAAGCATATTTGGCGGTATCTCTGCATCCAAGGCGTTGAAGAAAGTGAAGCGTAACATTGAGGCGCAGCGAAAAAAGAACCAAGACTGGTATGACCAGCGGTATAACGAGGACGCAACACAGCGTGCGGACGCGCAGCGCATTCTCACGCAGACGGAGGAAAGTATCAAGCAGCGCAACAAGGCGGCAGCGGGCAGCGCAGCCGTGATGGGCGGAACTGATGAGAGTGTGGCAGCGGCGAAAGCCGCCAACAACCAAGCCCTTGCAGATGCGACCTCGCAGATTGCAGCCAACGCAGACCAACGCAAGGACAATATCGAGGCTACCTATATGCAGAACGACAATGCTTTCGTGGAGCAACTGAACAATGTAGAGCAACAGAAAGCGCAGGCTATTAGTAGCGCAGTGCAAGGAGTAACAAGTGCGGCAGGTTCAATGCCTTTCTAAACGACACGACTATGGCGACATTAGACGATATACTGGACAACGGCACATCCGCTCCCAAAGGTTCGCAAGAGCAGCAGGGGCAGCAAAGTTCGACACCTCCGGCAAAGGGTACGCAGGAATGGACAGAGCAGTACAGCGGGGGAAATGAGGCAGCAGCGACAAACAATGCAACATCACCTTCTAATCTTGTTGCGAAGACGACAACAGGCGGTGAGAGTACAACCGCTGTTGGTGGCTACGAAGAACTATTCCGAAAACTTAACCCATATACCCCCCCGACGGAAGAGGAACTTGCCAAAGAGCGCAAGAAGCAGAAGCGAGACCAAATATTTGCCGCCATCGGCGATGGCATTTCCGCTCTTTCCAACCTGTATTTCACCACACAGGGCGCACCAAGCATGTACACAGGCAAGGACACCATGTCGGAGAAAACCAAGATACGCTATGACAAACTGAAGAAAGACAGGGAGGACAACAGCGTAGCATACTTCAATGGTCTTATGAAAGCACGCATGGCAGACAAGGAAGATGCCAATAACGAGCGTGCATGGCAACGTCAGCTTGGACTTGACAAGGACAAGAAAGAGAAAGACCAAAAGGAAATGGACCTTAAAGAAAGAGCGGACGCAAGAGCAGCTGCCTTGCATAACCTTGACGTGCTTCTTCGTAATGGCAAAATCGGTGAACAGGAAGCCAAAGAGCGCAAAGCGCAGATTGAGGCGGACTATGCGGCAGATGTACAGGAAAGCATCATCGGCAAGAATAAAGCCGCTGCCAACGCTTCTAATGCCTCAGCAGAGAATTCAAGAGCTTCTGCCAAAGAGCATAGGACGAAAGCCGCCAGTCAGAACCAGTTTGTGGCTTACGACAAAAACGGAAAAGCTCACTATTTCAGTTCAGAGGACGCAGCCAATTACTTTGCCCGTCAGAATGGTACTTATGTGGAGGACACATCCACGACTACAGAGACGACGGACGAGGGTAAGAAAGACCGAAAGACCGGCAAGCCGATAGAAAAGAAAAAGACTACGACCAAACCGTCAGGAGGTCATTCTCGAAAGCCAAATAGTGGCGGTAACAATGAAAATTGGGCAGGTGGTCTCAAACTATAAAATTCAACGATTATGCCATTAGATAAAGGAAAATTACAAAAGATATATTCCACCTTGAAGCAAGGTGGTTATGCCCAAAGCTATGACGAGTTTGAAAAGGGCTTCTGTGGTAATGACAACTATCCCAACCGCAAGAAAGTGTATGACCTTCTTACCGAGCATGGAGCGGACATAGGCAGCAGCTATGAGGACTTCATGAAGAAGATGCAAAAGAGTTCATCGCCCCAATCCACGCCTACTAAATCACCTGCCAAATCTTCTGCACAATCGCCTAAGATGACCGCACAGCAGAAGGCACAGGCGATTGCAAACGTTGAGGGAATGATGCGAGGTGTTCAGCAGTCAATGCAAAACACCAAGGAGCGCATGGACAACCTTATGGAGTATGGCAAAGGCAGCAAGCTGAACTTTGGGCATACCGTTGAGGGCAAGATGAAGTATAACCCAGGCACGGGGAAAATTGAAAAGACTTACCTCACTCCTACTGGCAACAGATATGGTGAGGGCGAAAAGGCTCTTGCTGACTTTGAGAGCCAACAATACCGCACTGCAACAGATATGTCCGTGGGTGGGCAGTTGCGCAGGGCACATCAGAAACTGGCAGAACTGAAAGAGAAGCGCGAGAAGAGCGCAAGCGCGTCCACGAGGAGACGACTAAGTTTAACGAGGAAAAACTTACTTCATTCGGACGTGCCCTCATCGGCGGACAGATGTATTCCGATATGCAAATGGGCGACAAGGAAAATAACGCCTTGGATGTAGCCATCCGCCAAACGGAGGAACTTATTAAAGACCTTGAGGAACAGCAGGACAGAGAAGCGGGCAAGGATGTCGGTTTTTGGCGGGGTTTCGGACGTACTGTAGGAGATTTCCGCACATGGGATTTCGGCATGGGAGACTTGAAAGATGCCATGACGATGGTGAATGCTGACCAACTCAAAGGAAAGAACGTCACACAGGGTGAACGTGAGGCACGCGATGAAATGATGAGTGCCATCGCCAAGAAGCAGCAAGCGGAGCAGATGTATGGTGGTAACGCCTCATTTTTGTATAGGGCTGGCGTAACGACGGGCGGTATGCTACCGTTCATGCTTGACTTCGCCTCATTCAATGCCACTGGTATTGCAACAAGTGCCGGTGCGAAGTTGGGCGCAAAAGCAGGCGTAAAGATAGTAGGCAAGAATGCTGTCAAAGAAATGGCGGAGCAGGGCTTTAAGTCATACGTCAAGAAAAACGGAGTGAAAGGCTTCGGGCAATATGCCACGAACTGGACGGTAAAAGCCCTTGGCACGACTGCCGATGACCTGCTTGTACGCGCTCCATTGATGACGAACACCGTTCAATTTGGTAAGACTGCTGCCGACATCATAGACCGCAAACTCGGCGATGTGGTGGTTGATGCAAACGGCAACTACGATTTCAGCAATGACAAGACTTGGGGAAGTGCCATTTGGCAAGGCGAGGCAAATGCCATCATAGAGAACTACTCGGAAATGTTCGGCGCACACCTTGACCCAGTGATGTCTCTGAAAAATATGAGCAAACTTGCCAATGTGGTAGGTGCAAGACGCTTGGGCAGTGTCCTTGCAAAGGCTGATGCTGGAGCGTTGAGCGGTGTGATGGGACGAACCCACGAACTGTTCAATAAGATGGGTGTGAGCGATTATGTCGGTGAGGTCTCGGAGGAATACTACGGTCAGTTGTGGCGCACTATGCTCAATCTTGACGATGCCTATCAGGAGAACCCCGACGGTACGCGCACGAACCTTTTCAAGACAGGTCAATTCCATGGCGACATTTGGGGCGGCATGGCTCTTTCTATGGGATTGATGGGTGCAGGTAAGCATACGCTTAATGCTGCGACCTATGTTTCGATGAAGCATGGAGTGAATAAAGCAGATGCACGGGCAAGTGAAATACTTGGTGCAGACATTTGGGAACAATTGAGAGCTACGCTTGACCTTGCAACCAATGAGAACATAGGTGATGTTGCCGATGCCATTGTTAATGACAAAGACTTCATCAACGAAGAAAAAGCCGCCGTGCTTACCTACATGGAACGCTCCCTTAACATGCGAGGTTTTAACCTTGCCACACTTGCGCAGAAACGAGGTGGAGAGCAGGACAAAGACCAACAGACGTTGAACGAGAGCTATCTTGACGGCTATAACATGGAGAATCCGCAGGAAATGACCGATGCAAAGAATATGCTTGATTACCAACGTCAGAGAGTGGCGGAGGCATTGGGTGAGGATATTCTTGCGGACATTGACAATGACCCGGAAGGAGCTATTGGCAAGCTCGGTGTTGATGCAGCCACAAATAATATGGTTCTTGACTACCTCAACGCCCGCCAAGTCTATAACGGCATGATTCAGCGCGTGCGTGATGACATGGACGGACGCATCAGCCAAAGTGAAGCCATGATTGGTGGTCGTGTGCATCGTACCACCGGCATGATACAACCCGCTACCATGAAGCAGGATGACCGCAAGGTGTATGTTGTCAGAGGAAATCTTGTGCAATATGAAGACGGGAACGGCATAGACCTTAAAGCATCGGACGAGAGCATCATTGTTCGCGATGCAGAGACAGGAAAACTTGAACAGGTTGCACCCGATGCCATACTGAACATTGATGAGCCGCTTAGCGTCACTGACGAATTAACGGCAGCAAGAGATGCAATAAGGCAGCAGTTCGCACAAGAAGCAGCCAACAAGATAGACGGGAAGCTCACTTTTAACCCCGGTGATGTGGTAACCATCAATGACGGTGGAGGACAAACACAGATAACCATCATCGGCAATGCCGTTGATGAAAACGAAATGCCTATAGAGGAGCAAGTGGTTGTGCAGTTTGCCGATGGCACACAATCCTCATTCACAAAAGACGCACTCCAGCAATTTGCGGATGCTGCCAACATTGAGCGTGTGCAGGAATTTGAGCAGAAAAGAGCAACAGAGAATGCGGAGGTTGATGTAGAGCAACAGGAGGCTGCACGCCCTCAGTATGCAATGAACGACCTTGTGACGCTCAAAGATGAGAATGACAATGCTGTTCGTGGTAACATTACGGCAAGCGAGGATGCAGACGGAAAGTTTGAGGTTTATACCGAAGACCCCATCAATGGCAGACGTGTCAATCTGTTCACACGAGACGAACTTGACAATATGCTGATGGAGCATAACGGCACTGTTGTAGAACAGCCGTCTTCTGTTGAAGTTGAAGAAGATAATACTGTTGAAAAAGTTCCCGAAAATGGTAACATTGAGGCTGAAAATATTCCCGAAAACGCAGAAGCAACTGAAAACGAGCAAGAAACAGAAGAAACACAGCCGACTGCCTTTGAGCGTATTCCGAAAGACGAACAAGGCAATCCCATCTATGAGCAGACAGACGCAGACACGGCATGGGATGCCATTGTGGAGCAGACCGAGGGAGACGAGGCTATGGCGCAGACTGTGGCTAACGGCATGGTTGCCGACAAGCAAGCCGCATTGTCAAAAGCAGAGAAAGCGAAATCGAAAGGCGGTACTACCATTGCCGAGAAGATTGCAGCGGAAAGGGAACGTGCGTCAGCCATCAATAATGCAAAAGCCGAGTTGGAACATTGGCAGAAGATAGCAGCCACCGCCAACCGAAGAAAGATGGAGGCGGAATCGGAACGTAGAAAAGCCGCAGAACAACTTGCTGCACAGCGTAGAGCCGAGGAAGAACGGTTTAAAGCCGAAAAGGAAGAGGCGGAGCGCATCGAGCGTGAAGCCCTCAATGGTGTGCCTGACATGGTGGACGACACGCCACAAGATGCACGAGCAAGGGGCTACCGCCGTCAGAACGGGCATAAGATAGACCGTCAAGAGCCTGTGCAGGGCGTGCAAGGCAAAGATGTTGATGTGAAGTTCAGTGATAAGGAAACCGTCAAAGGACGTGTTGCCGTAATCGAGGCAGAGCAATTACAACCAAGTCACGTGCAAGGTTCGCGCAATGCCAGGCACTTCATTGACGAAGCACAGCCCAAAGAACGCAACGACAGTGCAAGTGTGCTGTCTGCACAAAAGATTGCCAGTAATATTCGCCCGGAAGAAATCACATCTTCCATTACTGCCTATACTGGCGCACCAACGGTCAATGCCCGCGGAGAGGTCATACAAGGCAACAACCGTAGTGATGCGTTGCGCCTCATGTGGCAAGCACAGAAAGAACAGGCTGCAAAATACAAGCAATATCTGAAAGACCATGCCGAAGAATTCGGAGTAAATGCTGAGGACGTTGAGAATATGCAGCACCCTGTGCTTGTAAATATGCTGGACGTAGACGATGATAGAGCCATTGAATTAGGTCAGTATGTAGCGCAAGACACCGAGAGCGGCGGAACAGAGCGTATCAAACCCAAAAATGCCGTTCAGAAGATGGGAGCGGACATGCGCACATTCGCAAACCTGCTTCTACAATCTTCCGATGATGAGACCTCCTTTGCCGGTCTTGTGGATAAAAACGGTGTGGAGACATTGAAATGGATGAATGCCAAAGGACATATTACACCAACACAGTATCAAAGTGCATTCGACAGCAAAGGCTATCTTACAGCTGAGGCTAAGAACGACCTTAAAGGCATCATGTATCAAAGCATTTTCCAAGGCGGCAGCACCAAACTGGAAGAAATGTTCAACGCCATGCCTGTAAAAGCACAGAAAGCCATTCTTGCCACGGCGTACAGGGATTATGACAGTCCGAACGCCGAGCGCATGATAGTGGAGATACAAAACTCCATCCGTGCTTTCAACGCCCTTTCGAGTGATGAGGCTTTTGTTGAGGCGAAGAACTGGAAGGAGGCAAGAATTGCAGTTGAGACTTGGAAACGCCAGTATCAGTTTGACGATGCCACAGGCGAGAGTTATCTTCCCGCCGAGAAATTCAGTAACTTTGCATTGCATTTGGCTACGATGTACCGAGGCGAGACGCAAGGTTTCATTCAAGCCACATTCAACAAGTTATACGACCTTATTCAAGGCACACAGGAAGAAAATCTGTTTGAGCATCCCGACAATACGCCGAGGACGCTTGTACAGGCTATTAAGGAAACATTTAATTTTGACTATAATGGACAACAGCGAAGCAATGTACTGGTTGGCGATAGTGCAGCAAGCCAACGCGGGCAGCAAGGAAGCACAGGAAATGCTGCAACAGGAAAACGAGTTGAGGACGGAGAGCGGACTGCCGACAGTGGAGGAAGCGTTGAAAGCGATAGCGGACAAGGAGGACTACAAGGAAAGGGTTCAGAGGGAGTTCGCGAAATTCATGAAATAGGTACTTCTTTAAGTGATGCAGAGGTAGATGAGTTAATGTCCTTAATGGAAGAATACGCATCGGAAACTCCGCAAATAGAACTCAATCCGCAAAATTGGGAAGAACAATTTGGAGAAAAAGGAATGGTTTCCACACCGATAGGTGTAGTGAAAATGGGAGCCAATCAGATTGCCAAACTTTTTGAAAAAGGAAGAAGTGGGCAGTTCGGCATGATTAAGCCGACTCTCGAAGAACCTTTAGTGATTATAGAAGTTCCGTCTAATACCATAGAAGGAGAGGCGGAACGTGGCACTTCGTGGCTCTTTGTTAAGACATTCCTTGGGGAAAATGGCGAGAAAATATATTATTTCAAGTCGGTTACTGTGAAGAAAGACGGCTTGGAAGTAAGTGTCAGCAGCCATTTTGATAGACCAAAACGTATAAAGGATGCTTTAAGAAAAGGGAAGCTGCTATACCGATTTGACGGTGGCGCACAGACCGAACATCGCCCTGCCGATGTTTCTGTGACAGCCTCCCCTGAGGAAATGCAGGGGAAGTCAGAAACGAACAACCTTCAAACCGCAGCGTCTAAGCCTAACGGAGTTGCTCTTTCTGCTCACAAAGGTACAACAAAATCCCCTATTACCAACGATTTAGGCGAAAAAATTGCGAAAGAGGAAGAAAAAGTTGATGTAAACCCGACCGAGAAGCAGAAAGAAGCTGGGAATTACAAGAAAGGTCATGTGCAGGTTGGCACATTCAACGTAACCATAGAGAACCCGAAAGGCTCTGTGCGTAGCGGTGTGGATGAAAACGGCGACAAGTGGGAAACCACTATGCAAAACACCTACGGCTACATCCGTGGCACAGAGGGCGTTGATGGCGACCATATAGACGTGTTCCTTTCAGACGACATTGACGGTTGGAACGGCAGAAAGGTGTTTGTCATCGACCAACGTAATGCAGACGGCAGCTTTGATGAGCATAAGGTTATGCTTGGCTTCAACAGTATTGATGATGCAGAAGCCGCCTATATGAGCAACTACGCAAAGGGTTGGCAGGGGCTTGGTGCCATTACAGGCGTAGCCATTGAGGACTTTGAGAAATGGATAGCCTCATCACACCGCAAGACCAAAGCATTTGCTGAATACAAGAGCGTTAAGACAACCGAGGGACAGAATGCTTCGGCAGATAGTGATTTGAAGCATAATCTTACAGACTTCAAGGAGGGAGATGTTGTCAGTGATTACTACGACAAAAAGTTGTATCGCATTAAGAAGCATTCTTCTAATGGCATTACCACCCTTGCAGAACTTGATGCCGAGGGCAACGAGGTGAACACTACGACCCTCAACACTCATAACAATCCACGCTTCAGCATTGCAGAAGCACCTGTAAGAGAAGAACACCCAACCACATCGCAGGAGAAAGAGCAAACCACAAATCAAGATAGCATCGCGCCATATAGTATTGAGCCAGCACAGTACACCACAAAACGCGGCAAAGTGCTTGATATGCACCTTGTGAAGTTTGGCAACACTTTGACAAAGGAACAGCAGAGAGCAGCCAAAGAACTTGCCAAAGCTGAAAAAGGTTGGTATGATGCGAAGCAAGGCGGTTTCATGATGCGCAGCGAAGAAAGCGCACGCAAACTTGCAGACACCATTCTTGGCAACGAGGAAGCTGTCAGCGATGCTCAACCTGTATCGATGACTGATGTTCAAGCCGTGAATGATGGCGAAGTGGTATTTAGTGAACCTCAACAGCCTAAAAAGCACGATGAGAAATCGCAACCAATATGGCAATACTCCGTCAGTATCGATAAGGAAACGGGGCATACCACTTTGAGCCGTGATGATGTGAGCGGTGTTATTCCTATTGGCGACGCTCGTTTTCATCATACCGCAGAAAGCCCCGAGGAAATGTTAGAAATTCTGCGCAATCCGCAGAATGGTATGCAGGATGTGTTGGAAGCTGTGGGCGTTACTCTTGAAAACAAGATTAAGACGCGAGAACTTGACCGCAAGGCAAATGAAGAAAAGGCTCAGCCTCAACAAGCAGAGAAACCCAAGAACAGCGGACAATTCGGGCTTGTGAGCGACAAACGCATGGAGGAACTGAAAGCCCGCTTGCGCAAAAAGATGTTCGGCGGTCAGCTTAACTGTGGCATTGACCCCGAAATACTCACCATCGGCATAGAACTGACAGCCGGACATATCGACCGTGGCATTAAGAAGTTTGCCGACTTTGCCAAAGTGATGATAGAAGACTTGGGCGATGCCATACGCCCATACCTCAAAGCATTCTATAATGGCGCAAGGGATATGCCCGAAATCATGGAAAACGGATTGGCGGAAGAAATGACCCCTTATGATGAGGTGCGCACTTTTGATGTCGCCAATTTCGACAAGACTTCCATAGACGCAATGGCTACAGCCGAGACTGTCGCACGCGAGACGGAAGTAAAGCAAGAGGTGGAGATTGCACACAAGCGTATCAAAGAAAAGCGCAATACTCGCAAGAAGTCTGAGAAAAAAACAGTAACTTCGCAACAATCAAGTGAATTAAGCCTATTCGATGGCATAGATAATAACTTAACAGAAAAGGAAGATGGACGACCGATACAAGAATTATCTCCGACAGACGGGACACAGCGCAAAGGAGATAGCGAGAATGGAGTTGGAAGAGCGGATAGACGCAGCGTATTACCGCCACAAAGCCGAAACACTGGAAGCACCGCAAACGTGGAGCAGGGACGAGTGGACGGCGATATACAAGGACGCGGGAATGACGGACGAGGAAATAGCAGCGTACAGGAAGGAAGAAGCCAATCAGAAGCCCAACGGGGCGGAAGTGGACTTCCTGATGATGCCGTAGTCGAGAAGAAAAACACCCGTAACAACCATTCGGAGCGAGGTCAAGACCACGCCCCCACATCGGTTAATGCACGAATAGAAGCCAACATCAAGGCTATTGAGTTGGCGCAACAACTTATCGAGAGTGGTGAAACTGCCACTCCCGAACAAATGGCTGTACTCCGCAAGTTCAGCGGTTGGGGCGGTCTTGGAGCAGCGTTCAACACATCTTCATACGATTGGAAGATAAGGGAGCGCAACCAAAAAATTATGCAATTGCTTGGTAAGGAGGCTTACCAACAGGCTGTGATGAGTGCCAACAGCGCATATTATACTCCAGCCTATGTTGTCGATACCCTTTGGGATATTGCCGAAAAGATGGGCTTCAAGGGTGGAAACATTCTTGAAGGCTCTGCTGGTATCGGCAACATCTTGGGGCAAATGCCGACACACATCAGTGAGCGCAGCGATATTCACGCTGTGGAGATAGACAGCACTTCGGGTGGTATCCTTTCATTGCTCTACCCCGATGCCAATGTGGAGATACAAGGATTTGAGCAGACGCGCATTCCCAATGGTAGTGTGGATTTGGCTATCACCAACGTTCCGTTCGTAACAGGATTGCGAGTAAACGACACTACGGGCGACAAAGACCTTTCAAGGAAGTTCTACAATATCCATGACTTCTGTATAGCCAAGAACGTGCGCAAACTCCGTGAGGGCGGCTTAGGCATATTCATCACCTCCAACGGCACACTTGACAACAGCAAGAAACTTCGTGATTGGATTGTTGGTGAGGGCGGCGCAGACTTTGTTGGCGCATTCCGCATGAACAACAAGACCTTTGGAGGCACGGGCGTTACTTCGGATATTATCGTCATCCGCAAACGGGTGAACGGTAAAAAGTCCACCAATGCCATTGACGTTAGTGCGATAACTGGAGAGCGCATGGCGGAATTTGACACAGGCGACACCCGCAAGGTCAAAGGGGAGGTAATGCCAGTGATAAAACATCTGTCAATGGACTACAACCAGTATTTCATTGAACACCCCGAAAACATGGCGGGTGAAATGCGCTTCGCGTTTGAGAATGGTGAAACGTTCCGACCTACAAGCAAGGGTTTGTATCCCACTGCCGACAAGAAGCAGACAGAAATGCTTGCCTCATGGGTAAACGGTCTTGCAGAGAAGAAAGAGGAATCAACCGAATCGATGGTTGAGAATGAAGCAAGCCACATCAATGAGCAGCTTGGCAAGGGCGTGAAAGAGGGCAGCATGGTGCTTAACTCACAAGGAGAACTTTGTATGGCGCGTATGGGTAATGCCGTTCCCCTCGGTCTGAACAAGAACAGGGTCAAGGGGCACACAAAGGCAGAATGTTTTGAGGCATACACTGCCATCAAGGACGCTCTTTCGGAAGTTCTCGCATACCAAGCAGAAAACGAGGATGACAAGGGATTGAAACCTTTGATAGCCAAGTTGAACACCGCATACGATAGCTTTGTCGATACCTACGGGCATTTCAATAAGAATACAGCAATCGCCTTCCTGCGCAATGACGTGGATTATGCGAATGTTGCATCTGTGGAGACGTTCAAAGAAGTTGGCGATGGCAAGGGAGGTGTCAAACGGACATTCGGGAAAGCCGGTGTGATGACGGGGCGTGTTGTTGAGAAAGACAAAGAGCCTACTCCAACCAACATCAAGGACGGCATCATTGCAAGCATGTTCAAGTTTGGCAGGGTTGATGCTTCATACATCGCGGAACAACTCGGCAAGGATAAAGCCGCAGTGGAAGCTGAAATCATCGAAAGCGGTTTGGGCTTCAGAGACCCGATGTCGCAGCAAATAGAGGTGTCGTATCAATATCAGAGCGGTAATGTGCGTGAGAAACTCCGTCAAGCACAAGAGAACAACGAGAACGGAGAATATGACAAGAACATCAAGGCACTGCAAGAAGTAATGCCTATGGATATTCCCGCACACTTGATAGACTTCACACTCGGCAGTTCATGGATTGAGCCAAAGCTGTATGAGGAATATGTCAAGGAGCGTACCGATGTGGATGTACATTTCACCGCAGTTGGCGGCAGTTGGTTTATGGACGCGCCAAGCGAATGGCTGACCAACAAGGAGAAAAACCGCTCTATGGGTGTTGTCAGTGAGATGCTGGGCAAAACCATCATGGGGCATACCCTTATTGAGGCAGCCATTCAGAACAGGAGCGTTACCGTCTCCACCACCCAAAAGACTTGGGACGGCAAAACAGAAACCATTACGGACAAGGAGGCGACACAGGCTTGCGTTGCCAAGATTGTCGAGATACGTCAAGACTTCAAGGATTGGGCGCGTCAGAAGATGCAAAGCAACACAGAAATGTCGGAACGCATGGAGCGAGTTTACAACGATGCTTTCAACAACTATGTGCCGATGAGTATTCCCGAAGAGTTTGTGCCGGAATTCTTTGGCGGAGCCTCACACAAGTTCCACATGCGCCCTCACCAAGGCAAAGCCATTGTAAGAGGTACTATGCAACCGCTGTTACTCGCTCACGAAGTGGGTTCGGGCAAAACCTTTACCCTTATATCAACCGCAATGGAAATGCGCCGGTTGGGAACAGCCCGCAAGCCAATGATAGTAGTTCAGAACGCCACTGTCGGGCAGTTTGTGGCAAGCGCAAAAGAACTTTATCCCAATGCCAAGATTTTGACCCTTGACGAGGCAGACCGTAGTGCCGAGGGCAGAAAGAATTTCTATGCCAAGATACGCTATAATGATTGGGACATGATAGTTGTGCCCCAATCCACTTTCGAGTTTATCCCCGACAGTGAGGAACGGCAAATGGTATATGTTCAAGGCAAGATAGAGGAAAAGATGCTTGTTCTTGAAAAGATGAGAGAGGCAGACCCTGACGGCAAGAGCATGATAACCCGCCAAGCAGAACGTGAAATCGCCGCATTGGAGGAGGAACTTGCCGGACTGAGCGATGAGGCATCAAAGAAGCGTACCGCCAATGATGAGAAGAAACGAGCCGTGGCCATGCAAAATGCTGAGGTCAAAGCGATGGAAATGTTAGACCGCAAGACTGACGATGTGGAAAACTTCGATGACATGGGCATAGACGCTCTGTTAATCGATGAGGCTCACGAGTATAAGCATCTTGGTTTCGCCACCGCCATGCAGCGTGGTGTCAAAGGTGTAGACCCGTCATACAGCAAGAAGTCGCAGGGCGTGTATCTGAAAACGCAAGCCGTATTAGAGAAAAACAACGGACGAAATGTAGTCTTTGCCACTGGTACACCCATCAGCAACACAGCGGCAGAGATATGGACATTCATGCGCTATCTCATGCCCGCGGACAAGATGAAAGAATATGGCATATACTATTTCGATGATTTTGTCCGTAACTTCGGTAACGTACAGCCGATGTTGGAATTTACTACAAGCGGAAAATTCAAAGAGAACAATCGCTTTGCCGGATATGTGAACCTGCCCGAGCTTGTGCGGATATGGTCGGGAGTTGCCGACACTGTTAGGTTTAAGGAAATCGAGGAAGACCAAAGGAAGCAAGGCAAGCCCGACTTGCGCCCCGATATTGAGGGAGGCAAGGCACAGGACATCTATTTGCCACAGACACGCGCTTTGCGTGCCGTCATGAAGTACGTCAAAAGTGAGCTTGAAGCGTATGACAAGATGAGTGGTAAGGAGAAAAAGGAAAACAGCCATATTCCACTCGTGATGTATGGTATCGCAAAAGCAGCAGCAGTTGATGCGAGATTGGTACAAGCCGATGCCGAGGACGACCCGAACAGCAAGACCAATGAAGCCGTTAGGCAGACCTTGCGCTCACTGAAGGAGACCGATGATTACAAGGGTACTGTGGCTATATTTGCCGATAACTTTCAGAACAAACAAAGTGGCTTTAACATCTATGAGGACATCAAACAAAAACTCATAGAAGAAGGCGTGTCCGCAGATGAAATCGTTGTGATGAAGTCTGGAATGACCATCAAAAAGAAGTTGGAGGTGTTCGAGAAAGTGAATAGAGGTGAGGTGCGTGTAATACTTGGCTCAACCTTTACACTTGGCACAGGCGTGAACATACAGGAGCGTCTGCACACGCTGATACATTTGGATGCCCCCAACCGTCCGATGGACTATACCCAGCGCAACGGACGCATACACCGTCAAGGCAACATCCATAAGGAAATGGGCAAGCCAGTGCGCATCTTGCGTTTTGGCGTTGAGGACAGTCTGGACGTTACCGCCTATCAGCGATTGAAAACGAAAGGAGCGATTGCCGACAGCGTGATGAACGGCAAGGAGCTAATGACCAACAGCATGACAAATCGTGTACTTGAAGAAGAGGAAGATGCGTTCGGCGATACCGTGGCGCAGCTTTCGGGAAGCGAGTATGCCATGTTGAAAAACAACGCCGAGAAGAATGTGCGCAAGTATGCGAGCCGCAAGAAGCAGTGGGAGGCAGACCAAACCTATATACACAATGCGAAGCCGAAAATAAACGCCTTTGTCAAAGACGCAGAGGCACGTGTAGAAGAAAGCACAAGAAACCTCCATAGCGTGCAAGAAACATTCCCCAATGGTGAGTTTTCGGAAATCATCATCGGCAAGCACCACTTCAAGGCTGTTGGCGCGATGGAGGACTTCTTTAAGGAGCATAACAAGAGCATACTTGCAGAAGTGAAGAAAATGAAAGACAACGGCGTTTCGGGCGAGCAGACCCGCGAGTTGTCCGTTTCATTGGGTGGCTTAACATTCAAGGTGAAAACCGTTTTGAGCAAGGAAATGAATAGAGACGGTGGCAGCTTGTTTGCAGAGGTACACCGAAAGATGACCTATTCATGTGCTGAACTTGGACTGAAGGACGTTCCTGTCAGACAAGCCTTACTGCGTAACGGCATTGATGACATTGTTAACAACATCATTAGCGGCAAGGACTTTTCAGAGCGTCTCGATGCAGCCAAGCGTAGTAAAAAGCACTATGAGGCAGAAATGAAAGAATTGCTGTCGAGAGAGGGCAAGCCTTTCGCATATGAGAAAGAACTGAAGCAAGCCCAAGAGCAATACGAGGAATACTCCGAAGCGATGAAGAAAGAGCTTGAGGAAAAGGAAGCCAAGTATGCCGAAATGGATGCGGACATAGATACCGCCAACGATGTATCACTCACGGCAGAGGATGAAGATGTGCTTTACCGCAGTGATGATACGATGTACCGCCTCCGTGAGGGAGCAGCACCGAAGAATACGGGCATAGGCTATAAAGTCTTTGTCTTGAAGAAAGGTGAGCTTTATCCGCCTATGGTAGCCAATCCAAACGGAGAGGCTACCCCCGTGGGTGTATGGCTTGATGCAGATGCCGCACCGATTGCAGGACAGAGCAAGACGGGGCGTAACCAAGTGAAAGCAGGAGGCAAGGGAACGCAGGGAGGAAGCGGGAAGTTGGCTTACCGTCCCGGATGGCACTTGGGCGAAATACCATACGCCTTGCAATTCAACCGTAGCGATGAGAACGGGAAAAAGACACTGTTTCCAAGCAATTTTGTATGGGCAGAAGTGGAATATGCCAACGATGTAGACTACCAAGAGGAAGCCATGAGCTATGGGTACAATGCCAATGGCAAATTCCAACACAGTTATGCCGGTCTGCCAAGAGTGCCGGAAAATGGCGCGTACACATACCGCACGAACCCCAATCCCGAAACAGACCCGTGGATTATCACGGGGGCGATGAAAGTAAAACGCATACTTACTCCTACGGAGGTAGACGAGATTGTCAAGTCGGCAGGGCGTGAGCCTCAACGCAGACAGGAAGGCAGCGTTACAGACGCAGAAATCAACACCCTTAATGCCGAACTGACTAATGAAGATTATCGTGATGGCGTAGGCTCATATACTATTGATGAGATAAGCTATGAAAACGACCCTGTATCAAAGGTTCTTGGCAAAAACCGCTTCACACGGAAGCAGCGCAAAGAATTTGCAGAGCGTGAACGCCAGCGTATGGTAGAACACGTGAAAAGCCTTGCGGGTAAACTGCACCTTGACAATGTAGAGATTGTTACCGATGCAAGTCAGTTGGAGGGAAAGAAACAGCGTGCGAAAGGCTTTTACTCAAAGAGTACAGGCAAGATTACGATAGTCATTCCCAACCATACCGACATGTTTGATGTTGAGCAGACACTACTGCATGAGGCTGTGGCGCACTACGGCTTGCGCCAGTTGTTCGGCGAACACTTCGATACGTTCCTTGACAACGTGTTCAATAATGCGGAAAAGGAAATCCGCGAGCGCATCGTAGCACTCGCTTCCAAAAACGGTTGGAATTTCCGCACCGCCACCGAGGAATATCTTGCAGGGCTTGCAGAGAACACCGAGTTTGAGAACATGAATGCCAATTGGTGGAGGCAGATAAAGAATTTCTTCTTGAATATGCTTCATAAAATTGGATTCAAGGGATTTAGTGGCGTTACTCTATCGGATAACGAGCTTCGCTATATCCTATGGCGGAGTTATGAGAACCTTGCCGAGCCGGGCAGATACCGCAGCATACTTGGTGAAGCAGCAGATGTGGCAATGCAATATGACCTTAAAGTGGGCAATTATGCCAACGTGAATATGAAAGCGCAATCAGCAGCCGAGAATGATGCTTTATTCCGTGATGGTGCCCCGGAGATACACGAACGCATGTTGGCAAGGGACCGCTACGAGCAACGAGTGAGAAGCGGAATGTTCCAGTCTAAAGAAGCCTTGCAGGACAGTATGCTTGGACTGAAAGAAGCTATGCAAGCTGTTCTTGGGGAAAAGGTCAATATGGAGGACGTGGACGGTTTCGAGAATGCCTATTTAGGCGAAAACGCATTGTCAAGTATTAATAAAGCGGAGGCTGATGCCTTTGCGCGAACAGTGTTCAAGCCTTTGCTTGATGAGATAGCACTACTCGCCAAGAACAAAGAAAGCAGGGAGGAACTTACCGACTACATGATGGCGAAGCATGGCTTGGAGCGAAATCAAGTCATGGCGGAGCGTGATGCACAAGAAGCATTCGACAAATACACAAAGGAGCATCCGCAAGGAGCAAAAACATTGCAGGACTTCATTAACGATTACCGCGAGAAAGACTATGCCGGATTGACCGCCTTAACAGGCATGGACAATGTGATGGACGCAGAAGCCGAAGCACGACAGATGGTAAGCGACTACGAGCAAACGCATGATACCGGTGAATTGTGGAGCAAGGTAAATGCGGTAAGTTCTGCCATTCTCAGCAAGTCCTATGAGTGCGGCATGATGAGTAAGGAGATATACGAGGAAATCAAAGGAATGTACGATTACTACATACCATTGCGGGGTTTTGACGAAAAGACAAGTGCCGAAGCATACGCTTACCTCACTCATGCACATAGTGCGTTTAATGCGCCTATCAAGAAAGCCGAGGGGCGTAAATCAAAGGCTGACGACCCTATTGCAAATCTGCAATCAATGGCAGAGAGTGCTATCATGCAAGGCAACCGCAACAAACTGGTCAAGCAACGCTTCTTGAACTTTGTTTTGAACCATCCGAGCGACCTTGCAAGTGTTAGCGACCTTTGGATAGAGTATGATGCAGTGGAGGACGAATGGAAGCCAGTATTCCCCGACAACATCGACAACAATGACACCCCCGAAGAAGTGGAGCGAAAGATGCAGAATTTTGAGGCAAAGATGAAAGCCTTGTCGCAGCAATATCCCGACAGTTACAAAAAGGGGAAAGATGCTATAGGTATTCCATATCGCGTTGTGGAAAGCAGAGACCTACGTCAGCACCAAATTTTGGTTAAGCGAGGCGGCAGGGATTATGTGATTACCATTAACGGCAATCCGCGTGCGGCACAGGCGATAAACGGACAGACCAATCCTGACAATGACATGTCGGGAGCAATCGGAGCATTATTGCGTGCCGGAGAAAGCATCAACCGTCAGTTAAGCGCATTCTATACCACACGCAACCCCGACTTTGTTGTGTCGAACTTCATGCGAGACATGTTATATTCAAACTCAATGGTTTGGATAAAGGAAAGTCCGAATTATGCTTTGCGTTTCCATAAGAACTTCGCAATGGTTAATCCAATACAAATGAAGCGACTATTGGCGAAATACCGCAAGGGAACGCTTGATATGGGCAATCGCACGGAAGCTATGTTCTATCAATTCATGATGAACGGTGGTGAGACTGGATATGCGAACATTCGGGATATAGAACAGCACAAGAACGACATCCGCAAGGAATTAAAACGCGCCAATGGCAAGTTGAAAGTAAGCCGTGCGGTAAGTCTGCTTGCAGAACGCCTTGATGAATATAACAGAGCCATAGAGAATTGTGCGCGATTTGCGGCGTTTGTCACTTCACGAGAAATGGGTAGAAACATTGACCGTGCCATCTATGACGCAAAGGAGATAAGCGTGAACTTCAACAAAAAGGGCAGTGGCGCAAAGTTCTACAACAGCGTTGGACAGACAAGAGCGGGAAACACAAGTGCCTTTGTCTCCGGATTGGGAAGGAGTGGGTTTGTATTTTGGAATGCAGCCATTCAAGGCACAACCAATTTCGGCAGACAACTGAAACGCCACCCGGCTAAAGCGTTTACAGGTATGGCGGCAATGTTCTTGTTGGGAGCAATCATCGCTTACTTTGGTGGCGACGATGATGACGAGGACGACAAGAATTCCTACTACAACCTGCCCGAATACGTCAGACGCAGCAATATCCTGTTCAGAGTTGGTGAGCATTGGATTTCCATTCCACTGCCAGTTGAATACCGTGCCTTCTATGGTATGGGCGAGTTGATGACTTCCATATTCAGCGGTAAGGAACATCTGACAGGAGGCGAGATAGCCGAACAGATAACAGGACAAATGACGCAAGTGTTGCCAATAGACTTCTTAGAGGGTGGAGGCGGACTTAACGCTTTTGTTCCTAGTGCAGCCAAACCGCTATGGGAGGCATGTGTAACGAAAAAGGGCTGGACGGGTATGCCAATCTATAAGGATACAGATTACAATAAGGATATGCCCGAATGGACAAAGGCGTACAGCAGTGCTAACAAGTACATTGTAAACTTGGCTGCAACTGTGAATGAAGCAACAGGCGGCGACCCATACACAAAAGGCACGATTGACATCAATCCCGCCAAAGTTGAGTATATGCTTAACGGCTATTTCGGAGGTGTGTTCGGAACAATTGACAAAATGACAAAGACGGCAGAGACCATAGTCGGAGCGCGTGATTTTGAGCCACGGAATGTTTTGTTGGTGAACAGACTTGTCAAAGCCGGAGACGAGCGCACCGAGGCAAGGGCTGTCAATAATGAATACTTCCGCTTGAAGAAAGAGCATGACCGCTTGAAAACAAGGCTGAAGCATTATGAGAAAGACACCGACAATGGAGTTTTCGACTATGCGGAAAAGATAAACTTCTTGTATAACTCACCCGAATACGAGCGTTATGAAATCTTTGAGGATTACAGGCAAGAAATTGATGCCCTCAATAAAGAACTGAAAGAGGTCATAGATGATGAGGAACGCAAGGAAATTGAAGCCGAATTGAAAGAGGTGAAGAAAGAGATGATTTCAGAAATGGAAGCATCTCGCAAGCGTAAATAGTTAAACTTAAAATGATTGCTTGGGGTGTTACCTTTGCGTAACATCCCGAGCATTATAAAGAGAAGATTATGCATACAGAAAAGAATATCAAGCGATTGATGCCAATGAGCAGGGTTGCGCCCAAGCGCAATGCAGACGGTATCGATTCCGTTGCTACAGCATCAAGTCTGTTTGGCGACCGCAGGGCGTTTGACGTGCTGATGGAGGCACAGCACTATTGGAATCAGATGGAAGATTTCAGAAAAGACAGGGAGCGCAACAAACGCTATACTTATGGTCATCAATGGGACGACATGATATGCGTAGACGGAAAGACTATGAGTGAGGACGAGTTTATCAAAAGTCAAGGAAACGTACCTTTAAAAAACAACCTCATCCGTAGGCTTGTGAAAAGCGTGTTGGGCGTATATCGCAGTCAGATGAAAGAGCCGACTTGTATGGCGAGAGACAGAGACGAGCAGAAACTTGGTGAGACAATGAGCATCATTTTGCAGTGTAACATGCAGCTTAACCGCATGACAGAAGTGTATGCACGCACAATGGAGGAGTTTCTCATCAGCGGTTTTATCGTTCATCGCAAGTCGTATGGCTGGCGAAATGGCAAGGAGGACTGTTGGACAGACTATGTGCAGCCGAACAACTTTTTTATAGACAACAATATGCGCGACTTTCGCGGTTGGGACGTGGGTTGTCTTGGTGAGGTTCACGACATATCATTCGGGCAGTTGTGCGAACAATTTGCCACGTCAGCAGAAGATTATAGACGACTACGTGATATTTACAAGTGGGCAGCGCGAAAGGAATATCTCGCCTCTTATGCGGAACGTTTCGGGTACAGCAGATTGCAGAACTACGATTTTCTGTTTACAAGCGAGCCTGGCAGGTGTCGTGTGATTGAGGTGTGGCGCAAGGAGCAGAAGCCACGTTACCGTTGCCATGATTACCAAAATGGCGACATCTTCAAAATTGACGTGGAGGACTATTACAAGAGCGTGGTAGCCGTGAATGAGGAACGTATGGAGATGGCAAAATCTATGGGTATGCCCGAGGAAGAAATACCATTGATTAAAGCCACATGGTTTGTCGATGATTTTTGGTACTTCTACTATTTGTCTCCATTTGGCGACATATTAAGGGAGGGCGAGACACCATACGAACACGGAAGCCACCCATACGTATTCAAGGCTTACCCGTTTATCGATGGCGAAATACACAGCTTTGTCGCAGACGTCATCGACCAACAGAGATATACAAACCGACTGATTGTCTTATATGATTGGATAATGCGTGCAAGTGCAAAAGGTGTGTTGCTCATGCCGGAAGATTGTCTGCCCGATGGCGTAAGCGTGGAAGATATTGCTGACAGGTGGGCGGAGTTCAACGGCGTGATAGTCTATACACCGAGTAAAAGCGGACGTGTGCCAGAACAAGTTGCCAACAATTCAACTAACATTGGCATAACTGAATTGCTGAATATCCAACTTAAATTCTTTGAGGACATATCGGGTGTAACAGGAGCATTGCAAGGCAAGGCGGGCTTTTCGGGTGAGAGTGCCGCCCACTATAACCAACAGACGCAAAACGCCACAATGACGTTGCTGGACTTGCTTGAAAGTTACAGCGGCTTCGTCATTGATGGTGCCTATAAGGACGTAAAGAATATGCAGCAGTTCTATGATGGCAAGCGCGTTTTCAACATAGCGGGTAAAAGTGGTGCGCAGATTGAGTACGACCCGAAGAAAATTCGGGATGTGGAATTTGATTTGAGCATCACAGAAAGCACAACAACACCTGCATACCGCCATCTTGCCAATGACATACTGATGCAGCTATGGCAAGCGCAAGCCATCAGCGTTGAGCAGTTGCTGGAGCATGGAGATTTCCCGTTTGCCGATGAGTTATTGCAGAGCATCCAATCGCAGAAAGAGCAGTTGGAGCAAGGCAAAGTTCCCGGACTGATTTCTCCACAACTTATGGCACAGGCACGGCAAGGTGCGAATATGAATGCCGTTAATCAAGCTGTACGAATGCTTCAATAAAACATTGTATTTTAAAGAAAAGTACAAAAGGACACGAAGATGAAGTTAAAACATTCAAATTAAGTTCAAGATGTTGCAACTATCTCAAATTAAATGTTTAACTTTGCAACGGCAAAAGATATGCAATGTCAAATGGTTATCAATTATAATAACTCGAAAGAAGTTAAATGCTATCGTGATTTCGTTATGAATCCCGATAACCGCAGTGCGTCCAGAGCTTTTTCCAAAACCTTTGGAGTTAATCTCATGGAGCCAGCAAAGAAATTGCATGACCGTTTGAAAAAATCCGAGTCGGCAGGTGCATACAATTCAATATTTGGAAAAACGGAAAACCGTATCGAAATAACAAAAGGATGCAAACAGAACGAACCACTGATTTTGAAAGTCAGGGTAGGCAGAGGTCCAAGAAAATTTTTCAATCATGTTATAGATGACGAAAGCAATTTGCTACTGACAAGAGATTGGAAAGGGGATTTCTGCTCTATAATGACTATATATGTTATAGCAGTAAACAATCACGATTATAATAAGATATAGATATGGCTGCGCTTGACAAAATACCTGTATTAAACCCTTTGACATTGCGTAACACAGTCGGAGGGGAACTTGCTGATATGTTCGAGGCTCGCGGCATTGAGAATTTTGAAACCCTCATTGGAGTTAAAGACTTAAGAAGCAAGGAGCGTTTATCGCAAAAAGTCTTGGATAAAGCCGCTAAAATCTTGGAGGCTCCATGTGTTGTTGATTATCTCATCCATTTTCAAGAAGAGTATTTGGAAGAGAAACCTCGTTATGTAGCCAATTATATGCAAGCAAAAAAGACATATACCAAATTGAAGAAAGTATTGCCTTTGCTTCGTGGCGAGTTTATGGAGGGCTATGACAGGCTTGATGATATTCTTGATTTCTTTGGTGTTGATTCGGAAAATGAAGTCTTTGCGACATCGGAGAAACAGGCTGCATTGTTCCGTACCCAAAACAAGATGGAAGTTGACTCAATAAATCTTCATGCTTGGTTGCGCCGTGGCGAATTGGATTTTCAAGCTATGAACATTCCGGATTATGATGAAGAGGGGTTGATGGCGTGGATTCAAGCCAAAGAATGGATGGCGCATATTGAGGATGCGGATTATTTCAAGTCGCTTCCCCAAACACTTTCTGCTTTCGGTGTAGGATTAGTGCTTGTTCCGTCATTGCCTAAAACGGTCTATGGTGCAATCCGTTGGATTGACAACAAACCACTCATTCAAATTTCCGACAGAGGTCATGACCTTATATCTTGCTGGTTTACATTGTTCCATGAATTTGGCCATGCCATTAAGCACAAGAACGTGGAAATTTATGAAGGCGAAATCAACGAGTCGAAAGCAAAGCGGAATAAGAAGGAGACGGAAGCGAATAAGTTTGCGAACGAATACCTGTTTAATGGCGATGATTTACGAAAGGCCGTATTCGACCGTAAGCGTAAAGGACAAGTCATGACTGCCAATTCGTTGGCGGATGAATTTGGTGTGAAACCAATATTAGCCTCTTATTGGTTGCTAAAGGCTCAATATGCTCCTGCTTTCCAACGTAGGATACAGATTGATTTTACATCGCAGTATCAATAAAACAATCGTGCCTCAAAAGTATGTGGGGCACGACTGTTTTTTTGCATTTCCTATTTCTTTGTTGTGGCAGGTTGTTTCACTTTGCCAATCTTTCCAATCGTTCCTTTTGAATTGTCGATTGCATTGGGATTGTTTGTCAGCGTAGCGATACCGTCAATGTTTCCGTATCGGCTCATTTCTTCTTTGACTTCTTGAAAGAGTTTAACCACGAGAAGTATTGTTTACGCTTCAAGGCGACAACAGCCGGGGACAACACACCCGTTCCGTTGCGGTATGGCGTGCAATAGAAGCACTCCATTTCAAGGTCGCGTACAAAAGTGCGATTGTTGACATAGCCCTTGTGTTTGAGCTTTCTGAAATTGTTACGATCCATGATGATGAGTTGTCCGCTTGTGCCACTTGTGGGCATTACATAGTAGCGGTTGCCATTCTCACCGTGAGCTTTGTCTGCCTGTCTCACAGCCTCGTTGAGGCGGAGTGTGGCTCTGATTTTTTTGAAGATGTTCATTTTTTGTTGATATTGGTTTAACTATATTGTTGCTGCCGAAACAGCAGATTTCTTTTTCACGTAGAACCGGCCGACACGAGGCACAAATTTTGGAATATCCATTTCAAAGAAACAGATGTGCAACCCAATGGCACGTGTCATCAGCAAGTCATCGTGTTTGCCAATGATAGCGCCAAACGCCCCATTTGGTTTCTTCTCATAACACAAGTATTCTTCAATACAGCGCACATCCCGTTCCGTGTACAGGTTTTCACGTATCACCTTTACAAGCGTGGATATAATCATCGGCTTTGTGGCAATGTTGGTATGGAAACCATATTTGCGAGGCAAGCCCTCACGTACGTCTTCCTCGGATTGCTTACGCGCATACAGATTCTGGTAAATATCCTTAATCTGATTTAGAATGAATTGAGACTGGTCGCCATCAACCTGCCGTTCCTTGTCGTGTGTTTCAAGTGTGTTGCTTTCTATAACGAGCAAGGAGTTATCATAGAATGAAGCTATCTGCGCCGCTTTCCACGCCAATAGGTCAATGTCGATATGTCCGTACCATTGCGCCACTACTGTAGGCTTGCCACCGTCAGCCATAAACAAGCGGTCGAGGACAAGGACGACAGAAAAGTCAGCCTTGCTGGAGCGACCGCCTACATCCACAACTGTAAGATAGCGGTCGGTAACAAGTTCATTGTCGTCAATCTCGGGCATTTCCCAAATGTGAAGTAAACCTTGACTGTCCTCAGTAAAGCGTAATCCCTCCAATGCTTTCTTGCCCTCATCAGCATCAGCATACACCTCTCCGATATATCGAGGCGGACGGCAAGAGGGTTTGAGTTTATCAACCTTATATTTGTCGAACACCCTTGTGCCTGAATGAACAAACGCCTCCACATCATCAGACGGGAATTCGGAGGCCATCAAGCCATGTTCTGTATATTTGGCACGTTCTTGTATGTACCAATTTATAGCTTCCAATGTCGCGCCTTGTTCCCAAAGCCACCACAGATATTTTCCGTTTTCCTCACGCGACGATGGAATATTGTTATTCTCCCGATTGGCATACAACATTTGTGCGAACACCTCCACATTGTCGAGAGGAACAGTATATTGCTCAATGTCGAACCAAGAAACGAACATCGCGAGAAACTGCGACTTGTGCTTTTTGGCATCATCATATTCTTTTTGGAAGAAATTGCCCGTTCCATTGGCTGTGCTTTCATACACAATCATGGTGTAAGGACGCAGCAGCACACCCGAACAGGCAGAGCGCACAATGTCTTCGGGCTTTTTGCCTTCCGTGGCTTTCCATAAACCAACTTCCGAAAGGTGAACAAGGTTATAGTCACCACCACGGCAAGAGTCTGGACGTTCAGCAGTTCCAATCTTAATCTTGCAGTTCCGTTGTGGCACACGGTGAATATTCCCCGACTTTCCGACACCGACAAGTTTAGGCTCATTCTCGTTGTAAGTCTCACCCAATTTGTAGAGCATATCTACAGGATAGTTCTTTATCATGCGGTCGAACATATCCTTGATCTCATCAGAGCCGACACCTTGATGGGCAATGATGAGTGAATTCAATCCGACCTTATGGACAAGTTGAAGCCAAGCCATATATAACTGTGAAGTGGTTGAGCCGCCCCATTGACGTGCTTTAAGCAACACAATGCGGATAGGTTTGTTTGCCTTGCGAAGCTCTTCCAGTTTCGCAACAAACTTGCGTTGTGGACGTGTAAGCCGGAACAGAACATCCTCGCCTCCACCTTTATTCTTGATATATACAAATGTGGCCGCCCAAAACGGGAAGTCAAAGCGAACACGAATGCGCACGAATTGCAGAATGACCTTTAATCTGTCTGTTTCATAATTTTCTTCAGTTGTTCCTAAACTTTCAAGGAAAGCATCAACAGTCTTGCATTTGATGAGTTTCTTGACAAGAGGAACATTCATCATTTCAACAGGAAGGTACTGTGTGCGTATTGGAAAATCCTCAATCACAACCTTTGTACGCTCACCCACAGAGCCAAAGCCACTGATTGGATTGAAGCGGGCGTACACCTCCATGTTGCGCCGATTATTCTCGACTATGATGTCTGCTATTATATTGTTTGTGTTACTCATAATGCTACCGCTTTATCGGTTTATTCAACAACGCCCACACCAGCCCAATGATGTAGCAATACAAATGAACCCATGCGTTGGTATTCGGGAAAAGAAACCCAATGGCGAGATAAGCAGCCATCCACGACTGATAATATAGCCTCCTTTTCACCTCAAACGAAAGAGAACCGAACAGGGCAAAGACAAGTCCGGACAATCCGACTGTAGGGATAGCGGATAAGCAGTAACCGGGTATTGACAATGCTACTGCGTAGCTGAATGACAATCGAGACAACGACACGTTATATATGAAAACAACAGAAAGCATACACCACGCATTCAGAAGCGCATGTATGATGCTGACATGAAAAAATGGATACAGCAAACGAGAACGCAGCCCGCATCCATCAAAAATGCCGACTGACGACCAATCCGTTGTTTCCTGCAATGACAGGCAAACGACAACAACTGTAATTAACAGAGCCGCAACCTTGCAGCCTTTCTTTTCATCCATTCCTTCCTTGCTTTACATACCATTACTTTTGCACTGCCTGGCGTGAGGTAGAACTTAGGCGCAGGTTGGCAAACCACCTTTGCACATAATTCTGATATTTTCATTTGTGGATAGGCTTTGCTCATTTCATCCACACGCCGATGTATTTCTTTGTACATTTCCCTTTTTGTAGGCCACATGCCATCCAAGACCGGCTCACCCCTCATCATGGCGGAGACAACCAATGCTGCCCTTATGTCGCTAACCCAAAAACGGCTGGACGGCATATTGACAATGCACGCATACACATCGGGCATACGAATGTAATCACATGCTGATATGTACTCATCGTATGCTCTCATAAGGTCGTCTGAACGCTCTTGTGAGTATTCCATTAGTGAACCTCTGTGCTTCATCAAATTTCATCTATCTGTGTTTCAAAGTTACTTATAGGAGCGTAAAAAGATAAACGTGTAACCTTGATTTTTACCACTATTTTTGCCACGTAGTTCAACAGCGTAATATAAATATTTATTATATGGCTAATAATACGGAAGTTAAAACCAACCGCGACCGATACACGGAACGGTTGAAGAAAAAGTACCCGGACAAAGAATTTGTTGATGATGAGGCGATTTTCGGGCAAATTAACGAAGATTACGACGGTTACGACAAAGAGTTGGCAGGGTATCGTGAGAGAGAAAAATCGCTTTCCGACCTGTTTGCAAGCAATCCGCGCAGTGCGGCATTCCTTACTGACTGGCGAAAAGGCGAAGACCCTATTGTGGGTATGATTCGCAAGTTTGGCGATGACTTTAAGGAAGCCCTTGAAGACCCAGAGAAACAGGAAGCCCTTGCAGCGGCAAACAAGGAGTATGCCGAGCGCATTGCGGAAGAAGGCAAGTATGAAGAAGAGTATCAGAAGAACATCAGCGAGACCCTTTCGACCATCGAGCAATTGCAACAGGCAGACGGATTGACGGACGAGGACATCGACGGTGCGATGGAATTCCTTATCCGCATCATGAAGGACGGGCTGCTGGGAAAATTCTCACAGGAAAGCATTCGCATGGCACTCAAAGCCATCAAGCACGACAGTGATGTGGAACAAGCCGACCGTGAGGGCGAAGTGAGAGGACGCAACACCAAGATTGAGGAAAAACTTCGCAAGGACAGTCGCAACGATGGCACTGCCAATCTCAGCGGCAAGAATGGCGGAGGTAAAGGCTCAGCCCGCGAAATGCCCGATATGGGAGCGATAGAACGCAACTACGGTACTCAAAACATTTGGGAACGTGGCGGCGAGAAACGAAAGACAATCAAACAATAGTTATCCACTTTTTAAATTAAAAAAACGATGAAGAAAGCAACAAGTTTTCTGTGTCGCATGATGCTGATTTTATTGGCATTTGTGACAGGCGCATCGAGTGGCGTGTTCATGGCAAATGCCAGTGAACTGCCCGATGCGGGTAAGACAGTAGCCGGTGCCGATGGCACTGGTGGAACAGACGGTATCTCAACCGAGACCGTGGGACGTGATGAGGGCGACTCGAATTTCTATCTGAGTGATGTTGACAAGCGCATTGTCAAGATTCGCCCTATGGCAACGCCTATCGACCAAATCAGCCGATATGCGAAATCGAGCAGCACCAATTCATTCGAGGTGAAGTATTACAGCGTTGGCACACGAGAAATCAAGTGCAGCACCAACGACAAACTTACCGCCATGACATCGGGTGCAAGTGTGTCGCTCCCTGTGGACGACCTCAACATGTTTACGTTGGACGACACTATCCGCGTAGTAGGTGTTAAGGCAGTAACCAAGCCCGATGGAACGGCGTATAACGAAGCAACTGACACGCTCATTCCCGACCTTGTTTTGTGTGTATGCGGTAAGGACAGCACAACAAACCTGCCGACCGTGTATGCCGTGAACGGCAAGATGGACACCTCTACCAAGCAGCCAATCCTTGTGCCGGAAATTCCTTCGGGTACAACTCTCGTGCGTATGGGCAAGGCTTGCGGCGAGCTTGACGTGCAGACTGGACGTTTCAACAACATTCCTATGCCGGAGACGCAGTATTGCCAAAACTTCATGATACAGGTAGAGCAGTCCACCTTTGACAAGATTGCCGCCAAGGAAGTAAACTGGAACTTCTCTGACATTGAGGAAGACGGTGTATATGACATGCGCCTTGCTATGGAGAACACCTATCTGTTTGGTGTGAAGAATGTAATCAAGCATATTGCCAAAGACGGCATGAACACATGGTTCACTGGCGGCATTTGGTGGATGGCAGGCAAGGACATCGAAGTGGGCGAATGGGATGCTGACAAGAAATGCGCAGTTATCACAGACGAGAACCTTGTTGACATCACCAAAGACCTCTTTGTCGGCACTGGTATTGGCAACAAGCGCAAGATTCTACTCTGTGGCAGCGACATGCTTTCCGCATTCTCTAAGATTAAGAGCGAGAAGTTCCGTCTGAAAGATACTGTTGAGGTTTGGAATTTGAAGTTCAAGTCGTGGGATACCGACTTCGGCGAGGTTCTGACTATCCATCACGAATTGTTTGACGTGAACGGCATGAGCGACTGCGGCTTCGCCATGGATCCCGAATATCTGTCGAAGAAAACCCATGTGTCGTGGGCACGCAATGTCCTCGACTTGCAGAAGGCCGGTATCCGCCGTACAGACGCTGTTGTCATTCAGGAGGTAAGTTGCCTGTACCTGCGTTATGCAAAGGCACACGCACGTATGAAACTTGCCCAAGCACCAGCAGAACAAGCACCAGCAGAAGCAGTCTAACCGAGAATTGTAAAAAGAATATGAACCGAGGGATGGGCTTAGTCCCATCCCTTTTTTAATTTAATCAAGAAATGAAAAAGATATATAAGGCAAACACGAACATCAGCATCAATGTGGTGCTGAAGAGCAAGAAGAACCTGCACATTTCGTTTACCCCGTTGTCGAATGGCAGTAGCACTTTCACCACAGACAACGAGGATATAATGACCGCAATAGAGCAGCACTATAAATTCGGCACTCTGTTCCGGCTTCTAAAGACTATTGAGGAAGATGCCCATGCAGAGCAAGTTCCAACACAAGGCGATGAAGTGGAGAAAGACGTTGAGGAAAATGAAACGGGCAAGCCCGTCATGCGCAAGGTGCAAGTCAGCGACCTTGCAGCCGCCAAAGACTTCCTTGCCGACACTTTCGGCATCAGCCGCACCTCGCTCCGCAGTATGAAATCAATAACCGAACAGGCTACAGCC
This sequence comes from uncultured Bacteroidaceae bacterium, assembly GCA_964415385.1. Classification (GTDB taxonomy): domain Bacteria; phylum Bacteroidota; class Bacteroidia; order Bacteroidales; family Bacteroidaceae; genus UBA3839. The sequence goes on from CAYPZK010000012.1 coordinate 60,882, forward strand.
CACGGAATTGAGTTTGAGGGTCTGTCATAACCGATGTAGCGTATGACAGTATATCCCCTTGACAAGATAGCTGAGGATGTCCGCATTGCACTTGACCAGAACATGGTGAGTGATGCATTGGCTGAACTCGGCGATGTGGACACGCTCGCCCTTAATGACATCATCAAATCGAAGATTGTTGAGGCTGTGAAGCGCATACACAGCGAAGCCCCCTCGTACCTTCTTGACGGAGGATATAATTTCGGCGATGCTGTGTATTGGATGGAGGGCGAATGCGGTTGGGTGTTGTTGCCCGAGGACTTCATGCGTTTCGTAGTGTTTGAAATGGACGACTGGTCATATCCAGTATTTACCGCATCAAATACCGACGACCCCGAATATGCTAAGCAACGCTCACGTTTCAAAGGCATACGCGGCACGGCACAACGACCAATATGCTTCATTTCCATACGCCCCGAAGGACGTGTGTTGGAGTTTTATTCGTGTAAGAGTGAAAACGCACAGGTGAGCCGTGCCGTGTATCTTCCTTATCCAAAAGTTGACGATTACGGAGCTATCGAAATCTGTCAACGATGTTACGATGCCGTAGTATATACCACGGCAGCATTAGTGTTAATCACATTCGGCGACACGGACAAGAGCAACGTGTTGAACGAATTGGCTAAATCATCATTAATATGAGTTCAATAAAGACAACACAAATTGACGGTGATGTTTCCGTTGGTCGCAATGTGGCAGTCGGCGGCAAGATGACCGTGCAAGGCAGCTCTCACATGAAGGGCAGCCTTAAAGTGGACGGATGGCTTGACGCGAAAAATATCAAAGGCGCGAACAAAGGCATCTTCACCTCCATTGAAAAATTGAAAGCCGCCTATCCATTACCTCACGATGGTTGGTGGGCAATAGTTGGCACAACGCTTCCCGGTCCGATATACGTTGGAGACGGTGGCGAATGGGTTGCAACAGGTGAGACAGGCGGCAATCCGACAGTTGATAGCGAGCAGTATAACGAAGCCGTAGCCGAACTGCAAAACGACATGGCGTTGATGCAGCAGGATATTTCCGAGATTGAGGAAAAGAACAAATCACAGGACACCACCCTCACTACGCAAGGCAACAGCCTCAACAGCATTCAGTCGCAGGTGAATGCAGTTCAGTCGCAGGTGAATTCCGTTGAGTCTTCAGTCGATTCTGTCAATAGCAAGGCAGACAATATAAACAAGGAACTGACGGAATTCGAGAAAAGCAAAGGCACATCGGGTGGCATTGCTCCACTTGACGAGGACGGGAAAGTCCCTGCAAACCATTTACCGAGTTATGTTGATGACGTGGTTGAGTTTGCAGAAGCAGTTGAGGGCGTCACCGTTCAGATGATGAGTATCGGCAAATACTCAACCGATGAGGGTTGCAAGGTTGTGTATGACAGAACCAACAACACTTTTGTTTTAGCTTACAGTGAGGCTGCGGAAGGCGACGAAATTGTTGCGATTACTTCTGTTGTCTATTATCCGTCATGGGCTGATGCAGACACGTGGGGGAAAAACAGCACGAAAGGTATGGTGCCGGAAGCAGGAAAGGTATATGTGGATAAGAGTAAGAACATTACTTACCGCTGGAGCGGCAGCACCCTTGTGCCAATCGGCTCTGACCTTGCTTTGGGCTATACGGAAAGTACGGCTTTCCCTGGCAGTGATGGTGCGCAGCTTCAAAACGAGATGAAAAACGCAAAGGAAGACATTGCCAATCTTCAATCGGGAACGGAAACTGTAGCAGCACACACCGTTGCCCGAAGCCTCATCAATATCAACAAGCTCTTTGGTCTTGGCGAGACACAGATAACATTCTCTGTCGCGCTTGAAAAAGTCAATGCCATGCGGAACATGGAAGAACAAGCCATGATTAAAGTTCCCGGCGTTGTCCTCACTTTCCTCACAGAAAACGGTTGGCAATCGAAGCAGTGGACGAATACAATCGCATGGAACACAGAAAGCAACTGGACTGATTTTGGAGCCAATGGCGAGAGCATAGGTAACACCATCAATGTAAATTCATTGTGTGAGGATATAGAATACTCTTTGAGTACCGCTATTCAAGCCGTGCAAAACCTTGAAAAGGAAAGCGGGCTATCATACTTCAAGAGTGGTGTTGTGGTGTTGTGCTTACTTTCAAGACCGCAGACACTGACAACAACGGCGCACCAGTCTGGCAAGCCTACCAGTTCACGAGAGAAGTTGCCGACATCAATCCTGCCGATGAAAAGCCGTGGGTTGCATTTGGAGCAGGAGGCGGCAGCAATGTGGAGACTTCCGACACGCCCGCAGAAAACGGCACAGACGCACTTTCTACAGGCGGAGCATACGCCATGCAGGAGAAAGCCATTGGCAGCTTTGATGAAGAGAGCGATGAGGATTACATATACTTCAAGGCAGTGAACCTAAACGGAAACCAGCTTGAAGATGTTGTTATCAAAGTGCCTAAGAACACAGGCGGAGGCGGTTCGAGTGAGGACAGCACGCTATCCATATACTTTGAGGAAGCCGCCCCTACCGTGGCATACGGTTCGGACATCAAGTTGAACGTCGCCTTGCGCAGCGTGAGCTACCCCGGAGGCAGCGAGGTTATCGGTGTCATCCGCAATATCTCCATCATTGATGCAAGCACAGGCTTGACACTTTTCAGTGAGGATATGAACACCGCAGGTTCAGCGAGTGCCACGGATTACAAGTTTGAACTGGACTTTACGGAGTATTTCAGCAGCGCAGCAAGCAAGAGTTTCTATGTACAGGCGACCGATGCAGACGGCAACGTCAAGAAGAAAGCCATTACCATTGTAGCCGTTGATGTGACCGTGGAGCAGCCAATGGCGTTGAACTATACAAGCAGCACGGCGCTGACCGTAGGTGGAACAACAAAGAGCATCGGGCAGTTCTACAAGTTCCCCAACAACACATCGTCTATCCTCGCTACGGTGGAAATGTACTATAACGGAGAATGGAAGAAACTGGGTGAAGCAACAGTAAGCGACAGTTACACCAAGAGCATATCGGTCAATCCAAGCAATGTGTTTGGAGGCGGAGAGCGTCTTTCGCATGGCGCATACCCCGTGCGCATCTATGGCACAGAAACCAAGTCAGGCGTAAAGGGGAATACCATCTATTCCGCCATCATGTGTGTTGATGCGGACAATG